>CABXDN010000035.1 GCA_902511005.1 uncultured Candidatus Poseidoniales archaeon | reverse complement strand
AATGAGTTTATTTGTCGCAATGGCTGCACCACAAGTCACTGCAAGCGAAGTTGTACTTACAGATGCAGTCCAAATAGTCAATGGAGGCGCTCAAAATGATCGAATGGTCGCACTTGACTCTGACTCGGAAGGAAACGTCCATTTCGTTTGGAGCCGAAATACTCAACACCTGTATTACAAATTAGTAGACGCTAGAGGCGAGACACTAATTGAAGCCACACAAATTTCTAATGCCGGTCAAAGTAGAGCATGGCATCCAGATATTGCAATAGATGATAATGATAGAGCACATATTGTTTGGGCGGATCGAGCAGGAAACTGGGCTATCAAATACACAGTAATCGACCCATCTCAAGATGATCTTGATGGCAGTATAGCCATTGATGCATCGATTTCAGTAATTGATGATTTTGAAGTATCTCGCCACACACAAAATAGAGACTGGCCCGCAGTCGATACAGATTCAGAGGCAAATGCGCATATTGTTTGGGAAGATTCTTATGAAGAATTAGACAAATATTACCAACAGCCACAGATTTACTATGCAATGATAGAAGCTGACGTCGTCGCCAGAACCGCAATAGTGGCGGTGGATGAAACATTACTGACACCTATAATTGGGCACAAAGGACACCCAGATGTAGCCGTAGATCTTGACGATTATGTTCAAGTTGTTTGGGACGATACCCGTGGAGGTAAGGTAGAAATGGTTGTTCCAATCGATACTTCAGGTTCAATGAATGCAGAATGGGCGGATATGTGCGCTGTGTTTTATGGAGGATCATTTGCTAGTGGCTATAATTTTGAAGGACTCAAACCAATGCTTGAGAGAGCGAATATGACGGTTTATGAGACACTTTACGCATTAAGTGGAAACTGGCCATCAGCTGCAACCAGTGGAAACTGTGCTGCCGCATATGCAACAGGCGGTAGCGGAAACCAAGGACCAAGAACAACGGCTCTGGGAATACAACCGAATGATGATTCAGGCGGTATACGCGAATTAACAGAAGTTGTGTATTCGAATGGGGCGATAGATCTTCCACAAGATGGTGGATATTACAGTGAGTTTTGGGGCCCCGCATCAACTTGGGCTTGCTTTTCTTGGCATGATAATCTAGGAAATGTCCCAGGCAATCCTCCAACAATGCTAGACCATAAATGGAACCCCAACGCTACAAAAATTGTAATTCCCATTTCTGATGAAGGCCCATATGGGGGAGATCCAGCAGGAGATTCTGACGACACCCAGTCGATATTAGAAGCGCATAATGCATGCGTTAATGCAGGAATTATTCCAATTCCACTAATGGCCGCAGGATTTGGCAGCGGCTCCACAGAAGTAGGTTCTCACATGATGGATTTAGCACAATGCCCTAATGGTTTTACAAGTCTTAATTCTAGAACGTGCAGCGGCGCAACATTAGCGCTTACTAATGCCGAAGGTATGATGTACAGTTTCCCAACAGGTTCCGCTAATCAAGCAGAAATGCAATTAATGGTCGAAGCATTAGTTTATCTATCGACTAATAATTCTAGAGAAATTTTCCTTACAGTTCTTGACCCTCTTGGCCTATTAGAATCTCCTTCTCCAGGTTGGAGTAAAGGTGACTCGGGAACTTTTGCAGATGAGAACACAGATTCATATTATGAAGATCTAGGTGCTTCACCAGATGCACTTGGTTACGGGCATTTAGTAGTCGTTAATGATACTAGAATTACATTAAACGATGCATATAGTTTACATCCGGCAATCGCAATTGATAATTCGGGCAATACTCACTTAACTTGGATGGACGGTAGAGCCTATGGTTTCGATATTGATGTAAATTATGAGATATATTATACACGTTTGAGATTAAGTTCCGCGGGCGCGTGGGATGGCGTTAGCGAAGGTCTTCCTTCCTTTGCTATAAAACAAATAGCGGATGCCGCGATATCTAATGTCGAAGGTTATGAGGGTATAGCTCCTGACAGGCCATTTAGTGCAAACTCACACATGCCTTCTATACTAACAGATTCATTCGACAATG
>CABXDN010000034.1 GCA_902511005.1 uncultured Candidatus Poseidoniales archaeon | reverse complement strand
TGGGTAACCCTTTCCTACGAATTAGAGCCTTAATTTTTCCAAACCACCCCTCTCCTTGTCCGGTTTTGACTAACTCAAATCGACTTAGAAATTCAGCAGATAAACGATCTCTGACCTCGCCTTCTGCTACCGCTACCATAAACGGGCGGGTGTTACTCCAACTCGGTGAGGTTAGGCCTGCAGCGATAATTTCCTCGATTAATCCATCAGGAACAGGTGTTGGAAGAAAGTCTCTAGTTGATCTTCGAGAAGCCGCGAAAGTGTTGAAATGTCCAGCATCGAACTTTCCTCTCATAATTTTACCATATGGGGTTGTTATTTCATGTGTGTGGTCTTGCTACGTCATCCTAGAGCCTACAACAGCTCCGTCAATACGGGTATATCACAAAGAAACCTTAGTACTAAGGAAAATCATCTTTTCTAGGGGAATAGATATCTATGACTATATCGTTCTCATTTTTTAACCCAATATTGCAAACCGTAGATTGACGAGATAATAACAAATAATATTGCTTTAAAAAACCAGTCTCCAATGAGTAATGGGAGAATTGGCTCTCCTGCATTCGTTGACCCGATAAATAATGCCAATACTAACATAATTAGAAATATCCCGACAGCCCAATACATTATGGTCTCGTTAGAAAACTGTCTAGAGGGGGCTTCATTTTCATTTTCATCGCCCATAATCATCAACTCGGGTACCCTAAGTTCTATTCATCAGTTTTCATCTCAATAAAGTATCCAATTGATGACAATCCTCCGAGCCATACTCCGGTACCTAGGAAATCAAGCATTGACGAAGGCATTCCTTCTTCATCAGGTATTTCTGAGAAAATAACACTTCCTCCAATTATTAACATTAAGATCATTATTATGAAAAATCCTAGATGAATCTTTCCTAAGGTCTTGGGTAATCCCATACCTGAGAATGATATAAAACCTCCAATAATTGATGAAAAAGCAAATAGAATAGGAGATAATAATAACATCAAAGCCCCAATTAATAAGATATAGATGCGTAAAGGCATATCTAATTCACCAGCAGTTGATTCTGAGCCTCCGGTATCTATTCCTGAATCACTTACTTCCATTATGAAACCAAAAAATTCAAACCAACTTTCAACAATTTCGACTCCGGTAAGATCTAATTCTGGATCTCCCGTATCGTCAATATCGAAGCTTATGTATGGCACTAAAATACTTAAAAATATGATGATCGATGCAATTTTAGCACCATTTAGATTTGGTTTATTTTCTGAGGGTATTGTCTGAGTTTTTGGAGAAATTATTTCACCCCAAGGGGTATTTGCTGAATCATTAACATTATTTTGTATTTCATGTTCTTCCATAATACTTGATTAAGTTAAATCATTAATAAGACTAGTGCCGGCATCGATTCAAAAACTTGATTTTGAAGCAGTCACTTGTTATTACACTATGAATATCGATAGTGTACTGAAGTAGAAGAAGAATTAAAAATTCTCTTGTTTTCTCTCTCCTTACATATCTTCTCTATATTTATGGTATTCATCTTCTCTATTATTCTCTACTATTGTTCCCAATTCAAGTTGATTTTTTTCTGATGAATCGAACCAAACCGTTCTGCATTCTCTGCATGCGTCTAAGTGAATTTTTTGTTCGGCATTGGGTACGATTGTTTTTACTGCAACTACAACAAGGGCAATTGCTAATCCAACAGCTAATCCACCTGCATCTATATTCTTATTCCCGCGATTATGTCTCCGTTCATCATAATCATCTGCTGGAATGTATGGTACAGAAAATTTCCCCATAGTCTCATTACAAACAGAACACTGTAAATCGCTACTAGAGGGAGTCATACTGTCGATCAATGAGTTGATTTTGACTAAGGATGGTTCATCGAATATGTATGCCATAGCCTTTTCTTCCATCATTATTCCATTACAAGAAGCACAAGCATGAGTTTTTGAGTAAATGATTCCAGATAGTATGCTTACTACCCAAATAATGGCAAAGAGTACTAGGATTCCAACGCTGGGATGGAATTGGGAAGAATCATACTCGCTATCACCAGAGTGAAATATAAAGAAGGAGCCTATAAAGTAAATTCCAGCTAGTAATGGTATAACGAAAAATAATGCATTAGATAGATCTGTTTCACCGACATGTATGTCTTTGTAAGACATTATCCCGCATCCCTTTGGACACTCCAATTCCTCTCCGCTAGGTCTTTGTTGTTCATTCTCTACTTGTTCTAATTCAGAAGATGTCTCTGTCAATTTAGATGACATTTTCTTGTGCTTGTAGCAAACTGAGCTGTTGTACATCTTTGTGCGTTTGCAACCCTCGATTGAACATGGGCCGCCTACGCTCATAGTAAGTATTATTATTAAAAGACAATTAAGTTTTCTGCGGAATTACGCTATTCGTCCATAGTAACCGTTGTACTGTAATACGACGTATTCCCTACCGTTGTATCGGGATAAAGTATATACATTCCATCATTAATGAAATAATATGAGTAGGAGAAAATCTACAGAGTGGGGTTGAGGATATATTAAATGAAATTTTTGAATTTTTATCTATTATTATCCAAATAATATTCTTTCTGTCTATTCCTTACGTTCTATTCATTAAACCGGCCTACCAGAGAATGGTGTTGAAAAAAGAATGGTGGCAGATACTGGGCCATGCTAAATCTGATCAAGACGAAGCAGAATGAACTGTACGGTTTCAATCTCTAAACGCATGGGTATCCCATCCATCCGTATACGAAGCAAAGGGTAGCGAAGTTGATGGATAGCACTACAACGGTTACATTGTTACATATCCGTCAATATGGGTATCTACCTTAGACCGATTATGATACAATCCATCTACAATGGGTTGTACCTATACCCCTAGTTTACACATGAATATAGTAGGGGTACGGAATATGATAATCACAATAGAATCTTATTCGATATACTCTTATTCCTCATCACATTCAC
>CABXDN010000033.1 GCA_902511005.1 uncultured Candidatus Poseidoniales archaeon | reverse complement strand
TCCGGCGACAAATAATGGCCCCTTAATTGATTCTTGGGAGGTGTACCCAGAATTACCTTCTGGCCTTTTAATACTTGATAATGGTTCAATTGAAGGCATTCCAAATTCGCGAACAGATTGGCAAGAATATACAATTTGGGCTAATAATACTGGAGGTGCAGTGGGACTTAATATTTGGATAGCCATACACGACTTAAGGGCAGATCAGAATGAATTATTGCGAGATATTGAAGATGCTGACTGGGGGGGTTGGTCTTCGCTAATTCTACCAATTGGCGAGTGGTCATTTCCCCTAGGTAGAGATTCTAATGATAATACAGTAGTATCTGCATCACACGTTGGTCGTGGAAAAATGGTAGGTTATGGTCATGAAAGTTGGGTTATGCAAGATCATGATTTCACGATGCGCGCAGTAGAATGGGCATGTGGTCAATCTGCCAATATAGGTCTGGCATATGGTGCAGGATTCGATGACTGGGAAGATGACTTGAAAGAGCGTGGTCATGATGTTTTTCTCTCAGTTACCCCGGATGATCTTTCAGAAATTGATTGTCTGGTAGACGAATTTTGGAATGGGCATGATGATGGCGATAATTCTGTAATTGAGGATTTTCTCCTTAATGGTGGCGGACTAATAATGGGTGGTCATTCGTGGTATTGGTCCTACTCTAATAGCGACGTCCCTCATAATTACCCTGGGAATAAAATTTCGAAAGTTACTGGTTTACTAGTATCAGATACTTGGGGTTATAATGATATTAATTTTGAGTTGCCTAACTCATTATATACTCCTCATAATGCAATAGACGCAGTTTTAGATAATCGAATAAATGATGTTGATTTGTCCGATGAAGAAGCAAGTATCGCCTACAAATCTATCTCTGCTTGTAGTCAAATACTTACTCTGGATTTTATTGATTTTTGGACACCCTTGAGGGAGTTGATTAATTTAACAGGTTGGACGGTCATAGAATATAGTACCCTTTGGAGCTCTAATGGTCATGATTTAGGGGAAGATCCTGTATCAGATATCATATTGAGATTAGAAGAGTCACTAACTCAAAACCTGCCCGCTCAAGAACTACCCGTACACCCTAGTCATGTTGAATTCCCGGGGTTAGTCCCCTCTAATGCTACTAGGATAAGCCGCACAGTTACTGTGAATGGCAATCAATCAGGACTTCCTAGCGACTTCGGTTATTCCGGAGCTCGTTCGAACATAAGAATGTCAACCGGACTATATGCTCCTCCTGGTGAAGTAATTACCATTTCAGTTGACCAAGAGACTTCTGAATTAGGGTTTAGTGTATTGATAGGCGCTCATACAGACGGTCTATGGGGTAAAGATGTCATCAAACGTCATTCGAAAATTTATAGAGATTGGGCTATTGAAAATACCACTAATCAAGTTGCAAATTCATTTGGAGGTCCAATCTATGTTTCAGTACCGGCAGGTTCTTTATTCGGTGATTTAGAATTGACTATTTCTGGAGCAATACGCGCCCCGATGTTCGTCTTAGGTGAGACCTCAGATTTTGAATGGCTTTATTCAGAAAGAGAGAATCCTGCGCCATGGGCCGAGTTAATATCTGATAATTTTATTATGACCGTCCCTAGTTCAGAAATACGCGATCTTGATAATCCCAGTCAGCTAATGAATTGGTGGGATAGTGCTCTCAATATGGAACATCATTTGTATGGTTTTGAACCTTGGCCTAGGGTCGAAAGAGCAGTTTTTGATGTACAGATATCCGCTGGTTGGATGCATTCTGGTTATCCATTCATGGCCCACGATTTAAGCGTCCCCGACGTAGTTAATTATACGTATATGAGTGAAAATGGTGACTGGGGGATGTTTCATGAGCTCGGTCATAATCATCAGTGGATGCCTTCAACATTACCAGGTAATACAGAAACTAGTTGTAATTTTGCAAGTGTTTATCTGATGGAAGATTTAGTTGGAGTTCAGGGACATAGTGCTGTAGATCCTGTACAAAGAGAATCTAGAATGAGGTCATATTTTGATGATGGCTCAAACATTTCTAATTGGTCAGTTTGGACTGCCCTAGATACATTCTTAATTATCAAAGAAGAATGGGGTTGGGATGTAATAACTGAGACCTTGAGTCTTTACTACACTTTACCAATTGATGAGATTCCAGTTGGTGATATCGAAGAATTCAATTATTGGGTAATGCATCTTTCTAATACAACTGGATACAACCTTGCTCCCTATCATGCAGCATGGGGATTTCCACTAAATCAGCAAACTTATGATGCGCTAGAACACTTACCTGTATGGGTAAATGACTCTCTCCGCGGTGATTTCTTTGTATATGACGCAATTATTCGAGATTTAGATGTCGAAAATACTACTGATGATACCACAGACATATTTTGGGAAACATATGATAATGGTACCAATGTTTCTTTAGTGTTTTACTATGGTGTTAGTGATGTTGGTAACCAAACATTAGGGTGGACAAGTAGTTCTAATTGGGGTACTACTTCAGTCGGCAATCACTCTCAGACTATTACAGGTCTCATTGCTGGGACTACATATTATGGAAGAGTCCAGGCGTTTAATGAAGAAAGTTCAGTTTGGTCAGGTCCAATAAGTTGGACTACAAATATTAATTGAACTTCCTAAGTAATTCTTCAAAAGAGAACTTAGGTATATATTTCTCATGCAATATAGATAAAGGAATCCATATAGATGTATGTAAAATCGTTAATATAAATGCTGTATAGATTTCCAAACGAGGTTGATTTTGCATCTCATATGCAACAATTCCAAGTAATACAAAGTGGGCTACATATATTGTTAAAGATAATCTTCCAGCAGGTTCTAACCACGAGAATTCTTCTCCGCCGAAGGGCTCACCTCCTGATGTTTCATCACCTTCTAAAATTCTGAATAAGATAACTACAAATATCCCAGAAGTAAGAATAAACATCGTATTAGATGGGAAAAAAGTCAGTATTG
>CABXDN010000032.1 GCA_902511005.1 uncultured Candidatus Poseidoniales archaeon | reverse complement strand
CTCATAGAAATAATGCCTTGAATTTAATCCCATTAATCGAAAATGATTCTAGAAGAAATCCTCAAATGATGTGTGCCGTTTACTCAAGTATTCTGTCTGAAGCTGAGAAAAGGAATGGAGATATCCTATCTAAGAGGTTACAATTGGGTTTTATGAAAAAAATTGGTTTCGCTCTTTCGGCTCTTGGATTATGGTCATTATCAAAAAAATGATTAAATAATTTTTTATTAAAAATTATTTTCTTACTAATAACACTGTAAGCCCTAAACCAATAGGTATTAACATAACACCGAAAAATATCAAGATGAGTGATTTCTATTTTTTACATTCAGATTCAATGCATCTTTTCCATATTATCACTTCAATTAATTATATTCTTTATTTCTTCCAGTACTTCGGGTGTTGGCCAATAAGTTTTAGATGTCCAAATTATCTTTCCAAAAGTATCCATTATCTGAAGAGTGGGTGTCGATGGATAACCGAAGGAATCGTAAAATGAGACTGGGCTTTCTAATCTCGATTCTAGATCGATTACCGAGGTATCTTCAGGAGGAAGTACCAGAGGCCAAGAAACAGGATTAGTTGCATTTTCATGGTTACCATATACTTCTTCAACGTAAGAAATGGATTCAAAAGAAGGATATCTATGTATACTGAGTAATGAGGTATTGCTAATGTTTCCATTGTTAACCTCATCTGAAATTACGTCAGTCCAAGAATGGCATCCCATACAACCTGCAGCCACCCAAATCAAAAGTACTGGACCTTCAGAAACATATTCTTCTAAGATTAAATCGGTATTATTTGAATAGTTAGACATTAATGGTGCTGTAAATGACATTCTCTCAGGTGGAGAACTAGAGGGGGTTTCTTCATCAATAAATTCTTGTGTTTCGGATATGCATCCGGCTAGTACACTGCTTAAAAGAAGGAAAATAACCCCTAATGTCTTCATGACGATACCACAGATTTTACTTTTTTCGGCTTCTTAAGATCTCCAAACCAAGTGTCTATCCCATTCCAGTCTGGTTCAACCCCTAAGTCAGAAAGTACTAGCTTACTAGTAATTCTTCCACTTTCAAATATGGTAGGGAGACCACTTCCTGGATGAGTACCTCCACCCACTAGGAATAGATTATCCAATTCTTCGAATCTATTGTGGGGACGCCTCCATAGCATCTGATCTAAGGAATGTGCTAAGTTGAATACTGCACCACGATAGATATCAGATGAGTTCCAGTCATCGGGAGTTACTATCGTTTTGGAGACAATTGATTCACGGATGTTACCAAAGCCAAGTTTCTCCTGCATCATGTCTAAGATAACCTCGCTATAATCATCCTTAATATCGTCCCAGACTATACTTTCATCAGTATTAGGAACTGGTACGAGCACATACAGAGTAGATTTCCCATCGGGTGCCAAACTAGGATCAGTGATACAAGCATTCTGAACATATAGTGAAGGATCATTCCATGTTATTTTGTGCTGAGTTATATCTTTGAGATTATTTTCATACTCTTTAGATGCATAAATTTGATGGTGAGGTTGTTCATATAACTTATCCATACCAAGGTATAGCATGAATGTAGAACATGAATATCCTTTTTTCTGTAATTTTTTATTGGACCAACGCTTTCGGCGTGAATCAGGGATCAGTGTGGTCATGGCATGAGCAAAATCTGCATTCAAAATTGTTTTCTTTGCTCTATATTCGCCCTCATCAGTTTTCACACCAATTACTGTTTTGCCATCATAGATTAATTCTTTAACTTCAGTATTCAATTTAATCTCTACACCCATCTCAATAGCGATATCGGCCATCTTCTTAGTTATCGAACCTAGGCCTCCTTTGGCATGAAATATACCATACTCATATTCCAAAAAGGCTAAGATTGTAAATAATGAAGGAGCATGGAAAGGGCTCATTCCAAGGTATTTAGTTTGGAAAGACATAGCTAACCTAACTCTCTCATCATCAAATAATCTCGAGAGATCACTCGCTACAGAAGCCCATGGCTTTAGTATGGTTGCAACTTTCATTGCTCTTTTAGTAAACAAATCAGATGGACCCTTCCAAGGAGTCTGCAAACATATCCGAGAATAATCTAGTTTCTTCCTATTTTCGAGCACATACTTCTCAAAACCTTCCGCATTTTTATCTCCAGATAATTCTCTGATTCTCTCGGTCATTTGATCTAAATTAGATGTTGCATCTATGAAACCCCCTGCTCCAAAAGTTAGACGATATGATGGATCCAGAGGAATAAGTCCAAGATCAGAATGTGCATCTCTACCTATTGCTTGGAAGATTTCTTCTATGACTTCAGGGTAATGGAAAAAGGTAGGGCCTCTGTCAAACCTAAATCCGTCCATCTCTACAATCTTAGTACGCCCACCTACTTCAGAAGATTTTTCTAACATTGTTACTTTAACGCCAGAATGAGCCAATAACAGAGCAGATGCAAGCCCACCAGGGCCTGCTCCTACAATTAAGACATCTTGAGAAGTTGATACACTCATAGTTATGCTAACGACACTACAGATATAAAAAAGCGTTTTTTATTTCAGTCAATTATTATTATTAATATCGAAAAAAACAAGATTGAAATTTTATTCTGAACAAGTCTTAATATACCTCTTCGGAAATCTGTATTTACAAAAAATACATCTATTAAATAGTCTAATATTTCCGCCACGAGTTTATGCACAAAAGAAATGCATTGATTGCCCTAATAATGACTGCCTGTCTGATGACGATGCCAATAGCTATGGCTGATTCAAGCGAAGACATACCCACTAATGCTACCAACACAGGAGTACATGACACACTAGTCGATGCTCTTGTGCAAGCTGATCTAGTAAGTACATTGCAAGGGGATGGACCATTCACAGTGTTTGCTCCAACAGATCAAGCATTCGCTGATGCTGGAATTGACTTGTCAACATTTGACACAGACGAAGAGATTGCTGTTCTAACAGATATCTTACTTTACCATGTTTACACAGCAGGTGCAGTCTATGCAGCT
>CABXDN010000031.1 GCA_902511005.1 uncultured Candidatus Poseidoniales archaeon | reverse complement strand
ATCAGGCCATTTCAGGATGGTTTGCCTTCCTCCCGTCTCCGTACTGGAAGAAGCATTCCTCAGAATTGAAAGGTTTCTAAGTAGTTGATCCAATGCGTTTTTTTAATTTCTCAAGAGAGAATAATATTGATTTTTCAGATAGAATCAGAAAAAGATGGCTTATACTTTCAAATGGATTTATCGCAGACTCTCAAAGAAATAATAGTTTAGTTTGGAAAGTTGGTGTTAATTCATTTGAAGATTTTTTTTCAGGTCTTGAAAAAAGAAGCGGTCAAAGCTTAGGCCGCCGTTTAGCCCACTCTTCTTCTGAATCTGAAGAATGGCTAATTTCAGACTCAAATACTAAGATATCATCAAGTCGCAATTTTAAAAAATGGAATAGGACGATTAATGACTGGCAAGATAGAGGGCTAGGTTCTTTCGAATTAATAGATAATTCTGATGAAGTCAGAGTTCTTATTAATAACCCCTCCTTTGGTCCTATGTGTGCAGGAATATTTTCAGCAATTTGGGAATTATCAACTAGAACCAGGCATCGATTTAGATGGAATCAAAATACTTCAGAAAGCCTAATGTTAAGTTTATCAGAAGATAAGGTTGAAATTCCGTCCCCTCAGAATGTATCTTCTCCTTGGCCTCAAGATATTAGTTTCTCTACTGTCGAAGACGATGATTTTTGGGACACTTTAATGATTGAAAATAGCGGTTCATGGTCATTAATGGGGGTAAGAACAATGATGATTCATCAGGATTTAATCATACGTTTTGAAAGTTATTTTTTACCATATGTAGATGATATTCATGAGGGTCGTATAGGTTCATGTTTATGGAGGAATTTAGACAATAAAAAGGCTAATCTGTGGACAATTTTTTCAGATACAATGAGGGAAATTTTCTTTGATCAGGGGCATCATATAATTATCTCCAAAGAACAAGACTGGATTACTGTTGCGCGTCGACATCTTGGTAAGAATGGCCTTGGTTGTATAGATTCTATAAACACAATTGATGATTTCGGAGGTGTTGAAATTTCCACAACATCTTGTTTCCACCCAGCAATATTTTGCGGTATACTAAGCGGATGCTGGGAACGTGCTTATGGTCGTAATGTAAAGTCAGAATTTAGAATTGAATCGGGTACAAATATATTGAAATTAACTTCATTATCTGAAATTTCGCACCAATAAATCCCTGCACACCAGTGATGAAACATTATATCGTATCCTAGAGACAACTGTACGCCCCCTATGGGGGGCGAGGTGATTAATTGGCTCTGACACACAATCAATATGCTGTTGCTGCAATTTCTGCAACACTAATTTTAGCAGGTTTTTATACGATTATTGGTGCAGGATTAGCTACAGTATCTGGTTGGGAAGATGGTTCTTCTGACATAGAAACTTTAGAGACAGACACATTTATACAAGGCAAAGATACTGATGGAGACGGTCTTCCGGATAGAATGGAACAGACTCTTTACGGTACTGATTGGAGACTGTCTGATACAGATAATGATGGTTTAGATGACGGTTGGGAAATAGATAATGGTCTTGACCCATTAGATAGTGGAGAGGCAGCAGCACCCGATCCACAAACTACTCAACCTGATGAGAACGATGAAAATACTGAATTGAATGAGACATTTCCTAATCCAGATAACGGGCCATTCGGTGACCCAGATAGAGATGGGCTAATCAATGCCGATGAAGCTTCCTTGGGAACCAACCCCAATCTTCAAGATTCTGATGGTGACGGATTAAATGATCGTTGGGAATCTCTCTATACTTACACAGTAGAAACACCTCAAGGTTCAATCGAATTACTAGATCCATTAGATGGAAATTGGGATTGTTATCTCTTAACTCCTGATGTCAAGGCTCAAATTAAGGCAGACATAGGCGCCACTATTTTCGATGAAATGGGTAATCAATTTGGGCATTCATGTGACGCTCTATTAGACCTAGAGCAACCTGAGCCAGACGGTCTAAGAAATTACGTCGAGGAGAGGTACGATACCAATCCTTTAGCAGAAGACAGTGATGGAGATTTAATTGCGGACAGGTATGAAATAGCATTTGGGAATATTGATTTGTCAGTACATTGTGGAGTTACACAATTTGGTACTTTAACTCTAAAGGCTCCTTACCATGAATATATGTCCGGGCCTGGCGATATGACTTGGTTCGAAGAAGATATGGACGGAGATGGACGATTAAATGGCCCTAGTGATTGGGATTCTGATGGCGATGGGATGCCCGATGGATACGAATATTGCTATGCATTAGATAGTGATTCAAAGCGATTCCTTAACCCCGCAAATGCTACTGATGCATACGGCGATAGGGATGAAGATGGTCTTAACAACGTAGAAGAATATGAAGTCGCCTATACTTGGGGGCCAGAAAATTTCACTAGTCCCTTACTTGCAGATACTGATAATGATGGAATGCCTGATGGTTGGGAACATTTAAGCGGAATACATCCAAATGATGACGGTGCCAATGCACTCGAGGATCCTGATTTTGATGGTTATGATTCTGACGGAGATGGTGGAGTAAGGTTCGACGAACTAGTTGGTGTCAGTACTATTCATCTTATCTCCGTTGAACTTGGAGAATATGTTCCAGTTAACAAAACGATACTTTGGGTTCGAACAGTACAGAATAGCGTATACGTAAATATCCCCGTTAAAACTCAAACTGAAGGTTGGGTTTACGAAATTAACGTTGAAGTTGGAGACGAAGTAATGACTAGGACACAGGACTTAGCCATCATAGTTGAACAAGATGAACGTTTCACCAACTTAGACGAATATAATGCTAGAGATAGGGATGGAGATGGGATAACGGATGGTAGATCAACAAATCCTTTGATTGCGGATACAGATAATGATGGTTTAATTGATGGAATCGAAGTAATTGGTTGGACAATTCGAGTAGTTGATAATGGGGTAAAAGATGTACTTGTAAGGAGTGACCCTGGTGTTTTTGATACAGATAGTGATGGTTTATCTGATTCAGTAGAATATTATGAGACTTTTACTAATGCTACTGATAGAGACACTGATAGCGATGGCCTTGAAGATTTCACAGAGGCAATGGATGGTTTCTATTGGAATGTGACTGAAAAATATTTCACCAATGCATCATCCTTTGATACAGATAACGATGGTTTAGCGGATGGTGAAGAAGTAGTCGATGGTCAAGACCAGTACATCACTCACGGAAATAATGCCG
>CABXDN010000030.1 GCA_902511005.1 uncultured Candidatus Poseidoniales archaeon | reverse complement strand
GATGTCAAGGGAGCACCTCGACGATACGGCCTATGCGGCCCTGGAGAGTGGCCTGCTTGAGATAGACAGTCGGGAGTGCCCGTGGGAGGAGGCCATCCAAATCGAGGCCACCAAGGGCTGGTGGCTGCCTGACGACGACTTGGAGGCAATCAGGGAAACAATGCCGCATAGCAGCCAGTGCTACTGCGACGAATGTCTTCCCCAGAGACAGAGGGAGCAGGTCAAGAGGGACAAATCATCCTACAACTCGATGACGAAGGCCGAACTGAGGACTCTTCTGCATGAGCGGGACCTACCATATAACGATGGATTCGAGAATGAGACCAAGGCCGAACTCATTGAACTGCTGATGCAGGATGATTCGAGAAACTCCTTCCCAATGCTCGTTATCACAATCCTCGCCCTTATCGGCTGCATTGGCGTCGCCTTCGTGTACTGGCCTCTCGTCCTCCTAATCCTCGCTCTCATCATTCCGGGCTACATCTACGCGAAACTCACAGGAAGGGGAGAGGTGGCCGAGGCATTCGCAATCGAGAAGATTGGCGTAGATCCCGATACACATCCCGAGGGCTGGCATGACAAGCCCAAGAAGGAAGAGTACCCTTCCACATACTCGGAGGCGTTTTTCACTTTCTGGAGTGATCCCTACTTTTTGCTGGGGTTCAGCGCACCCATCCTCTACGCAATTTACCTGAACCAATACGTTTGGGTCACCGATAAACACGCGTTGTTCTACATAGTTGCGGCAGTAATCACAAAACCCTTCTTTGGAGATCCCAAAGAGTCCCCTTTTGTCAGAGCAGGCACAGGCATCCACATCGCGACTGCTTCCATTATAATCCTCGTCATCGTCCTGTCATTACTCGCCATCCTCTTCGTCATCGTAATTTTCGTGTATGTATTTGTGTTCGATCCTAACGGTTGGTATGCATGAATAATTAACCAGAAACCCATTGAAAACCCTCTGATTCATATACGGTCGTAAGCGTAGGCAATGAAAGGGCCCACAGAAAGCCCATTCATTTACCAATTCTGAATCAAAGGGTTTTATTCACTAACCCTTTGCTTCACTGCATACAGTTTGAGTCAGTCTTTATCTCGTCGAACTTTTGCATAGATAATCCATGCCGGAACTACGATTACAAGATACAATCCAAGAATTAAACCTATGAAAAAGAAACCTTCCATGGCCTCTTCCATGATACCAGTCCAACCGGCTAGGTACACGGCTTCGGAAGGGTTGTCTGGATTGACATATATGCCAATACTCTCAATGGCCAACCAATGTTCAGGATCTTCACCCCAATCTGTCGATACAAAACTGTATGTCGAAGTAGAGTAATTTTCACCTAAGTAGGTGTATGCGACGGTGACAACGATTGGAGGATCACTGTCGCCATCGGCGCTACCAGTATCCCAGTCCCATTCAGCATTCGTAACGGTACCAGAAACCTTCTCCCAGTTCCTAGTTTGAATTTGATCAACAATGGAAAAAATCTGGAGCGTCAAAAGAAATAAAATAACGCAAAGCCCCACAATCACGATATTTCGCGAGGTTTTGAAAACGGCCCCCAAGGATGGGTCATCAATATCAGTTAGGTCAAATAGACCTTCGTTACCCATGTCAATCCCCGTGGAACCCTCTGAATAACTCTATCTCCGGCAATCATCAGCACTACAGTAATGTTCACTGTCTGAAAAATCGCATGGGCACCCCTCTCACTCAAAATGAGCGCGAGGGTAGGGAATCTACTACCGAGCAGTCACTCGGTGGGAATGCCGCGGATTTGGTTGGTTGGGCTTCACAAGACACCCATGAAATAGCAACTAGTAGATTGGGCGGACCTCAGAAACCCACATTACCGATGGTGATTAGTTGGGTTCCGCTTGAATATTACCGGAGAGTTTTCATTAAACAAAACTAATTACTAATTAACAATGGCAAATGTGAGAATATGGTTTCAATAGCAATTTTAATAAATATCTCTGCAGTAATCGTGTGTTTCTCATATGTTGCATATTGTATATTTCATGGTGGTTATTACGGGAAAAAACAATGGTATAGGTGGAGGACTAAACAAGAAAACCCTAGAACCTTCTACTTTACAGTTATAATTTTCTTTTTAGTGGGACTTTTTAATTTAGTTACGTCTTTTATCGATCTAAGATAATTCTCTAATATCAAGAGTACCCTTTGCTTGAACTTGAATCATAGGGTTATCCAAGGGGTAACGGCAAAACACTGATGCCATCAACGGGTATCCGTAGTTTAGTAATGTCTGGTTCACTAAAGTCAACTTCTGGCCTCCATCCCGCTTGGCCCCTAGTTGCTATTCCAATTGTGCACGTTGGTATAGGCTATTTTGAATTGAGTAATGTCGAGGTAATTCTGATTTTTACAACAGGAATGTTGAGTTTTCTCCTTTGGGCAAGAATGACTAAGAAAGGAATATTCGCAATCAATGAAGAAGAGTAATCGCATCACCAAGGGTACCCTTACGCTCGTATGTGAATCAGAGGGTTTTCAAAGGATTTTTCCTAGTTAGCAGGAGTAACGGGGACTATTTGATAATATAATTGAAACCGATATTCGTAATTCGGAATTACGTGTGAGACATTGATAGAAAGCACGCTATCTTCGGAACCCCCAACTAGACCTTCGAAACATTGCCATTTTGTCGAAAGATACATCATATCAACGGTAACAATATTACTACCACGATATGCATGATTTCCATTTGGGTATCTAAGGTCTCCATCATTGCCATAGCTAGCATAATCATCCCATTCCATAGAGAAATCATTCCAGAACCATTCTTCCTGCATTGAGTTACCATCATGATTTTGCATACATTGTAGTGCTTCCCCTTCTTCTAAATGTATTTCATGCAATAATAAATCGTCATAGTAGAGTTGCCCAGTATAGTATGTTTCATCACAAATTTCCCTCAGCCAGTCATCATTTGCTATAGAATCTAATAAATCTCTAATGGTATTGTTGTATAATGAGTCCCAAGCGGTGTAATAACCTGAAGAATCTAACCAATATGGTATAATATCAGAAGTAGTATTATTTCCGCTGCCTACTAAATAATAATTTGAGCAAGTAATGGAAAACAAGTCATCTCTGTATGTGTTGGTCAGATAATCATAGTAAGTGTAATTATAATCAAATACATTATTTCTGTAATCAATAGAATCGAAATCCATTAATGTATCTAAAGAGAAAAACATATCAATTACTTTTATCTCACCTCCAAAGGATAAATTCCCATTATATGAGCCTGATGAAGAACCAGTATAGTTAGTCTGAGAATTATCATTATTTACGATTGTAGTATTATTATGATAATGGTTATTCACAGTAATTGTAGTATTATTTACAAAATCTTGAAGGTTTTCATCAATCAACTGATTGAGTATATCCATATCAATTTCATCATTACCTCCTCCATCAGGATCTCCGCCAGTACAACCAGC
>CABXDN010000029.1 GCA_902511005.1 uncultured Candidatus Poseidoniales archaeon | reverse complement strand
GAATTAACTAAGAATGATGGTTCAACTATAGTTCTGGGTGATTTAGTGTATATTTCTCCCGGCTCAAGTAGAGAAGTTTCTGCTACCTTTACTGCATTAGTTGCTGGGACGCAGCCAATAAATTGGAAGATTTTAAGTGCTAATGGAGGAATAGATATATCACTTAATGGGACATCTTACCTCGATATTCATGAATCTCAAGAAATATTAGTGAATATTGACGATATATCTTGGACATTGGATTCTGGGCTTGATTTAGAATTATCCTTATTGCTTAGTTCCGGAGTGAATCGTAGTGTTATGATTTCTGTTTTTATGAAGTCTGGAAATGATTATTCATTATACCAGTCACTTACTGTAGATCTCAACCCTGGTATAAGGACATTAAATTTCAAACTTGGGAATCCTGATGCATCAAGGTTGAAAATATCAGTATCCCCCAATTCTTGGATTTCCTTGAGTGGTGATGCAGAAAGAATCATTGAATTATCTCCCCCCTTAATTTCTCCATCGATAATTATTACAGATATATCTCCTAGTCCTGCATCTGTAGGAGATGTAATTTCAATAAGTTATACTCTTGAAAATAATGGTGAGGAACGTTCCTCCGTTGGTCTATTGAGAGTAGTTGGTATTGCTAACGATATGATTCTCTCCGAGAACCCTACACCTAAAATAAATGCAGGTGATAGTTTTTCAAAAACTATCGAAATACCTTCTTGGCAATATTCTCAGACTACTGATATTAAACTAGAATGGACCATGAATGGTCAAGAGGATATAATTGAAATAACAGAAGTAATTGTAGATTCTGAAACTACTACTAGTTTTGAACTACCATTCAACATCAATGCTGCAATATACGGAATGTTATCTGGTTTAGCCATAGTTATGTCTGCTTTAGTGGTATATCGAGTAGTATCTCAAAGAACCCCCTCCACTGCATCCTCGTGGAGAAGAAAAAATCCCGCCGAATCTTTGTTTTCGGGAAAAAAGAATATTGATGAAAAAATTGAGGTTAATTGCCCAAGTTGCAATCAAAGACTGAATATTCCTTCAAAACATCAAGGATCAGTCAAATGTCCTGCATGTACGTTACTATTTTCTCCTTCTTCTTTAGATGAAAAAGAAATCGATATTCTACCAATTGAATCTACAGAAAAAATGATTGTTAACGAAGTTGATTCACCCTTAGAGTCATATTCAGATAATGATCTTCTTTCCTGTCCTCAATGTGAACAAACCCTTAAGGTACCAATCGATAAAAGACCTATCAGGTCACGATGTCCTGCTTGCAGGGCTGAATTTCTAGCGAGTGTTGGTTGAAGGTTATATTATGGCTGAATTAAGTGAATTTGAAGAGATGTATCTCAAGAGAATATTTGAGGCTCATTTTGACCAACCCGATGCTATAGTTAAAACTACTCAATTAGCAGAATTAATGGAAGTCAGTGCAGCATCTACAACAGAAATGATTCAGCGTTTATCAAGTCGCGATTATTTGACATATATACCATACAAAGGTTGTAGATTGACCTCTTTAGGATTCAAGCATGCTTCACGAATCAAACGTAGAGAAGAATTACTAAGAATTCTATTATCGGATATTATTCGTTATGAAGGCGATATCGATTCGGCCGCTTGTAGTTTGGAACATAACATAGATAGCGAATTAGAGTCCTCAATCGACAGGATGTTGGGTTATCCAGAGAGAAACAAAGAGGGATTAATGATACCTTCGGTAGATAGAGATTTAAAAATTTCAGGCGTAAATACGCTACTTCCTATATCAGCTCTTCCTGAAAATACGGATTCAATAATTGAGTTAATTATTTCAAGTGGTGTAGCTATAAAAACATTAGATGGGGTTGGGCTCAGAATTGGTTCATCAGTGAGGAAAGAAGAAGGAAAATACTACTGTGACGGTTCCGAGTTCAAATTTTCACGCGAATTAAGTTTCAAAGTTATCGTAAGAGTAAAATAAATCTAGGGTGAATTATATGGTTGATACCGATGAACTTTTCGATGATTTAGTTGAAGAGGTCGATTCTATTATTCCTGAGGCCCCTAGTTTGTTAATGGAGCAATCAAGATTAATAAATGATGATAAGAATAATAAAAATTATGATGACATTAAAAAACTCCAAGAATATGAACGCAATTTAGTTAAAATAGATCGTCTATTCATAAGTAGAGGTTTAAGATTTGTATTAGTAATTCCTATACTGGTAATCCTATTGTACGGTCTAGCCGAATCATTCACTGGTTCCGAACCTGATTGGTGGGTTAACCATATATCTCCAATAATAGAGCCACTAATCTCGGATGTAACCATTGAGGTTGCTCTTTATTATCTTGCATTCTTCTTTATTATCGCAGACTTAGGCCTTTTAGGCTTACTTTTGATGTTATTATCTCTGACCAGGAGAATATTTAGTATCCAATCTAAGAAATTGACTACCACTGGATTCACATTCAAAAGTGCTCATGGATATGCTGAAATGAAAGAAACAATCGAAGGTTCTTTCAGACAATTGGTGGCCTCTACCTTCCTTATGTTTCTTTCGGGGGCATTTCTTATTTTCAGTCTTCTATTCTCTGATATTGTCACCGGTAATTCAGTTCTTCTATCCTTTTCTACTGGTTTTCTTCTATCTGGTCATGGAGTTTACATGGTTTCAAATCGTTCCCGGTTTAATACGTGTGAAACATGGGGGATGTTAGATTCATTTTCCCCTCCAATCCATCCAGCTCTCTTGAAAAGACCGTTCAGTGATGTTATTAGTGCACATGTGGATCCACTTCTTAGCGTAAGAATCTCAGAGTATCTCCGTTCTGTTCAAAATTCAGTCAGAGAAGGAAATAATATCTCTGACTTACAGGAAAAATTGCTACATTTATTGCATCTAAGGAGATCAGGATATTTAGATGAAAGTGATTTCAGAGATGAATTAGAGGTGATGATGCCGGCACATATTATTGAGGACCTATTCAGACATCCTGAACTTGGTGAAGAAACTTGGGATCGCTTAATAATTAGAGCTCGAGATAAATGCGCATCATTTTTTAGACTCCACGACAGACTTAGAATGAAACTTGACACAGGAGTTAATCATAATATTTGGTTTGATGTAGATATGGAAAATTTAGTTGTAGGTCAAGCTAATTTATTTGCGTATGTTCTAAATTATGGGGATGAACCCGTTGACTTAATATTAAAAATCCAAACACCTGACTTTCGACCATCTGGCTGTGTGTATAAACTTCGAGTTAATTCATGTAAAGAATTATTAGATCAAAAAGAAAATCTTTCATCTATACAAAAATTACCATTAGTCATGAAATCGACTAGGATTATTTGGCAAAGTCTTCTCCCTGAAGAAACCGGAGAAGCAACAGTTACAGTAAGGCTAGAAGATGAAAATGGTAATCTCCTAAGTGGAAGAGTTCTAACTGTACAGAATCGTTCTGATCTCTTTACGAGATTAAGAATTTCTATTGGTGCTATTTTCTTAGTAGGGGCTGGAATTGCAATTTTATCGCCTATATTGCCTTTTTTCACATCACTCAT
>CABXDN010000028.1 GCA_902511005.1 uncultured Candidatus Poseidoniales archaeon | reverse complement strand
CCATGATATTTTCGAGTTCGTCGTCGCCTGTTTTCAAATCAACTTTCTTTGCGACCTGATCGACCGTCATTCTTTTGATTGCATCCATGTTTGCATCGTCAGCAAGTTTGTGAGCATGTTCCTCAGAAACACCCAGTTCCATTAGTCTCTTTTTTGTTGAACTTTTTACTGCCAAATACACACCACCTTCCAGCAAAAACACGGGCTTGCAAGCCAGAAAAGAACATTTGAGGTAGAGATTACCCTCAATCATCAATTGTGTAATTTGATTATGTTCTTGACTATGCCACAGGCCCATAGCATATGCTGGGCTGTCATCGGACTGAGGGGGTATTTATGAATCTGATGGTAGAGGCATGGCTACCACTGGAGTGGGGGTGCTGGCTAGGAAGTCCCAATCGGCACACCTATACCGAGGGTGGTAATGATAAAGGTTTGTCAAAAAAGGAGGATTTAGGCATCGAAAAAGACTTTTTCAAATATCATAAAAACATAATCCCCGATGCGGATTCTAAAGAAGTTTTATTCAGCATAGATGGAAGCAGTAACTATGAATTATTAATACCTAAAACTGTATATCCCCCGAGAGAAGATTCTACTCTACTAATAGATAGTATAAATGATCTGAAATCCCCAAATGGAAAGGCTCTAGAAATAGGTTGCGGTTCAGGAATCGTCAGTATCGCATTAGCTAGGAATGGATGGGATGTAGAAGCCCTAGACATTAATCCATTTGCAGTCATTTCAACAAAAGAAAATATTCGCAGGATAGGTTTTGAAAAAAAAATATGCGTTAGAGAAGGAGGGGTTGGAGAAGATAATTTCAGCATACCCAAAGGTGTCAAATTAATTGTTTGGAATTTACCGTACTTAACCCCACCAGACGAAAATGAACAAAGGTTAGAATGGATTGAAGAGGCATCTATGTCTGATTTGGCAGATAAATCATGGGGCCAAAGATTAGTAGAATTATTAGAGTCGGAAAAAGAATATTTAGACCCAGAATTACTAGTAATATTATTACAAAGAAAATACCCTGAAAGCCCCAGTAAGACTATCCATTGGACGAATTTGGGATGGTCACATAGAGTATTAAATTACAGATGGTTATTTGATGAAAAATTAGAAGTTTTAGCATATTGGAAACCAGGGTTAGGCACCCCCGTGAAAAAACTAAAAGAATGTGAATCCACTATGGACGAAGCAAAGAAATTACCTGAAAAAGGATGGCAGCGAGTCATTACTGAAAAACAAACAGGAGGAAGGGGGCGGAAAAAATCTTCGTGGGAATCAAAAAATCAAGATCTTTTAGCCACCTGGAGTATCGGAAAAACAATACTGAAAACTATTGACCCTGGGTTGTTGCAAGTGCTAATAGGATCTAAAATTGCTAATATACTAAATCAATACTGTAAGTGGCCTAACGACATCGTTAATATCAGAGGAGAAAAAATTGGAGGTATTTTAATCGAGATGGATTCGGAAAGCGATAATTTGAGAATTGGGTTAGGTATTAATCAATACGATAACTGCGTAAAAGGCTTGAAAATTGCTGGTTGGAAAGAAAAGACCCCAGGGTTGAACCTAGATGAATTATTCCAAATTATTGATGCAGAATTATCTTCTTTTTTAGAACATCACCCATTACTTAAATATCAATGTGAAGAAACACAAAATATAACTGATTCATGGAGAAATTTATCAAAATTAGTATCAAGAGGATATAGCCTCAAAAAGAATCAGAAAAATAGTCGCATTATAAAATTAAAAAGCAGCGGAGAATTAACAATTACTGCCGAACATAAACAAGAAAATGTACAAGACATAGGTTCACTAGAGTGGTTATTTTAATCCTAATCTTTGCCTGACTAAATTTATTTTCCCAGACGAAGTTAATGTTTCCAACAATGTATCATCATTGATCAATTGAATTGATTCCTTATATGATTCAAGAGGCACTTTAATGATACCTTTGTTAACCCCCTCAATTTTCTTCAAATCGAAAAGTCTCCACTTAATCGGATTTAAGATTCTTGAAAGAATAATCTCACATTCTGCACGAGACATTTCTTCCTTAATGTTCAGGAAACCGATCCATCTATGCTTCCCTCTGGCTGCCTTATTCAACCTCGCCATACCCTTTGGAAGAGGTCGCAGTTAAGGAATAAACGGTGATTATTGCACTCAAATACCACTTACTACTGCAACTATTCTTATTCTACCAATCATTTCATCACTCGCCCTAGCACCCAATAGAACTTGGCAATCAGGATCTAATCTGGAAACAAATTCATCTGTGACTTGGTTGAGATGATATATTGTCATATCTGGACCACCCTCCACTTGAATCCAACATCCCTTAGCCCCGTCTACCGATAAGTTAGACAAGGGAGATTCCCTCGCTTTTTTAACCACGTCTGATAAAGAATTATTAGAGCCAGAACCAACTAAAATAGTAGCATTCCCAGGTCTCTCGACTATTGTTCTAAAATCCATTAAATCGAGATTAATCTTACCAACATTTGCAAACGTCATCAATAGTCCTTCCACTAATTCTTCAATCCATCCTGCCCCCTCTTTCCAATCAAGATCTCTTTGTTTCGCTTGCCAAGAGAGTCTTTCAAGACTCAATCTGATACAGACATTGGAATTATCATACAGAGAGGAGAAATTTTCCTCTGCTAACTGATACCTCATTGGTTGTTCGGCGAAGGGAAAACCCACTATTGAAACGACCAAGCAATCAGACTTCCTAGCTAAGTTAGCAAATTCTGAAGACGCACCGGAACCCACACCTCCACCAAGACAAGTTAGAATAACTACTAATTCAGCATTATCAAGTAATGGCTGGATATCATCCATTCCTTCTTTAAGACGATGTTTTGCTAACATTGGCAGAGCAGCAGTACCACGCGCTTCACCAGATGCATCAAGGTGTAAACAATGAGCTTCGGGGGAGCCAGTAAATGTTTTTTCATCCGCATCAATTAGCAATAAATCAGAGAATTGGGAACATCGCGAGTGCGATCTTTCAGCCCAAAGGCACCCGAGACCCCCTACTCCAACTACTAGTAATGCGCCTTGATGCATATGCCCTAGAATGAGGACTAGTGTTTAGATATACTTCAATCATATGACAAATATCTACTATATTTACGTCTTTCATCTCGAGCCCATGCATTATCCGGTTCAATTTCTAAGACCTGTGTGTAAAACTCAACTGCTGATTCAAAATCTGAAAGATGGCGCCCATACATGTGACCTAAAACATTCAATACAGGGACACAATTAGGTAATTCATCATTCATCTTCAAAAGCATAGATTCAGCCTTGCTTAAATCCATCTTGTCAATAGCATCCTCAGCCTCATCTAAATGAATTAATTGGTCTTCTGACAAATTGTAAATATTCTTCCAAGGAGGACCCGCCATGCGTTCAACCCAACGCAACTTTTGGTTTGAGGTTTCGTGAGGATTGACAATCAAAAATCTAGAATAAAAGATGAGCCTCTGAAGGGCTCTAACTGGAACGTTAATATCCCTTGTTCAGGTGGCGAGGCATGTCAATTGGTGATAGAATATGAGCAGTATCAATCTCATTACCCGTCGTGCTTTGATTTTGACTATTGTAGCGCTGTTTTTGGCGACTACGACCCAAGCATACCATACTGGCATCGGAGGAGATCCCGAAGGGAAAGGGAATGTTGCATTATCTGGATGCACATGTCATGCAGAGGAACCTGACAATTCAGTAACTGTAGTATTAGACTATGTTCCGTACCATTATCAGCCGGGCAAAACGTATGAGTTGACCCTACAATTAATAGGTGGAGCAGAAATTGGTGGAGAGCAAACAGGAGGTTTTTCAATGAAAGTATCTGGAGGCACTCTTGCTGCAGGAATTGGTTCTGAATCAGATGTTCAAAATTGGGAAGACGAACTAGATAGTTTGACTCATACAAATTCTGGATCAAAAACCGAGGACAGGACTT
>CABXDN010000027.1 GCA_902511005.1 uncultured Candidatus Poseidoniales archaeon | reverse complement strand
AACCATTCTTCAGAAAATGTATCAGGTGGATTAAACAATAAATCTTTTACTGCTGCTTTCCAACGTGTTTTATGCCATCCTTTTATTCGACTAATTCTTTTAGGAACTTGAGATAATAATGTTCTAATTTTTTTCCTACGACTTGAAAAACAATGCTGAGTTATTATCTTAAACATCTTACGAGAAATCTCCCCATTCTCTTGAGAACGATCAACTGGTATCAGAGAAACAATCCTAGAATTTACTCGAGGTGCAGGACTGAAAGCTCCGCCAGGTACTTTTTTGTCTAATTTGACGTCAAAATCGAGCCAGAGGGATAATCCTAGAGGACTTAAGGACCCAAAATATTCCATTGACATCCTTTCTGCAAATTCATCTTGAACGAGTAATACGATAACATTGAGAGGATTTTTAAAATGATATTGTTGAATTTTATCAAGAACTGGGCTTGAAATCTGATAAGGCAAATTGGCAACTATATGTGTTAAACCAATAGGCCAATTTAGTCTAAGAGCATCTCCTGATATAATTTCAAGTTGGCCATTAGCAGTACCGAATACTCTATCTAAATGTTGAATCGCTTCCTCATCAATTTCTATACCAAAAACATATGCTTCGTTTCTTAGCAGATATAATGTCAATGAACCTGGACCAGGACCTATCTCAAGAACCTTAGATTCCGAATTAATTGGGAAGCCCTCTTCGCTACAAATTTCAATAGAACGAGAGATTACTTTCTTATCCAGAAGAAAATGTTGACCTAATGATTTGTCAGGTACAATATGATCTCTAAGTAAATCGACAAGGAGTCGAGGAGTTAAATCATCCATGTTAATTCCTAATTAGAAGTACGTATTAGATGATCAAGAATACTACGATTATTTAGAGGATCTTCGATTTCGATAAGATATCTTTCTGCTAGTAACTTGACTGAATCTATTTCACAAGCTTCGTCGACTTCTGAAAATTCCATCCAACCTGCCATCCCACGAGATTGTACCATTTTTTGTGCCTTGGACTTACCGATTCCAGGAAGAAGCTGGAAAGCATGTACTTTCAAAGAAATATTGTTAGCACGATTGTAAAAACCAAGATGTAATTCTGAATTATCTCTTATCGCACCAACTAGCTCATTGAGAAGTTCGTCTTCACTGGTTGTTGAAAGATCTCGATAGCGAAGCAGAGACATTGGTCCTAACTTATTTTCAGATACTGCAACTTTTACGCCATTACTTACGCCATCTTTGACTAATACTTTAGCGCGTACCAAGTATAGAGATGGTTCTGTCAATGCATGTACTTCGTGTCCAATAGGTCTTCTATCAGACATATCCAGTATTCTCAGATGTGTTTCACCTGAAAAAGGAGATATTGAGCCGTCTCCGGCCTCAGAAGGGGAACTCGCATGCATTACGCTCAACTACCTCAGACAGGTCTTTATTCAAGAATTAATTCATCGAAGAAACTCAAATTTCTATACTCAAAGTACATGTTGACGAATGGTAGTAATGATTTCTTCTACCTCAGAAGTATCCATCGCAATTCTTTTACTTGAAATTACAACTCTGACTCCTTTGACATTTAATGGAGTTAATTCTGCTAATTTAGAGCAGATTTCAGGGTATTGGGATAATTTCTCATTTTCGGATAGAGCATTGTATAATGCAACGAATACCTTGGCATCAGTTTTTGTTCCACCGCGATTAGTAGATGCTGCCCACTCTGCATGTTGAAGTGCCATAATTTGCTCATAGGAAAGATCTCCGCGTCTTTCGCGCGCATCAGATAAAAGTTCACGTACAGTAGCAAAATCTACAAATTCTTTTTCACTCATTAAAATCATCCCTTAATTGGTTTAAGATGCTCCGGACGAGCAACTACGGTCTTTTTCATATTACCATCTTTGAAATTAACAATATAAGCCCGACCTTGCTTTCCTGCAATAGTACCTGTTCGACCTTGGAATCGGCGGTGAGGCATGCCTTTGTGTTGCGCACCATCCAAAACGATAGCAACCCTATCTCCTTCTGCATACGGGTACATTACTCTATTAATGAAAACTCGGCCTTTGTCACGCTTACTTTTCTTAAGAATCGAGCGTGTCCCTTGGCGTTGTCCATGCGTCCTTGTTACCATGATATCACCTTACAGACCATAGGTCTTGGAAGCGGTCGACCTGCCTCGTATTCTTAAGGACTCGGATTTGATAAATTACTCATTCGTAATGAATTTCTTCAACATCTAGCCAAAGAACTGTACATTCTTTGTCCCCCAACACGCTACGAACAGAGGGTACTGTTCGACCTTCGTCGGAGTGAACTAACTCCTTGACATATGTTCCGGCCTCACATCTAACTGAAAATTGAATCTCATCTTCTTCAACTATAATATCTGAAAGCGAGACTACTTTTCTTTTCCTATTCTTTGCCGCACGACGATGAGCGACACGCTTGGGTGTCTCTTGAGATAATTCTACACCTGAGAGCGATGAAATTGCTTTAATCGCTGTTTCTTCATCTAGTGCGCCTTCTACTTTGAATCGTATTGTATATGATTTCTCAGAACGACTTTCTTTGACTTTAACGACTTCTCGGCGATCCGACCATCTCAAACTATTAATTTCGACCTTGTCTACTCCATTTTCGTTGACTACTTTCTGAATTTCTTCGAGATTAGCTAACCTAGTTCCTGGTTTTTTAATTTCGATAACAAAAGGGCGTCCCATACCTAGGCATCTAACATCTATATCTTCTCGGCCCATTCCATGGAAAGAAGTGTCTTCTGCGCCTAACGAAAGACGAATTGGCTCGCCAATGAGGTCTTGAACTGAATCAGGATATTGTAATCCTGTTTCATTACATGACTCACATCCTTGTGCACGACCACGGCAAGCACGGCATGGCCATCGAGTTTGGGGGAGGTTTCGAATTAATTTACGATATCTTCCGTACATAAATACGGGACGGATATCTACTTCAACCATCAAGGTTAATCCATCAACTAGAATCATTAAATCAGGTCTTTCTTTGACATAAGTGACCTCATTAACTAAGTTTGAAAGTTTAGATTGTATCTGGCTTACAAATGAGGGCTTGAGAGGGGCAGAGCCCGGAGACCCGTGTCTTGTTCGAATTCTGTCTTCTTCTTCTACTAGATCTTTCGGTAGATGAATTCCAAGTTGAATTGTTGAATGGTCTACTTCACCAATTTTATCAATAATCCTTGTCACTATATTATCAATGTCATCAAATAAATTCTCGCACATTGGACAAAGATTATTTTTGATAGATGATTCTAATTCAGAGTTTCTTTGATATGCCTCTTTTCTTATTTCTTTCCCGCCTTCTTCTCCTTTTGATACCGTGCGCCTTCCGGAAAGTCTCTGGACACAAAAATCACAACAACCTATACGAATAATATGTTCTATCCCTAGAGGTGCGGGGCAAGGAGGGGCATCCCAATTTATTGTTGCACCTTCAAACTCAAAATCATCGCCATCATACCAAACTTCCTCCTCTGAAGGAGTGATCATTGGAGTTTCATCGACTTCTTCGTCAGACTGGCCATATCCTGCGTCTGCGTAAAGAGCCCAAGAATCCTCGTCATCAGAATCGGCCTTATGAGTATCTTCTTTCATCTTCATCACCTATCAAAAAACGGAGTTGACCCGTACATTCGATATACTTGCGAATCATAAGCTGCATTTCAGCACTTCGGATACCAAAATTACTGACTCAAAGATTTACCGAGTTCTTCGCAAACCTTTCTCAAGTGAGAAAATGAATGTATTCCAGATGAACATCCTGTAGGCCATTCAAATCTGACACCATATCTTCCAACTAGCTCAACTTTCGGTTTTTCCAGCATTAATCGAGAAATTTCTTCTTCTAATTCAAGAATTCTCTGTTCATTCTCTTGTCTAGGCTTACACTTAGCACATTGACACCTAGATCTTATCGAGACATAACTTAATGTGAAAGATTCCCCATCATCAAATCTCAACACACAATCTTCATCACTGCGCTCCAAATCTGTAAGTGTGTTTTCATCTCCCATAGTCATTCGGAAGAGGTTTCATCCTTCAACATAAGGGATAGATAACTCTACAAATTCAGCAATCCACAAACACCCCTTCATAATCTATGGATATTTCAGAAGCACATGGTATTGCTCAACGAGCCGAAAATTCTCGGATCGATTTCAATAAATCAAGCATACCAAATATGCGAAGATATTACTAAGTCTGCATCAACTTCATTTTTACGTTCATTTAAGTCACTGCCCTTAGAAAAAAGATCTTCAGTACATGCATTGTATGCTTTCTGTAGAAAAGTAGATGATATTGTTGATGGGGATTGGTTACCTAATTTATCTAACTTAGATGCTAAAGATTTGAGTTCTCTGAATGAAAGAGCTGAGTATAGATCGATTGCTCTGGCAATAGAAAGAATGAGTGAACCTGTGAATGATGACGAAAGCCATTTCCAAAGAGTAAGGGCATTGTTATGGTTCAGAGATAATCTCGATTCTATAGAAAAAAATATCTCTGTAAATCATCCTATTTTCATTGCATTAGAAGATACAATGAAAAAATTCCCCATCAGAATTTCAGATTTGAAATTACTCATTGAAGGAATGGAAGATGATTTATTCCCAACTAATTATGAAAATTTTGAAGATTTGAGGAGTTACTGCTTCAAAGTCGCTTCCACTGTTGGACTAAGTCTAATAGAAATATATGGTTATTCTAATCCAGATGCAAGAGAATA
>CABXDN010000026.1 GCA_902511005.1 uncultured Candidatus Poseidoniales archaeon | reverse complement strand
TCTCTAGGTGTAGCATTAATTCTTAGAGCATTGACATATTTACGGTTTGGAGCATCAAGAAATATGTTTGAGCCAGATTCAGATTGGCGTATGCCAACAATGAGGTGGGAACTTCCCACAACCAAATTTCGTTTCAATTTAGGAGATAGAACCCAAGGGCTTGCTCCAGCCGAACCCTTTTGGGATGCGAATGGAAATGGAATATATGATAGAGGGACAAATGGTTTGTTTGAGTCGTTTACAGATTTAGATGGTGATAATAGATATGATAGTGCCCAAACATACAATCATTACAATTGCGAACAAACAGGAATCGATGAAACAACTGGAGAGCCGATTTTATCTCGAATTGTTAGTGAAGTATCCAAGCCATTCTTTGAAATGTATGATACAAATGTAGATTGCGTAACAGGTGCAACTACAAACTATGCATATTACAAAGGAATAGTTCCAGCTGTAATTTTCTCTTCTGTCGCAATACTACTTCTGTTGCTAACAAAAACAAGACTAGGAAGGAAAATGCGAGCAGTTGCAGATAATCCGGAGCTGGCAGCAAGTAGCGGCATCAATGTCGAACGCGTCCAATTAACAAGCGCTTTCCTTTCCGCTGGAATCTCTGGTTTAGGAGGGGCGATTTTTGCAATAACTTTACGATATAACCCCGAAACCGCTTTCACATTATTACTCCCTTCTTTCGCTGTCATAGTATTGGGAACTATAGGTTCGATCCCCGGTGCAATAATTGCTTCATTAATAGTGGGCTTTGTTAGGGCCCTTTCGTCTCCTATCTTGATAGGAATTGGTAGCCCACTAGGCCGTTCTAATTATACCGCAATGGACGGAGTAATGCCCTATATTTTCCTTGTTGCAGTATTGATGATTATGCCGGAAGGAATCGGGGATGCTTATGAAAAATGGAAAATCGATAGATTAAGGCGTAAGCGAGAGAGAACAAAAAAACCCTCAAAAGCGGTCACATATTTACTTGCTATATTTCCTTTAACCGCAGTACTAGGCCTTCATAATTGGTGGAATGACCGCTCAGATCGCGCTCAAACATTAGCATCTATTGGTATTGGAAGTTATATTTTCCATCGTTTTGCTAGTTTCATTTCTAGAAACTCATTTTACTCAGATGCATGCTCAGACGCCTGTTCTGCTAATACTGGAGTTCAAACAAATCTAGATTTGTTATTAGGGAGTGATGGTATTCTTCAGGCAGAAGATTCACCATACTTTTCCGATACTTTAGCTGATATAGATATTTCATGGTTTGAGTTAATGCAAGCTGAGTTATGGTTCGTCGAATCAATCTCTTCAATAGATAATTTTATTTGGCCCTTAATTCCAATTTTAATTTGGTGCGTTGCCCTATTCCAAGCAGTAGAGTATGTCGGAGAAACCGATTATATTTCCAAGCCAGTTAAATTAATTGATAAAAATACTAATATTTCCGAAATCTTGAGTATTTATCTTTCAAATATACGAAATGCCTGGAATAAGATTATCAGAGATTATGAGAGTAAAGTATATTCGATAGCAAACAACATTAAATTAGTACCCTCAAATGAACGTTTCAAGTACGGTAAAGAAAGTAAAACTGGATCTAATATAATCTTTATAATATTACTAATAATTCTATTTTTATTCCTTTACTGGCTCCCTATTTCTAATTCGGATACCATGAATTTCAATAAAGCGCTACAAGTATCAAATGTTCTTCTGACCTTATCGATATTCATTCTAATGTCTTTCTCATTAAATCTCCATACTGGGGTTACTGGGATGGTTAATTTCGGGGTCATATTCTTCGTTGGTATTGGAGCAATAACTGTTGGTATCTTAACTGCCCCTACCGAGGTTCATGGTTATGCATGGCCGGTATTGCCTGCAACTATTTTTGCAATATTATTAGCTGCAGCATTTGGATGGGCGTTAGCCTATCCTACTGCACGTTTAAGAATGGATTATTTTGCTATAGTTACGATTTCTCTTGGTGAAATTGTCCGTGTGTTATTAGCCGGAGAGCCCCTGTTAAGAGTCGGATCAATTGGTTCTGCAATTGGAATTTCTAAGTATACACTTCCCTTAAAACAATGGTGGTTTTGTGGCAGAGGCGTTCCTATCGGCCCAGATACTAATTATATCAGTGCAGATTCATGTAGAGATGATTCAGCACTCACAGGTCCAGCTGATAAGATGGGAGAGTTATTCAATCTCACGGATGCAAATGGTTTAATCGAACCAGCACCGTATATGATGTTACTTGCAATTATGGGTATTATCTCAGTTATACTAGTTTGGTGGCTTCTTGAAACTATATTGTCCTCTCCTTGGGGTAGAATCCTGAGAGCGATTAGAGAAGATGAAGAGGTAGCCCAACATCACGGCCATGATGTTTTGTCACATAAAGCGGCTAGTCTTGCTTTGGGGGCGGCAATAGCAGGACTTGCGGGTGCATTCTGGGCTTGGAAGCTTACAGGATTTGAACCCTCAATAATGGCACCTGCTCGTTCAACATTCTTAGTTTGGGCTGCTTTTATTATAGGAGGGAAAGCAAATAATAAGGGAATGATAATAGGTGCCTTCATCATAGTCCTTATGGAATTCGTTTTCAATGTTTTAGTTGCAGCACAAGGTTCACCAGATCTGCCATTATATTCCACTGCGGATAAGATAGATCGTTTATTCCAATGGTTAGTCATGGATCAATGGGAAGTTACTAAGATATTTATCACCATATTAGTTCTAGGAATTCTATTACGAATCAGAATAATTTCTGATATTGGAATGTCAGGAGTTTTTGTTTTCTTGTTCGCTTTATTTATGTTGGGGCAGCGCTCAATCGAAGAATCATTCAATAGTGGGTTAGTAAGTGCAGATATGGCCTATGTAAAAGTACTATTAATTGGCAGTTTAATGTTATTTTCATTGAAATTAAATCCAAAAGGACTAATCCCCGAAGTTCCATTCAGGCCTGTTAAATACCCAAGTCAATTAGATGAAGGAGATGATGTAGAATGAGCACAGTTCTCAAAGTAGAAAATTTACGTAAAGAGTTCGGTGGACTTGTAGCCGTAAAAGACGTATCATTTGAAATCAAAGAAGGTGAATTCGTAGGACTTATTGGCCCCAATGGATGTGGTAAATCAACTACCTTCAATTGCATCAGTGGTCTTCTAAATCAGACATCAGGTAGAGTGGAAATTTATGGTAAGGATGTTTCTAATATGAGGCCGGATCAAATTCACAGTTTAGGAATGACAAGAACTTTCCAACATACTAGATTATGGCGAGAAATGACAGTCATTGAGAATCTTCTAGTTCCGCCGAGAAAACAACTTTCTCCGAATATTTTCAAATCATTATTCAAATTTCCTCAAAGTCGCCATGAAGAATCTTTGAGATTGGAAAAAGCTCATGCTATTCTCGAAGAGCTAGAAGTTCCTCATATGGCACATAATTTAGCTAGTGAATTATCAGGGGGGCAATCGAAATTAGTTGATATTGGACGTTCACGAATGGGGTCTCCAAATCTCCTGTTACTCGATGAACCAGTAGCCGGTGTCGCAGGCCCTTTGGCAATGAAAATATTCAATAATTTGAGAAAAACAGTAGACGAAACTGGTATTTCTATATTAATAATCGAACATAATATGGACTTTATACTTCGTCAAGGTGTTGATAGAATTATTGTTATGAACGAAGGTGAGGTTTTGATGATTGGTACTCCTGATGAAGTAAAATCGAATAAAGCAGTTATTGAAGCTTATCTCGGTTCTGCCGGAGAGGAGGAGTGAGTATAATGGCCAGAGTACTAGACGTCAAAGGACTCAATGGAGGATATGGCTCAGTTCAAATTCTCTATGATATTGATCTATATGTCGAGGAAGGAGAATTTGTTACAATTATCGGGCCGAATGGATGTGGGAAATCTACATTTATCAAAGCAATATTTGGAATAGCCACCTACTATTCAGGAGATGTAATACATAATGAAGAAGATGTTTCTGGTTGGCGAACCGATCAATTAGTGAATAGAGGAATTGCATATGTCCCTCAGGTCGATAACGTATTTCCATCTTTAACAATATATGAGAATCTACAGATGGGTGGCAATAACCTGTCTAATTTAGTTCTGAATCAGAGAATAGAGCGTGCTTTGAATATGTTTCCTGACTTGAAAGAAAGAGTTCACGATCTAGCAGCTTCTCTATCGGGAGGGGAGAGGCAAATGTTGGCAATATCGCGTGCTCTTATATCCAATCCAAAGTTTTTATTGTTAGACGAACCAACAGCAGCATTAAGCCCCTTATATCAACAACAAATCATTGAACGTATAGATGCTTTGAGAGACGAGGGAATTACCGTACTAATAGTGGAGCAAAACGCTCGTTTAAGCCTTGCACGTTCAGATAGGGGGTATATTTTTGCTGGAGGTAAGGTGGTACATTCCGGAGACGCTCAACATATTCTAACCGACCCTGAGATAGGTGACTATTTCCTTGGTTCGCATTAATATCAATAGAAATCATTTCTTTGATAATAACTGTTCTGCGGCAATTGGTATGAATTGTAGAGAGTTCACTAACCGATGCCCATCCTCAACTTCTATTAATTCAACATTTGAATTAGATTCGGCTATCTTTCTGGAAGATTCTATTGGTACGATATCATCAGAAACACCATGAATAATCACAGTTGGGTGGTTTATGTTCGGCCATGACATCTTTCTAGCGCTGACCATAAAATCCCAACCTAACTTAATTTCTTCATTGAGGCCATGATGGAAATAAGGTCTAAATCCATTATTTTCCCATTCATCCAATTCCTCTTCTCCTATTTTTTGAAAATTTTCTGCCAAACCAAAAGCAGGCGCCATTAACAC
>CABXDN010000025.1 GCA_902511005.1 uncultured Candidatus Poseidoniales archaeon | reverse complement strand
AATATTGATAATGGCGACACTATTGTAAAAGGTATAGTTCTAGATTCTCTAGTACTTTCTAGGGATGTAACTTCTGTTTATTCTTCTGCCAAACCTTCAATGTCTGAGAATTCGGATGATTGCGGTTCTATGAATCGTTGTGTTTCAGGTATTTCACTATCTGCATTTATCGGGATAAGTTCATCTGATTCAATACCTGGAGCGTTACCATATGCTGATTATACCTTCACTACTACTTTGTCTCTTGATGGCAATGATATTGCTATTGAATACCCCACTGTTACAGTAGAAGGTGGTTCTTCATCTAGCATAGGATCATTTGGCCTAGCGACTTGGGATAGTATGGGCGGACAATATGGCGGCGGCACTATGAGCAACATAGGACTCTATGGCTCCGAAATTTCATTGATGGGCTCTGAGTCAAATATTGAGATTGGTGAAGGAAACATAGTCATTCCTAAGTCGGACTGGTCAGAGAGCGATTATGGATGTTATACTCTATCTGTATCCGTTAATGATGGAACAAATGAAATAGATCATGAATCATTTTACATCTATGATGAATCCGAAAGTAGTGAAGAATCTTGGACTAATGTAAATAGTTGTTAGTTAACACTATTCTTCAACATTGAATCTTTGGTATACTTCATTTGTAGTTTGAGTTACTCGAATAAATGTTGTACATTTAGGTAAATCTTTGATTCTTCGTGCACCCACATAAGAGCATGCTGAACGTACTCCTCCAAGGATTTCTTGTATAGTTATAGCCAGAGGTCCCCTATATGGGACTCTTACTTCTTTACCTTCAGGTGCTCTATGCTTAGCCACTTCTCCATAGTGTGTTTCCATTGCTTTTGATGAAGACATACCATAGAATGATTTGTACATTTTACCATTAGATCCCTCAACAATTTCTCCACCAGATTCATCATGTCCTGCAAACATTCCTCCAAGCATTACAAAATCTGCACCTGCTGCAAATGCCTTTGCTACATGACCAGGTGAAGAACAGCCTCCATCCGCCATCACGTGCCCTGCCAATCCATGAGCAGCATCAGCACACTCTGCAATCGCACTTAGTTGAGGGTAACCAACTCCTGCAACTTTCCTTGTTGTGCAAACTGAACCTGGACCAATTCCTACCTTGACTATGTCAGCACCAGCGAGAATTAATGCTTCAGTCATTTCTCTAGTAGCTACATTACCTGCAATAATTATTTTTTTCGGAAATTTATCTCTCACGGTTTTTACGAAATCTAAGAAAACTTCCCTATATCCATTGGCAACATCAATACAAATGAATGGTATATTTTCGTTTGTAGCCATTTTTCTTTTGAGAAGAGTCAGACTCTCTTCTGTTGAACCACAAGTTGCAGCAATGAAATTAGCATCAACACCATCTTCCCAAGCAGATGCATATTCTCTTGTAGCATAGAATTTTTGTAAGCATGTGATCATTTTATGTTCTTGAAGTACTTTTGCAATCGAGAATAAGCCAGTTGTATCCATATTTGCGGAGACAATAGGAACGCCGGACCATGTTGTAGACGAATGTCGGAACTTAAATTCTCTTTCCAAAGAAACATCTGATCTAGAAACCAGCGTACTGCGCTTAGGTCTTATTAGTACATCTTCAAAGGTTAGTTTTACATCTTGCTCTACACGCATTCAGACCTTATTACGCCAACGAAGGGGTGCTTAAGACTATTATCACTCTGAAAAAATAGAATACTGGTGCTCGTGCCGGGATTTGAACCCGGGTCGAAGCCTCGAGAGGGCTTCATGATGGACCACTACACTACACGAGCCTTGTAACCCGTCGAGTTTACTTTCATTTAAGAAAAGAGTGGCTTGAACCGCATAATAGATTCTGTTCACTTTCACTTTCAGTTATGCCTCTCTTATGTTCATTCATATGCTAACCATCAAACCCCAAATCATGAGCCTAACAATTAATGCACAGTCTGTAATCGTTTACAGGAAAAGACCAGAACCTTGTAAAGTAGTATCATTTTCTAGTCTTAATAAAACAGAATTTAGGGAAAAAAGCCGTGAATATGATATTTTGGTAAGCTCTAACGGAGATACACTATCTGATTCTTGGCAACCGCTCGCTAGTAAATCAAAAAATATTGAGATTAGTTCTTCTGGATGGAATGGATTAGTAACAAGATATACAAATTCTAAAACAGAACTATTGGAGGTGGCTTGATGTCAAAAACTAGTCGACTAAGGAATGAAGTTGAAATTTTTCTTCAAGAAAATGAAACCGCTAATACTGTAGAGGTTTTTGATCATCTCAATACACGCTTCAAATGGGGTGCTACTATGAATCAAGTCGGAAATATCTTGGCTAAGGATAATCGTTTTGAAAAAGTAGGCCATGTAAGGGGTCAGTTTAGAGGTAGTATCTACACTGTCTGTGTTTGGTCTCTGCAGGCTCAAATTGCTGTTGTTTGAGTATCATTTGGGGAAGCAATCAAGTCTGATGGTCTAGTAAGACTCACATGGGTGCTCAGTCAACTCTCAGTTCATGGTTTACTTTATTTCGATTTGGTAATTCCTTAACAGGGTTAATCGGCGTATTGTTCGGTGCTTTACTAGCTTTAGATGGCTTTCCTAAAGATGAATTTGCCTCGATTACGATTTTGCACGGTTTATCAGTATGGGCATTTATGTGCTCTTGGAATGCTCTGAATGATATCCTCGATGTTGATATTGATAAAGAGAACAAGCCTAGTCGTCCAATTCCAAGTGGAGTAATATCTCTAAGCCACGCTAAAATTGTTACAATCTCACTAATGCTAGTATCATTTCTAAGCTTAATTATAGCAGGATATATCTCAACAACTATTGAGAATGGATTTCAAAATTGGATGCCCTCGATATTTATTTGGTTTTTAGCAATATTTCTATTAGTTAATTATGAATCTTCGAGTAATTTTAGTCTTAAATTAAAGGATAGAGGGCTTCCTGGTAATATTGCTATCAGCCTGTCGGTAGGTATGGTGATATTGTTTGGAGGTGCAGGAGTCTTTGACTTTACCAATCCTCGAGTCATATCACTATTTTTAATAGGTTTTTCATATAACCTTGCTCGTGAAATTATTAAAGATATTGAGGATATGGAAGGTGATAAGGGCAGAAATACACTTGCCATGCGTATAGGAGTCGAGAAGACTAGGATAGTTGCTTGGGTAATTTTATTATTCACTATGGCATCTATATTAGCACCTTTTGCTCTAGAAATCTTTCCTAAAATCCATCTAATTTTGATAATTCCTGGTCTAATGCTGATATTCTTAGTCAAAAGAAAGTTAGCATATTCAGAAGATAGGAATGCCCAATTGTTAATCAAGAGGTCACTCCAATTGTCTCTATTAGGATTAATTACTAGTACGCTAATATAAATCGCGATATGCATTCCAAGCTATCGGATTACACATGTAAGTAAGTAGTGACATTTGTGCCCACATTCTATTTTCGGCTTGATCAAAAACTATGCTATTCTTTGAATCAATAACAGCATCAGTTACTTCTTCACCTCTATGAGCGGGTAAGCAGTGCATGAATAGATAATTATCATTAGCATTTGAAACAAGTTCTTCATTAACTTGAAAACCTTCAAATGCTGCAAATTTGTCTTTCATATGTTCTTCTCCCATTGATACAAATATGTCGGTATATATGACCCCTGCATCAGTAACTGCTTCACTGGGGTCATTGGTTGCAGTGATTTGCGCACCAGTTTGCCGTGCTATTTTTCCAGCTCTTTCTATTACCTCAACATTTGGTTCCATTCCTTCTGGAGTTGCGTACTTAACATCGTGTCCTAATGAAACTCCAGCTAATAATAAATCATGTAGTACATTGTTTCCATCACCAACCCACGATATGTGCCCTTTCATGTCTTTTTTATTTTCAGTAATTGCCATCAAATCAGCAGCTGCTTGACAAGGATGGTGCATATCTGAAAGCGCATTGATTACAGGGATAGTGGCACTATTAGCCAATAATTCAACATCAGAGTGTTTGAAGCACCTGTAGGTAATTCCATCGAGATATCTAGATAAAACTGCAGCAGTATCTGAAATCGATTCACTTTTCCCTAATTGAATGTCATTGGATAGAAGAGTTAGAGGTTGTCCTCCCAATTTGTTTACTCCTACTTCAAAAGATACTCTTGTTCTAGTTGATGGTTTTTCATAAATAGATCCTATTGTCATGCCTTCTAGGGGCTTGAAACTGTCTGAAAAATCTTCATCATTCTTCAGATTAATAGCCCAATTAATAATTTCAGGTAAATCTTCTTGAAAATCATCAATTGCTAATAAATCTCTTTTTCCATTCTCATAATTCATGTTCGATATCTCCTTGAAATCCATCTCTTGAGTCTGCCATTCCGCCAAAGAGAGATTGTGCAAATGTCAATACATCTGCTAATCCTTCTTCTTCTTCACTAGAAAGTGGTATTAATCCTGGTTGAATTGATGCATGTTGCATCATTCGAAGTTGCCCTATAGCAAATTCTGCTCTTTGTCCTGAATGGGCTGCGTCCATACTTTGTGCCGCTGATTCTTCATATAGAGCCGCTTCTAAGACATCTAAGTTTTCTCCCCACTCAATGATACGTTCCAGTACTTCAGGCTCTAATAAGTCAGATTTTGACAGAAAATTTGCAGTAGGTAGACCTAATCTAAAGTGAACGATTGAAGAGAGTAGCATTTGAGAAACAAATCCACTTGGAGTTTGTGATAGCATTGGGTCAAACAGGAATATTAGACATGCTCTACCTTGGCCAATTACCTCTACTAAGTGGCTAGATGCCTCCCTAAAGGCGAATAATTCAACCTGTCCTGGTGTATCGACAACTAAAATGTCACCAGATATCCCATCGATTTCTTGAAACACATCTTCTGCTTGAGCCGCTACTAGGTCTGCAGCTAATATTTGTGCTCCATTAGGCCCTAAATCATATTCTGACATGACGTCTGATAATGAAATTAAGTCTCTGACATCAAATTCCGGATCATAGTGGACTCTTTCTGCCCCTGGGTCTAAGTTAATTGTCAAAGCATCGACTTCCAAAAATCGCGCCCATCTCTGAAAAGCAGTGACGAGCGAACTCTTCCCCGCTCCAGCAGTCCCTACAACGAATATTACTGGTGGGGCGGTCGCGTCTTGAGCACTCATGATTA
>CABXDN010000024.1 GCA_902511005.1 uncultured Candidatus Poseidoniales archaeon | reverse complement strand
TGATAAATCGATCTCTATCTTCCCAGTTTGGATTTTCAACATTAAAACGAAACTCCGTTCCATATAATCCAACTATGAAATCTATTGCAGAAAGAGAACCTCCTGGATGTCCTGCTCCTGCTTTATGCACCATTTCTACAATGTCGACACGACATTTCCTTGCTATTTCCATTAATTGAGTCTCACTTTGGCTAATAATAGCACCCCATTTGAACCCCTGTCGTTGAAATTGGCTATTGATGGTTTGCAGTGTTATAACTCCTATTGGCCAATACATTGGTTGATATTTGACAAGCATTACCCAGTGTTCGGAGTTATCATGATTGATGTACCACTATCAGGCAACTCTGCATGGAGAAATACGCTAAAAAATCTCCCTTTGCCACTTTCTGTAGAGAATGACCCTCTTTTGCTAGAGTGTTTTGAATCAATAACTAGCGGAGGTTATGTTGATGTTGAACAGGGTGTCAAACTTTTCCAATCTCCTAATATTTCAGGTATCTCTGCTTTAGCTGACCTAATCAAAAAATCAAGATTTGGTAATTATGTTTACTTCAATGATAATTTACATGTGAATACAACAAATATTTGTGTTCTTGCTTGTCGTTTTTGTGCTTTTCGAAAAGGTCCTCGTCACAATGATGCATATGCATTATCTGTTGATGAATATTTACATCGAATAGAGCCATTTAGTCAAATCATCGATGAGGTACACTCCGTAGGGGGGCTTCATCCTGATTGGACCGTTGATTATTATGAAGATTTATACAGAGCCGCTAAAAAAACATATCCGAATATACACATTAAATCATTGACTGCTGTTGAGGTCAAACATATTGCAAGTCGTAGTGGTATATCAGTTAAGGAAACCCTCTCTAGATTAAAATTAGCAGGTCTCGATTCACTACCTGGAGGTGGTGCGGAAATATTAGTTGATAGTGTTCGTGATAGGATTTGCCGAGGTAAAGAATCCTCTGACGAGTATCTCAAAATTCATGAAATAGCACATGGTTTAGGAATTAAAACAAATTGTACTATGTTATTTGGTACCGTTGAAACTGTCACAGAAAGAGCAGTTCATCTCTCAAGGCTTCGACATCAGCAAGATTTGAGCAGTGGTTTCCAATGTTTTGTTCCATATCCATTTCTTCCTGATAAAACTCGTCTCCCTGAGGCTCAACTTGCTTCTATGAATGAAATAATCAGAGTCATATCCATTTCAAGAATAATGTTAGATAATATCCCTCATATCAAAGCATATCGTATGAATATTGGAAGTCACGTTGCCTCAATTGCACTAAACTCAGGTGCAGATGATATTGATGGAACAGTAAATCATGAAGAAATAATGCATGAGGCTGGTAGCTCTGCCAGATTAGATTCAGATAGTGATGAATTAGCCAGATTAATAGAAGACATTGATTCTGTTCCTGTAAAGAGAAATACTACATATACAGATTTCACTCAATATAATAGAAAACCAGACGGTGGGGGACAAAATCTTCCAGTGGCTCAGTCAGCGTAGTGATAGAATGTCTTGGGAATCTGTACTCGGTCGTGTCGCCTTCGCAAATTGTGATCCTATATTTGATGGATTACAAAACAATTGGAAGATTCTCCCAGCACCTCCTGCATGGCTAACTGGGCATCTTCTTCGAAGAGATTGCCTAACTGCTCCAATACCTGCTGCCGATTACGCCAAACATTCAGAAAAGTTACTTCTATTGCCTGAGTTAGGAATTGTAAGTAAAGGCGATGTTGGATCAGTTCTTCTATTTGGAACTCGATCTATTGATCAGATGAGAGATATAGCATTACCCTCCGATTCGTCAACATCTCGCGCTTTGCTTCAATGGGTTTTACGCCGAAATAATTTGGATCCCAAATTCCATGAAACTGGTCCAGATCTTGTTGCAATGTTAGAAAAATCAGATGGTGCATTATTAATTGGCGATAGAGCTTTAATCGCTGCTAAAGAAAACCCAGAGTTAGTTAAACTTGATTTGGGGGCTGAATGGACTAAAATTACTGGTTTCCCCATGGTTTTTGGTGTATTCGCTGCTCGTAAAGATTCTAATTTGAGTAAGTTGAATAGAGCGAGGAATGATATGGTCAATCAGTATAATCAATTTCTTCATGATGAATCATGGAGGGATGGTGTAATATCTCGAACTTCTTCTAAGTTAGGATTCTCTGTATCTCGAATCTCAGAATATTTTCTGGTTGAAGTGCAAAATAAATTAGATGATGAATCTAAAGAAGGGCTTGAACATTTTTTGAAAGAAGTTTGCGGAATGAATGAAGAGATTGAATGGCTTTTGTCTTAAGAATAATTTAATTCTTTACTTGAGACATAATTAAGCAAATCTATTGCCACTTCACAAGATTCTGCTACTACTACTTCAGAATCATCTTGGAATTTTCTCAATGTATCAATTGCTATCATATCTCCAATCGCCCCTAATGCCTCTGCAGCTTCATGACGTACCATGACGTCTTCAGTTGCATCCGATAATCTATCGATCAATGATGGAACTGCATGTGGGTCTTGCATTTGTCCTAAAACGTAAGCAATTTCATGTTTGAGTAATGCTGATTCTGAGCTGAATGCATTAGTCAAAGCATCTACTGATTCATGCCCACCTATATTTCTCAAAGCAAATAAGGCCCTCATTCTTTGGAACATTTTCTCATTTTCATTAGATAACGTATTGCTTAAATTAGTAATATTTGATTCTTGACTAGGTGGTGCTGGGTCGACTGAATCAAACGGACTAATTTCTGGTTTTTCCCGACTTTCCATTCATTCACCTGATCCTATGAATTGTATCCCGTCGACATCTAATTCTTTGTCAACCATCCCTATTTTTTGACCCTCTTTAAGGAACAGTCTGATTGCATCTCTCCCATCATTTCCATAATCAATTGTGCGTTCGTTAACATACATGCCGACGAACTCTTTGTTAGTCTCGTCATCGATTCCTCTGCCCCATTTTTTAGCGAATTCAAGTGCACTGTCTGGATTGTCCAATGAGTGTACTATACTATTCTTGACATCTTCTGTCAATGATTCGCACAACTCTATGCCGAGATCTTTTCTTACCACATTTCCACCTAGTGGGAGAGGTAAGCCTGTCTTTTCATTCCACCATATACCTAAATCTAGAACTAATTTCACACCTTCTGACTCCCATGTTAGTTGCCCTTCATGTATAATTAAGCCAGCATCATACTCTCCACTAGCGACCCTAGGTAATATTTCATCAAATGGTACCACTTCAACCTTAACCTCACCCCATGCTAAAAGTAGAGATAAGTAAGCACTAGTACCCAAACCTGGAATAGCGATTGTTTTTGTTTTTGCTTCCTCTTCGCTCATTTCTTTATTAGATATAACCATCGGTCCATATCCTTCGCCCATGGATGCTCCACAATTCATGAGATGATATTTTTCAGCGATTAGTGGGAATGAATGTATGCTAACCGCCGAAATTTCGTATGTTCCTTCCATAGCATGTTTGTTCAAAGTCTCAATATCTAATAGAACATGTTGGTAATCTCTACCTTCAGTATCTATGGCTCCAGTAGTCATTGCATGGAACATGAATGCATCATCTGGGTCTGGTGAATGGCCGACCTGAAACGTCGTGGGGGCTGTTGTCATGATTTAGCGGTAGAAATCTAATACAAAACTGTGTGTATCTCTGTATGTTGAATGGCAAGGATGAATAGTGTCCTTCTTTACGGGCAAATCATGCCTGACGCATCAAAACTATCTACAGCCACTGGACAGTTAGGTCCAGTATGTGCAATCACCGGTAAAGCAATGACTTTTGCAGAGGCAGTTGTGTTGGATGACAAATTTGTATGCTGGGAGGCGTATGTAGAGGCCACAGGGGCTGATTCAGCATCCGATGGTAAGTATGTTTCAGACTTAAATCTTGAATGAGGGAACCTCAACTTAATTTGCTACCTACTTACTAACTGGTCTATGGTAGAGGGCTGGAGCCGTTTCGCTTTGCGCTTCAGCGACTATTATAACTCTCTAGATCACAATACTTTATGGGTCCCTCCGAGATTGAGAAGTAGGGAATGGATGTTTATTCCTTGGGGGTCAAAACCTCCTGATCGACATAGAGGTTTTATTGATAAAAAAGGTCTATCTGATTACCTTAAACAGAGGGCACCTCACTCTTGTTTCCATAGTACTGCTTATTATCGATTACCAAATGAAAGAAAAATGATTGATAAAGACTGGTTAGGTGCAGATTTGATCTTCGATTTAGATGGAGATCATTTACCCGGTGTTTCTGATAATGACTTCCCTACAATGATCTCTAAAATTCAAGAACAAGCTTGGACACTTTGGTCAGAGTTTTTAGAACCAGAGTTTGGTTTCAAGGAAAAATATGTCCAAACCTCTTTCTCAGGTCATCGTGGATTCCACATACACGTACGTGACCCCTCACTATTACATATCGATTCGAATGCACGCAGGCAATTAGTGAATCATATAAGAGGTGAAGGAATTAGCGTCCAAACAACATTATCTGGCCCAAATTCAGGTTGGCAAGATAGAATAAAACATGGTATGAGTTCTGTTACTCATAAATTAAGAGTCATAGACGAAAAAGGTCCTGGTCATAAGTTATATCTTGAAGAACTTGAGTTAGCCCTAGAGAAGAGTGCTAAGTCACCAATTACATCTGGTAAAAAAGTGTCACGCAATAAAATTAAAGAAATTGCAGAGTTAGCTGACGATGAACGTTTAGGACGTCTGAATAGAGATAATAAATTACGTGTTTTTGGAGAAAAAAATACATCTATATTTTGGAATATGGTAAAAGGAGATAGTTCGGTAGTTCTTGGTTCGGCAGGTGAAACTGATGAGGCAGTAACAGTAGATGTGAAGAGAGTTATCAGATGGATTGGTAGTTTGCATGGGAAATGCGGTTTGAGAGTAACTGAAATGCCTTTAGAACGTCTTAATCCAGAATCATCTAACTCATTTAACCCGTTGGAAGAATCTATAGTATTCTCTTCCGATAAAAAATTCAACATATTGCTCAATAAAGATGATGTAACAGCTGAGCTTGCAGGGATAAGAGTAGAAGGTAATTCGGGAGATAGACTCGAAGTAACTGAATCTCTAGCGACATTCTTAGTTTTGAAAGGTTGGGGTTCGATTGTTAATTAGACATATTTTGAACACTGAATCACAATATGTTGAAGAGTGATTGGGTACGGAACGCTACTAGTGAGCAGTATGGGCGAGGACGGAGACACTCAAGATAATCCTCAAGGAATGCCTTTACCGCCTCTCCCTCCAGGTATCTCTTTCCCACTACCGCCTCCTCCACCTCCGCCTTCTTTAGAAGTAGAAATTGAAGAAAATATTACCGAAGATGAAGTTATCTCAGAAGAACCAACTTCCGATAATAACGATAGTCCCCAATCTAATGATTTTAATTCACATTGGGAAAGAAGAAAAGCATCCGATCCTAATCTTTCAGTTGG
>CABXDN010000023.1 GCA_902511005.1 uncultured Candidatus Poseidoniales archaeon | reverse complement strand
AAGCACCAACTCTTCTCAAATCAGAAACTAATAAATGGAGAGCAGATGCTGCAATTGCCACACTAAACATAACTATACCAGGAAGCCACAACCAAGAGGAAATAGTGCCTAAATCTTCTTTTTGGACTCCGAAATCAGTAATAACTAACCAAGAAATATAAATTAATGGTAAAGGGAGTATAATTGATGAACCTATGATAGAGGAAAAAGTACGAAATTTCGGCCCTATTACAGCTTCCCACCATCTACCGCAATTTTCTTCGGCATATCTCGGAATTAATGCTGGAGGAATTACTACAGATATAAATGAGGGCAATAAGATCATTGCCGCGACAAAATCTGGACCAGCCACTGATATTTCATCTTCATTTACCAATGTATGAATCAATAATAGTGCCAAGATAGATGGAATAAAGCGACTTACTGTATCGATAGGATTTCTCTTTTCCATTCTGTAAGCCCAATGAAAAAGACTCGAAATTTTACTTATTTTAGCATTACCAGAAGGTTCTGGTAAATCAAAATTACATAAAGGATGTTTTTGCTTTTTGACAGAAACACCTCTTTTCCCATCAAATTTCATAATTCTATCAGCTGCCAACATAATTTGAGAATCATGTGTGGCTAGAATTACCCCATGTCCTTTAGAAGCCAACGCTCTTAACCAGTCGACTAATAATTCCCTAGCGGACTCATCTAGTCCTTCTGATGGTTCATCAAGTAAAATTGCACGAGGTTGTGCTGACATCACCGCAGGTGCTAATCCTGAAAGTACAGCAAGTCGCCTTGCCAATCCTCCCGAAAGCTGCGAAATTCTATCAGATTTACGATGCTCAAGGCCCCAAGAATTTAGTAACTGAGATACTTTAGTTGAATCATAATAGCAGCCAGAAACTGCTAGAACTGTAGCTAATCTCTCTTCTATTGTTTCCTCGCCTGACATTCCATTTTTTTGTAATGTCAAACCCATTGGCGGCAATGGATTTCTTCGGCCTTCGGAATCTCTGACAAGTCTCATCTCATGCCCTTCATTCCTCCAAGAGATTTCACCTGAAGTAATTGCATGCATGCCTGCACTTGATTCGAGCAATGTAGTCTTGCCACAACCGTTTGATCCTACAAGAGCAACTACTTCTCCTTCGAATAATTCGAAGTTCATTTCTGATATAACAAGGCGACTTCCTCGATGAATATCTAAATCAGAAATCCGGATTAACGGCGGTGCACTCACATACCTCCGAGGGCTGTTCATCGTTTGAGACGTTCGTCAAGGAATCGAAGGCGCTATTGCTACAATACCCTCGGGTATGATTTGTGACAACCAACTCCGGAGGTGATATGTTTTTGTCAGACTTAGAAAATAGTGATTTGATATTTTTATCAATCTACATCATTGTAGCGATAATACCATTCATCAATTCTTACAGACAAAGGACAAGTGTTGCTTTAGCGATGGTTCTATCGTTACTCTTAGTAATGTTAGTTAGATTTATTCTGACTATAGCAAATGTTGGATTTGATGAAATCGAACTACTTTCAATGATTCCAAAAGTATCAAGAAATCCTGATCAAGTATATCGATTTGTAACTGCTGCTTGGTTACATGCAGATTGGTTACATGTTCTCTCAAATATTCTTGTAATCGGATTGGTTGGTGTTCCTTTAGAACAAAGACTAGGTAGTAAGAGATGGATGATAGTATATTCCCTAGGATTTATTGGAGGGAATGTCGCGTGGGTTTTGACACATCCTGAATCCGAAAACCCTGCGATTGGGGCTAGCGGAGCAGCATTTGGCCTACTAGGCGCCTATATGGCATGCTGGCCAAATGATGAAATTGAATTCCCTCTATTATTCTTGATAAAAGCATGGCCAATATGGTTAATTGTATTCGTCCGGTTAGGGCTAGAAATCTATCAAATGTACTCGATTCAAGAAGGTACTTCGGGAGAAACAAATATTGCACATATGGCGCATATTGGAGGATTTATTTTGGCATATCTTTTAGCAAGAATAATCGCTAGAGGAGCACCCAGTTCATTGACTACTGAAAGTTCTAATCCAACTGCTGCATCCCATAATGAATCTATGAGAGTGATTGCAAAAGAGAAAATGGGTGACTTAACAAATGACCCATGGGAATCAGCAAATAAGCCTCTCGAAGGAAATGCAGAAAGAATATTATATCAACTCAGACAACAAGGCGATGAACTAGAAACTAGACAAGCTTGGCTGGAAGAACTTGCTGAGAATACTATATGTCCCGTTTGTGACGGAGAAATAAAATTAAGTGAAAAAGATGATGTATATCGACTCATTTGTTCGATAAATGGTGAACATCTATTTTGGCCATAATCAGGTATTATTGAATTAATTATCGGTTCAAATTATACCTCTCTTGACGTTGGCTCTCTAAGAGAGCCATGATAAGACCATCGAAAACAGTAGGCCCAATGTTGGTTGTAGCGTTGATGCTAGTGCTAGATTTATCCGCAGGAGCAGCAGCAATGGTTCCGGGTGAAGACGACAATATTCATGATGAAAATTACCATCTAGAATCAATAACTTCGAATACTGAATCAGAGGTTCCAGAATTAAAATGTCAAGATGAAAAATGTCCAGAAAAATATCTAGGTATCGGATTCCCTCCTTGGGATGCTAGCCCGGCAGTAGAAGAACCATATTGGTGGGTAAATTTCGCCACAGATAAAGATGCTAATGGAATGGAAGATAGTCTTCAATATATGATTGATGGACAAAAAGAGTCTCATTCAGCAACTGCAATACTTGGAAATGATGGACGGATGACTACTGCAATTATAGTCGGCTATTCATGGCATCCAGGAGATACTGATCTATTCAAATTAAAGGAGGTACTAATTCAACATGGTTGGGAAGAAGAGGGGTCATGGTTTTTCCCTGTAGAATATATTGATTCAGTTGTCATTGATCATGTACCTGTTAGTTCACTAATTGAAATATGGCAACAAGAAGGTGTTGTAATGATTGAAGAGCAAGACAAAATAGTGTCCTATCTAAGTGTAGCCACCAGAGGGTCCAAAGTTCGAAATTCAGATGTCTATGATGAAACTCTGAGAGATTTTGGCTATGATGGTTCTGGAGTAGTAATTGCCGTCTTAGATTCTGGAGTAGATAATGAACATTTCTCACTTGATGATTTCTCAGATAACAATAATGATAATGAAAACCAACCAGATGACTTATCGGATCCTAAATGGGTTGCAGGATGTGATGCAACTTCATGGAATTCTCAAGAATGCAATGATGGGGAATTTGATCCAGACGATGGTAACGGACATGGGACTCATGTAGCAGGTATTGCATTAGGAACTGGAGATGAAAGAAGGATAAATCAAGGTTATGCACCCGGTTCATATTTAGTAGATGTCAAAGTAATGACTGACTCAGGAGGTAGTGCAGGAGGAGATGAAGGTCCTATCATCAAAGGTTTGCAGTGGGTTCTACAAAATGTAGATACAGATTGGGGGAATAATGATTCTAGTGAGGGTATCGACATCATGACTATGTCGTTCGGAAGTGGGAGTTCTCCCGTTGGGGAAAATGACCAAGGAGACGATGGGAATAACTCAGCAGCAAGACTTGTTAATGATTGTGCAGAAGCAGGAATTGTACCTATTGCCGCTATCGGTAATGATGGAACTAATCGAGTCACATCAGTCGGAGCAGCTGATTCTTCAATAACTGTGGGAGCAATTGATGATCAAAATACTATTCAAAGAAATGATGACGAAATAGCGGATTATTCTAATTCAGGGCCCAGAGTAGACGATAATGATGGGAATAAATGGGATGAACTGAAACCAGATGTTGTCGCTCCAGGTTCAGGTATGACTTCGGCTCAACATGCTGCATCTACATCAACAATCCCGGGTCAAGATTCTACTGCCTTGGCAGATGATGGCTATGTTTCAATGGATGGGACAAGTATGTCTACACCCGCAGTCGCAGGCTTGGTAGCAATTATTCTACAAATAGATGATGAGTTAGAACCGCAAGAAGTTAAAGATATCCTTAGAAATAATTCTGAAGTCAGAGGTTCTCCTTCAATGCCATCAGTTTCAGATATATGGAATGAAGATTATGGTTTCGGAATAATTGATGGGAATTTGATTCTTCAGGAACTGCTTGGAGACACAGGAGGAGGAGACCCACCAGGGAACGGCACCGGAGGTGGAGATCCCCCTGTAGGAGAAGGAACTGGTAATTGGGCGGTTATTGAAAAGCCCAGTGGACTATGGCTAATAGAAGGGCAAAGTTACAGCATACGCGGACATATTACTGAAGCAGGAGAAGAAAATGGAACTACAGAAGAGGTCCAAGTTCGTGTTACTTACAAGTATAGACCTCTAGATGGGGGTCCACTTTCTACTGGGGTCTTGGTTGATTGGCATCAAGCATTCGGCACTGTTAATTGGACTACTAACTTTGACTTACCAAATTTCGAAGATGACGAAGATGTTGATGCCGAAACTCTTCAAATAGAAGTTAAATCTAAGAATGAATTTGAACAATGGAGCAATACTACAAAAAATACGCATAATGTTGGAAAGTTATCAATAGAGGTTAGTTCACCGAGTAGTCAAGATATCATAAGTGGAAATATTGAGATAAATGGGATTATGGAAACAGTTAATGGAGCGCAGTTACAATGGAGATTAGGTACTGATGATTGGAAAAATACAACTTATTATTCAGGACAGGGTAATGAAGAGATAGAATGGGCTATACCTTGGGATACCAGAGATACGGACGATGGAATTCAAAGATTTTCAGTAAGATTAGTCAGTGGCGTAGGAGTTAGTTCGGAAGAAATTCGTACGACTGTAGAAATTGACAATAATCCTCCATCACCGGATTTAATGTTTAGAACAGGAGTTTCAATACAGGAATATGGAATTGCCGTGACTGAAACCTATGTCAATACATTCCTAGAGGCAAAGGTGCAAATTAGAAACATTGGTGACCTATCTGCTGATGAATTGTCCGTATATCTCTTAGAAGACGGTTACAGAAAAGACGAAATTATTATTCAAAGCATAGGAAGTGGAGATATAATCGAAATCTCACTCTCATGGAATCCCTCAAGTGTAGGGGATAAACAACTGACAATTTCTCTTGACCCACTAGATGAAATTCAAGAAAATAATGAATCAGATAATGATATTTCAATAATATTCCCAGTATTACAACGACCGCAAGGAATTGATCTGGCTTTCAGAGACGGGGCTATTAAGACAGAACCATCTATACCTAGGCCGAATGAACAGTTCTTGATAACAGGTAGAATCGATAATTTAGGTTCTACTAATGCCATGGACGTTGGTGCAACACTCTGGTTGAAGAATGATTTAGGTTGGACTGAGAAAACAACTACTAATATTTCACTAGTAGTAGGTCAAGGTGCCAGCCAAGTAGCATTTGCACATATCGTTAATGACGTTGGTCCGATAGAAGTAAAGATAACAATAAATGGTGAGAGTTTATCAGATTTGAACTGGGATAATAACGAAGTTATTTCAACAATTCTTGTAGATCAATCAGCTCTGACTGGTGCAAAACAAATATCGTTTAATTATGGAGAAGAACCAATTAAGGTAATAGATTTGAATGGAGAAGGATTGTTGATTACAAGTAATGATGGAGGTTTGTCGTTGTATCGAATAAATTCTAATCTTGCTTTAATTCCATGTTCAAACATGCTAGAAACTAAATGGGCAGGAGATTTTTCATCATGGAGTACAACTGATGGTTACGCACATATCACTTGGACAAGAAGATATATAGATAATCAAGGATTTTTCCAGCAGA
>CABXDN010000022.1 GCA_902511005.1 uncultured Candidatus Poseidoniales archaeon | reverse complement strand
ACTCTAACTCCAACTTCGCTCATGTTTACGTCAGTGATGGAACTGAAGAGGGAACATCTCGCATTCGTGACCAATGGATAGGTTGGGACTACAACCATCCAGATTCTGATTTTGATTACTCAGGGCCCAGTAATCTGATGGTTATTCCTGATGATGGATTCAATCCAGATAGACTTCTATATACAATCATTCAAGCAATCTGTATAGATAATTACTGTAACTCTGGTTTCGATCCAGCATCTGGCGAGGAATTATGGATGACCGATGGCACTGATTCAGGAACATTCATGTTAATCAATTTAGTTCCGGAAGATAAATCTTGGAATAATGGAGACTACTGCTGCATGGACGATAAAGGGGGGATTCCTAGGGACATTATAATGAAAGGTAGTACTATTTGGTTTTCTGCAGAGACTGTCGATTATGGACGTGAATTATACCGCTATGGTTTATCTGCTTTATCGGGAGGATTATTCTTAATTAAAGATATTAATCCTGGAGAAGAAGGAAGCAATCCAATGTATCTTACATCGGGTAGTAATGGGGCTTATCTTTCAGCAGATAATGGTTCTAGCGGTCAAGAATTATACTTTAGTCAAGGAGATGCATTTTCAACATATTTAGTCAAAGACATATGGCCGGGGGATAATAATTCAAGCGAACCTATGAACCTGATTAAATTCGACGAAAAACTTATCTTTACAGCAGATGATGGTCAAAATGGTCGTGAATTATGGATTACAGACAGTACTGAATCGGGAACATACATGATTAAAGATATCAATCTTAATGGTTCGAGTTCTCCAAATGAACTGATAATTATGGATGGAATTCTTTACTTTATGGCTTATACAGAAGACTACGGTAGAGAATTATGGAAAAGTGATGGAACGGAGGCAGGTACAGTGATGATTAAGGATATAAATCCGGGAAATAATAGTAGTTTTTACTGGGATTCTGGATTTTGGAGTGGTAATCTAAAAGTCATTCATCAAGGTGAACTTTACTTCTCCGCGGATGATGGCGGAACTTATGGGACAGAGGTTTGGAGAAGTGATGGTACGAGTGAAGGGACAAGAATTGCTGTAGATTTGAATCCCGGGAATAACAGTAGTTGGCCTCAGTTCTATATCAGCATTGGTGAGAAACTATTTTTCCAAGGAGAGACATCTGAATTTGGACGAGAATTATGGTATCATTGGGATAACCCCGGACCAGTTATTGGGTAACTCAGTTTTCTGTTTAAACCAGCATAATAATATACTTTCTAGTTTATTAAAATATATGGAACATACACTAGCAATGCAAATAGTAGGTAGCGTAGCGCTGCTCATCGGTCTTAGAATGAATTACGATCCTGTTGGATTTAATAAGGAAATTTTCGGAGATGTCGAAGGGGTTGACAGTGATCAGATGTCAGCTAGTAGGATGGCTATTGGAGGAGGTATTCTAGGTTTAGGTCTAATCAATTTATATTGTAGTCTCAATGTTGATGATGTCGCGGCAACTGAGGCTATCTTGACAGGTACTGCAATGGGTCTGTCGGCTTTCTTTCTAACAATTGCAGGTGCAAAATTTAGAGGCTACAGTGAGAGTATACCAACTCTTCCAATGGTTGTACTACCAACTATGGTAGTGATATGCTTATATTCAGCATTGATGTGAAATCAAGGGTCAATTTAATATCCGTTGCAGATTAATTTTATCAAAATATTTTTTAATAGAATTAATTACGAACAATCATGACAAATCGCGGTATTAAGGGATTAGGAAAAATTAGAAAGATGAATTCTAAAAAACAACAAAAATCTGAGAAGACTGTTCAACCATCCTGTGAAGAACCTGGATGCGGCTGTGGGAACTAAGTAAAAAGTCTATTTTCTATTGTAATAGTCGAATTAACTGGCTTTTAAGCCCCCTAACCAATCCGAATCATATCTTCATATAGATAAGATGCTAAGGGATACGAAAGTGTTTGTATAAGCGTAAGGGACTTGAGTGAACCCCTTCTCGTAGATGCAATGAAATCTTCTCCGCGAGTTGTTGCGCTGTTGATTCTTGCCACGCTCATTTTTCCGTTAACAGTATCACAAATCAGTCTTGGCAATGAAAGAGGAGGTCTAGATGCAGCTGGAGAATGGCAGCCAAGACATTCTCTAGAAATTCATGATGAATGGTGGGAAGATTGGTCAAGAGACAAGAATCAAGACAAGATAGATGATCGCCTCGCTTGGTTGCTAACTCAGTCTTCTGATGTGTATTCGCAATGGTGGAAGAGAGCCGACCCAGGATATGCAAGAGTTTTCGTTGATTATGATCATCACCCGTCGACTGCCGATGTTAAGGCATTGGAAGATCTTGGTGCAACAGTGACAATGAGACCAATCTATCTTGATAGTTTGATCGCAAATGTCCCTTTAGATATTATACACTCTGAATCACCTGTATTGAAATTATCCGGCCTTGTGATGTTGGAAGACCTAGGACTCGCAGAGACACACATGAACGAGGCGGTTCCAAATATGGGTGTTGATCAAGTTTGGTCACAATATGGCTTTGATGGGACAGGAGTCACTATTGCAGTTCTTGATACAGGTGTACGCGGAGATCATGAAGGACTCAACGATATGGATGATGAATTGACAATAGGTTGCGAACAACCGGATCCAGACCCAGTTAATCCTAATCCTATTGGCATTGATTGTGACCCAAAAATATCAGCATTTTACGACGCTGTGATAACCGACTCAGAACAACCTGCTGGAGAGTCTTACGACTCGGGTACTCATGGCTCTCATGTAGCCGGAATTGCTGCAGGTACAGGTGGAGGGCAGGTTTCGGCAGATGGTGCTAGGTATGTTGGTGTGGCTCCTGGTGCGTGGGTAATCAATATCTTAGCATGTTGTGATGGAGATATACAGGATATAATCGAAGGTGCCGAGTGGGCGATAGAGAACAAGAACTCTAAGAGTATAGACATACTGACCTCTTCACTTGGAGAACAACAGTTCGAGATACATTTCGATAATGATGGTTCTTCTGCTTGGAGCCAACAAATGGATGCCGTTGCTGCTTCTGGAATCATTACCTTTCTGTCTGCAGGAAATGAGTTTGGTGGCGCTACATTTGCTGGTTGTAATACTATAGATAGCCCTGGAGATGCAAACCTTCCAATCACTGTGGCTAGTCTTGACAAAGATTTAGGCCTAGCAATATACTCCAGTAGAGGATACACTTCAGACGGTCGGGTGAAACCTGACGTATCTGTCATAGGATCTAATATCATGGCTCCCGACGCGGCAACGTCGGATGGATATACAAGTAAGTCAGGAACCAGCATGGCTACTCCTTTAATGGCTGGAATAGCCGCGTTGATGGTAGAATCTAATCCAGATATTACACACGACCAAGTTAAGGCCATTATCAGTGCAGACTCGATTGAGAGAGACTTACAGTTCCTCGATGATCCAGGCTTCAATGATTGTAGTATTCTGGAATCGAGACCAGATAATGAATTTGGATATGGGCAAGCAGATCCTCTTTTATTCGTACAATCAGCAGGGGCAATTGATTCATCTCTGAATATCACGATGGATATTAAAACTCTCCAACATATCGGTAATGAATCTAGTATTTCTGGAATTTCATCAGGAGGGTCACCAGGATTTGGATTTGTACAGATTAAGGTTGGGGGAGGAGATTGGCAGCAAGCAACAGACCTTTCCTCTAGCGGCGATTGGTCTTCTTGGAGTTTGAAATTGAAACCTCATATTGAATCTGGGAACTCTACGATGTACTCTAGGTTAGTCATTAGTGATGATCAAATGTCTCCTGTAGATGCTCGGAGAGTAATATTGATAGATGGACAAACTGGCTCTAGTGAATATATATCAGGTGAAATGACGTTCGGTTTCTATGCACTAATGACCACATTCTTCACCATAGTTACTTTCCTTGGCTGGAAAATATACATGACTAGAAATAAGGGAATGAAAGATAGGCAATAGATGTGTTTTTCGTACCTTAAATAATGGGTTAGCAGTATTTTCTTTCAATGCCTACTCTTTAACTCAGGATTAAATAGTGGTACCCACATCCGATTGCATGATTATGTGGGAATACAAGGTTGTAGGACATTCCAATAACAAAAAGCTTGAAGTAAAATTGAACAAACTAGGAAGAGAAGGATGGGAAGTTGTTGCCGGTGGTGTCGGTAGTTGGCCAAATTCGCAATTTGTCATGAAGAGGCCAGTCAAATAGGGTACCCTTTCGTCAGTTTTCGTCCTCATTCGACATACCTGCAGCTGCCCATTCTTCTTCGGAGATATAACCATCATTATCAGTATCTAATTCTACCGACTTACCCAGAGCTAACCTCCTTTTTTTCCATCTTAGCAGAATTATTATCAGAAAGCAAATTCCTGAAATTATTACAGTAAATTCGGCTTGGGATTCAGACATTCCTGCATCTACAAGAATTGATATAATAGTTAATATGATTATATATGCGATTATTTCAAATAAAATCTGTCCACATACTTCATCCAACAATCTAATCATTACTCAATACTAGCTTAGGTTTATTTGTTTTTCTACGTCATCAAAGGGCCACCCTCTGCTCAGATATACCTCAAATCACGACTATGTGTTATTAGGAAGAATTGTTAACACGTTCGTTTGGCATCAAACATGGAGCCTTTACACGTGGCACTGACGTTGTCTATCATTCTCTGCTCGTTAGTTGCAGGGTTATTGTTTGGATTTGCGATCGTTGTGATGCCAGGTATTGCGAAACTCACTGACAAGGAGTTTCTTTTGGCATTCAAACACATGGATGGAATCATACAAAACAATCAACCACTCTTTATTCTCGTCTGGGCAGGTTCAATTCTCTCGATAATTATCACATTCATTCTGGGAATTATGAACCTAAGCGGAACACAAATCTATCTCCTCATATTTGCATCAATTCTGTATATATTTGGAGTTCAATTGCCAACATTTCGATTTAATATTCCCCTAAATAATTCACTACAAAATTTGGATATTGAGACATTAGAGGAATCTGAAGCCGCATTATCTCGTGTTGGTTTTGAAATCCCATGGAATCGTTGGAACAGAATTAGAACTGTAAACGCTATTCTCACTATCTCAATGTTGCTTTTACTTCTCATCAGATACTAATCTCTATCCTATGCTAACCTGTGACTATTTCAGTGGTTTTTGGTTAGATTCAGAGGGTGTATCGAATACCAATTGATACGGATATTGAATCTCAAAGGGCTCTCAGTAGGACTTTTCATAGGCTAGCCTATGAAAGGGCGGGCTGCAAACCCATTAATTCAGCAATTGCTAATTCATGGATCTAAGCAGAAACCCATTGATTCCTAAATTAATCGATTATGTTGAGCACTATTTGACAAATCTATGACTACCCAAACTAATATTAGCACAGGCAAGAGGTGGAAATTATGGACGAGGAGTCTATGCAAGCCAAAATTGAGAAATGGGTGGAGGCGACCCCTCCAATGAAGCGGTCCGTTATCCTCCTCCCCATTGTAATACTACTGTCGTTGTTCTTAGTATGGTATTGGGACTGGGCGAATCTTAGTTCGGAGAAAATGCTGGGATCTTTCATTATGAATGTAATCGTTTTCTTTTTCATAATCGTCCCATTGACTTCTGTCTGGAAAAAAAGAAATCATGCTAAGTGAGGTACCCTCGGTATTGACGGATATGCGAAGGGGGACCCTCTCTATTTATTTAGTGGATTATTATCGGATTATTATGGACCTGACTAATCTAGATTTCATCCGTATTGCTATTGGCGTGGCTATACTGCTGTATGTAGCCAATTGTTTGGTCAATCAGAAAGTATGGATTCGTAAGACCTTTTCTTGGGGGACAAAAGAGGAATATCCCAAGATATTCCAAATGAACATTATTGGCGGTACATTGATTGGATTATTTTTGACAGTGTCTCCCTTCTTGTGGTAATTACTATTGCGACCACCCTTGAGCGGAAGCGTACCCTAGATTACGCCAGCACGGCTCAATTCTCTATACACAATCGCTATGCAAATTATGCTGATCAGTATTCCAATAGGTCCTCTTTTGATTTTAGAAGATGGCTTGAAGCCCAGGATTGGTTCGGCTTTGCTTGCCAGATTTTCCTCTATTTCAGCTATGGGCTTCATGATAATAGCGGAAGGTACCCACTTTATGAAATACGCTACATGACATATACATCTACTTGGGTACCCTTCCAATCACAGGTAATCGGAACGGCTCCCCTTTCGATTGGTTTGAAGAAAAACTACTCTTTCTGTGTATTCATTAGCAAATTACTCGACAGGTATGACTGGTGTGAATGAATAAATAATTGTTAGTGCGAATTCTGAATTTTCATATAGATATTGTACATTCAGATTCAACATTACAGTTAGATTATCCCAACCACCATATTGTTGAATAGCAGTTGATGAAGACATACCTGATTCTCTTTCAAAACTGATAGAATCGTAATATGAATGTGGAGAGCCCGTTGTTTCATTGTAAGCGTCATTGTCGAAATAATTTTGATCAAGTCCATGATAAAATTCTACAACTGCTCCACCTACCATATATCCGTATGGAACATCAATATTCCCAATGTTAGTGCTGTATTCATTCGCGATCCAAGATGTCCATTCTGGATAACAATGGTCTTCATTTAATTCTCCAGCCCAGAAATAGTCATTCCAAGTCATTTGAGATGTATCTTCTGAATTATTATATCCATATGTAGCACCCCAATATGCTTCATAATCATACTTGTTGGAACTGTCCCAAAATGTTCCATCACCGTAAATATTCAAGGTACCATAATCTTCTAGATAAACTTCGTACTGACCTTCAAATTGATAATAAATTGAACAAGATACAACATGCGTCGTATTGATTAATTGTTGTTCATACCACCCATTACTACCATTATCTCCATTAGGATCTTCAACCCAAACAAATCCATAAAATGACTTTGAATAGTCGAATGTTCTTAACCTAGGGTCATCATCTATTCTTGGAACTAATTCGGGTGCTATTTCTGAAGCATTAAATTCAAGGTGCATGACAAAAAGAATTTCATCACTACCGCCACTATTATTACCAATTCCACCTAATGAGTAATTTGTGTAATCTGTTTGGAAATTATTCTCTGTAACAGAATCTCCTTCATTATTACTGATGTTATTATATTCATTAGTGACATAAGTAGTATTATTATGATAATGATTTTCAACCGTAATTGTAGTATTATTTATGAAATCTTGAAGGTTATCATCAATCAATTGATTGAGTATATCCATATCAATTTCATCATTACCTCCTCCATCAGGATCTCCACTAGTACAACCAGC
>CABXDN010000021.1 GCA_902511005.1 uncultured Candidatus Poseidoniales archaeon | reverse complement strand
ACCAAAGATCGCAACGAGAGGTTTTTCTGGAAGTTCAGGATCTACGCGACCAACTGCCTTAGTAATCAGATTGAATTTAGAAGTAGAACGAGAAACAAAAACAAGAATATCTCCTTCTTTTATTATTTCACTACCATCCGTTAATCTGCCACCGTCATTCTCTGAGGAAATCGCATATATTAAAGGAATATCAACAAAAACATTAGTTACATCTCCCGTACTTACACCAATAAGAGCAGATTGAGAAGTCACATTAACGGCAGAAATCCAAGATTTGTCGCCAAAAGAAAGTATTTCATCTATTGAAGGAGCTAGTAAACCTGCTGCTAACTGTTCTACAATTTGATCCGACGAACAAACAATATGATCGGCTCTAGTCCATTTTTCAAGTGGACCTGCTCCCTTATCAGCATTCAATAAATTAGGGTTACTGATTACAGCAACCACTGTTAAGCCAGCGGCATTTCTATCTCCAACTTGTTCACTGTAAACTCTCTTAGCAAATGCGCAGGCAAGAAGGTTAACTTCATCGTTATTCGTAGCCATTACGATAATCTCTGCATCGCTAATCCCGGCCCTTAAGAGAGAATCTCTAGAAAGAACTGAACCAGTGACGAGAAGACAATCTAAAGACTGAGATTCACTGATAGCACTAGGTTTAGGATCGATTAATGCAACGCTGCGTTTTTCTTGTCTAAGGGCGTTAGCAACTCCTCTGCCAACCTCCCCTGCACCAGCAATGATTACTCTCATCAATTACCCTGCCTTAACCGAACGAATATAATCATACTTACTGGTGAATTGCAAATGTGGTCATTAACGAATATCTTGAAGTAATCGAAAGAATCATTCTTCCTCGAAGATTCTTTCGCCTCTAATACGATTTTTAGATGCAAGACGGATTTTCTGATCTTGTCTTATAGTTCTACGAAACGCCTGTAATGCAGCCGGAGTCATACCAATTGGCAGCCACTTATTTTGGGCAATCGGCCAATAATAAGAGACTATAGGCGCGAAAAATAATATTATCAGAGGGTACCATAAAGTAAGTATTAATCCAAGAATTAGAATACTTCGTGCTATTGTACTGAGATAGAAAGTTTTGAATCTTTGATGATTTAGTACCCCCACGCCTTGAAGAGTAGATATTTCTGCATTACCTACACAAGCAATTACTGCTAATGAAAGAGCGATTATAACTGAAAATACAGAAAAACCTGAAAATTCAGAGGTAAGTTGTGGGTCGAAAAGCCTCACAATAAGCACTGAAGTAAACATTGCCCCCATTCCTAAACCCAGCGTCCAACCATAAGGAGTTGAGGAACGTAAAGCCACTATCTTTGGTCTACCGAGTAAGAATAGAACTAATGCCGATTCTGAGGCAGCAATAAGTAATGAAACAAAAAATGCAGTAGCGATATTCAGTTGCGAATTAATTACGCCAAATTGTAGTATCATCTCATCAGACGCTACTGCAAACACCATTCCTGATACAATACCGTAAAGAAGATATTTGAATGCACCAGCCATATCGTAGAATCCAGTCATCTTGGCTATGATACCCCTCCACCCAATATACACACCCAAGAGGCCTATTGCAAAGGCAAGTTGCATCTGCACGAGAGGGATCTCAGCAACGGCCATGATTGGCGATAGGGTTCTACCTTTCAGTTCACCGACTCTAATAACCTTCAAACCACCCTAACATCACCCGAGGTTGTGGCGCTCGAGGGGTTCAAGAATCGTATTCTTGGTTCGATTGGTTTATTGAAGGGAAAAAGACAGGTCGATGAAGAATCTGTAAAAGACCTAAGTCGTTCACTTAGGAGAGCATTATTGGAAGCAGATTTCAATGTTAGGCAAACAAAGGAGATCACTGAGAGAATAGAAAGAAGGCTATTAGAGGAGGAAAAACCACCAGGTTTGAAACTTGAAACTCATGCAATGAATCTTATTTATTCAGAACTTGTAAGGATACTTGGGCCACCAAGAGAAATAAAGCCTCACAATGAAACCATCCTAATGGTTGGTCTGTACGGTCAAGGTAAAACTACCACTACTGCAAAAATGGCAGATTGGTGGAGAAGAAGACACGGAGTTAAAGTTGGAGTTATTGAAGCAGACGTTCACAGACCAGGAGCTTATCAACAACTCTGCCAATTACTAGAAGGAACAAACATCGAAGTATATGGTGAACCTGAAGAAAAAGATGCTGCAAAGATTGTGAAGAATGGTTTGAAGAAAGTTGGCAATTCAGACGTTGTAATCATAGATACAGCAGGAAGAGATAGTTTAGATGAACAATTACGAGAAGAATTAATTGAAATCGCAGAGATTGCTAATGCAACAGAGAGATTTCTTGTTATTGACGCTCAAGTAGGTCAGGCCGCAGGAAAAGTCGCCCAAACTTTCCATGATCTTGTAGGGGTAACTGGTACTATTGTAACTAAGTTAGACGGTACCGCTAGAGGTGGCGGAGCACTTTCAGCAGTAGCAACAACTGGGGCACCTATTGTCTTCGTTGGAGAAGGAGAGCAAGTCAAGGATTTAGAAAAATTCGAATCTGATAGATTCATTTCAAGACTACTAGGTATGGGAGATATCAAGGGACTGATTGATTTAGCACCAGGGGATTTAGACCAAGAAGAAGCAATGAGATTAGCTCAAAGGTTAATGTCTGGAAGATTTACTCTTACAGATATGTATTCGCAAATGGAAATGATGAGTAAGATAGGTACTGTTGACAAATTAATGTCACATCTTCCAGACTCTATGTTTGGAGGAATGGGGTCACTTGGGCGTGGGCAGAAGAAACAAATGCAAGACAATCTAGAGAAGTATAGGGTGATTATGGATTCTATGACTCAACAAGAAAAAGATGAACCATTGTTACTCAAGCATAGCAGAATTAGAAGAATAGCTAAGGGTTCAGGTTGTACTGAAAAAGATGTAAAGGATCTTATTGGGCAGTGGAATAAATCTAAGAAAATGATGAAAGGAATGAAGGGCGACAGAAAGATGCGTAGACAAATGCAATCAATGATGAATATTGATGATGCTGACTTTGACTTAGGGTGATATTTTGCAACGGCACTATGCCATCATTGGTCATAAAGCACCAAGTTCTGGAAATCTAAATTTGAATGACCTTCCCGGTTCTGGAAGAATAGATGTATTAGTTAGAGCGATAAATTCGGCTCTTTTCATATCTCATGGAATTAGGAAAGATACCAATATCACATTACACCTTCAGGGAGGAGAAGGACCCGATAGAAGGGTTTTCTTTGACGGAGAGATATTAGCAGGAGTGAGACCTGACGAAAGATCTATTGCAGGACAAATAAAAGCTGTAATGAAATTACCAATTCCACCAATTGGACAATATAAAGAAATCACTCAGGGGATATTCCATTCAGGAGGAGATATCTCAGATACTATTAATTCTTGGAAAAATGAAGGTGTTGACATCAATATATTAGACGCTAATGGTAGAGATATTTCGCATATATCAAAAAAAGAAAAGGTGGGAATTATCCTTTCTGATGATTCGCCTTTTAATGAAAAGGAAATTGAACAGTTTACAGAATATGAAAAGATATCCTTAGGAGAAAAATGGTTACAAGGACATTCATGTATAGCAATCTCTCAATATATTTTTGACAAGTTATGAACTGAACCAAAATGGCAATCCTTGACTATCAGATATTGATGCTGCATCTAGAATTGACTTCGGCATACCCAACGGATGATTGACAGGCCATGAAGAAAGTGGTGAAATAGCATATTCGCCTGAATTTACAGAAAAACAATCAGTTTCGGGGATTTCTTCCTCTATAATTTCCGCCGCACCGACCTCAAAAGCCATATCTCCAGAATCTATTTGATGGCTCGTAATAGCGCTTCTGTACCATCTAGAACCAAGAGATACAGTATTGAAATGACCATTCCATTTCAGAGGTGCATTCAGATTAAGAAAGATATTACCATGAGAAAAATTCTCCCTTAATGAATCCGCATTGGATGATAATTCCGGCAGAGATTCTGAACCGTTTTTTCTAAGAAGATCTGGGGGACTTATCGGTAGAAAATTAAGACAAGATTCTATAACTTTGATAGCACCTATAACTGAATCATCAAAATTACTATGCTCATATGTTGCCAAACTAATCGCTATAGAAGGCATTCCATAAAGTGCACTTTCTCGAGCCGCTGATACTGTACCTGAGTGCATAATATCGACTGAAAGATTAGGTCCTTGATTGACACCTGATATACACATTGAGGGTTTAAATTCGGGTTCTAGCATACTAAGACCACCGTCTAACGCAACAATAACACAGTCACAAGGAGAACCATCTAACGAGTAAACTTTCAAAGGAATTTTCTTATTTATCTGTAAATTGTCAGTAATGTCTTGTCTCTTAGTAATTTTCAGTTTTTTACGAACAGATATTTTCATACCAGTAGCGGATTGTTCAGTAGCAGGAGCCAAGACTATCAGAGGATATTCATGAATATTCAATTCTCGTATTAGGTGCTGAATACCAGGGGCATCTACCCCATCATCATTTGTGACAAACAATGTTGGTTTAGTCATAGAGTTGCGAGTAGCCTTTAGTTCATGAAGGCGATTCATCAATTGTTTGCTCATTAGCTTCTTCAAATTTTACCATCATCGCTCCAACTAACATCAAACAACCTCCAATAACTGTCCAAATACCTAATGAAATATCCCCTGTCAGGAACCATCCAATTACTCCTCCAATTACTGGTTCGAATAATAGTGCAATTGAAACTATCAATGGGGGAAACCAACGCAATACTGCGTTGATACCTGTGTGACCCAATAAACCAGGCCCTAATGATAGATATCCAACCCAAAATATCCAACTAAGATCGAACCACCCGAAAACCCCTAACTCAGGTAATGTTTGAGAAAAACTAGTACCCTCTACAATGATTGATGCAGGTGTCAACCAAACTGCAGAAAGAAGAGTAACAGGGAATGCGTAAATAAATAGAGGCATATTTCTTTTTGACCTTAAATATCGACCTGCAAAAAGATAACCGACTACAGTAACTGCTCCTATAAACGCGAAAAAATTACCAATTAATGTCACCTCTCCATCTGCATCAATATCTTTCAGAGTAAGAGCTGCCCCAAAAAAACCGATTGAAGCACCAATGAAATGTCCTCTTCTAATTTCAGAACCTAGTATTGGCATTAACAGCACAACGACTAGAGGATGACTAGTTACAAACAGTAGACTGTGAACTAGACTAGTATGATCAAGTGACCATACCCAAGAACCAAAATGAGCTGCTAAAAAGAGGCTAGAAAGTAAAATTATCATCGCGTCTTTAGATGAAAATAAATTTTTATCAAGAGATGATAATTGATAAATAAATCCGGGGAGAAGAATTAGAGCAGTACCTTGCATTCTCCATGATGCTCGTAATATAGGAGGTATTTCACTCATCGATTGCAATACTGCTCCCGCGCTTGAAACTGCAAATAAAGCAACTAAAAGTAGTAGCCAGGCGCCTTTTGGAACACCTCCTGAATCCGATTTCATTTTTATTTCACCAATTTATGTACAGTAATACCTGCTGTTCGGAAAAGAACTTTTACTCAGGGATACTGCTACCTCAGAATCTTGGAAAGATTGAAGCGGCTTATACTTCACGTGGAAAAAAACGAAAATGAGGTGAAAAATAGATTATCTAATGATCACGAGTGATTCTAAATCTACCCATTGCTTCCATCCACTGGATTTCTCCACCGCCTTCTAAATTCATTGCTGGATCGAGAGGTAAAATCAGAGTTTCATATGTTTTACTATCCATTGCGTGGACTTCAGCACCTTGGATATGAGTTATGATTGCAGATCCTTTTTCTATAACAGGAACATAGATGTTATCTGTAACTGTACCAACATGACTACGCTTTTGTCCAGTAAATATATCTTCAAGCTCAATTCTTGCTTTGGCTGAACCGTGCTTACCTGGTTTAGATTTTGACATACTTAGAATTTTGTAAGCACTTTCTTCAAGAGCAACATAGCGTCCTACTTTTAAGGTTCTAATCTCAACTCTATTGGTGCCAGGCATGGTTATCATTCTAAGTGGTTAGAGACTACCTTATCAGGGTTGCCCGAAGTGTCGCTCAGAATATCCTTAGAATACACTGAGAATTAAAAAAAGGTTGGGACCCAAGCCGGGAGTAAAAACTCCCGACTTAGGTTCTACGTCCGACTAAATTAGATTCAGTCGTCTCTACGGCGACCGATTAGAGCCGCGCCGATTAGAGCGATAGTTGCGAACAGTGCAGGGAATCCAGGTACGTTTCCGAATCCTGGTTCTGTACCACCATCAGTAGGTGCATCAGGACCATCAGTATCATCTGAGTCTAGTACGTCACATATTGTGTCGCCATCGAAGTCAGAAGGTACTGAGCTAGCATCCATGCTGTTAGATCCACAAGCATCCTCATCTGCATCAGAGTATGTGTCACCGTCATCATCAGTGTCTTCATTGTCACCAACTCCGTCACCATCTGTATCATCCCACTCAGAAGCATCTGTTGGGAATTGATCGTCAGCATCTGAATCACCATCGCCGTCATCATCGTTGTCAGCATTGTCACCAAGGCCATCACCGTCTAAGTCAGCAGATTCAGATGGGTTCATTGGGAACGCATCGTCTACGTCGTCAACACCGTCACCATCATCGTCAGAATCAGAATTGTCTCCAGTTCCGTCACCGTCACTGTCAACCCATTCTGTGTTGTCTGTTGGGAATGCATCGATTCCGTCATTGACTCCATCACCATCATCGTCAGCATCAGAGTTATCACCTTGTCCATCCATATCTAAATCCTCAGATTCTAATGGATCCAGTGGGAACGCATCATCTACGTCGTCAACACCGTCACCGTCATCGTCAGTATCTGTATTGTCACCAACACCATCACCGTCGTTGTCAGAACTTTCTGATGCATCTAATGGGAATGGATCGCTTACGTCAGCTACTCCGTCACCGTCATCATCTGGATCAACATTGTCACCAAGTTGGTCACCATCTGTATCAACACATTCCGCTGCACTCATTGGGAATGCATCGTCAACATCAAGACATCCATCGTTGTCATCGTCAGTATCTGCATTGTCACCAGTTCCGTCACCATCGTTGTCGTTACTTTCTGATGCATCTAGAGGGAACGCATCAAGACCGTCAGTGACTGTATCGTCATCGTCGTCGGTATCTGCATTGTTACCTGTACCATCACCATCAGTATCCAGTGCTTCGCTACTATCCATTGGGAAGGCATCTACATCATCTGAGAATCCGTCGTTGTCATCGTCTGTGTCAGTAATGTCACAGATCTGGTCACCATCATTATCATCAGGTGTAGAGTTAGCTACAAGACTGTCAGAACCACATATTGCTTCGTCAACATCAGACCACGAATCATCGTCATCATCTTCGTCAATATTGTACATTGAAGCGTCACAAGCAGAACCATTTAGCATTGTAGTACCTAGATTATCCGCCATGCCATCTCCATCTGTATCAATGCCAACACATGGGTCTAGTGAATCTAGATCCATATCATCGAGAACACCGTCATTATCGTCATCAAGGTCAGCGTTAGTCAAACCTTGTGGGACAGACATTGTTACGTCATCAATCCATACAGTATCTGAATTTCCATCAACTACACTGTCTTTCCAGTAATTCCATGTGAAAGTATGTGCACCTGCATCAACAGTTCCAGAGTATGTTCCGGTTGTTAGACCAGCCCAACGCATTGTGTATCCAGAAGTTCTCTGGCAGTTTGCATCGTTATCGATACAGAATGACAGATAATCCCAGCCAGATTCAGTAGATACAGAATAAGCGAAGGAGTAAGATGCAGCGTCTGCAATTCCGTCTCCATCAGTATCTGTATCGTTCACCATGTTAGTTAGTGAGATCATCATTCCAGATGCTGAGCTACCTATGTTTTGGTTAGTTGACATAGCAGAGAATGCTCCAGAGATTGGAGAACCGCTATCTGCGACCATTGGATATGTTGCCAGGCTAGAGGTTTGCCAGATTCCACCAACTGCTCCACCTTCGAAGTCACCAGAGAATGGCGGAGGACCTGTGTAATCAGGAGTTCCATCTCCATCAGTATCAATCCATGCAGTACCGTCTAGAGGGAACGGATCAACATCGTCAAGTACGTTGTCACCATCATCATCTAGGTCAGCATTGTCACCAACTCCATCACCATCGAAGTCACTTGTTTCAGTAGCATCGTATGGGAACGCATCAAGAAGATCGTCAACACCATCGTTGTCGTCGTCAGTATCAGCATTGTCACCAATTCCGTCCATATCATTATCTGCTGATTCAGTCGCATCTAATGGGTACAAGTCATTCAAGTCGTATACACCATCGTTGTCGTCATCAGTATCCTGATTGTCACAGTATCCGTCACCGTCAGTATCTACTTGCTCACCAGCATTGAATGGACATGCATCAGTAACGTCGTCAACACCATCGTTATCGTCGTCTGCATCCTCAGTCAAAGTAGTTGTACAACCAGCTACTATTGTGTCAGGTAGACCATCGCTGTCAAAGTCAGCAGATGCACATAGATCAAGTGGCCAAACATCAGCCGTATCTAGTACACCGTCACCGTCATCATCAGTATCAGCATTGTTACCAATACCGTCTGAATCTGTATCATCCCACTCTGTATTATCTAATGGGAACGGATCGATGTCATCAGTATCTTGATCGT
>CABXDN010000020.1 GCA_902511005.1 uncultured Candidatus Poseidoniales archaeon | reverse complement strand
CTCTATAATTATCTCTTGATCTTCTTTTCATCAAAGGAAGCCCTAGTATTAATGCCATTTCTTTTTTCAATTGTCCACTTCCATTGTTTATAATTCCAAAAAATATCGCAGCTATTGGTCCTACAAAAAAACCAATAAATACCGTTGTAAAAATTCCGATAAATATATGCTCAGTACTTATTTTTTGAGCTTCCATCATCAATGTAGAAGAGCTTGAATAACTTAAAACTAACATAATTGTCATTGGAAACGAGATAATTATTGAAAAGGCTGTGGCAATATCTGATCTTGAACTTCGTAAATTATAGATTTCTTTTATAATCTCCAGTTCAGTTCCATATTTTTCTAAACTAATATTTACATCTTCATGTTTAAGTTTTTCATCAAGTTGTCTGAATGATTTAATTTCCGAATCTTTCATACCTTCAAATACTCCATTCCACTCACTTCTGATACTAGAACCTCCTGACAAATTACTCATTATTGCTCTATTAATCACTGCTGTTTTCACGAGTGCCTCATCTTTTCTTTTTCGGAATTTTAATTTCTTAGGTATAGAATAAATGAATAAACCAATACCAATAAACAAAAATATAGCTACCAATAAGATTGGAATTGAATTAATTTCCAACCATTCATCAATTTTGAATCCATCGTCATTAATCGCCTTTTCTGAATATTCAACCATATCAATAAAGGCTTGATTCGTATCACCAAACCATACTAATCTATCTTGAAGTTGCCAAATTTTATGTTGTAGAAATCTGTTCCAATCTCCATTATATTGGTCTCCAGTAGTAGCAGCAATCTGATACCAAGTTTCCCACTCATAACGTTCTTCTATCAAACCCCAGATTATACCACAGTCAGGCATCTCATATTCATCAAACACTTTACCTAAATACGTACCAAAAGTCATCAAAGAAGCATTTTTTTCAGCAAGATTATTTATTGTAATAATGATAATTGGGCAACTAGTTTCTAACTCGATTTCATTGATCATTAAGTTAAGTTGTGCCTCTACATTGGAATCAAGTATATTTCCATCATCCACTACCCAAATCTCATCACTCCAATCAAAATCTGGAATTATTATTTCGCCTTCTTCGAGAATAGGTCTCAATCCCTCAACTGCTGCATTTAATCCCTCAAACCATTGATCTTCGGCTAACCAAGGTCTTACTTCATAATCAAAGATGCTTTGCACATAACCGTCTAATTCTTGACCCAAGTATCCTCTTCCTAATTCTATCCAAAATTGCCTATCTAACTCAGATATAAATATCAGAATAGCCTTATCTTCATTCCTATCGTCCATTATACCATACTCATCAAATGCAAATCGTGCATATTCTTCCATTTCCCAATCATCTGGCGCATCTTGACTTTCATAACTTTCAATTGTAAGAATTACAATTGGTGTCCCTGTATTTAGATAGATACTATTACATTTATCATTTAGAGAATCAAACTGGCTTTGTATTAGTAATCCTGCATCATCTATTACCCATATCCCATCTTCATTAGGTTCTGGTGGTACGCTTGCTGCGTTAACTGGAATTGAAGATAATAATAAGACAAATAATATTGTAATGCTAAGAAAGTACTTGTTCATATTTGCGTGTATTATTATTATATCTATTAAGTTATTTACGGCAAAAAATCATTTATTTAATTTTATGAACATTTCTTCTAAGTCTTTGCTTAATTCATTCTCAGTCCCATCATTTAGAATAACTAAATCTGCTAATTCAGCTGTAGCATTTAATGCTTGACCTGCAGCATCTTTTGCCACAGATTCTGCCTTTTCTTGCCTGATAAATGTCTCTCTATCAATTGGGTCTCCAGCACGAGCTCGACTTTGCGAACGTTCCCATCTAGTATCTGAACTGGCTTTAACTTCAATTAATAAAAAATCCTCTCTTTTCCTCAATGCTTCAACTTCACCAGGGGTTCTAATAGAATCAATTACAGCATTATCTCCATCAAGCATTTCTAGTAGCATTTCAGCTAGAATACCTGCGCCACCTTGCCTTCTCAATTCTCTTCCACCTTCAATCAAAGCATCTCTAGTTGGTTCAATATTTTGCGTAGCAAGCCATGTTCTTATTGAATCAGAACAAGATGCAGTCTTCAGACCTTTTTTTGAAAACCAATCGACAATAGTTGATTTCCCTGATGCATTTCTACCAGTTAAACCGATTAACATACCAGTCCCCCATGAAAGGACGAACATAGTGCTTACCTTTCCACTAACTCCAATATCTTCTTGTTGAAGCATATTTTAATTCGGCATTGTGTATCGATCTAAGTAATCTTACTCTCTCTCCAAAAACATGCCCTCTGAGAATTCTTGTTGCTGTTTCTTCAGCAATGCCTCTTCCCATCATGCAAATCACAGCATCTTTGCCATGCGTTCTAATTAATTCAGCATTCTTTGTCATTTTCCCAGAAACTTTAGGGTCTTTACTCTTTACCCAATCTACTAACATAGATTCCATTCTTTCAGGTGCACATGCTTGCATTGTACCCGAACATGTAGAACAAGCTTCAATTCTTTCTTGGAATCTTTCGACTCTTTTCCGCATTATATTTTGACAATTTAAACATACTAAAACGGCTCTTTCATTTAATAGACGAACTTCTAAATGTTCTCTCAATTCTTTATCAGACCATGATGGTAGTAGCAAGTCTTTCTCACTTTTCATTGATTGTCCTAGAGGGCCAGGAGGGGTTAGAAGAATTTTGATATCACCATTTTGAATCTCAGTTAAGAAATCAATAGTCGAATCAATATCCATTCTTTCATGGAATAATTTACTCAATGCTTCTTCAATTACAGGTGTTCCTTTCCATCTTCTCATCAATCCTTGAAGATTGACTTTACGAGGGTCAACTCCTTTTTGTAAAACTCCCATTCTCCGAGCGACTTGAACAACCCTCCATCTGACTGCTCTACCATTAGGTATTGTCATCCTCATTAACGATGGAAGAGCCGCAGGAGGAGTATCTTGCAACCAACCTAGAACATCAGAGGGAGTGGTCCCTGGAATTTGGATAGATATTCGATAAGGGTCAATTAATGTACGTCCCATTTTTCCCTCTTTTAATGAGCCAAAAGCCTGAATTAAATATGCTAAAGTTTCATTTATTTTTGACCCAGCACAGGTATTCAAGATAATTGTCCCTTGTCTATCCTCAATTGTTACAGTTTTTTCATCAGGGAGTACTCCCGTTGCGTCAAGGTGTTCCGATATAGTATAAATCAAAGTATCTCTGGCACTTGGTGAAATAGGATATTCTTCGAATGAGATAGTATTATTCTCATCTTCAATAGCACCTAAAGAAACTGCTACACTTCTCCTTAATTGCCCTACCTCTCTGGCTACTTCTTTCGGTACAGGGGGTAATTCTCCCGCCCAAACAGGTGCTTCTCCAGTTTCTTTTATTGGCGCCACAAGTAATTCTTCTTGTTCCGGATCTGCATCAATAATTTGCCATGTTCTACCTGCCATTACAAATCTTCTCGCTCTACCTAAAGAATCGTCACTAGCATCGTTATTCAAAGATAGAACGAATGCCTCATCAACAGAACCTAGAACAGTTCTAGTTACTGCATCTCTAACTCTATATGATATTTCATCTGGAATCATAGATATATGATCAGTCCTAGATTTTGATGCTTTTCCTGAAGGTGAATACCAGCCTTTTTTTAGTGATTCAGGAAGTACCTTGAGCATTGCCTTTTTCCATTTTATTTTATCAGCATCTTTCTGTTCTTCATCCCAAGGCGGTTTTTTATCCGGAATATCTTCTCGACATCTCGAAGCTAATTCCTCCCACAGCTTAGCTGGCCATTTTGTGACATCAGATTCTTCGGGTTTTTCGACAAGTCGTATTAACCAACGATCATTTAGAACTCTAAGGATATCAATACTTGATTGATAATTCCATTCGTTAAATATCGAACAATTCTCTATTATTTGATTCGCTTTATCTAATGGTACAATACTTTTTTCAATTCCGAGTTGAATAAATTGATTTGCTGCCACAACACCTGGATTAGTTTGCCACTCAATCCCCTCGAGTTCTGAGGACATAGCCTTTCTCGCTATAACTGCACACTCAGAAATTTCATCTAATTCCCATGCGAGAATCTCTCCTCGTCCAGTTCCTCCGAGATGATGTTCTGCTCTTCCCATTCTTTGCAATAATCGGTCAACAGCTCTTGGCGACTGTAACTGATGAACTCTTTTTATCGAACCTATATCTATCCCTAATTCCAAACTACTTGTGCAGATAATTCCATTTAATTCACCTTTTCTCAGTTTATCTTCCATATTTCTTCTTGTCTCTGCTGCTAAACTTCCATGGTGAACTCCGATTTTAATTTCTGGAACAATAGCGCTAAGTCTTTGTGCAACTGTTTCTGCAGCCGATCTAGAGTTAACGAAAATTAGAGATGGTGAATCTTTGATTAATGAATTAGCTAATCTCCTGAAAGCTGCAATTGAGTTGGGGGAAACAGACCACTGTACGGAAAGAATATCATCTTCAGCGGATGGTTTTTCTTTGTGGACAATAACTTCGGTAAATCTTGGGGCAGGACCGAGAATAGGTTTTGCGGTTTTAGACATATATTTTGAAACTTCATTAGGATTACCAACAGTTGCAGATAAACCAATTCTTTGAAAACCACCTTTATTAATATCAGCAATTCTCTCTAAACCTACCATTAATTGTGATCCTCTCTCGCTTCCTGCAAGGTCATGAATTTCATCAAGAATTATTACCTTCACTTTAGAAAGATGTTCTCTTAACCTACTCCCTAAAAGCATTATTTGTGTTGTTTCGGGGGTAGTAATCAACAGATTCGGGGGATTTTTTGATTGTTTATTTCTTTCTTTTTGAGTAGTATCTCCATGCCTTAATCCGACAGTCAATCCTAAAGGCTCTAACATTGTAGATAATCTTCTATCTATATCTCTATTCAAAGCTCTAAGTGGAGTTATGTATAGTATTGACAAACCTTCCCATTTTTCTTCAAGAGCTCTGGAAACTACTGGAAGAATTGCAGCTTCTGTTTTCCCACTCCCAGTCGGTGCAACTAATAATCTATCTTGATTATTACACAAATCAATCGTTGCTTCTTCTTGAATTGGTGTTAAATCCCATCCTAATTGAGTAATAAGTTCCCGAACCCTTGGATGCAATGTCTCCATTGCAGTTTTACCCATGCTGTTCTCGAAAAGGTTCTATCTAGAAAACCCAACGAAAGCAGAATCCACTTTCATACTCTATCAATTATGGATGAGGGGGGATAATATCGTCCCAGTTTTCCATTTTATTAAGTGTGATTGTGACATTAGTAACTTCTCCATCTTCCCAGTAATCAACGGCTACAAAAGTGGGTCTATTGTCCATTATTTCCCAACATTCAATAGACCTATTTAGTAAGAAATCATAATCATTTACCTCCTCTGATCTGTAAGGGTCGGCGACTCCAAACATACTCTTCAACCAATTATTAAGATGCCATACTGGTTGACTTCCATCTCCTCTGTGAACGGTGCATTCCATGTCTTCAGGATTATCTTCTGCATAATTCGTCGTCCATCCAAATTCTCCAAAATCATGAAGCCAAGGATAACTTTGGTTACCCGTTTGTTCCCAGAAAACGACTAGGTCTTTACCCATCAATATCAAATCACCAATATCAGGCCAATTATCTCCTAATTGATGTATGTATATTCTATCATACATCCCAGTTTCATTGAATAAATATTCTAGATGGTCTGCAGGGACATAATTTTCAATAAGTAATGTAACAACATCTCCGCATACGGTGGAACACCCTTCATTAGTTGAATTCATAAGAGTATTCAACAAAGATAACCATTCAAAGGCATTAATTTCTGAATATAAGCATGGATGTGGAAATTGTCCCGGTGATCCATGGCAAAATCTCACATCTTCAGCATCATTATCTTCATCGTTGACGTGATGTGTATCGAGCATAAATGCTCTAATCCCTCCGTCCCATTGTGCCTGAAGACCAGTGTAGTGATTTACTCCTAGAACCACTCCATCTTCTGCAGCAGAGTATGCATTATGTGTTTCTGGAAATGTGAAATCATCATAACTTCGTAAACAATATTCTGATCTCCCTTGGCAAATCATGGCATCTTCTGGATCTAGAGGGTCAAAATTTCTTTCGGATTCCCAATTATTAGGCAATTTATCGCCATCTATATCATCATCAAGATAATTACAAATTCCATCATTATCAAAATCCATTGGATTAACTGAGGAGTTATAGGCTGACGACTGACATTCTAATTCTAAGTCATTACTCCAACCATCGCCATCAGCATCTTCATCCAATAAATCACATATATTATCTTCATCTAAATCTAATGGTATGTCTGAAGAATCATCTGGATTGGTAGTACAATTAATTTCCAAGTCATTACTCCAACCATCTCCATCTCTATCATAGTCTTCACTATCCTCAATACCATCTCCATCCAGGTCCGGTATTGTCTCACCAATACATCCCGATAAAATAAGATTCAACACAAGAATCATTGCCCACCATTGACTTTTCATATATTTCACTTGATAGTAAAGCACATTAATTAATTGCTATAACAACTAGAATAAATCTGAACTTGTTAGCGTAAGGCACTAAGCGGCGAAGCCTTACCCATGTTCGATATAATGGCACGTCGAGACGAGCAACAGCGGGGATTTTTGGGTCGTTGGTGGGCTAATCAAAGCGATAGGCATTATCAAATAATCACTAATACGTCAATTCTTTCAGTTGCTCTCTTGGTGTGGGGGTTTGTATTTCTCTTCGTATTATCTGGTGCATCAGATCCCTCTAAAGAGAATCTTGTGGCATTAACTTGGATTGGTATGGTGGTTGGAGGTATTGGGACATTTTATGTCGCACCCGAGTTTTTTTATTATTTAGGACAAAAACAATTACTTGATGACATCTTATTACTAGATTCAAGGGCTGAAGTGTTAAGGCGTCGAAAAGAAGGAGAAGACGCAGCGATAATGCTTGGTTCAAAATATATGAGATTAATGAGGGGTTTGTTAGAAATGCACCAAATACCTGTTGGAAAGAACCTTTCTCTTGAGTCAATAACGCCTAATCGTAAATCTGAAAAACAATCTTCTAATACAGAATTATGGTTGAATAACACAGATTCATTACTTTCTCGCAGACTCCCCGGTCTTGATATTTTAAGAAATATATTTTATCACCGATTATTAATCTTAATATTATTAGGTTCACTAATAACTTTATTTTGGAACACTTTATTTGGCTTAGCAACGCAATCGGGTTCGAGAGAATATACAATAGATTTGACGGAAAGAATTAGTGGTTCTTCATCTTACTATCATCCCGCAGCTCATTTTGATCCAGTTAGTATAATTTTAATTGTATTCATCCTAATACTATTATATTCTACTAGGCCTTTTTATGATAAGGAGGAGTAGTGTTGTCTAATGATATCAAGACATATTTTAGAGAAGCGATTCTTGCAGTTGGTTTAGTTTTCTTGCTTTTAGGCTCGATGTGGCTTGCAACAGGGATGTTCCCTCCTATGGTAGTAGTCGAATCAGGTTCTATGAAACATACAGAGGATGGGTCACTAGGCGCTATAGATCCTGGTGATCTAATTTTGGTAATGAATCCCGATAGGACCGATATTATCACTTTTGTAGAGGCCTCTAATGTCAATGACGAAAATTATGGTTATGAGAAACATGGGATGTTTGGGGACGTTATAATTTATCAGAAAAATGGTGGTGGCGATACTCCAGTGATTCATCGTGTTTTGCTAAAAGCAGAAGCTAATCATACAGAAGTACCTATTGATGACAATTGTTCAGAAGGCATTCTAGATAAATTAGAAAATATATGTATTTTAACTTGGGATGTTCCTGGTGCAAATATAGTGAATGTGGATGAAATAACTCTAACTATTGATTATTCATGCTCACCTCATGGGAACTTAACCATTAATCGCTGGGTCCCTAATCATGAAGGTTATCTAACAACAGGTGATAATCCATCAACAAATGGATGCACCATTGATCAACTTCGTGCTACAAGCCCTGATGCTGAGGATGATTATATACGCAGTCGTGGATTAAAAGATGAAAATGGCAACCCAGTTACTGCGGTTAGAGATGATTGGATAGTAGGCGTAGCATCATCAGAGATACCATGGGTTGGAGCAATAAAATTATTTTTTTCTGGAACCTCTAGTTTCGTATCAGGACAAACTTGGAATAACCTTTTTTCATTGATAGCAATTGTAGTAATCGTACCAATGATTTTTGACTTATATTTCTATTCAAATAATGAAGAAGAAGAGTAAATTAATTTAATGCATTGGCAAGTAATATAGGCAATAAAACAATAATTAGCATAATAATACTACTGAAACCACTAATCTTATTTGCTAATGCTTCTACTTTTAGTGGATTCATATCTTTTCTCAAAAATGATATAGCTGAATGAGTACTATCTCTCGCAATCTGGCCTCCATCAAATGGAATCATGGGTATAAGATTAGCAAATCCAAGTATGAAGTTAATCCATATGAACCAGAATAGGAAATCAAAAACAGCTAACAGTCCTTGAGTTCCGATAGTAGATGCGATTAATCCGTCTCCCGCTTCTAATAGGTTTCTTTCATCTAAAGGAATTGTATGTCCATCCAGTAGTATAGGTGTTCCCATCATTTCTAAAGGCTTTATTGTGAAGAGAAGAGCCCTTAACGCTGGATGTAATTCCTCAGTCGATGATAACTCATATCTTTCTACCGCGCCGGTACCTGAAGAAAATCCACTAACTCCGAGGAATGCATTTCCTCCTTCAATTCCATTTTTTCCAAGAAAATTAATATATTTCTGAAGACAATCATCGCTTTCATCACAATTCTCTTCAAAGTAACTTGGAATGCCTTGCTCAAGATAATAATCTAGTTGGTCTGTTAATGTTACAGTAATTCTTCTTGAGTCTCTTTCTCCAGATTCATTTTCTCGCGATAATACAGACAGTTGAATTGTATCTCCTGATGATTTTGATTCCATAAT
>CABXDN010000019.1 GCA_902511005.1 uncultured Candidatus Poseidoniales archaeon | reverse complement strand
TGAATGTGAGATTAACTGCTATGCAGACACTTCAGAAAATGTCACCTATATTTCCATCAGGGTGTGAAGATATCCTAAGAAGAGAATTAAGGCACAAAGATAAAAACCATAGGAAAAGTGCCTTTGAAGCATTAAGATTAACCAGTATTGCATGGCCTGAAAGCGGTTGTTTGCATTTGGATGAGTTAATCCGAGAAGATGAAGTCGATTTAAGGAGAAGAGGTTCTAAGATTCTACGTAATATTGCTGCCAAGGGTGGGCCAACTGGATGGGACTTAATCGGATGGTCCTTAGAAGATGAAGATGCACAAGTTAGAAGAAATGCATCACAATGCCTAGTTACTCTCGCAAACTCTGAACCAAGAATCGCATTGATATTAGTAGAACATGCACTAAATGATGATGACACAAAAGTACGTAATTCAGTTATCCGGGCTATGAAAAAGTTAGATATGCAGAGCCCAAGAGTTACAGACATGATACTAAGAGGAGCAAGATCAAGAGACTTGAATCTCAGAACGGCTTGTATCAGCCAACTTTCAATCATATTGACTGGAGATCGTTTAAGAGAAAGTGCAGCAGAACTACTTCGTCAAGAAACAGACCCCGCACTCAGAAAACGACTTGCTGCTCTATCTATAGATCTAGAGTTAGATGGCACAGAAACTGAGAAAAATAGATTTTTAGCACCAGTAGAAAAAGTTGATGATGATGAAATACAGGAATTTACGATGCCCATTAAGCCGGACAAGCCGAAGGGTGAACATGATAAACAGAAGGCAAGTCGGCCAAAACCAGAGGACTTACGATGAGTGAACAGTTTGATGAGAAACTCGAACAATTTGAGCGCCTATGGGAGGGTGTTACACCAAATGGAATCAATAGACAAAAGTCTCTAAAATTTCAACAATATATGCGCCAGCATGTTCTTCAAAAGTTTCATAAAAAGACAAATGATCAATTTGCATCGGCAGATAAGGGTCACTTCAACCATAACTTTTCTTCAAAAGAACAATACCTAACAAAAGAAAACTGTAAAAAGTACTGGATGGGAGAACTTCAGAAGGAAATCAGCGAATCCGAATCCTTCTGAGGCGATTAAATGTCAATCTTTGAAAAATGGAATCTAGAATCAACAATTTTAGATGCAATTAAATCTCGTGGATGGACATCACCTACTGAAATTCAAGCGGATGCGATACCATTTGCGAGAAAAGGGAAAGACATTGTAGGGCAAGCAAAAACTGGATCTGGTAAAACAGCTGCATTCGGTATACCAATTCTTGAGAAATGTAAAAAAACTGGAATACCACAATCTATCATTCTTTGTCCTACAAGAGAACTTGCAGTACAAGTCACAGAAGAAATGAATTTGCTGCAAGGCAAAAAAGGCTTACAAATAATCTCAGTCTATGGCGGGACTGATATTGAAAAACAGGCTAAAAATCTATCAAATGGCTGTGATATTGTAGTAGGAACTCCAGGGAGAGTCATCGATATGAGTAAAAAGGGTCATCTTAAATTACAAGAAATTTCTATATTTTGTTTGGATGAAGCAGATAGAATGTTAGATATGGGATTTTTTCCCGATATCCTATGGGTCATTGAAAAAATGCCAAATCGTAGTCAAACTCTACTTTTCAGTGCAACATTCCCAGAAGAAGTACTGAATGTTGCTCAAGAGTTCATGACTAACGCAGAACATGTGATGAGTGATGACCTAGAAGTTGACATACCAGAAATTGACCTTTACGCAGTAAAAATTGGTAGAGCTAACAAACTCTGGGTATTAGGACGTATTATTGCTAATATGACAGAGGAGGGACAGATGTTGATCTTCAGTAATACAAAGCGAATGGTAGACGTAATAGTCGAAAGATTAGGGAAATTTCAGATGAGAGCTGTGGGGATACATGGAGATATGCCACAAAATAAGAGGGAGAGACTACTGAATGATTTTCGCTCGGGGAAAGAGAAAATTGTGGTAGCGACAGATGTAGCCGCAAGAGGATTAGATGTAGATGGAATTACGGTTGTAGTCAACTATGATTTACCGGATGATACTGAATCATTTGTCCATAGAATTGGTAGAACAGGAAGGATGGGGCGAAAAGGAGAAGCTTGGAGCCTGGTATCAAAGGAAGACAGAGGTAGTGTAGAAAAAATCTGTTCTACTTGGGGTTTAACTATACCTTTTGTTGATGCACCTTCTCTCCCAGAAGGTATAGACAGAGATCCAGTTAGGAAAAGAGAAGATTGGGATGAAGTAGCTGATTCTTTTGGCATGGTTAGAATTAATCTTGATATAGGTCAAAAAGATTTAACGAAAAGAGCCTTGGCAGATTGGATTGTGAAATTGGCAAAAATCCCAGAGATAGTTGTTGGAGAAATAAATCAATCGGGAGAACAATCGCAAGTTGAGATTCATGTTGCAAAAGTTGCATATGTAATTGACGTAATAAAAGCTCGGGACTATAATGGTCGTAAAGTTAAGCCAGTGATAGTGGAATCATGAGGGGAAGAAATGTCTGAATCGATTTCAGAAGACAAAGAAATTATTCTTGATTTGATAGGATTTTTTTGCCCAATCCCTATACATGAAACTCGGAAATTATTAGATAATTTAGATGCAGGAGTTATTATTCAAGTGTTGTGTGATGACCCTGAAACTAAACATGATATGCCAGCGTTATGTGATAGATTGGGAGTAGAACTGATTAGTCTGAATGAGAATTCAGGAGAATTTGTCTATAAAATTAGAAAATAGTGCGGAGAGGATATTTATGGTGTCTGAGAATAAAATTGAAATTCAAGAAAAAGTAGATGTTCCCGCGGATGCACGTTTACCTACAAAGTATGGAGAATTCAGAATAAGAATATTTCATGAAAGTTCAACGGGTTTAGATCATGTTGCTTTAACTCTCGGGGATATGTCTGGACCAGACCCCGTATTAGTCAGAGTACACTCAGAATGCATCACAGGAGATTCTTTCGCAAGTACCAGATGTGATTGTGGTTCACAGTTAGAATATACATTAGAAGAGATTCAAAGGAAAGGTTGGGGCTGTTTAGTATACCTTAGACAAGAGGGAAGAGGGATAGGATTACATGCAAAAATACAGGCATATAATCTACAAGACAAAGGTGCTGATACATTAGATGCTAATCTCATGCTTGGCTTACCTGGTGATGCTAGAGATTATTCAATAGCCTCAAAAATATTTGATAATCTAGGAATTAAAATTGTTTCGTTATTAACAAATAACCCCGATAAAGTTGAAAAACTAGAAAATTTAGGTATTAGGGTATTTGAAAGAGTACCATTAATTGTGGGAGTAGGGGCAGAAAACATACATTATCTGAAGACAAAAGGAATTAAAATGGGACATCATATCTCTTCTAGTGACTTAGAAGATGTTACCAACGATAAACTGTGATTTCCCAAGATGGGGCCGTGACCGGGAATTGAACCCGGGCCGGCGGGACCACAACCCACCGTGCTAACCTCTACACCATCACAGCCATCTTGGTAATCACTCGAGAGTAGATATGTATTTCAAGCGTTCCAATCAGCGTATATGAGAATCACAACACCAACGCATTCAAGCGGTGGTCTGGTTCGTACATTAAATAATGACGAAGGTGGGCGGTCACGTAGTATTTCTTGTCACTATCTTTATGATTGCTCCAATAACACCAATCATACAAGCAGATACAGTAATCGCGTCTGAATCTATTGATCTATTACCAGCAGGAGATTTTGAAGATTCTGACCAATGGGAAATTACTAGTACCTCAGGATTTACTAATAATCCTGCGGATTATACTATTGGTATGGTTGCAGATAGTGAATTATCTTTTACTCATGAAAGACCAGATAATTTCGAGACACATACTTCTTGGGCGAGCAGTAGCCCTACTGGTTCTAATTATAGCTTAGGTGAACCCGATACATACTATAGTTGGTCTAAAGGACCTGATATCACAGTAGGAGGTTTCGATTATATCGGATTATATGACAAAGAAATCGAAAATGTATCTCTATTATTATATTTTGAGATACCAAACGCATTGTATCAAGATAGTGTTAGAATAATTCTAGAAGATACAGGACCGGATAAATTAGTTAGAGAGTTTGCACATACACCCTCAGGAGTATTTAGAATGAATAATCCCCTTGTTATTGAGATGGATAATCTTCTTGATTGGGACTGGAATAAAATCGTCAATTCTCAATTCACTATTGATTATGTTTCGCAGGGTACAAATGATGATTCAGAAGTAAGATTAGATGCGTTGGGAATTCGAGTCAAGTACCATATGCCTTGGTATTCTTTTGAAAATATTAAAGCGAATCATGAAATAAATATCGATAAACCACCTGTTATTGATATCTCACCATATGAGGGAGACATTCAAGGATTAAAAATTGAGTCCTGTGGACTTACTCCTGACGGCTCTGATGAGTCTTACTGGACTTTTGATGTAGAGGCACCGTATGGGCAGGAATTAGGAAGGATTCATATTTATGCATCTGGTAATTATACAATTGGTGTGATCCCAGATAATATAGAGGGAGAATATTCGCCCAAACAGTCTGGAGATTTATTGGATAACCCTACAGAAAAACAACATATCAGGATAGACGTACAAGATGGATGTGTAGAATATGCAAGAGTTGATTTAAATGATCCAAAACTAATTGTAAATGGGAGAATTACTGGCTCAATTATCGGACTTTCTAGCGCAAGTGTTTTGAAATTCGCAGTTGGAGAATATCTAGTAGAAACTATTCAAATGGAGATTGGTTATTTCTCATTTAGTGTACCTATCGGGCACGCCTTCCCATCAGATAATAGTGAAACTGTAATCGGTATCGCATCTAGATTCCAGTGGTCATCTGATGGGAATGCAGAAACTACGATAACTCATATTGATTCAATGGCAATAAGTGGAGGTTTTGAATTAGAATATGATTACTCTCCAAGTTGCCAAAATATCGCCAACTTACAGATGACAGAAGATGAAGGAGGATTCCTTATGTCTCTACCATGTCAAGATGATATGACTGAAAGGCGTGACCTAACTGTAATAGCAACGAGTTCAGATGAATCAGTAATATCGGTCAGTTCAACGTATAGTCTAGAACAAAATCTAAATTTTATCGAATTACAAACTATTCCTGATGCATCGGGAGAAAGTAGAATTACAGTCAATGTTTATGATAATAGTGGGAGTCAAGATAACGTATGGACGGGAATATTTACTGTGTCCGTAAGTTCAATTTCTGATATACCAGTTATAGAGGGGCTTCCTACTATTGTCTACATAGATTTAGGCGACACACTAGTAATTCCAATCGATATATATGACCCCGATTCAGATAACTTTGTAATTAAAACAAGTAAATCATGGGCAACATTAGATGAACAAAATAATTTAGTTCTAAATCCTGTAGATTCGGGTTTACATACAGTTAGCATTGTGGTAAATGATACTATTAATGAGATTACAGAGAGTATTATGGTTGATGTTTCTGCAAAACCAGATCTATTGATAGAATCAGTAACTATCAAGAGAAATGGTGCAGATATTTCCGATGCAAGGGATGGAGACATTGTAGAAATTTATGCATATATTAGGAATGAAGGAAGAGGCAGTGCTAATGAAATAGATGTAAGGTGCTATGTTAACGAAGTACTAGTTGATACTAAGAAAATCGATACATTGCAACCGGGTGCTCTCGTTAGTACTGTTTGTGATACTGCCTTATTAGGAAATGATCAAGATAACGTCATTAAAATTGTAGTTGATAGCACACTTTCAATTGAAGAATCTAATGAAGATAATAATCAGGATGAGATAACAATATTCATTTCACTACCAGATATAGATTCATCAGACGATTCAATACAATTGGATAAAGAACCGATAATTATTATTCTGTCTATAGTAGTAATATTAGTTTCGATAGCAGTATTACAGTTGAGTCCAAACAAGGTAAGAAAACCATACAATAAAAGAAAGTAAAGCCGAAATAAGGATACATTTGGCTGATAATGTAAAAAACTCAGGCAATAGTTATACCATGAATAATTTCGAAAGAAGAATACCGCGCGCAGTTTCTTAATGGAACTGAACCGGTGGTGTGTGTTAGATTATGATGAAACTAAAGATTCGTTTAGAAACAGAAGAATGGGTTTATGAAGAACATGAAATGGTTTAGAAAGTTCTATTTAGACCAATTTTGTGGATAAATACCAGTAGGCATTAGTACACTTTTAGCAACTGCCACTTGTCCTTTTTTCATATTAGAGACCTCATCGATATCGACACTAATTTCAGCTACTGCAACCGCCTCTCCTTTCATACTATTGATTACAACTAGTGAGCCAGAAGTAATTTTTGAAGAGGCATTAACTACGCCTGGACGGGCTAACGGAGCACCATGAGTCATGGCAGCAACAGCACCATCTTTGATAGTAATACTAGGGATTTTAGTTAATATTGATTCCACAGGAGTTAGTAATTTTCTCAAACTTCTTTCATCATTATGTTCTTTCCAGAGAAAGATTGCATCAACCAATTGGTGCATATTACAAGCCATACTTTCATCGAATATACTAGTTTTATCACGATGTAATTCTAACATCTCACATGATGTATTCAGTAACAGTCCAATATCTCTAGTTAATGTCCGAATATAGGTCCCCGCAACACAAGATATCTCTATTGCTGCAATTCGAGAATCAAAATCAAAATCAAGAAGACGTAGAGAAGTTATAGTCCTTGTACGTACTTGAACTTTAACAGCAGATTCTTTCGGAGGAACATTATATATTTCGCCAACAAGACTTGCTAAAAGTGCTTCTAATTCTTCCAACTCAATATTTCTACCAAAACGTATTACAGAAATATAGCGTTTATCTCCCTTGAGTATTATGTCAGTAAGTCTTGTAGCACGACCACATAATATTGTCAATAAACCTGTGGCCATAGGATCCAGAGTCCCACCATGGCCTATTTTTGTTATTCCCAACACATTTCTTATCCAAGCTGTCAATTGATGACTAGTTGGACCTCTAGGTTTCTTAACTAGCAAAATCCCTGAACCTAATAGTTCATCTAGGGATCTCTCCAATGGGATATTGCCAAATTTAGGATTAGTCGTAGCATTATCGTCAAAAATTAATCTGTTCAAACTAATCACTCCTTAAACGTGCATCTACAAGAGAATACACTTCATCCGCATCTATGTTATCAGCATCTATGATTAGACTATAAGGACTCATGTCATCTAAATCAATATCATAAAGAATTCGATACCTTTCTTTATCGTCCATCTGTCTTTGTTGAGATAATTTAAGTTGAGTCTGGAAATCACCACCCTCTCTCTTTTGGATTCTTCTAGCACATTCCTCAGGACTAACATTAACCCATATCCGAAGGCAAGATACCTCCATTAAATGAGCCCACCAACCAGATAAGCGACTTTCGATGATATCTGATCCATGAGGATTTTTAATCTCTTTTTTGAGAATTGTGTCTAAAGAACGATCTACATCTAGATCTTTTTTGCAGAGGTCACTAAATTCGCCTACAGTTAGTCCTCTAATAGCAGCTTCAGAACGAAATATATCGCCACCATTAAGTGAACGCCAAGAGTGATTATTAGCAATTCTCTGTACTAATGTAGAGGTTCCACTCCCTGGTGGACCGCTAACTGTAACTTTGACCAAAGAATCATCTCCATTCTGTTCTACAAATATCACAGCGTAATAGTCCTCTTGTATTTCTATTAACTAAATCAGAATCACAAGATGGACATTTTGTACCTTTTTGAGGCGGCGCTGCATGTAGATTACCTCCACCTTTCCTTGATAATTCAGAAGACTTGATACCTGTTTTTCTTGGCCCTGCTCTCTTTCTTTGACTGCGTCGAGTACGGTTATTGGAACTTGATTTGGATTTATCATCTTCAAGAAGATATAGTAATGGCTCAGGAATTAGTTCTCCAGAAAGAACGACTGGATGAGTTTTATACCTCAATAGTTTAAGATGCCTGTCTACAATTCTTCCAAGAGGGGCGCTCATCGTAATATATGTTGCAATCCAAGCAGGGAACACCCACAAAACTTTATTCTCAAATCCCCACATAGGTTGCCAAGGCAGACTAACGTAATCCACTCTAAAGTCAAGAACAGTATCTGCCATCCAGCTAAATATTCCAATAATAAATATCATAGTAAACATCATCGGTTTCATCATGGCACCTTGCATTGCCATTTGTTCAGGCATCATCTCCATTTGCAATTTCTGCATTTTATCTATTCGTGCAGTATCTCGAGACATTCTTGCCTCACGCATTTGCTGACTAATTTGTTTGCTTCTATGACTGTGGTGGGCCTGTTTTAGAGGATCCATGAAAAAAGAACGGATTATGGTATTAACAATCATTATACTTGAACCAAGAATAAAAACGGTTGGCACAAATAATTCTTCAAGACCAAATGTTCCGAAGAGTAATGGCTCTATGACGGTACCTGCACCATCTGATAAAGAATTTCTAATACCCGGAAACATCATCAAAGACATCATCATTAGCATTAAAAAAAGCATAGGTAACATTGCTGAACCCATCCCTGCCGGCTGAGTATCTCCTCCACCACCCGCATCGACCATAATGTGATGGCTCCATACGCATTGAATGAATACTTCGGTTGGCCTACTTCAGGTAAATCCTAAAATTACTTGAATGAATAACCACAAACTACACAGACAGATTCACCTATTTCAGAATCAGACATACAAATCGGACAACTATTTTCAGAGAGATTATCAGTGTCTTTATTTGAATCAATATTCACTAAATTTTCTTCTTCTAAATTCAAATCATAATCTTCTGAATCATTATTAGGTTCTTTATGATCATTAGAATGTTGAATCGAAACTTCAACATCATTAATTGGTTTCGATAAGGGTAAAGTAATCAAAGGAGTATCAGCAACTGATTCTGCCCATTCAGGAACATTAGGCACTTCATCTACTTCCTTACCAAATGTAGCACCATGGAAATCTTGCGCATCTGAAACTTTGTATTCTGCTTCAGTATCTCCTTGGATTTCATAAACCACTTCTATCCGCTCATTCATTTCTATTCGACCTATAGACCAAGTTACTTTGTTCCCATCTCTGGCTGATTCTTTGGTGAAAGAAGATTCTTTTTCACCATTCATGGATGATTTAACAGACGAACTCTCTATTGAAAATGTTCCTGGGACTATGTCATGTAATGCTAAGTCATCTAAAGCACTATCCGAGGTATTGTGGAACATTAGTAAAATTTCATATCTTCCTGCTCCGCCACCAGGAAATACTTCTTTCCCCGTACTAATCTGTCTTCTTCTATGTACGACTCGAACTACAGGAGGACGCTCTACAGTCCTAGTTGCAACTGGACCAAAACGTTCCATACTAAAATCAGAACGAATTGGTGCAGACAATAGTTGATTCTTAGGCGAAGGATCAGGTGCATGCAGTGGGTAACGAATAACCATTGTTTTCCCAGGTTTGAGACCTAATCGAGAAGAGGTACCGACAGTGATTCTTAGAGCATGACCTGGATTATCAGGAGAAATTAGTTTTTCTTCTATTTGATTTCCATTAATAACTTCGATACGGTATTGATCTTCGCTCAAGTCTGCACCTTCTATCTCAACAATCACATTTTCCAATTCAGGAGGGGTGAAAATGCCGGGGATATCATCAATAATTCTCATCACATTTATCGTAGCAGAACCTGTGTTCTCAATTGTAGTTGTGACTTCTAAATCCGAGGGAATATATGACTTAATTCTTGAAATATCGAATCTTTTTAGTATTAATGCATCAAGTATAGATAAACGCTGTTCTGATACCTGTATAGAACCGGAGGATTTTACAGACACGCGTGGAAGTATTGAATATCTGACTTCTTGAGTGAAACTTGGTTGGTCTTCTGATTCTACTCTTTTTTCCATTGATTCCCAACTACCTTCAGGAGGTATATCCTGCCTCAAATCAGAGACATCTAATATTGGAGATTCACGTCCTGCTAACCTAACAGTTGCACCGGAAAGTGAAACAACAAAAGAAGATTTATTTTCAAAAACACATTTACAATGCCAGACTCCTGGTCTGTCGTCTTCTTTGGCATTAACATAAGAAAATTGTCGCCCTGAACTAGAGACATTTTCAAAGCCAATCCTTGAAACTGTAGATTCAGCATTGTAAGTAACTACCGATACACCTGCAGGTATTTTTTCTACACCCGTAATATTAATAGTTGGTAATATCACTAGTTTTCTACTTTCACTTACTGCCATCCGTCCTATTTCCCAAATTACATCATTCTCTTCAATGCGATATTCGGGAGAATCTGGAATCTCAAAGTTTGGAGGGAAACTACGTCTGAGTATAACATCAGTCAAGGAAATAGAGGAAATATTTTCAATATCGACTGAAAAAAGCACCTCATGAGAATCTTTTGAATATACTAGAGACATACTAGGTTCCTGATCGCGCTCTGGATCAGTATCAATTTTTTCCTTAATCTCTAACATCCTAGGACCATTAGAACTGTATGGAATAATTGTTTCTTCAGTTGCATCTAATTCACGAACAGTTACTGTTTTACCACCTAAATCTGTAGCATCTGTGTTAGAAAGCTCAACTTCAATATCCCATGCTCTATGTTTCTTACTAGGATTTTTTAGTATGAGTTCCCCCTCTATTGTTTGTTTTATAGAACTACCATCTGAATTAATTAGAGAATCTTCAATCTCACTAAGTATCACATTCAACTTATCTCCGGGTATTACATCTACTTCAGTAGATGGACGTAAATGGTGAGAACTTTCTGAAACCGTGACTGAAGGAGTATTGAATGATTCGAGAGCTTTTTTAATATTATTTTCTTCACTAATTGTGTCTGAAACATCACTAACAATGTCCAACACGTCTAAATCATTAGATTGATCTGAAAGTTGCGAGTTTAATGCTGCTAAATTATCTGAAAGTGGCTTTGGAGAATCTAATGAATCTGGTCCATTTGAAGATTCATATTCAATTTCTGGTTGAGTTTTTGAATCATAAGTAATTGGTAAAGGAGGCGATGATGGGAGAACTAAACCAGGGGGCAAAGGAGGTGGTGATGGAAGGTCTAAACCAGGAGGT
>CABXDN010000018.1 GCA_902511005.1 uncultured Candidatus Poseidoniales archaeon | reverse complement strand
AATAAAAGCATAGTTTATCCAAACACATGTGATTCTTAAATTAGTTATTCCACCATTCTTCTCCAGAAGTTTCACAGTTACGCAGAGCTTCTGTAATCATTTCCATGAAAAGGTTAAAATTTTCTATATTAATTATTTCCTTTCTAATAATTTCATCTCCAAGAATTTCTTTAACTAAGGCGATATCTTCATCTGCCTTGGAACAAAACTCTATTTGTCTTCCTTTATCTTTCGCGTCTTCAAGATAGACAAGTATAGAATCATTATCGAAATTGGAGATATTTTCTAACAACTCTTTTGCAGAACGAACCTTGATTTTCTTCTCTATATTTCCGTCTAAAAGTAGAGAGAAAATACGCAAGTCTTCATCGAAAATTTCTTCGGTATATTTACGAGATGTTATCTCTGGAATCATCCTTTCTAGTTTTTTTATTGGACCACCTCCAAATAATAAATATAAATCGTTCATTCTATACTTTAGAATTGTTTCTTCATTGACTTGTATAAATCTATAACTTATTGTGGTCTCTTGATCACGTCCTATCTCATCACGTTCAGAATGCCTTTCAGTATGTTTTTTGATTGATATGTCTTTAATATTAACAATTCTAGTTGAAAATTTAATCAATGGTGTTAACTCACGTCCAATCTGTATCATATCTGTTGAGTCGATACGACTAAATCCAAGTTTATAAAATAAGCAAAAAGTAATTCCTAGTAATAGAATTAGAGATGCTATTAAGGCATCTGAAAGTGGTAATTCATCATCTCCAGTTCCAGTAACAGATGCTACGAATACTATTAGGGCAATGAAGACAATACAACATTCATTCTGGAAACTATATACAGGGAATTTAACCTTCTCTTGAGCCATAATTAATCTACATTTCTAGTTGTTTATTATCATATTGGTCCATTCAGTCCCTAGCCTCTGAAAGGGCGGACTGCAAACCCATTAATTCAGTAATAGTAAACCCATGGGTCTAAGCAGATATCCATTGATAAGACTGTTAATCGATTATGTTGAGCACTATTTGGCAAATCTATGACAACAAGAGGTCATTTACTTCTATCTCGCCAAGAACGGAGCAGATGCAGCCAGCGCCCACAAGTTCCGAGACTGGATCCAAAGTTTGCCAGCTCCGGAAAACTGTAGAATTAGACCTTCCCCGCCGAACAAAAAGTTCTTCGCTCCACCACCTTCAGTAGCCACACGATATGACACTCCTTCGGTGAATGCTATTATGTGCCCATTGTCAACCTTAATCGGAGTATCTGGTGTGACATCGATTTCTTTGATTGCTCCATAGGCATTGTAGAAGACCTGTCCGGAACCACTCTGAGAGAATGCCCTCAGGAAGAATGCCCCCTCCCCGGAAAAGAGAGACTTGGCCCCTTGGAACTTGGTATCGGTCTTCACGTTCGGCGAGCAGGCCATGAATGCTCCTCCTTGCAAAAACAGATTCTCTCCTGGGGCTAAGTCAAATGTACCGATATCGCCGGGAACCGAAGGAGCCAATGATATCCACCCTCCCGAGTTTCCTGCAGTGTATTTGTTGAGGAAGAATGACTCGCCACCCATTACGGCCTTGAAGAGGCCTTTCGCTATCCCTCCAGAGAAAGCCCTATCAGTACTGACGCTAAGGTCAGATGACTGGGCCACCATGGCACCGGGCTCGACCTTGATTGACTCGCTGGGTCCGAGATGTGCAGTCATTAGTGTAAAGGATGGTTTGAATTCATATTCCACTTTCATGGGTTTAAATGTAGAATTACTAGTGACTTTTCCACCTGATTTTGAAGGAGCAGGATCAACATTCCACTCAAATTCCTCATCGCAATATGGGCAAGCAAATACCCCAGACGCGTCGTCATCCAACTCTATTTCTTCATCGCAATGTGGACATAGTATCTCGACCATGTTCTGTGTATTGACTTTTGAGATATAGTCCTATTCCCTGCATCACCTTCCCTACGGTTTCCATCACTAAACGCATGGGCACCCCATCCATCCGTATACGAAGCAAAGGGTACCCATCGGATTACCCGTAATCGGAACGGCCCCCCATCCGATTGGACGTAAGAAAGACTACCTATTGCTTAATTTGAATCATAGAGTTTTCAAAGCTATATTAATCATCCAAACCAGTTTGGTTGTGCGAGATAACTAGTTTAATAAATAAGAATATTAGAGAAACTTTATGGAAAGTGGTAGATCGATTGTTATTTTAGATGGAAGCAACATTATGGCTGCTAGAAATGATGGTACTCACGATATCGAAATTCTTCGTTCAGCAATTGAATATTATACAAATCTAAACTATCAAGTTAAAGGTGCAATAAAATTTGGCACTAGATTTCATATGCAAAAAAACCAAGACAAAGGCCTCCCGTATATTACAAATCTAATAGAAAAACGAATGTTGCATGAACTCCCTGAAGATGATTTATACATCATTAAATTATCTCAAAAAATTAATGGATATATAATAAGTAAAGATAAGTTCTCAAAAGAGCAAGAAACACATCCAGAGTTAAATTGGGACGATATTAACTCACGTATTCGTAGAGATTGGGTTGTCGACAGTAATGTCTTTATCGACCCTGATCTAAATGAGAACAAACTTCCAATAACTGATCATTCAATCGATATAACATATACCTCTTGGATAGAAGATGAGGTGCTAACAAAAACTATCCGCACTATATATGATTGCATACTAGAAGCCTCTGGAATGATTTACGATCCTAGCTATCCGACTCAACCAAATATTTCTGAGAAAAATAGTAAAGTTAGGGATGAACTAAGCTGGATTCAAGGTCGTGTTGACAAAGAAAAGGATGAAATCTATATTATTTGTCCTGAAGATTTAGGAAAATTTGCTATTGGAGAGCGTGGAGAAATTCTCTATGCGTCTACAAGATTAATACGGGAATCACTTTCATTGCCTCATGTAGTTAAAATTTCAGTTGAATTAATAGAATGAAAAATTAAGTGAATGATACAACAATCTCAACAGTACCCTTCCGCTCGGGGGTGGTCACATTGACCCCCCATCCGATTGCAGTAGAATCTGTACTCATTATGACGCATATATCATAGAGAGATACCCTAGAGGATTGGTCATGAATACTGTCCGCTACATTCTCTTTTTGATTGTAGTTGGAATCATTGGATATTTCATTAATCCAATCCTCGATGATTTAGGTCCATTATATTCTGAGGGGTTCAAGTTTATTTTTTGGGTTCTGGCTTTCATTTACTTCTTATCTATTGAGTTAAGAAAAGATGGTTGAAGGCGTATAATATTGGGTAGCCTCTGAAAGGACGGATAGGTAGCCGATAAGTTCAGTCTGAGTATTGCAATGGACTTTCAGAAATATCAATCGATTAATAGAAAATTAGATGGGTTTCTGCTTAGACCCATTGACTCATCTGTTAATCGCTGAATCATTCTATGAATTATCTTGTTGCTGCATAGATAATCAACGCTATTCCTACTACAAGCAAAGCGGGCCAACCAAAGGAGATTACTGCAATTAATGCTATTCCTACTACAATACCAGCCCTTACTTTCACAACAGGATCATGAATATCTTGGCCAGAACGGAACCATGACCAAGGCCTCGCCAAAGCAATCAGGCCACATGGGAAAAGCAAGATTGAAGCCCACATACTGAAACTCGCCCCACTCCAGATGGTTTCACAGGTACTGTTGCACGTTCCACCAGAGAACCCCAATCCGGTTCCCAATGACATTAGTACCGAGATGAATCCCAATAGGACCATCAGTACAAACATTCCAACGCTGCCTGCAATCAAGGAGAATCCAATCATTTGCTCTGTATCACCTTCAGATTTTGTGATGATGATTTTCTCTCGTACATCTGACACAGGACCTCCACCAATCGTAGAGGGCACGACCGTACTCTGCGAATCACTTGCGAGAGGAACTGAACTATGTTGGAAATTATCAGGTTCTTCGGACAAGAAAACCGTCTTTTGCGTCTTCGTTCCCAATGCAAACGTAAACCAAACGATTGAACCCAAGCACATTAAAATCGAGAGTAAACCCATGCCACAAACACCAATTGTAACACCAGGATCAACCGTATCTCCCTCCTCATATTTCATATTCAAAATAATATTTTGTCCCAACCAAATGAGAATAGCGAGGCCAGCGAGAATTGCGGGTCCAGAGAACTTCTTCCAGTTCATTCACTCTATGCACTGCTGCATCAGCCTTCAATGATGCGCCGTTTCAAACGGGAGCTCATGCGAACACTATCGTTTCAGAGAGTACCCTCTAGTTCGTTGAATATAAATTATCACTCTCAAACAAATAATTGATATGTGCTAGTTTTGTTGTCATAATAATTTTCAAAAATATGATTGAAAATGTCTGAACACTTCTGATTCCATATAATCTTCTCATACTCCTCAGGTAGTTCTTCTAACACGTCCTTTACTGTGGTTTCAACCAGTGCTCTAGTGTATGGTTTCTTTCGCCAATCTAAGACGATTATATCTCGCTCATTGATTTTCTTAACTAACTCTTTGGCCACCTTTTTGACTTGAGAAATTTGTTTATCGGTTAATTCTGGAGAAGGAGTACACAATATGTCAAAAACTGCTAATTCTTCCTCAGATAGGCCCTCCGAAAGAGATCTTTTTTCTTCATCCTCTAATTCATCGACTAATTGCACTAAAATTTCAAAAAATGCTTGGACATTTAGTGCACCTTCATTATACTGGTCAATCAACCCTTGGAAACGATGAGTATAATTCAATCTAGTCCGATTTAATTTTACTAATCTTGAAATTTTCCTACTTACAAACGATCTAATTTTCTCAAGCTCTGTCCTCTTGCGTCCGCTTTTGAAATTATTTGCCAAGTTTTCGAAATCGATTGTTGAGATATCAATGAGGTTTTCTTCAGGATTTCCTTCGATAACGTATCCTTCAGATGCTATCGCCGCATCTAATTGATCATTTATTTCATCATGAACTGATGAAATATCTACTCTAGGATTTAACGATTTTATTTTCTTTGAGATTACTTTTAATGTCACACATTTCGGAGTGAAATTTGATGCAGAACGATCTGGTAAAATCGCCTTCCAAACCTTGAGGATTGTATTAACATGGTAATTGAACTTATTTTTTGTTTCGTCGGTTTCAAGAATATTCTCTACTGCGTCATCGAGTAGCCTGATTTTTTCAAAACCACTTGCCTCCAGAATTTTTTGAATGTCAATTGATTTTTCTGACAAGAATACCTCTGCCTTTTGAATAGAGGTTGCTAATATCTTCAATAATTCGTTTTTGCTCTCAATCGGAGTGAATTTATCGGCTCTACCTGTGGCATAAATCGCTAGGGCTTTATTCAGATTCCTGAAAACACCTATGTAATCAACAACTAATCCGTTTAATTTACCTTCATAGACTCGGTTTGCCCTAGCAATTGTTTGCATTAGTGTATGATTCTTCAATGGTTTATCTATGTAAATTGTTGAGCAATTCGGCACGTCAAATCCAGTCATCCACATCGAGCAAAGAAATACTAATCTGAAGTTACTATTTACGTCTTTGAATTTTATGTCCAAATCTTCTTCATTCATTCGTTTACGATGTGGGATTATATCCAAACCCTTTTCCAACATATCTTCTACTTCATTTTGGCTTTGAGAAACTACTACTGCCATGTCTGTTTCTTTCAAGAAATCTAGTCTTTCACGTAATGAAATCTTTTCTTGATCATTTGCCATGGAATATTCATCTTCCAAATCTAGTATTCTATTCTCCCAACATTTCTGTACCTTATCATACATTTTTATCGCTGTAGGTCGGTCTATTGCAATGAACATTGCTTTACCGCGATATCCTCTTCCAACGAAATGATCAACTAAATCTTCAGCGATTTGATCGAGTCGTGATTCTCTCGTAATCAAATGATATTGCCTGGCAAATTCTCTCTCCAGCTTGATTTGTTGATTTTCATCTAAATCAGCATCTTCTACTATACGATATACTTGTTCATTTAGATCATCAGTTTCGAGTTGTAATTCTGGTATTCGGTTTTCATAGTAAAGAGGGACCGTCGCATCATCATCAATTGATTGTTTGAAATCATAGATACTTATGTAATCTCCAAAAACATCTCTAGTTTTTTCCTCTCCCGAAATCAAGGGGGTGCCTGTAAATGCCATGAACTGAGCTTTTGGCATAGCATTTCTCATATTCAATGCGAAGGTATCATATTGTGTGCGATGTGCTTCATCAACCATGACAATTATATCGTTTCGGTCGGAGACTTTTTCATAAATTTGCCCAGATTCAGGAGTTCGAAATTTCTGAATTAGAGTGAAGATGAATCTGTGATTACCGGATAATAGCTTTCGTAAATCATCGGCTGAAGTTGCTTGACATTCAGACTCAATAATTGCCCCTGTTGAGGCGAAATTTTTGTAAATTTGTTCATCTAATTCTGTTCTATCAGTGACGATTACGAATGACCAATTCCCAGGTATCTTCCGAAGGATTTTGCTAGAGAAAAATACCATAGAAATACTTTTTCCACTTCCCTGTGTGTGCCAAAAAACACCGAGTTTTCCGTTGAGAGATTCGCCTGATTTTATTCTTTCAATAGCTGCATTAACTCCTAGATACTGGTGATTTTTAGCAACTATTTTGGCTTTGTTACTTCTTATTTCTGAAAATATGGTGAAATTTTCAATTATATCTAACAATTTTTGAGGATCACATGTCCCATCTAGCATTCTTTCTAGGCTTACTTTCGCCGTCTCTTTTTCATCTGAGACTTTTTTCCAATCCGAGAAGTGCTCCCATGAGGAAGTTATTGTTCCGATTTTGCTTTGTGAGCCATTAGACAGTATTATTGTTGCATTATAACAAAATAACTGAGGCACCGTGTTTTTGTAATCTCTAAGATTTTCATCATATGCATCTCTAACGTTCCTGTGAGTGTTTTTCAGTTCAATAAAAACTAGAGGAAGGCCATTTACAAAACCAACTAAATCACATCTTCTAGTATACATCTCTCCTGTGACCCAAAGTTGAGATGTTAGCAAAAAATCGTTATTATCATAATTATTCCAATCAATAATTTTTACATCATCAGAAACTGTTTCATTTTCAAAATTTTTGTATTTTATATTTACACCCTCACACAAAATTGTGTGAATCTCCTGATTTGCATTTACTAACAAAGAGTTCAATCTATCTTTGCTTAGTTCTTCAACTGCAAGATCGATAGCATTAGGAGGCAATTCTGGGTTAAGTTTGGAGATTGAAGATCGTAACCTTTCAGTCAATACTACGTCTCTTCTACTGGTTCTTCCTAATACGCTGTAACCGTTCGAGGGAAAGGATTCATTCATACAATCAATGTAATCCCACCCCAAGGTCACAAGATGTTCAATTGCAGGTTTTTCAACCAACCCATCCTCTGAATAATCGTGTGAAAAGGACATGATGTTCAACTCTTGATTAAATCTCCAGAAACTAGAGGTGGATTAAGCTCCTCAATGAGTTTTTGAAGGAGTATGTTTTTTTCTAACAAATACGATAATTTACCTACTAAGGGAGCAATAATTTCGCAAAATCGCTCAACAACCCCTGGTCCAAAATCTAGTATCTTTATCTCATTTAGAGAGCCGTTATTTATTGATTTTTGAGTAGATCCTGTGCAATACAAATTTTTGTTTTGGTTGAATTGATTTGACAAAATCAAATTCAATACATAAGGGTAATACTTTTCATTAGTGGCTAACAAACCTGCAAATCCTGAGGAGATAATATATTCGTTTTCAAGATAACTACTGAATTTGTCTACACCAATTATTTTGTCCGAATCTTTCATTCTAGCAAACCACACAGAATTGATTATTGGTTGCTTTTGAGCACGTGATGGTTTTTCTGTCCAGTTGTATGAGGGTATGTCTTGATTTCGAATGAGCCCCTGCACATCAGCAGTTGCTAGATATCTTTTCTCACCTTCAAATCGCGAGATGTTCTTCTTAATTAACGAAAAATATTCAGATTCTAATAGATTTATCAATTTGTATTCTTCACAATTGATTCCCATGCCTTGTAAAAAGTGTATTTCTTGTTCTGTTTTGTCCTTAGAGTTGAATATAGTTTCGAATAATATTTGATTTATTCGATTGATTTTATTTATTCTACGATTGTTCACTACTACCAAATCATCAATAGAACCTAGTATTTCGACTATACTTTCTTGGATATTAATTGGTGGGACGCGTATTTTTATGCCTTTGAGGAGGGGGAGTGTTAGGAATTTTGTAGTAGCTCCAGTCGAAGCTCTTCTTAGCATCTCGAGTTCCAATTTTAGGACATAATACAAATATCTCGTGAGTAGTGTACCTTCATCCTTAGATTGAATTGCATATGTCCTTTGATATGCATCAAATTTTCCTTCAAAATACTTAATTGGAAATTTCCCAGCCGCATTGTTTCCTGCCAACAATACGTATTTCCCATCAAAAGCCCATGTGTCGGTTTGAAAAGTTTCCCTGCTGCATGTAAAAAAGGGGTATTTCCCCCCATCAATCGCAGCATTAGAATCTAATTTCCCCGTTTTTATTGTGACTAGGTCACCCATTGATTTTGATGGATAATACACTTAATCACCTAAAATATGTTGAAGCATCTTGCTTATATTTACATCCAATTCTTCACCTAGCTGATCTAAATCTCCGAGCTCATTTACTAGTTCTCTCAACTCTAATTTTACTTCATTGGTTGTCTTATTAACTCGTTCAGGAACACCAACATACTTTCCTGGATTTAGACTCCAATTTTTATCTTCAACTACCTTTTGGTTTGCTAATTTACACAATCCTTTGACATCTAGATATTTCATGTCTGGAAACAATTTGCGAAACTCATCTTCACTAAATTTGTGAAATTCTGGCTCTTCACCACGATACAATCGCACGATATTCGAAATGAATTCGATTTGTCCTGGAGTAAACTCATGATGCGCTCGATCTACTACTTCAAAAATATCAGTAGCATCAATAAAAAGAATGGAATCTGCTGTATCGTTATTTGATTTACCTTTGTCGAGGAACCAAAGTGTACATGCAATGGGTAAAGTGAAAAAGAATTTTGGACCAACCGATACTATCACATCGACCGATCCTGTTTGGATTAGTTTTTTCCTTAATTTCGCTTCACTATGACCTGAATCTCCAGCCGAATCAGCCATAACAAAGCCTGCTTTGCCAGTTGCGTTTAATGCTCCGTAAAACATTTGTATCCAAATGTAATTTCCGTTGTCACTATTTGGCATACCTAGAGGATACCTCTTTACATCGTCCTTTATTCGATCTTTATCGATTTTATCAACATTAAATGGCGGGTTTGCCATAACATAATCAAAACTTTCTGCCATCTTAAAGGGGTCTTCATAGTATGAATTTGCTTGAATGACCTGACCGCTTAATTGATGTACAGCTAAGTTTATTTTTGAAAGATTAACCGTCTCCAATGTTTTTTCCATTCCATGTACAGAAATTGAATTAGGATTCTTTCTGTGCTCTTTCAAAAATTTTGCCGACTGAACAAACATACCTCCAGAGCCACATGCAGGATCTAACAATTTACCCTCAAAGGGGGCAATAATTTGGACAATCAACTGGACTAAAGAAAGTGGTGTGTAAAACTCCCCTCCACCTTGTCCTTCAGCCTTTGCAAATTTAGCTAAAAAGAATTCATAAATTCTGCCAAATGTATCCCCATCACTATCCATCGGAATAGTATCAAATAATCTGATTAACTCAATCAATGTACTTTTTTCTAAATCATTGAATACTTTTGGCAGCGCTCCCCTTAAGTTATCGTTTCGTTCTTCGATTTTAGACATGGCAAGATTCACGGCACGCCCAATATTTTCCCCTTCTGGGAGTTTTATCAAATCAGACCATCTTGCTCCCTCAGGGAGATACATCACTCCTAGGGCTTGATAGTCGCTTTCCTGTATCGTCCTTCGTCCAGAGTTTGATTTTCTTTTTAACTCAACCATCGCTTCTTGAAATCTATGATCTGCAAATTTGAGAAAAATAAGTCCTAAAACTGGCTTTGAATACTGTGCTGCACTAAGTTTTGAATTTGCACGTAATTCATCAGCACCTTCCCACAATTGAGATGTTAAATCTTTCAACCACTTACCTTGTGAAGACATGAGAACACGCATGCGTGGGGGGGACAATATATCAATGAAACTAAAAATCTACGCTATCGTGGTAGGGTTCTTTCCCCCACCATTCAGGGTGTTCAAACATTCTGCGGGTTTCGTGGAATTCGTATCGGCATGTTCTGAGGACCATGCTGGAAGTCCATGAGCCGCCTAGTTTGCCTTTCACTCCCAATTCATCGAGATGTTTTGCAATCCTATTTCCAGACCACCCTTGGACATAGTGTCGATGTCGCATGTAGTCAATGATATCCTGTTCTCTCCAATTTGGAACGATATTGTCGCCTTGTCTATCCCAACCAAAGATTGGCCCTGTGAACACCTTAGCATTGTCTTTCAGATGCTTCATTGCAATCTTTGTGCGCTCAGAAATTTGCCCTCGTTCCAACTCTGCGAGACTCGCAATTGTAGTGAGAAAGAATCGCCCCATAGAGGTCGAAGTATCCAATGTCCCACCATCTTGGTCAAGAATGTGAATGTCGACGCCAATTCCTCTTAATTCATCCACAGAACCTAAACAGTCCTGAACATCTCTGAATAGTCTATCCATCTTCAATGCAAGAACATGACCTACTCTCTCTTGATAGATGGTCTCACGCATCTTTCGGCCTGCTGGCCTTGACCAAAGATGGATTGCGGCAGATATGCCATCATCAATGTAGATGTCTTCAGGATCTAATTCTAATCCTCGGAATTCTGCGTAAGCAAGCAGACGTTCTACTTGTGCATCAAGGCTTACACCCTCTTCTGCTTGACGCTTTGAGGAGACACGAGCATAGGCTACTGCTCGTGATTTGTTTTTCTTATTTCCAAACACGTTAGATATTCTAGATTTTTTACTATTTGAATACGCACTTGCATTGCTAGAGGTTGTCCATACCCTTGTTGACGCTGAGTCAACAGAGGGTTCAGCAGTGGTTTCACTGGGTTCGACTAGTTGCTCAGGGGGTCCGCTCACGGACTACCCATTGCTCAACTTTCATCAAAATACGTGTAGAATCCAGAATCAAACGACATATTCACAGGTAGCTTAATTGTCTCTTTTTTAGTAAAAAATCTCGGCCAAGACTTGTGCTCCCATGTAATGGAACTGTCAGACATATCGATAACTACCCTGCTCATACGAACGGGGAAACCTCCACCTGGCACAAAATACCCTATTACAGAAAGAATCAGTACTGGGATAAAAGGAACAATCCATAGAGCAGCGATGGTAGGGAAATTTAGAAGCCAATAGTCGTTTAAGAAAATAATTGAATTAATTCCTTCTACCGTAAATCGAATGCTGAGAAATAGCAAGTATGCATATATCGGCGACCACGCTAAAATACGCATCTTACTCATTTTGTAAGAAATAAATGTCTTTTCTCCTTTTGTGACAATTCGACACGAAGTCGCCGAATCGACAAACAATTTTGCAGCATTGTTCTGCTGGGTGAAATCGTTCTTTCCCGTCCTTCGTTTTGTGAGTATATTTTCCGATTTCGTTGCCACACTCAGTTTTTCAAAGACATGTTCGTACTTTTTTATTTCGCCGAGTGTGCCTTCAACAAACATCATTGAATATTTTTGTCCGTTTTCTAGATCGATGGATAATTGATAACCGTTCTTTTTTGCAACACCCATACACAATCACCTAACCTATTTCATCCAACATTTCTTGCATATTGGTTTTTCTAAAGTCGAATTACAAAAACTCCCACAACTATGGCAGTAGTCCTCATAAAAATCATCATATTCGTCACGCATTTCGTTATAGCAGCCTAAACAGAACGGCTTATCTAGATTGAAATCTTTCTTATCTCTACACCTAATACAGAATCCTTTCTTAGTTTTCTTAACTGGATTTTTTTTCGTTTTCTGTAACGGTCTGAACTCCCAATTCCTAGTTGTAATTCTAACACCATCAATAGTAGTTTTCAATTTGCAATATGTTCTATTATGGCCTGACCGACCACATCTTCCACAATTGATAGTTTTCTTTGATTTAGTATTTGTTTTTTTATTAATTTTTAATTTCTTTTCTATTTCTTCATAATGGGAAGATGGCATTTTTACTCGACACCACTTGCCACCTCTAACATTATTTATACCATATTTCTGCATCATTTCAAGAGTAATTTTATCTTCATCAGATTCCTTAAGGCCTTCCTTAAACGAAAGTATTGGTTTTCTTTCAACTGGTGGATATTTCTTTGTCCATGCCGCACCATCACCATCGAGATGATCTAATATTCTGTCTATATTCCTTCTAGTTAGGCCAACATAGTATTTGCCACGAACTAATTTTAGAACGTAGATTGCGACCATGTATTTGGGGGAGTGCTTTCTCGCTTGAACCCTTGTGGTTTTGAATCAGAGCACAGTAGAATCGATTAACAGATGAATTAATGGGTTTTTGCTTAGACCCATGCGATTACAATATGCGAATCTATGGGTTAGCAGTCCGCCCTTTCATAGGCTACCCTTCCGATTAGGAGTGGACGGAAGGGAGCCCCTCTGCTTGTATTATCCCTTCATCTAGTGCAATATATATGCCACAAGCGGGGCAAGAAATCTTCCCTGAATAACTCAAAGGGACGTTTAACTTTTGATTACAGGATGGACAATGAATTTGTTGTTTCTGATTTTTCATTATAGATTCAGGAGAAATATCATCCTCCTGTTCAAAATCCGAAAAGAATGGGTCCCACCAAAACATCAGAAAATATAAGCCTAAACCGATTGAACTTCCTCCTACAAAAACGGCAATAAGACCCCCAATTCCTCCGAGACCTGAATCCGAATCGAGAATCCACCATCCCCACAAAAATACTACAGTACCAAAAATCAGCAGAATCGAACCAATTATTTTTCTAACCTTTTCTGGGATTAAAGCGACAATGGTTTCGATCACCTCACTGAAAACCATTCGGAGCATCCACGACACACTATGCTATTGATAGTGTAAGAAAAAAAGGTTGTCCCGACAAAATTAGAGAATCAGAGCATAGTATAATCGATTAACACACGATTCAATGGGTTTCTGCTTGACCCCATTAGTTTGTTGAGACTGAACTTATCGGCTATCTATGGGCCCTTTCATTGCCTACCAATGAGTTCAGTTTGAATCAGAGGGTTTTCAATGGGACAATCTTGGTTATGAGAATACAAAATAATACAATAGCCCCACAAGAACTCCAAGATCTATAGTAACAAACAATATTTTCATTGGTAATGGAGCAATTCTCCAGAAATGCCCTAGTCCCTTATTTTCTTCACTCATAATACATCGAAGTCAATGGATGTAATAATTCTACCTCATTTTTCTC
>CABXDN010000017.1 GCA_902511005.1 uncultured Candidatus Poseidoniales archaeon | reverse complement strand
GGAATCAATATCAAAGATCTTTACACGACAAGAATTATCCGACTTATTCAAACCAGAAAGTCACTTAGGATTTAGTGGTGAAATTGTCGACCAAGCAGTAAGCATGGCTAGAGAAAGAATTTGATTGTTTTTAGGAAATGCTCATGCACTCCCAATTGTAGGACATATTGTGATTGATTTAACGAGAGGCCCTGTGCATATTTCTGCAGGCCCTAGTGCGAACTCCAATTCCATGTGTTTGACTATAATATCTAGTACACTAAGAAATAGAGGGAGGGTCATATGGATGACTAGAGAATTATCACACAATGACAAGTTATTGGATATTCTAGGGCATCATTCAGAAAATGAAATGGATAGAATGATTATTATTGAATTCGGAAATAATATTTCAGAGAAAGTAGAACCCATCAAAAGAATGATCACCACCTTGAAAGAAGATGATTTACTAATTGTTGAAGGATGGTGCGAAAGCTATGGTAGAACTAAGAAAAGTGATTGCGTCTTAATGCAAGAGTTAGCCCAATTAAACGAGAAAATGAAAATCATAATAACTTCAAATTCATACGAAGATGCGTCAGGAGAAAAAAGAGGACTTAATGGATGGATGGTAAGGGGTGAAAAATCACTTGGCGAAATATTCAGAACAGTTTGGCTGACAAAGATAGAAAACCAATATCAAAAAGTAATGATCACTGACGGTGATGAACAAAAAATCGTTCATTTAACAAAAAAAGGATTTGAAGAAAAGAATTAAAAATTTTCTAATAATTTATCAAATTCATTCAAAGCCTCATCATTAGGTTCAGCTAATTTATTCGGATTCTTTGCTGCGCCTGTGTATTCTTCGACGATACTTTCTTCTAAAATTATATTTTTTGACCTAGATGAAATGATGTAAAATAACATCAAAATTGCAATTATTATAAGGATGAAATTTACAACAACACTCAAATCCATCCCATCACCTAAATATTTTCTGAACTCAATGGAATTCCTAAAGAAAGTGGTTTGGAAAGATGTCTGCGTTGCGAAGGTGATGGTTCGGCCCATCCACTGACCAATTCAATTCCATTAAGATTGATTTCTTCATATAACCAATGTTTTTCCACAACTTTTTCACAATTAAGGCACCTTAGAGGCTGATTAGAACCAGCGCTTCTCATTGTTTTACCATTACAACAAATAGGCCTGCCAGTTATTCTAGGTAACGAGGAATGAACACTGAGCCTCTCGAGATGAATACTACCATCTGGGGCTTTCATCCCTAACCAATCAATACGATCACCTGGTATCAATGTTCTAAGAAGACTATTCACATTACCTCCTTCTTTGAAGGCGACCAATGTGAGGTTCTTTCCTTCTGATAATACCTGTAAACTAGAATGTGCACCTTTAGTTTCTATTGATTTAGTGAGTACAGTGGCTCTTGAAAAACCAAGAACATGGTCATCGCTTAGTTGATTAGTTCTATGAATGGCGAATCTCTCACATTTTTCAACACCATATTGAGCTTGAATCCATTTATGTGCCATCAATACTGCCTGAGGTTTCGACCCTCTGATTCCATACAGAACAGGACATGGAGTTCTAGGTGCAATTAGGCCTTTATCAGCAGTAGGGTCACGATTAACAAAGGTTTCAGGATGAAGTTTTTCCATCTTTTTAACTACTGAAGAAGTAATATTTCTTTTGCTCCCTATATTATCGGAGAATCTCCAAGCAATAAGCTCCCAAGTAGAGTTTTCAGTAGGTTTCCAGGCCATTGCTGAAGAAGCACCAATTAAGCCCCAATCTGAATTTTCAAGACTAAAAACCTTAACTCCGCTAAGACTTTCTCGACGAATGTCTAAATCGACTTTTTTCCTTACTGCCTCCCAGTAAAAATTTTCATCAAGTTCTTCGAACGAGAAAACTAGAGCAGGCGAAGTAAGACTATTTTCATCGATTTCTAGTTCGAATAAAAGTTGATTGAAGAAATTAGAAAGTAACTCTTCGAGAAATAACAGAGATGCTTTAGGGCAATCTATCACACATGCTAATGCACCATTTCCACGTGTTCTTCTTTCTGCGAAAGGCCATAATCGAACAAGACGTCTTTCAACGATTTCTACATTGTTTATTTGAGATATTTCTTTCAGTAAATCATCAAATGTGGCAGTAGTACAACCTGATTCAGGGTTATCGGTATCATCAAGACCAATCCAAACCCGACATAAATCTGCATGAGCAGTCAAATCTAATCACCCAATATCATTGAGATGACTTGAGAAAGTCCAATATCTGGGTCACACCTCAAACCTCGAACACCAAAATTCATTGCCGCTTCCATATCGACAGTCCTATCCCCTACCATAACGGAACTAGATTCATCCGGCCTGTCTTTCCATTCGGTATCAAATTGAAGATCTACCCTGGAGTTATTTTCTGAAGAGTCAATAATCTGTCGTCCAGCCTCAAGCATACCAGGATTTGGTTTACGTGCCCAAGAACCATCCCATGGCGCGTACGGACTGTACAAAATTAAATCAAGATGTGCATTAGAATTTTCTTTGAGAAGCAATTCCCTCATTCTTTCATGAATAGAATGAAGGTTCGAAGAAGACCATATCCCTCTTCCGATTGGTGATTGATTTGTCACAATACAAATACGGAAACCAGCCTCCCTCAGAGCCGCTACTGAATTAGGCACCCCAGGTAAAATTACCAGTTCATCTGGTGAATTAATATAATTCTCAGAACCTTTATTCAGAACCCCGTCTCGATCTAAATAAGCTATTTTACCCTCCCAAGGACCATTTGGAAGAGGCTTTAATTCTAAAGGTGAATCTAAATCGTTATCGTCTCTATGAGGAAGAAGCATACAATCACAAGCCATGGTGAGACTTTATTGCCTCCTTAACGATATGATTCACTATCAGTTGAATATCTTCGATTCTTTCCATCGATTGAGTTGGAGCTATTACTGCAACATCAACTAAAGAAACTATTTTACCACCAGACATACCTTTGTAGTCTCCAGTTATTGCGGCAGTCTTACAACCATTTTCTTTAGCGAAATTAATGCCATTAATCACATTAGAGGAATTACCCGAACCCGTATAAGCCACGACCAAATCTCCACTTCTGATGAAAGTTGAAAGTTGCCCGACAAATACATTAGAGTATTCTGTATCATTAGCCCAAGCAGTAAATGAAGAAATATTATCTGTGTGAGCAATTGTTCTGACTCTCAACTCTTTTGACCAGTCTCCAGCACTATGAGAGGGAGTGGCTGCACTTCCCCCATTACCTATGAAGTGGATACTGCCGCCTTCCTTCTTGGTCAACTCTACTAGCTCCCAAAAACCCTTCAATGAGTCCATAGAAATATCATCAAGAGCCTTCTTTAAATCATTAATATATGAGTCAGCAAAGTCAGAAAAATCGAATCCCATGGTGAAACCCCGTGTGTACGGATGAGGGCATCCTATTTACGAGTTGAGCGTAGTAGGAGTATCAATGGAGGAGCCAATCGGACTTATCGTCTCTAGTTTTGGAGATGTTATTGGAGTGAATAAAATGGCTTTGGAATTAATAATAATAATTGTTGGTGCACTCTTTTTAGGCCTTAGTTTTTATCGACCAGAGGATAAAAAATCAAATTATTCCGCTGCTTTAGGATGGATTTTTGTCGGAATTTACTTTTATTTACAATCGGATCATTATGTTGAAATTTCTGACCCAGTATTGATTCTGATGACTGCCAGTGCTCTCCCAGGGGGAATCGCACTAGCCATATGGGAAATTAAAACTGAAAAAACACCAGATGCTTTACAGTGGTTGAGGGGGTGTTTTACTTGGGCGATAATACCTTACTTTGTCATATTCAGCATCCCATACCTGAATATGGCCTTAATTCAATTGACTGCAGAAAGTACAGAATTGATGCTGGAGTTCTCAGGATTAGGGAATTATCATATTGGAGAAATGATGGTAGCTTTGGATGATGGAACAGACATACCTGTATCGGAATGGGAAGGTAATAAGTGGATACTTACAGAATCACTAGCAGAAGAAGGATTTTATGTTCAATTCTTTGATTCTGATGATAAAGTAATAGTTCAATTCATAATGGCATGTTCAGGTTTACAGTCAATGATTATTTTCGTGGGAGCAATAGGAGCCTTAAGTTCTGTTTCTTGGAAAAGAAGAGCAAGAGGACTTTTGATTGCATTACCTACTATCTATGTCCTAAACATGTTTAGAAATGCTGGGATTGTTTGGTTAACTGAAACTTATCCGGAATGGTCACTTATGGGTATAGAGATGTTTGACTTTACACATAGTTACGCTGCAAAGGCAATTTCACTATTCGCAATGTTCTTAATGGCTATTGCACTATTTGATTTATTACCAGAATTACATAAACATATCATGAAAATTTTAGACCCTATGTTTGATGTGGTAGACAGAATAAGAGGCGCTGAAAAATCATCTTGAACGTAGTTGTTCGTATAATTTACCAGTTAATGGCATATCATGTTCCCAAGCAAATTCTTTCATAACCCTGAGTGCCTCTTTTTCTAATTCTGAGTCTCCTACGAAATCTGTAACTTCAATGACACCATCCTTGGTATTAGCCTTGAATGCCGCAATCGGTTCTTCTTTATGGAATACCATATATGCTGAACCAAAACCAAATCTTTCTCTCAGAAGACTACCGAAATAATGTATTAATGGATCTGATGGAGGCACTACAAGATCTCGAGTTTTTCTAATTCCTTTAAGCCCTTCAAGAATATCTTGTCGACCCCAACAAATATCTTGTAAGTCATCAACAAGGAACCCTTTGATTAGAGTCCCATCTTCTTCGAAAGCATGCATAACATCACTAATTTCTTCTGCCGAGAATGCAGAACCTGCTAATCTTTCGACTTGTTTCAATGATATAACTGGGTATTCGCTCACCAATCCTCTAATATATTCTGACTTAACATCCCATAAATCAGAATTATCATTAGAGCTGATTGTCTTAAAACCACCTCTGTAATCTTGAATAAGATGTCCGCTTCGAACGAGAGGAGATATTAATTTTCTAAATTCTGCTCTCTTCATAGCATGTCTTTCCATGAAAATAACCGGGTCATGATGTTCCCTGAAAAACTGAAGAATATCTTCATCTTCTTCATTAGGTTGTAAATTACGTATAGTCAATAACTTTTCAAAATGTGATTTTCTACCCCATACTAAGTGACCACGTAAATTTGTACCCTGGGCTAACTGATGTGCCGCAGCCATCGCTTTCAGATTAACTCTGAACATCTCGCAGCGGCCACGTAATGCAAAATCATCTCTTAACTCATCCATTTTATCTAATGCCAAGGTTTCATTTTCATGTCTCGAATTCTGATGCAATTGATGATGATAGAATAGCATCCTATTGACTTCCTGCCTAGAACGTGGCTCTACTACCCCTCCTCGAATATATCTTTCTCCATCACCCATCGAAGTAAAGCCTAGTTCGGCTAAAATATTCTGTATATTCTCATCACAGTCATGAACAGGTATAGAATTGAAGGCATGTAAAACAGATACATCTACTAAACGATCCCTGTAATTATTTAGAAGTTCATCAAATGTATCTTTGAACTCATCTAAGTAAGAATGTGGTATATTTATATCTTTGATTTCTAAATAATCATTAACTACAAACATTAAGATTCTACCAATCGGATCGACTCCTTTGAAAACCGGATGATACCAACCTTGTTTCAAGACTAAACGAACTTCTTGTATGAATCGACTGCAAAACGGATCTGATTGCGAAAGTATTCTCATCTCTCTATCTTCTACAAGAGGTTGCATCAATAATTCAGCATCTTCTTGAGATGCGTAATAATCAGTAGGATCTGGCTGAAGTGCGACAATACGCCTTATTTTCTTCGATTCATCTAATTCGCGTAGTACTTCAGCCAATTCTTCAACTGGTCTACTTACGAAGAATCGCAATGTATGAAGTCTAACTGGACCGATTGCTTCAATCAACTGTTTAACTGCACTGGAGAAATCTAATGGTTCTACGACTTCATGAATCTTATGGAATACTGCAAGAGAACGCTTTCTATTCGGTAATACTACATATTGTTTAGCAACAATTAATTGACGTTCAAGATTATTTAGAGCACTCTTCAGACTTCTTTGAATATGAGCATTTTCTTTGCCCTTTGGATATCCATCAAATAGTTCAGTCCTAGATAATCCACCAGGTGGGATTTTGTCTAATAACTCCTGTTCAAGATTACCTATCCAAGGCTCACTACGAAGACCTAAAAACATTGGAATCTGGTCTTTCATAGTGTATCCCACACGATTATGTAGTAATCTTCCATTAAATATGGAAGAGTCATGTTTAATGTCTTTCCAGTCTCTAAATCGATAATTTTTCACTCTGTGAAGCAACTCGTCCCTACGTTGTACTAAGGTTAAATTCCTAATAGCATCAGCGGGTTCATCGTACTCTTTGAATGACTTAGCAAGAAGATGATTTTGGAGAGTTCGATAATCTACTACTTCTACACTTCCTCCAGTAATACGATACTCATCTACTCGAAGAATATATTCGCCTTCATCAGTTTGAGTAAAGAAACCAATAGAAACTAAATTTTTCATTTCTAGTTCCTGTAGAACTGCTTCAACCTGAGCCTTAGGGAAAGGTAAACGTCCACACAGACTATCAGATACCTGCGGACCTTCTGAACCAAGCATATCAAGTAACTTCATCCTCAAACAATCTTGAGGATCAGAAAGATTTTTCCTCTTCCATTCTTTAGCCTCAAATCCATCATAATCACTACCAACTTCAAATGTCAAACCTCCAGTGTAAAGCTCTCTGATATCATCAAGATTAGAGCCACCTGCTACTGCAAGGCATCCAAGAGTGCCGTGGACATCAGCCATTCTCATAGAGAACCATTTATTGTCAATCTGTTCATGACCAGTTCCCCTAACTCTAGCAATCAATCCACGTTCAGCTAATTCTCGGACCCATGACGAAAGTACTTCGATGTCAATATCTTTCAATTTATGTTCATACAAGGGATTAGATAATTCTTTGTTCAGACCACCGCCCATATCCATTAATCTCAGAAGACCATTCGCATTCGTAGGTTCAGATATCTTTGAACGGTAATAATCTGCCATCTTTGATTTATCGAGATCAGTTGCCAATGAACGAGCGCCTAATAGACGACGTAAGATTTCAGGATCAACATCTTTGATTAAGTAAGCTCTAGTTCTTAATGACAATAAATCTTCAAATGAAGACATGAACAAGGTCATCCCTAGAGGAGATGGCATTTTCACCCTTCTATGAACAATACGTACATTTTCACTATCCATTCTATTGATGAATACTTCAAGTTGAGCCATGTCAAGATCAGAATGGAGAATCTCATTCATCGTTTCTCGTATCAATACAGAATCTTCCATCTGTCTATGTTTCTGCATTATTTGTTCCGCCCTCTGCTGGAATTGTTTCGGGCTAACCTCTTCGGCCCCTATTCTTCGAGGATTAAGCATACTTCTACTAGAAATCTCACGGAATCTTTTAGCGAATAACTGAGATTCCATCATATGTTTTTGGAGTACATCTTTGCTATTTCCTTGTTTGAAAATTTCTGGAATTAATGCGATTTCAACCTCATGACTTAATTTAATCATAAATCCATTTTCATCAAATGAAAGCTCATGAACGAGAATATTGTCATTGGTTGCAATACCTGCAAAAAGATGACCTAGTGCTAAATTAAATGCACGGCCACGACAAGTTGTGACGATATATGTAGGAAGAGGGGCTTCAACTTGTTCTACTAAAATTAAATCGTTACTAGGGACTTGGAAAGTTGTAGCCACATGTTCTTGGAAAAATCCGGAAACTGCATGTGCAACTGGCCTATTAAGACCTAAAATATCTGTAAATATTGTCATTGGATCTTTTTCTAAACGCGCGTAAGTTGCAACTTCTTCCAATAATTCCAATACTTCTTGACTCAATTCATGAGTTCTGCTATTTGCTTCACCGGTCCATGAAGGTATAGTTGGCCTGTAACCGGTTGCAGGAGTTACGTTAACCCTAGTACCACGAATACTACTTACTCTATATGTAGAACCACCAAGCAAGAATACATCACCATTCCTTAAGCTAGATACGAAACTCGAAGAAAGTTGGCCTACCATGGTTCCATCAGATGTGAAAACTAAATAGTTATTATTTGGGGCAATAGTTCCTATATTTGTATAATATATCATCTGAGCGAAACCACGCTTACCGAATTTATTATCTTCCCATTCTATCCAAATTCTTCTTTCATCTTCCAATAAATCAAGAACTTCAATATAATCGTCATAAGGTAAATTTCTGTAAGGCCATGATGCAGTAGCTAAAACGTATGCTTCGTCGATATCCCATTCTTTAATTATTGATAAACCAATTAAGAATTGAGCAAGTACATCAAGGCAATTTTCAGGGAATTTCAGAATATCCATTGAACCCCTTAATATTCCTGTTTGGAGTGCGACAATTTCTAATAAATCATGAGGAGATATAGGTAAGAATCGAGCGCGTGGTAGTCCTCCAACTTGATGCCCAGCACGGCCTATTCGTTGTAATGCGGTAGCTATACTACCCGGTGAACCAACTTGTATTACCAAGTCAACAGAACCTATGTCAATACCCATTTCAAGGCTGCTGGATGAAACAACACATCTAAGATACCCATTTTTCAAACGTTGCTCAACATCAAGTCGAATCGCTTTATCCATTGATCCATGGTGGCCTTCCACACCCAACAAACCCGCTATTTTTAGCTTCTGAACTACAGTTTCAGTCATATTTCTTGTATTTACGAAAACTAAAGTTGTAGTATGAGCTTCGACTAATTCTTTGATTCGATCAACATTGTGATCTAATATTTCTTTGATGGGTGTAGATGCAAATCTAGGAGTTGGTAAAATAATATCAAGATCAAGTTCACGGGAACCAGAAATTTTTGCTATTGTAACCTTTTGTGGATTGATATCACTATCACGACTATCAGATGCAACCAGATATTCAGCAACAGCATCTAAAGGCTCCATAGTCGCACTAATTCCAATCCTTTGGACATTAGAATCAATGACTGAATCCATTAGTGCCAGACTTAAAGATAAATGCGTACCTCTTTTAGTTGGTACTAAAGAGTGCATTTCATCAATTATCATCCATTTCATATCATTAAGAATTGGCCTAAATCTTTTACTAGCAAGAGCGAGACCAAGAGACTCAGGCGTTGTGATTAAAATATGAGGGGGCTTTTTCAGCATTCTCTCTCTTTCTTTCTGTGGAGTATCTCCCGTCCTCAAGCCAACTGTAATATCTTTAGCACGTGAAGGCAAATAACTTTCCTTAATTTCTGTTAATGGTCCTATTAAATTCTTCTGGATATCATTAGCAAGAGCTTTGATTGGAGAAATGTACATACATTGAACAGAATTATCCAAACTTCCATCTAATGACCTACTAACTAAATCGTTAATCACTGTAAGAAAGGCAGTTAGCGTTTTACCTGAACCAGTTGGAGAACACAATAAAAGATGGTCACCATTCATTATTCTAGGTATTGCTACTTTCTGAGGATGAGTGAAATCGGGAAACTTATCTTTGAACCAATCTCTGACAGGAGGGCATAATTTTTCTAGGAGTTCCTCAGTCTCCTTTACCTCTGTCACATATTTAATTTCTGGCATTTTATTTACACCGCGAACAGAAGCGTGTCGATTGAGTACTTATACTGTTGGATTTTAAAAATATCCAAAATATCCCAAAATCCGATATATTGTAACAATTAATATCATCTAAAAATCCGTTTTTCGGTCTATCATCTAAGGATGGCTTGAAAGGTAAACGCCATGTCAAAGGTTCATATTATGACAGATGAGAAGCGTATAGAGAGGCTTTCAGCAATGCTGAAACGTAGAGGAATTGTACTTCCTGCTTTCGAAATATACGGTGGAGTTTCTGGATTAATAGATTACGGCCCAGTAGGAGCAACAATCAAAAGAAAAGTCATTCGGAATTGGATAGAACATTGGACTATTAATGGAGACATAGTCGAAATAGATTCACCAACCATAACTCCTGAACCTGTACTCATTGCAAGTGGGCATGTAGGAGAATTTAATGACCTGATGACTCAATGTGTCAAGTGTTCTAGTGCATATAGGGCAGATCAATTAGCAGAAGATTATCATCCAAATCCAGATATGCTAGATTCCGATGAAATAGATAATATTCTTATTTCTAATAATATCGAATGCCCTAATTGTGGAGAAAAAGAATGGACTCCTTCTAGACCAATGAACTTGATGTTTGGGACTAAAATAGGTGCCATGAAGGCTAGTAGACAAGCATATATGAGACCAGAAACTGCTCAAGGAATGTTCATGCTGTACCCCTCATTATATCGCCATTTTAGACAAAAACTACCTTTTGGCGCTATTCAAACTGGTAAAGGTTACCGTAATGAAATAAGCCCTAGACAAGGAATGATTAGATTAAGAGAATTCAATATGGCAGAATTAGAGTACTTCATAGACCCTAAAAATCCACCTTTAGTAGATATCTCGATGAAAAAAGACAATGTTTCTTTAATTCCTGACCCTAAAGGAAATGAGAGAGAAGTTGTCAAGCTTTCATTCCACGATGCAATAAATCAAGGACTGATAAAAGATAGAACTGTAGGATATTTTCTGTCAAGAACTTGGGATTTCTTGATGAATGTTGGAATAGATCCTTCTAAAATAAGATTTAGGCAACATGAAGGAACTGAAATGGCCCATTATGCAGAGGATTGCTGGGACTGCGAAATACTAGGCGAACATGGTTGGATTGAATGCGTAGGTATTGCCAATAGAACTTGCCATGATTTACTTTCACATGAAAAATATTCAAATTCTAATTCTTTGAGAGCATGGAGAGAATTCGATGTGCCTAAAATTGAATCAAAGGAAGTTCTTGCACCAAATACCTCAATACTAGGGCCGGTTTTTAGAGGTAAGGCAGGGTTAGTTTTAGAGGCATTAGAACAATTAAAAGAATTACCAAACACACTACCTTTCCAACTGTTAGTGAATGATGGAACAGAAGTAGAGATTACCTCAGATATGGTAGAAAGAAAAATCGTGAGCAAAAATATAGCTGGCGAGTGGTTTACACCACATGTTATCGAACCTGCATTTGGCATCGATAGGATAATCTGGCACATCTTAGATCACGCATATGAAGAAACTGAGAAAGAAGGAGAAAAATATAATTTGCTGAAATTATCTGAATCAGTAGCACCCGCAGATCTAATTGTTTTACCATTGTTTGAAAAAGATGGAATGGGAGATGCTGCAAGAAAATTAAACTCAACAATCAATTCCATGAAAGGAATAACATCGCTAATAGATTCCAGTAAATCAATAGGAAGAAGATATGCTAGAGCAGATGAAATAGGTATCCCTTGGGCAGTTACTATCGATCATACAACACTAGAAGATGAGACAGTAACTGTCAGACGAAGAGATGACCAAAAACAAATAAGAACAGGGATTAAAGTGCTATTGAACCTTATTAATTCAGGTAATATTTCATCCTTATTTTAACGAATCTTCAATAAGTGCCAACTTAGGCAACTACTGTGGACGAACACTTGGTCGAAGATTGGACTGAGCGATATAGACCCTCTTCCATAGGGGAAATGGAAGGTAATGAGGCCCAACTTAGAAGAATTAAGACATGGCTTGAAAAATGGGATTCTCCAAATCCACCAGGAAAAAAAGGCATATTACTTTCTGGACCACCAGGCGTAGGGAAGACAACATTAGCTAAAGCCATAGGGAATGAAAAAGGTTGGACTGTTATAGAATTAAATGCGTCAGAAGAAAGAAATGCAGCTGCTATAAGGAAGGCTGCTACGAGAGGATCGCAACATATTTCATTAGAACAATTTTCTGAAAATTCTACAAAGAATGGAAGGACTTTGATATTACTAGATGAAGTTGATCACCTTAGCGGAAGTTTTGCTAAATTGAAGGACGATACAATAGAGAAAAAAATATCTGGAGAGGATGTTGGACTTAAAGGAGATTCAGGTGGCAAAGCAGAACTCATGAACCTTCTATCAAAAACTAAGCAACCGATAATCATGACCTGTAATGACCCTATGAGGCTCTGGGGAAGTGGCAGGAACTGGAAAACAAATCAAAATAGATTATTGAGACTCGCAGATCAAATTATGTTCAAAAGAGTAGAAAAAATGCATATGAGAAAAATCTCACGCAGGGTATTAGACTCAGAGGGATATTCAATTGACCCCGGAGCATTAGAAGAATTAATTGAAGGGAACCCTGGAGATTTAAGAGCACTGATCAGAGATCTACAGGCAGTTTCTGTAATCTCAGGAGAGCACATAGATATTGCAGCAGTACAAGATCTTGCATCAGTAGCAATAAGAGACTCGCAGATTGATGTTTTTAAGGCACTTAAGCAAGTATACAAGAGTAGATCGGGGAAAGATGCTGGTAAAATATTACTCAACTCTGATAAAGACCCTGATCAAATGATTTCATGGTTCACATGGAATAATCAAAGTATGTTCGATAACAGAACCTTGGAAGAATTAAGTTCAGCAATGGTTAGTGCCGACAGAGCACTCGCTACAAAATATAAGAATAGGGCTTACAGATCTTGGTATTGGGGATCTGTACTTTCTGCGCAGGCTGCTGTTGCGATGAAACCTATAGATTCGGCTAGAGAACCTTTCATTACATATCCTAATTTTCTAAGAAGAGGAAGAACGAATACGACTAGTTCAGTAATAGATAATCTGAGTAAACAACTAGACACAAGTAAAGCATCAGTAAGGGAAGAGTTGTGGCCCAATCTATTAGCAGTTCATGACCAAGATATTGGTGGCGATCCAATGGATTTTTCATTATCTATAAAATTAGGACTATCAGCAGAAGATCATCTTTCCCTGTATGGAATTGCTAAGTCAAAACCTATGGGGATTAAGATTCTTAAAGCATTTAATGAACTAAATGAAGAAGAGGAGGAATATGATCCAATTCCAGAGATTGAGGAAGTTCCTGAAAAAGAACAAGTCAAAGAAGACACAGGGAAACAATTCAGATTAGATTCATTCTAATTAATTCAAATCGGTCCAAGTCCTAGGATGTAGTAGAACTAATACAGTAAGTAATTCGAGACGACCGAACCACATCAATATAGAAGTCCAGAATATTGTTAATTCATTCATACTAGACCATGTTGCAGTGGGACCGAATTGACCTAATGCGGGACCAGTGTTACCCAGTGATGAAACAACTATTGAGAGTACATCATCCAAACTCCAACTTGGTTCCATAAATGAAATAAATAACATTGAAGACATGGCAAGAACTAACCAAGAACTAATCATCCCTAAAACAATAAAAACTTGGTCTTCATTAAGGACTTCATCATTAACTCTCATCGCTATCACTTTTTTAGGCTGGATTATACGTAGAACTTCTCTTTTAGCTAATTCGAAAGCAACACGAATCCTAAGAACTTTCAATCCACCTCCTGTAGAACCTGCAGAAGCACCGACTATCATCAATAATAAGAGAACAAATTGGCTGAAAACTGGCCATTTTGAGAAATCTGCTGAAGAATATCCTGTACTTGAGATTGATATGGCTTGGAAAGCCGAGTGCCTCATTGTCTCTAAGAAACTATCATCGCTATTTCCTGAACGTAAAAGATTGAAGCCCATTGCTAACCATGCGATAAATATAATCAACAGATAAGTTCTAAGTTCTTCATCTTTCAATGCATCTTTAGAGCGACCTGAAATTATCAAATAATACAGGCTGTAATTAATACAAGTCAGTAGCATGAAAACCATAATTATGGATTCTATTTCCCAAGAATTAAATGACATTATACCTCCATCTGATGTACCGAATCCCCCTGACGCAAGAGTGGTCAAAGAATAATTAATTGAATCGAATATTGACATACCCCCTAAGAAGTATAGTAAACCTATTTCAAAAACAGTCAGGAATGTGTAAATAAGCCATAATCTTCTTGCAGTTGACTGTAAATTGGGTCCCATACGAGAAAGAGTCGGGCCTGTTAACTCGGCCCTTGCTAAATTCATACCACCTCCAAGAACACTAGAAAATATCAACAAACCAAGCATTATGACTCCTATTCCTCCAAGCCATTGTGTTAAAGAACGCCAAAGTAAAATACTCTTTGGCTGCTCTGCAATACAATCAATATCTGGACCTGCATTGATACAAATAGGACTTAGAGTTGAATCAATTAATGTGGCGCCGGTAGTTGTAAAACCAGACATTGATTCAAACCAAGAATAGAGTAAACCATGAAGGACTTCTACAAAACTAGCATCATTACTAATTAAATCATAAGGGCCATAAAATGTACCACCTAACCAAAAGGGCATTGAACCAAGAGCAATTACTGGAATCCATCCTAAAGCAACTGACGCGAAAGCTTCTCTATCTCTAACTCTTTGAGTACTAGTACTATTCTGTGATTTATTGATAAACCACTGACTTACAAATGCTGCAATAATTAAGGGGATTAAATATGTTTTAATGGCATATTCTTGCCCTTCAACATAAAAACTGAATATCCCAACAACTGAAAGCGGGATACAAACAACCCTTATCGTCCATCCAAGTACTAAGCCTATTACATCCCAACGCATTATCAGTTCTCCAAAGACTTTTCAACTCTCTTTAGATCTGCTTTTTCCAAGAAAAGATAGATTTTATCAGATATTTCAAGAATATCTACCTGATTAGGATTTAGGACATTTAGAACACCATTCTCATCTTCTTTTTCTATTAGTGCTATTCTAGAACCAATTTTCTGTTCAGCCTCTTCAACCGTCTTACCAACTAAATTATTACCTGAATTTAAAGTAGCGGACATTGAAATGATTTCAGGAAGAGTAGGTATTGACTGATATGTACCTGGTATATTCATATGAATTGATTTGAGTATAGAAGTTACGGTTACTAATCGACGACTAATTGGTCGAGTAAGACCAATTCTTTGTACCGCTTCTACTAATGCCCTATCTTTGAGTAATAATCCCGTTCTAGCAACACCCTTATCTTTAGCACCCATAGATATAGCGATATTTAGATTATCATCATTTAATGCTGCGATA
>CABXDN010000016.1 GCA_902511005.1 uncultured Candidatus Poseidoniales archaeon | reverse complement strand
CATCAGTATTTTATCGATAACAAAAATCACCCCATTTTCTACTCCTTGGGAATAGAGAATCTTTGCCTCGTTGACGAAAATATTACCTTCACAATCATTTGAAATGGTTATCGAAAACGAATCTGTAGTTTCCATGTCGAACTCTGTAGGTGTGCATTCATCGGAGAATGATAATACCCATTCAAATGAAATATGATTGAGAAGGATTTCAGACAATCCTTCGAGTTTCTGGAGACTATCATAATCGTCAAGATCTATTCCAGCCACAGCAAATGCTTCATCTGTTGGAGCAAATATTGTCATCCCCATCTGAGGACTATTCTCTACATTAATATCATCCATCAACATGGTCATTCCCAAAGCATCCATTAAATCTCCAAATTCTCCATCATTCTCTAGGTTGGATGGGATATCAAATCTAGGATTGAACCTTGGCTCATCATTATTCGGTGGCGTGAAATTAAAGCTTGAAGGAATTAGAACGCTATCAATGACTTGAATCATGCCGTTATCTGTAGCTGAAGAAAAAGAAGGCCAATCGGTAGTCTCGGAGAATCCATAAACTCGATTATCTGTATCAATGACATTAGCCTGATTAACTGTAACATTTCCTTGACAATCATTTGAAATTATGACGGTCTCTGTCCAAGAGCTGTAGTTAAATGGATCTGCATATTCTCCATTTTGCATTGGCGTCCAGTCTGTAGTGTAAGGCTGGCAATAAGGTTCGTATTCGCCACTCGAACTGTTGTAGGCCATTCCCATGTCTAATCCATATGGCCCTGCAAAAGTTACATGATAGAGCAAGACTTCTGTCAATACCTCGATCCCCTCTGGAGAATCAAAATCATCTAGGTAAATACCAGTGGCATTGAAAGCATCGTTGGTAGGAGCAAATACAGTATATCCCATCTGAGGAGTGTTTTCTGGACTAAGAACTTCTGTTAGATTAGTCATCTCTAAGGCTTGTAATAGCGTGCTAAAGTAGGGAGAATTTTGAAATGCCCACAAAACAGTATCGTGCTCACTGATTCCATATTCATCTATCTCTAATTTACTCTGATCGTCATTTAACTCAAACCAGTGTTCCCACGAGTCTTCAGGGTATACAAAGGTGTAGTCAAGGCAGTAATTTGCGTCTAAATTTGCTTCTAACCAGTCACCCCCTACTTCTGTAGCGTAAAATGCATGCATTATGCAAATCTCTTCTGAGCCGCCTAGATAAGACCATGAAGTAAGATCTTCATTAGTTCCAGCTGGAATGTATGATGTGCCTTCTCCTTGGTAATATCCTAGAATGTTGCATCCCGAAGAATGAGCCATGCCTATGTTATTTGCTGTTGAAACGGAAAAGCTAGCATCTTCTGCAGCACCTCCAAATCCATAATCACATAGCATTGATTGTACCGATATATCGAAAGCGGTTACGTCTACTGATGTATCAATGGTCAGTACCATAGTTTCATTAGTTACATCACCAAAGCCGACGATCACTTCTGGGCTTGAATCCGATCTATCCACTACTTCTGAGTTCGCATATGGGTTTTCTACCTCAGAATCGCTTCCACCATCATTTAGTTCAAACCATACATCATTCGGCCATTCAACTTCATACCGAGTATAGCTCAGACAATCATCAGAATCAAAATCTGCATCTCGATATTCAAACTCACCATCAGACAACATGACCGCATAGGTTGCGCTCCCTATGCATATCTCTGGACTCAGGGATTGATAATAGAAGGATGTGAGAGTATCATTACTACCTGATGGAATCCAACTTTCTCCTACACCCCCATAGTAGTTTCCTGCAGTTGAACATCCAGCATAGAGGATCCAGACAAAGAAGTCATAATCTTCTGAGAGACCTCCCCAAGACTGTACTCCACAATAAATAGACCCAGACTCCCAAACAAATGTTACGTTGTATGCATACACATCTACTGAGGTATCCATTGTTAGTACCATTGTATCATTAGTAACATCACCAAAACCAATAGTCACTTCTGAGTTTGAATTTGATTCATCTACGTCAGCAGATACCTGGGATGCAGGAAGGGAAATCATCATTAAGCAAATTAATAGTACTCTCAATTGGGGCATCATAACCTATCTCATCTACTTACCTCATATAAAGAACCGTTTTCATAGTAACAGACTCGTTACTGCCCTAGTAACATACCAGTAACCATTAAAATTTAATCAAAAAGTCATATTCTAGAGAAATATTTCAATTTCATGGAAATAATTTATCTCATAGTATGTCTTTAGTTTTCGAAAAAATTATCTGCTCGATTGAGCACCCATTCAAACATCGATTCAAGACTGGGCTGAAGTGAAATAGCATCTTTGGTGAGCGCATATTCGTAAAGGTAAAACTGGAACTGTAAAGCAGCTACTGAGTTTGCTTTCAGGGGTGAAACAATGAGTATATATTTGGCAATATCTAAACTACAAAACATGTAAACTATATCGATAATCCTGAAAACTTCAATTATCGATTTTCTAAAATCCATTTAAGCAGATAATGTAATCCTTCAACATCGACATAATTGTATCGTAGCATCATTGTCCATGCACCCTTTGTTCTACCTGTAACCGACTTGTAATCACCTTTATTTTCAAGTGCATTAATCATTCGTCGAATAGCCTTAGCAGGTTTCACGCCCTTCGCCCAAGGTTCTAATTCGTAAGTTACGAATTTCAAATCAAGGAGATCTTTCAAGCCAATATTACGGTCACGAAAATTCTTTGATTTCTTTTTCTTCTTAGCCAGTTCTTTCATGGTTAAGCTGTATTCTCTCTTGAACCACTTAGTAGCAATTGCATTCAGGTAAACAGAATTTATTTCCTCAACTCGCTCTGGTAATGTTTCACAGAATACATCATATTCTCTTTTCGAGTATCCGATTATCAATCGGTCATCTTCCACACATTCATTTAGTAATTCATTGAGATATGATTCTAAATTTGCATATTCAATATCTTTTGCAATTGCTGCCTTTTCCAGTTTTGGATTAAAACATACTTGGCTAAAATTGCCATCACAAAGAATCCCAGCCAAAGACGGATCTTCATCCATCAGGCCTTCAAAGTCAATTACGACTGCATTCTTTAAATTTTCATTCGTCAGGTGTTCTAGTTTTCGGTATTCGCTCATGTGCCTTTCCTCTGTTCCCTCGGAAAGGTATGTGTACATACGTGAGATTCTCTATTTGGCCAAGTGAAAATGGCATTTCGCATGCATAATTTTTAGTGCTATATCGATTGTTATTTTCTCTATTATGTTGAAACTCATCACGACCCAAATTTGAGGCTTCGAATACGTCATTCATTCTGTTCTCGCTCCTTGTTTGTTAAACGAAAGCCGAATTATATCTCCCTAATAATTGCTTCTAATACCGCATTTTTTGCATACTATATACTATAGTATAGAGAAGATCGAGAAGAAATTTAGTCGAATTTTTATTAGTAGCCGAGTAAGAAAATTCAGAGCATTGGCTCGCCACATTCGGGACAAGGAAGACCAGGTAGCCAAGCTCCTGGCATATGTCCACAATTCGTACATATTGAGATGATATCGTCTCCGAACATGAAATTGGGTATGTGAGAACATATCTAAATATATCTAAACTACAAAATATGTAAACTACAAAACATAAAACTACAAAACATAAAACTACAAAACATAAAGATTGTAATAATGCTCATTGCAACTATACTCTTTGAACATTAGGCTTGATCTTTTGTTTTCTATTTATTTTTTCACTTTTAGTTTCCGATTGTAGTTGTGTAACATAATACTATCAGGGGCTATCATGATTACGTGTGTCCAAAGAGTAAATATAACAGAGTGTTTCTAAAATAATATCAATTCATACACTAATTGTTCGGAAATATTGTTCAGAAATATTCATTTTGGAATATCTCTGAAAAATAAACAAGTCTCTTTAAACGAAAGTGTAAAACCAAACATATGGATTTGTATGATGTGTCTTTCTTTTTCTCAACAATGTGGGTTGGGCCCTTCTGGTTTGCAATGTTGGTATTTCCTGAACATGAAATGACTAAAAAAGCCCTCAAAGGACCTTGGTTTTTCCTCGGACCATTAATTGTTTGGTGGCTGGTGACCATCGCTAATCCACAGGCCATGGTTGACTTAGCTAAAGATGCAGCGGATCCAAATGCAATCCTTGACGGCTTGGCTGCGATTATGGGCAGTCGACCCGGAGCATCTGCAGCATGGGCTCACATGGTTGCTGGTGACATTTTCGTCACGCGGTGGATTTGGCAGCGCTGTCTCAAGAATAATACTCCTCGTTGGATTGCTGCAACCTCGATTTTCTTTGGCGTCATGCTAATGCCTGTCGGATTAGCAATGTGTGCAATCCTCGTCAGAGATAAACCAGAAACCTCAGCGACGACGATTGAAGTCTAGAATTTCGACACAAATAGCGCTGTAGACTGTGCGAACACTTCCGCCGAGTATACATCTAATACATCCATCGACAGAATGTATGATGATTTTTTGGTCCGCGCTCCCGGACTTGAACCGGGGACCCCCTGATGGCTGCCTACAACCATGTGTTTCCAGTCTACAGTCAGGTGCTCTAGCCAACTGAGCTAAGCGCGGGACGAAGCCTTCGAGCCACCATCGCCTTATCTTGATTTCCGGTCGCAATTCGAGAACTAGGGAAAAATAGTGATTTTCAAATCTGAGAAAAAACATACATCTGGTTCTGATAATCTACTGCGATAATCGGCCTCTTAGACCTAAGGTTATCCTCAACTGTTAATAATGCTAAGAATTGCATTAGTGATTTGTAAGGCAGTAATGCCGGGGATGCACGGGGAGATATAATGTCAGGATTACCTCAAGGTTCAGTTGGTATGGATGGCCGTACTACGACTTCGGGAAGAATCCCTACAGCACTCCGCGATCAGGAATTAGAATCATTTGGAACACCTGACCCACGGATACTTGTTTGTGGATGTGGTGGTTCTGGAAATAATACAATGAATCGTATTACACATATTGGAGTTGAAGGAGCTATTACGGTAGCAATTAATACCGATAAACAACACCTAGATCATACAAGAGCGATGCAAAAATTGCTTGTAGGGCGACATATTACACGTGGACTTGGAGCAGGAGGAGACCCGATAATGGGTCGAAGATGCGCCGAAGCAGGACGCGATGTAATCTCGAAAATAGTCAGTGGAGCTGACTTAGTTTTCGTTACCGCCGGATTAGGAGGGGGAACCGGCACAGGAATTGCTCCGATTGTGGCAGATGAAGCAAGGCGTGCAGGGGCCTTGGTTGTCGCAATCGTGACAACTCCTTTTACTGTTGAAAGAAAACAAAGAATGTCAAGAGCACTAGAAGGACTAGACTTATTGAGAAAAGAAGTAGATGCAGTTCTCGTTCTAGATAACAATAGATTACTGCATTTCGTCCCTAATATGCCACTTAATGAAGCATTCAGTATTATGGATCAATTAATTGCAGAGATTGTCAAGGGAGTTGTGGAAACAATTACTCTACCTAGTCTAATCAATCTTGATTTCGCAGACGTTCGAACTATCATGAAAGGAGGAGGAGTCACAATGATGCTTTATGGTGAATCAGATCAAGGGCCTGAAGAAGTAGTACATGAATCACTTAATCATCCATTATTAGATATTGATATTGAAGGTGCAACTGGAGCATTAATACATGTTACAGGAGGGCCATATATGACTCTAGAACAAGCAAATCAGGTCTGCGATTTGATGACTTCAAAGCTGTCTCCGACAGCACAAGTGATATTCGGAGCAAGACATGATCCTGCTTTCGGAGATACAATCAAAGTTATGTCAATAATTACTGGTGTTGCAAATAAGAGGTTAGATCAAGAGTTAGTCAGTGCAGATATGCTTGGAGAAGCCCTAAATATAGCCAGAAAGGCCACAAATCAAGGTAATCAAAGAATCCAAAGATTCGATTAATCTGCAATCGAGTACCGGTAAGTTTCAAACCATACGGGTATCGACGGTAGGTCATGGCAACCAACCTTAGGTTACAGTCTGCGGCATTAGTCGTACTACTTCTTGTGAGTTCAATCGGGGCTCCTGCTACAGCACAAGATGGATTTGTTGACCCAAAACAACCATCAGTAGATAATCCACACATGCATGTGTATGGAACAAGTGATTTGTCCAATTGTTTCATGCATTTCGATGGAAATGACGATACTGGATCGGCAGAAGAAGGTTATGGAGAACAAGTATGGCCAAATCAAAATGGACAACAAATAGAAATGGACTATACTTGTAGAGTGAGTGACAATTTCAAACAAGATATGTATTTAGATAACAATGGGACTATCAACATAAAGCTAAATTTTAATATTGACGCAGGTGGAAACTGTGGAACTGCTGGAGCAGTATGTGAGAACCTGAACCTTACTCTTTACAAAGGAGGAATTGAATTAGCAAGACAAGAATTCCCTGCAGTGGATACTGATGGAAATGATGATTCAATTAACTGGGATATACAAGTTGACAGAAATATGACGAGATTAAACAGGAGTGGAGAAGAACCACAAATCAGAGTAGAGTTTTCTAAGCCCGGAACAGATTGTGGGCTGTTGTGTTTCGCCGCCTATGGGGGCGGGTCATTTAGGATGTACTATCACGAAGTAAATTCTTCAGGAACTGCAGAAGTTCTTTTCCCAATTGTGAATCAAACTATGCCCGGAACAGGAGATGATGATTCGGGACTAGGTGGAGCAGTTGGTGATGCATTACCAGGATTCGGATTAATGGCTGGAATGAGCGCTCTTGCAATGGCTGCAGTAGCAGGTTCTAGAATCAATAGAAGAGAAGAATAAATTAGATTGCTATAGCATACTAAATGACGGCTCAATCTATTTATACTACAGAGCGTTAGTATATTTTAATGCCTGAATTTTCTAAGAGTTAGGTTTGCTGAGGGTTGATTCTTGTCTAGATTAAGTTTAATCATGACTTTTCTAGTAATTTCCGTATCATTTAATTCTTATATTCCGAGTGCTGAAGCACAAGTAGAACCTGAAATAATACTAACATGTGAAGATTCTACTAACATGTCAGTAGATGGAAAACAAAAAACAGCATATATTTTCTGTGAGGTGGAAAATCCAACAGTTCATGTCATCACAGTCCAAATTACAGTCCAAGGAGGTGTTCTTAGTACAGTAGCTCCTAATGATTTTACTGTTAATCGAGGTAGTTCTTGGACTTTCTCAGTCACATATGGAGGAGATATTGATACAAGGTCTGGAGAACATGAATCTAGAATTGATGCAGTAATTACTAAAGTAAATTCTGTCAACTATATCGGAAATCCTGAAAGTTACAATGTTATAATTAATGTAAATGAGTATATTGATTGCCAATATGAGTTAGAACATCAACTATTGGTTGTTAATGCGGGTGCACCGATTGTCATATCATCAAGAATAGACTGTCACGCCAATAACGAATTTACTAAAGAATTTCAGATATTAATGATTGATAGAGATAGTGAGTCTGGATCATTACCAACAGGATTTTCATATAAACAAAAAAATTGTTTAATAGAAAGTAATCCTGATGAGAATATTGTCAGTGAAAAATGTAGGTTTGAGATATCTACTCCTATTTACTTACTCAGAACATTGGATTCTTGTATAATAATTGTTGAAATAGGAGATGAGAATAGTGACGAGTGTTATGAATCACTCTCAATGGAAATTAAAGTGAAAACTAGAATGTGGTTAGTATTGTCTACATTTATCATAATAACAATTGGTATTTGGAATTTTCAAGATAGATTGAAAGAGTTCCTAGAAAACAGAAATATTGACGACTAGTTCTATTCAGACCACCAATTATTGGTATTTTCTTCTGCCCAATTCTCGTGATGACCAGATGAAATTAGTGTACTCAATTCTTCTAAAGATAGGTGACCATCTCCATCTACGTCGTATTTATCGAATTCTATCCTAAGCTCAGTAAATTCAGATTTACCTTGTTCCCATAAATAATCAATTAACTGCTCCTTGGTAATAAAACCATCATTATCTATATCTATTTCATCGAAATTAGTTCTATCTTCTGAATTAGTATAGATGCTAAAATCTTCGAAAGATATAGGAAGATTGCTAGAAGGCAAATCAAATTTTTTCGAGATTCTTTCATAAGCCATCTTAAAGTCCCATTCCCAAGGTTTCTCGTTTATGCTTAAATCATCGAAAGCCATATCGATATATTCATCAAAAGATATTTGACCATCACCATCTTTATCTGCTTCTCTCATCATCATTTTAGCCATTGGATTTGTTATCATCTTACTAAGAGATGAGAATCTGCTGGTTTTTTCGAGACCTGAACTTGAGGTCCTGAGCACCATTTCATTATCACTTGTAATAACCATGTGACCGAAACCGAGGAAATGCTTCATAGATTGTAGTAGAAGAATAAGAAGGATCAGGGTCAGTGGTAAACCGCAAACAATCATAGGAATTAGACTGGATGTTGTACCTTCTTCAACATATATCATATAGAACATAAAATCAAACATACAAATTACAAAAACAAAGGTAAATGTTTGTTTCATTACCTCAAATGTGGTCATTTTTTTATCGCTTTTACGGAAATTTATCTCAGACACCTTACATTCTCTCCTTCAATCGAGAATATCAAAGAGATTCGACGTCTACATTGGTTTCTTCGCCTGTCTCTAAATCTTTGATTCGGACTTTACCATCTTTCCATTCATCTGGCATAACCATGACAAGACGTTGGGCGCCTGATCTTTCGGCATGTTTGAAAGCCCATTTCAATCTTTTATTCTCTAGAACTAAATCGACAGATCGGCCTCTTGCTCTAAGAGATGATGCGACATGCATTGCGGCATTTCTTAATTCAGGGCTTAAAGAAATTACAACATCATCATTCCCACTTGTTAATTCCGGAACCAATCCTTTCTCGGCTAATAGTTCCATGATTACCATGTCACCAAAACCAAATCCAGTTGCAGGTAAATCTTTACCACCTAATGTTGAAAGTAATTTGTCATATCTCCCGCCACCACAAATTGCACGTAATTCTCCTGCTCTATCATGAGCTTCGAATACAGGCCCAGTATAGTATGCAAGGCCACGGACAATAGATGCATCAAATTCTATCCATTCTGAGATTCCATAGGCTTCAAGAGCAGAAAACAAACTTGTTAATTCAATAACAGCAGGGCTTTCTTCCCCTAACATACTTCTGAGAGAATCCATATCTTTGATACCAAGTGTTGACTGTATTGTCTTTATTGCATTATCTTCGATACCTAAAGCCGATAATTGTTCACTCACTACATCTGCTGGTAATTTATCCATTTTATCGACTATTATGCAAGTTTGAGCAAACATATCCCCTACAATACCGAGTGAACCCAATACCTCTTCCAGAACCTTTCTACTACTCATACGAATTACTAAGTCTTCTTCAGTTAATCCTACTCCTTCAAAGAAGGTAACTAGAACAGAAATTAACTCAGCATCTGCTGAAATTTCATTTGTTCCCCAGATATCTACATTCCACTGATAATGTTCTCTTCCTCTACCTCTTTGAGTCCTCTCATATCTCCAACATTGAGGTATGGAATACCATTTGATTGGCATAGGCAAAGCACCTGCTCTTGACATTACCATCCGGGCCAAGGAAGGGGTCATTTCAGGCCTTAATGCGACCTTACGATCCCCTTTGTCTTGAAAGTTATACAGTTGTTGAGTGATTTCTTCGCCTTGTTTCCTAGTATACAATTCCTCATGCTCGAGAACAGGAGCATCATATTCCTCAAAACCGTGCAATAGAGCCGCATCATCGAAATTATCGAATAGCCAATTTCGCAACCTCATCTCCTCAGGATAGAAGTCTCGAGTACCTCGAACGCCTTGTGCCACGGTTATTCCAACAAACAAGGCCACTTCAAGCCTTACGTCGTTCACGGAAATTATCGAGCCTTTCCTTACGAGTTACCCTACCATCAGAAAGTGGAAATGCAAAGAACCTGAGACCTAGGAATGTGAAAAATCCAAATGCTGCTGTATTGATACCCCAAGAGATAAATTCATCCAACTCAATAACTTCTACCAATAAGTAGAAAGCGATAGTTGAAACAACCCATAGTACACCATATACAATCATCATTTTACTGAAACTAGAACGTATTTCAGACTCAGATTCGAAAGTCAGCCAGCGATGTAAAATAAATGCTTGAGCCGAGCTGATTAAGAAAGAAACAGCCCAACCAAATGTCTCAGGAGAATCTGTTACTGTAAGAAAATTCGAAAAGAACCAGTATAATGCAAAGAAAATTGCTACGTTAATACAGCCAACAGCACAATACATCACATACTCTCGTAATAACTTAGACCAAGGATATTCGTCACTTACAAATTTGGACATTTTATTCACGAGTTTGATAACTATTGAGTATGAAGTGTATGGGTTTGCGTTTCCCCATAATCATTCACGAATGTCTCAGGTAAGTTGTCACCTGCTTCTACAATGAATGGATCATTTCCACCCGGTAGTGTATCAATCGATACTTCTGCGCCATCTGGTACATTTCTGTATAGCGGACGAGGTTCTAAGTCCCAGCGCGCTGGCCACATTGAGCCGTTATATGACGTTACACGATTAACTAAAACATATTTATTCATACTAATGAATAGGCCTGCTGTGACTCCCCAGAATAATAGAATTATGGAAATTCCATGAGCATTAGTTGGATTCCAAGGATCGTGTACATTCAATATTAAATCACTGAAATATGATAGCATTAGTACACCGAACATTATTGGGAATCCAAGGTACATGATGTAATCCCACCAACGACCAATCCACCAATCATTATCTCCTGTATTAATGAAATCATCACGGAAAGGAGAAACTCCATTGTCTAGATATTCTCTGAAATTAAATCCACTAATATCATTCTCGTCTTGCCACACGCGATATTGGTTCCATCCATATTTCCAGATTGAATAAGCAATAAATAATCCGCTGAACATCAATCCATATCCCCAAATGTGATCTTGGACTTCTAAGAACTGCGGAAACGCAACACCTGAGTCTTGGTCTACAAGAATCCATAGACCGGCACTTGGCAAACCAAACAAAAATATTGCAAGAGTCGTGAAGCCTACTGCTTTCTGACGCTCAATGCCATGATCAACGAAGTTTCTCACACAAAGTTCTACAGTCGAGATCATTGATGTTAAAGCAGCAAATGAAAGTGCTAGGAAAAACATTGTAACCATTAGAAGTTGGACAACAGGGCCACCCGGCGCCTGAGCAAAAACTTCTGGAAGAACTAAGAAAGTAATCGCACTACTGCCACCACTTACAGCACCTAGAGGATCGTCACTAACAGAGAATACAGCCATCATTACAGTCAAACCTGCAATTATTGAGATACTATTGTTCGCAAGACACATAGTTGCAGCATTGAGTGTTGTGTCCTCGTCTTTACGCATATATACAGAATAAGTGATTGCCATACCCATACCTGCAGAACAAGACCAAGCAGATTGAGATAGTCCGTTTATCCAAGTTTCAGGTTGACTAAGGTAACCAGGTTGTATACTAAACATGTAAACAAATCCATCTAATGTACCATCATCTAAGTCCATAACAAATGAAAGGAATAATGCGGCGAATAAAAGAATGAAAAGAGATACCATCAATGTCACATTGACTTTCTCAATTGCCTTAGCGCCTTTCCAAATTGCCGCCATTGTAATCATAACAGCAATTAGCTGGAAGAAGATTACTTGGAACGGATCTTGAAGGAAATCGTTCCATACTTGGACTGTATCAACCTCTGAGCCTAAACCGCCACGAATAGCTGTTTGAAAGTAGTTAATACACCAACCTGTAACTACAGCATAATAGAAACCGATTGCTGTTGAAATCCAAGCAGTCCAAAGTCCCATCCAAGCAAATCTGTTACCTGCGAAAATACGGAAAGTACCGACTGTCCCTGTACGGCTTCTTTTACCTAATGCGAATTCTGCAATAATCAAAGGAACTGACCATAAAAATAAGAAAATTAGCCATGGAACTAGGAATGAACCGCCTCCGTTTGCACCTACCATTCTCGGGAATCGCCAAATGTTGCCTGTGCCAATAGCAGCACCGATAGTAGCGAAAATTAATCCTAGTCGGCCACTAAACTCATCCGAGCTGGACTCACCTGATGCTTGCATTAAGCATCCCTCTTAGTACGCATTTCTTCGGGTAGACCTAGTACATCTCGATCGTCGTTAAACATCTCTTTCAACGTATATCCAAGTCCTCCCCAAACCATTGTTGCTATCAGAGCGAACATCAATAAAGCCATTACTGAAGAACCAAAAGAGGCTCTGTAAGGTATAGATAATTCGTAATAATTAGGCCCTTCCGACATTGTAGGATAAGAGAATGGAAATGCCCCATTAGTTGTACCGAGCATCGCCTTGTAGTGTATTTTCCCAACAGAACTATCTGGCATAGGAATATTCGCCTGCAATACAGTACCATTACTTCCGTCCAAGAGGACACAAGAAGTACCAAGAGCTTCGAATCCAGACATTTCCCAAGGAACTTCTATCCATTCAGTGGGGCCAAAGTCATCTTGCTGACGATTTGGTTCTACTAGCCTCCACATTAAATGCGTGTAAGTCATATTGGTAGTATAAGGGAAGGTGACATCTAAACAGAAATCAATAGGGATATCTCCCTTATTCGGCACTGAAACATCAACAGGTGGCGCTAGCCATTGAGAACCAGTGGTATTCTCAATACCAACAATAGCACGATATCTAGGGTCATCGGCCATTTCTATCATGTAAAATGGAACACCTAAATTCCTTACCGCGATATGAGCAACATCATCAGGATGTTGATGGAATGCTGTACCAATCTCCATTGTATAACAATATGAGTTATGAACTCCATAATGCCAGTCGCAGAAATCTCCTGTAGTAGGGTATAGATCTGAAGATTGCATTGGTGCATAATCTGTCATTTCACCCATTTTAATTCCATGATATACTAGATATTCGTCATCTGGAGAATAACAATTAGTGCAGTGACCCCATGGCCATAATACCAGTTCTGAGTATGAATGCCATGTTAATGTCGCCTTGAACTCGGACGCTCCGTCGCCATCATCATCATTCATCTCAGTCATATCTTGAATGAATTTTGTCTCAGGTTCGCTGTTTCCACCTAACCAATCCTCGTCAACCATACCATCTGCATCGTCGTCTTTACCATCTACGTGATCTTCATTTAACCGACCATCTTGATCTTGGTCAACAGTATCGACAGGCCCATTGTAAACATCGTTATTTGCACCCGCTTCGCCAGCATAACACATACCTGGGAAGAGGGGGCCAGTAGCACCTAGAGGTGCACCCCACTCAAATTGATAATTACGGTTCAAATCTACTCCATCACAAGACGGATCTACTTCCTCATCAATATCAGGAAGAGGAGTTACTCCTGTTACAGTATTATCGCGAAGATTCTTTCTCCAACCAGATGTCGGACATGTTTCCCATGCATTTTCACCACAGTATTCCTCTCTATCATATCTGTTTCCATCAACATTAAGCATTGGAATCAGATATATTTCACGTGTATTAACTAAATCAGTAATCCATTGTTCTGAGAAGTCCTCGTCAACTCCAAGATCTCCAGGCCCACAAGGGTTACCATCGCCATTACTATCTTGAGCACTAGCATTCAATCTTGAACAGTCTCCATCGTTATCTATGCCATCCCAGCCATCTTCATCGATTAGTCCGTCACCATCGTTATCGACTCCAGCCATACCATAGTAGTAAGCAACAGTCTCTAAGAAAAGCATAGGTACCTCATAAGACATCCACTCTCTAGCATGGTGATTACCGACTAACATTACATCAGGAATATCTGCATAATTACCACAATCTCCAACAAAGACGTTGCATTCTCCTCCTGCAACACCTTCTAATTCTTCACCACCACCAGTAATTTTGACCCAAGGACTTGCATGATTGTAGTACCAGCCTTCGTAATCATTTGCAGTCATTTCTTGCCCTCGTGCGTTAACACCGCCAACTAGTCCTTCATGGAAACTCATTATCTCCATATTTTGATCTGCGAGTTGTTGCATCCTATCCTTCATTGAAAAATAATCATGATATTCTCTGAATTGTAACTGATCATTGCCTCCCCAAGGGAAAATCTGGTTAGAGTATGTAAATGACCAGATATCTTCAGGTTCTAAATTTTCATTTGCTTCTTGAGCACCAACTGGTGCAACCAATGCCACTGGTGCGAGAACAGACAGCAGTAAAGGCATTAGAAGTGCCATTGCGGGAATTCTACGAGGATTTGAGATGAATTTTGACTTACTAGTCACGTCGCTGCTTACCATGGTATCATACCCTCGAGAAGTGTTTGGGTCTTGAAAGCCTCGGATTTACGGTACGTAGTACCGGAGAGGGTTTGATAAGTGGCAGTTAAGGCGGAGAAACATGAACCAACTCGATGACTTCATGCAAGGAGACACTGTTTTACAAGGTTTTTCTCAAGGAACCATAATTATTTTCTTTACAATAATCGCCCTTTCAATTACCCTAGGAGTTTTGTCGAGGAGATATATTTTTCCTAGACTAATGGACATATTTTCAAAGACAGAAAGAATTGACGGAAAAACATTGTTTGCACCGAGATCATTGGGTTGGATGATTGGGACTTTGGTGTTCGTCCAGTCTATACAATATTTAGACGCAAATTTTACTCCAATATGGGATGCAAATCTCGTAGACCAATTGAATGATATTGTGTTTACTGCTTTCATCATAATGATGTTAGTTGCTGCTTACAGATTAGTAGACTACCTAGATGCTTTTATAGTCGTGGAAGGTGATGATAATATTGCTTCAAGGCGCTCATTAGCAAGCGTTGCTGAATCTGTTGGGAGAGTCGCTGTCGTAGTAATTGGAGCATTCGTTCTTGCAGGAGTTGCAGGGGTTGATTTGAATGGGTTAATTGCAGGTTTAGGAATTACTGGATTAGCACTAGCATTAGCTGCAAAAGATTCTGTCTCGAATATCTTCGGTGCAGTTTCAATACTAATCGATCAGCCCTTCAATGTAGGAGATTGGATTATAGTCGATGGAGTCGAGGGAGAAGTAGTAAACATTGGACTTAGAACTACTTTAATCAGAACTTCTGCAGACACAATGATTACCGTCCCTAATTCAAACATGGTTAATTCACCTGTAGAAAATTTCAGTAAAAGAAGGTTCAGAAGGATTACTCCTAAATTTGAGCTAGAAGAAGACAGTAGCCCTGCTGCTCTGAAGGAATTTTGTGACGTTCTACTAAAGAAAGTAAGTGATGATGCGAGGTCAATAAAGGAAGAGGATTCGTGGGTTAGAGTTCAAACATTTGGGACTGCAATGGTCGTAGTCGCAGGGAACTTCTATTGTGTATCATCTGCATCCACGCAGAGAGAGTTGAATGAAGACATTCTAATGATGGCTAGAGATACTGCTGAGAAGTTAGAATTGATTTTCTTCGAACCACGTTTAAGGAATAATAAGTGAGGTGAGAAGTTGACAATTCTTGTTCTTATTCGGCATGGTCAATCACTCTGGAATGCAGAGAATAGATTTACCGGATGGACTGATATTGACCTCTCTAAGAAAGGTGAAAATGAAGCAAAAGCAGCAGGTGAGAAATTAGAAAATGTATCATTTGATGTTGTACATACGAGCGCTCTTATGAGGGCTCAAAGAACAGCTGAAATTATCATTAAACATAATAAAAAATCACAAAACATTCCTACTTACAAAGATGAGAGATTGAATGAGAGACATTATGGTTCATTACAGGGATTGAATAAAACTGAAACTGCCGAGAAATATGGTGCAGAACAAGTACACATATGGAGGCGCTCATTTGATATTTCTCCTCCAGATGGTGAAAGTTTGAAAATGACTGCAGAGAGGACCCTTCCGTACTTCAAAGATGATGTGCTAAAACATCTAAATGAAGGAAAAAATGTTCTTATTTCAGCGCATGGTAATTCTCTAAGATCAATTGTAATGCATATAGAAGATATATCAAAAGAAGATATTGTCAAATTAGAAATTCAGACTGGTGTTCCAAGAACATACGAATATAAAGATAATATTTTCACAAAAATCGAATAATTAATTCCATTTTCTCAGAATTGATGTTTCAGGAGAAGGTGCTAGTTTTCGGTAGAAAAGGAATATACCTGCTGTAATTGGTAATAGTAACAATGGAAGCATAAAATCACCCGAGTTACCCACTCCGTACTGATAAAATCCACTAACTGAGAAGAAACCACTCATAAAAGACAAGGCCGCTATTGTTCTGTGACTAAACATTGATTTTTGTAAATAAGGTACATCTTGAATTATTGATACCGCTGGTTCAGGCTTTCCTGATTGATGGGACACCGATTCTATTACATCCAGTAAACACTGTTCATATTCCCAAAAAAATGCACCCCCACGGGGAGTGTAAAATATCTCTTTCGAAGACCATTTTGCTGGCGCTGTTGATTTCCAGCCTTCAATTAATGTAGAACGTAGTTCAGAAATCTTGAGTTCAGAGTCACATAGAAAATATATTCTATTAAGATCATGAAGAAGTGAAGAAAAATCTCGAATAGCTGGGAATTCACATTCAGGTGGAATTATACTATCTGCTAAACGTGGTCTAGAAAAGTGAATATTGTATTTCCCTGAATCATCATTAATCATATCTGAAAATCTAATATCGCCAATTGTAAGTATACAATCTGTATGTTTTGTGTGAGGGGCTCGCCAAATTGTATTTGCACGTAATCTAGCTTCAAGTTGTTCAAGTCTCTTGTTCCATCTCCTAGCGTCTCTAGGAGTGACTCTCGCATTTTCAACAGCACTGTGATATCTACCCAGTGCTGCAGCAGATTGAAAAATAATTTCCTTAGATATTTCTAAATCATTAGAATTAATAGAATCATAAAGTTTAGAACTGATATCTCTAACTTCTTCTTTCCACTTTCTTACAGAAATAATATCCATACCATTCCAATCATAACCACCTATAGGAACATCACTTCCAGATGGCGCGAGGCTAATTCTGGCACGAAACCTCCCATCGGTACCCCATGGGAAAAATTCAGCTAACCAATAAATTCCACTATCATTTAATTTTAAATTAATGCCTCTTTCTGTATTAGATACTTCTTCAATAATTACATTTTCTGATGGGACTTCGCCCCAAGATTTCAAATCTAAGATTGTATTATTCCAATTATTCTCATCGATTGGTTCGAGCATTTTTGACTTCAAACCAATACCTGCAAAAATAAGCCATTTGAATCCTTTTGGCGCTTCACTATCTGATTCAATTCGAGACATAGCAGCAGGCTTCCAACTATTCTCAACCCCCGACATACATGCTCACCCATACCTACGAAGCAGTAGTGAACTTGATGCAATCGGTCAGGGAATCTTTGATATGGTGTTGGTTTAGGCAAGAACATGGACGAGGTATCGGACATCCCACTTGCGGTCGATATGGATGGTACGCTAATTCTAACCGACATGAGTTACATCAGTATCAGAAGGGTTCTACTGAGAAGACCATGGATGATAGTTAGTATGCTTTCCAAAGAGTTCACAAATAAGAGAGCACAATGGAAAAGAGATTTAGCACAGAAACTTGTATTTGACCCTGCAGAACTTGAATATCATACCGCATTTCTAGATTGGTTAACCGGTGAGCATGCTCGAGGAAGAACCCTGATTCTCGCTACTGCTTCTGATAGAATAATTGCCGAACAAGTAGCGGCACATGTCGGATTATTTTCAGATGTAATGGCGTCGGATTCCACCTATAATCTCAGAGGAAAGAAAAAGGCGGAAGCGCTAATAGCAAGATATGGGGACATGAAATTTGGCTATGCTGGGAATAGCCATCATGATTTACCAGTATGGGAACATTCGGGACAAATTATTGTAGTTAATCCAGAAAAAAATCTACTTGACAAAGTAAATAATGATGCACATATTGTATTTGAATAAGGAATCTTCAATCCAACTACTTTAGACACAGGAGATATTCGCTCGAACATGGGTCGAGCACGCAGAGAGGCGGGGCGCCGTATTGACTCTGTAGCAAAATGGCTTCTTAAGTTTAGAATAATTTCTATCCCTGCTAAAATTTTTGTAAGTTCGAGTCTAGCTTGGAGTTTCGTATCAAGAACAGACAGAATACGAACTAATAGATTGAAAGATCGTATCTTAAATTATGAAATGCCTAAACATGTTTCGATTATAATGGATGGAAATAGAAGATTCGCATGGAATCGGCAAATTGAAACGAATATTGGGCATAAAAAGGGTAAGGAAAAACTAGAGCAAGTTATGGACTGGGTACTAGATTTGGAAATTCCTTATCTTTCTGTATATGCTCTTTCTACAGAGAATATCAAAGAACGAAGCTCTGAAGAGCTAAAATCTCTGTATGCACTATATTGTAATGGATTAAATGAAATGGCAGAAGATCCTAAGATTCATAATATGAAAGTCAAAGTTCAAGTTGTTGGTAGGCTAGAAATGCTACCTGACGATGTAAGAAATGCCATATCAAACATAGAAGAAAAAACTGCTAAATACTCTAATTTCTTATTTACTGTATGTCTTGCATATGGAGGTAGAGAAGAGATTGTAGATGCTGTTCGTAAAGTTGCAGATGAACATTCAAAGGGTGAAATAAAATTAGAAGAAATTGATACTAATAAGATTTCTAGTAAACTTTACACAGCAAATTTACCTGACCCAGACTTAGTCATTAGAACTAGTGGTGAAGAAAGAATTTCCAATTTCTTATTATGGCAAATCGCATATTCAGAATTACATTTTACTGATGTCCACTGGCCTTCTTTTGGCAAGCAAGATTTGTATGAAGCAATAGAATCTTATCAAAGGAGGAAGAGAAGATATGGCAGTTGAAAGATGTTCAAAATGCGGTAGAGATGACTATCAAAGTCCTTCCGTAACAGTTGATGCTATTGCCACTAGGAATAGAAATGAAGATCTAGAATTATTAATGATAAAAAGAGGTTCTAAACCTCCAGAATGGAATGGAATGTGGGCATTTCCTGGAGGATTCGTAGATTATGGAGAAGATCCTGAAGATGCTGTGATAAGAGAATTACTAGAAGAAACTGGAGTTCAAGGAAGATTCCCGTTACCTCTTACTATACTGGGACAACCGGGAAGAGATCCAAGAAAACATTGTATTGGATTGTTCTATTTAGTTGAAGTTGATTCAGATTCGGTACCTGTTGGAGGAGATGATGCTGTGGACGCTAAATGGGTAAATATCAATAAATTAACAGAGCAAAATGTAGCAGGGGACCACTCTAAGGTCATTGATATACTTCGTGAATAAACATATCAGCAACCACATACTGCGAGTGTTATGGCGCGTAAGTTAAAGATTGACAACGGAGGGAAAGTTTGGGCACCATATAGCCCAGGGATAACAGTCAGAGATCATATCTGGCTTGCTGGACAAATAGGAATAGAAGGAGGAGAAGATGTTGTTTCTCAAACTCAAGAAGCTCTTAAAAAAATTGATAATTTATTAGAAATCGCCAATAGTTCCAGAGATGACCTCGTCATGGTAACTATCCTATTAACAAATATTGATTATTATTCGGATGTTAACGAAGTATATGGTAAATGGTTAGGAAAATCAATGCCACCTGCAAGAGCGGCTTATGAAGTAAGTAAACTTCCAGGTAATGCATTGATTGAGATTATTTGTGAAGCATTCAGAGGTTCAGGAACTGAGTAAAATAGGTGAGTTGATATGAGTGTTTTCAAGGCTTATGATATTCGTGGATTAGCTTATTCTGAATTAGATGCTAAATTCGCTGAAAGATTAGGTAGAGCTCTTGTAACACACCTGGATGCAAAAACAGTAGCAGTAGCATCCGATATAAGAGAATCAGGGCCAGAATTACATCAGGCCTTCCTAAAAGGATTAACAGATTCAGGAGCAGATGTTTTGGATCTAGGAATTACTACAACAGGAGTGCTCTATAGAGCAACGGTCGATCTGCCAGTAGATGCTTCAGTAGTAATCACAGCAAGCCATAACCCTCCAGAATATAATGGATTTAAGATATGTAAAAAGTCTCTGCCAATGGCTGGTCAAGAATTACAAGAATTGAAAGAAACTTTTGATAAAAATAATTTCAAGGAAGGAAGGGGAACAATCAAGAAACTTCCTGAATTCGAAAAAGATTATTTGAAAATAGTTATTGAAAATGCAGGGATTCCTCAACGTAAGATAAGAATTGCTATAGATTGTGGTAATGCAGTTCCAGGCCCATTGACAATTAAGTTAATGGAAAAGTTAGGAGTTGATTTAATCCCCGTACACTGTGAATGGGATAATGAATTCCCCAACCATCCACCTGACCCAACGAGACCAAAAAATATGGAAGATTTATCAAAAGCAGTTATTGAAAATAATGCTGAATTTGGTATTGGAATGGATGGAGACGGAGATAGAATTGGCGTAGTAGATGAAAAGGGCAGATTTATTCATCCAGATAGATTAATGACTATCTTTGCGAAAGATATACTTGGTGAAAGAAAAGGAGGTACTGATTTAGAAAGAACCGTTTTCTTTGACGTGAAATGCAGTATGGCCCTAGAGGATGCAATAAAATCTGCTGGAGGTATACCAGTTATGGTTAGAACAGGACACTCATTTATGAAAAGAGAATTAAGGAACAACCCTGATTCACCCTTGGCTGGAGAGATGTCAGGTCACTTCTTCCTTAATGATAGATGGCCAGGATTTGATGATTCATTGTATAATACTGCAAGGCTACTAGAAATAATAGGTAGGGAAAAATCTCCTGAAGAAGGGGGACCATTGTTCTCAGATTGGTTTACAGATCTACCAAATTATGCATCAACAGGCGAGGCTAAAGTCCCACTTACTAAAGACAGAGAAGAAACAATGAAAATAGTTTCTAGTGCCTTCGCAGATTTACAAAAATCTACTGTGGATGGTGTAAGAGTTAGGTATTCTAAAGGATGGTATCTTTGTCGACCAAGTAATACTGAACCTATACTCGTTATGAGAGCAGAGGCGACTAGTGAAGAAGGCCTTAAAGAAATTAAAGAAGATGTGGAATACAGATTAGGCTCTTTAATTAACTTAGAAAAATTTCATGAATCTTAACTTATTGACTGAAATTTTTCCATTATCTCAATCATTAAAAAATATCCAATTACAGTAGCACATAATCCGCCACCAAGTGCAGGATAAAAATCCCATCCACGCTCAATTAATTCAGGCATCACAATAAATAATAATAATGATGGAATAACTAACCAGACTATATCTTTAGAAAAATTGACAATGTCTTCGTTACTAGCGCCATCTTGATTCATCCACATCATTGCTAGAACACTAACTAACGGTATAGAAGCAAGTACTGCGGCAAGTAAAGTATCTTTCTGGCTTAATTGGGCAACGCCGACAATTATAATTGCAGTTAATATAATTTTGAATGTATCAAAGATAATTGAGTTCATAATATTACCATTGAGATTCATTCCATACCATGATTTCCGGTAATCAAAGGAATACATACAATAATACCACAAATACCAGCGCAGAAAATACCACAAATACCATTGAATGCTGCACCAAAAGCCGCTGATTCAGCATCATAACCTGAAGTCAAAGCACCCTGAAGAATGCTTAATACCCAGCCTAATGCAATGGATCCTAATACCATCCAAAGACCCTTTAGTTGATAATTATACATTTTATAACCACCTAAAATTCCAATTACTGCTGGTATCAATGATAAGAGAGAAGAAAGGAGAAGGAGAAGGATAGGCAGTTCATTACCAATTTCTTCAGTTATTTCGGGTTCAAACACTGCTAACAATGAGGCACCTGCTACCCCGAATACAAAAATTACTAAAGTGTATGCATAATAACACATTACCATGATTCCGATTATTTTTGGACTTTCATTTCTCTGAACATACATCATTGTACCGGTTGGTTGGGTATTTACCATTACTGGTTGTTGGCTGACAGAACCAGAGAAAACATCTTCATCGACACCACTCATATAAACCACTGAGAGGTAAATACACTTAGAATTTGGGACGACTTAAACTTAATTATCTAGGTCCAAGGCATCTAAGATGGAACGGAATTTATTATTTGAACGATTTAAAGAATCGATGACTGGCATGAACCCTCCTGAAAGCATAGTGAGGCAAGCGCCTCCGCCGGTACTGTTGTGAGTTACTTGATCTACAGCGCCTCTATTACTAACTAATGAACTGGTATGCCCTCCACCAACAATGGTAACAGCAGATGATTCAATACACATATTTAGAATCTCAATAGTCCCAAAAGCGAATCCGGGTAATTCGAAGTAAGATGCTGGTCCATTCCAGAGAATACATCCAGCATTAATCAATAGTGGACTGATTTCTTGTAATGTTTGGATTCCAATATCATATATTGGATTATCTGTAGGTAAATCATCTACCATCATAGCAATTCTATCTCCATTTAACTCTACAGCTACATCGGCAGGTAAGAGGAAATACTCTGAGTGATTATTATGGAGATAAACAGCCATTTCCCATGTTTCTTCAAAGGCATCACCTAATGTATTTCGGATAAATGATTTATTTCCTTCACCAATATCTACTCCACTGGCCCACAACATCATATTACCAACAACACCTACAACAGGAATTGAGTCAATTATCTCCTTATCGATTAAATTCTTAGCTACACGTAATGAATCATCGCACTTAGTACCACCTAATATGGCAATATATGGCCGAGGAGGGTCATTTACTGCGATTTGTAGATTATCTATTTCTTTAGCCATTAATCTTCCAGCGATACAAGGAACGACTTCTGAAAAACCGGTAAGTGAGGGGGAATTACGATGTGCTGCTGCAAAGGCATCTGTTACGTAAACATCAATTAAAGGCGCTAATTTTTGTACTATCTCTGAGGTAGCAGTTTTTTCAGGCGATGCTTTCTTCATAGAATTCTCATCTTCATGCATTCTAATATTATCTAAAAATAACATCTCACCTATCTTGAGGTTTTTAATCGCAGTAATTGCTTTATCTCCACAAATATCAGATACAAAATGAATTTTTTTACCGATTAATCTAGATATTCTATCAGCATGTTGCGACATATCTGTGAAATCATTCTTACCAGGTCTTGATTGATGGCCAATCATAACAACCTTAGAATTCTGTAAGGACCTAAGAGTAGGTAAAATTGCTCTTAATCTGCTGTCATCAAGGAAGGCACCTGTGGATGGTTCTAGCGGAGAATTTACGTCTACACGATATAGGACTACTTTGCCGCCAAGACCGACATCGTCCAGTGTAAGGACGCCACTCACGTTCATGCCCACAGGCTAAGACTCTTTGACCGTAATGGTTGGATTGCCCTTACATCCCTTCACCAATACCTTTGTGATTGATACTCCCACGCACAATACATGGCATGGGATATGGAGGGATTGGTCGGCCCTGAAGGAGCAGATTGGAGAGTTCCTGTACAAGAATTAGAAAACCGAAGAGCAAGGCTATCAGTCGCGCTATCGGAAAATGGGATTGAATCCGCTCTTATCGATGATCCTGTGGAATTATACTGGCTAACTGGTGGAAGACAAAACGGAATTATTCTAATTGGGGGGAAAGATTCTGATGTTCAAACAACTCATTGGGTCAAAAGATCACTTGAAAGAGCTAAATTTGAATCTGGAGGAGATGATTGTCCTGACCCTGTTATTGCTCAACCAAGAATGGCAGATTTAGCGAATTCTATTCGAGAAATAGGAGGGACCGAAAAACCTGCAACATTAGAAGGGAAAATTCCTCATAATCGTTGGAAATTTATATCCAGCAAGATAAAATCACTAGTTGGTGAATCAAAAGATTGTACATCAATAATGTATGGCTTGAGAGAAATGAAGTCAAATTGGGAAATCGATATGCTTCGAGAGAGTGGACGTATTAACAAAGAAATGTTCGAATCAATCAAAGAAAAAGGAGGATTGGGGAAAACAGAGTTAGAAATGGCTGCCGTTGCTGATAATGTTAGTAGAAAGGCTGGTTTCGGTGGAAGAATAAGGATGAGGAAATGGCCAATGGATTGTGACAGAGTTGTGATTGTTGCTGGCGAATCTGCATCTATACCTTCATATTTTGACTCTGCAATTGGAGGAGTAGGGGCGAGTCCAATCTCGCCTCTAGGATCAGGGCACGCCAAAGTCAAATCTAATTCTCCAGTTACTGTAGATATCGTGCATCTACATCGCGGGTATGTTTCTGATTGTACACGTATTTTCAGTGCAGGCACCTTAAGTAGGGTTTGGATGGAAAGGCTCGATCATATGGCCGAAATTCAAAAAGCAGTAATTTCAAGCCTTTCTCAAGGAGACGATTGTTCTAAAGCTTGGGAAATTGGAAGTTTCATGGCAAAAGAAATGGGCTATTCAGATAATCTCATGGGAATGAATCCCGATAAATCTCATTTTTTAGGGCATTCAGTGGGATTAGAATTAGATGAAACTCCAGTTATTGCAAATGGATTTAATCGTCCACTATGTATTGGCGGAACTATGGCAATAGAACCTAAAGTAATATATCCAGATGGTTGTATAGGAACTGAAGATACTTTTGTAAGAACTGAGGATGGCATGGAATGTCTTACAATGGGAAATTCTTTTCCATTATTTACAGATTGGGACTGAACTATCAAGGGATTATACTAATTCCCCATACCTCTACGATGTGTCGTGTCTCAAGTATCTAATGCGGTTCAACGCCGACTAGCTAAGATTCTCCGAGAGAGGAGGGAGCCACATGGTAAGTTATTCAAAGATAAAGAAATCTTGAAGGGTGTCGAAATAAGTGAATCGGGTATTGCAGAACTTTGGGTGAAACCTACGCACCCTTACTGCCCATGTTGTATTAATGACTTGATCGAATTGAGAAAGGAAATTGCTTCGACAAAAGGAATCCTAGCCTGCCATATTGAAGTAATCTCAATACCGCAAGCAAAAAGATGGACTGCTGCGATAAACGAATAATATCAGAATTATTTGTCTTCTCTTTCCCATCTTTTCGATTTTCTTAAGTTGACCTCATCAATCTTAGACTTGACACGCCGAGATAACCACCATAATGCGAATGTTACGGCTAAAATATCAAAAATAAGAATTAATAAAAATTCTTGATCTGTCCAGTCAACCATATTTTAACCCTCATAATGGTGGAATAACATCAATATCGCAAGCACCATCTGGTATCATACAACAAGATAGAATCCCTCCATCTTCAATTAAGAATTCATCTAGCCCTGGAGGTAAAGGTTCGGGATATGGGATATTTCCAGAAATTAATCTTACAAGACAAGTTCCGCAATTACCTGATGTACAATTTCTAGGTATATCGATTCCTGCGCGATCAGCAGCCTCCACCAGAAACTCATTATCTTCGAGTTCAATAGAACGCAAAAGTAACCTTCCACGGAAGAAGCGGACTATAGCCATGATTCACCCATAGAGAGGGGTATCTTCAATCCATCCAATAGGCGAATTTGAATTAAAGTAATTCTTAACGATCTTCCCAACGAGTCCAACGGCCTGTTTGTTTATTGAAATACAGTCCTGCTTTCTTCATCCATTTGTTAAATTTAGTAGCACCTGCACCGGTTGCAAGAATGAATTCTTCTCTGTGTTCTTGAGCTTGAATATATCCTTTATCTGCGATTTTCTCTTCAATCCAATCTTCGATGCTCATTAACCCTCCAGACAACTTACTCGCTTCAACTGCTGCTTCAACTTCTGCGAAAGATGCCCCTGTCTTCTTCAGGTCTCTTTTAATTAAGTCATCAACACTGAGTGATTCCGACTTCTTAGGAGGCTGGAATACTTCTAATCTCGGCCCTCTCTTAGGATCGATTATTATCCTGTCCCCATTTTCTAATTTATTTTCTACAACTTCAGCCATAGGTGCGCGGAACTCTTTCTCACAATCCCAACAAATCAAAACGAAGTCGGTCATATCTTCCATTACATTACCTCCACGAGGATCCATCTCTTCACCACATTCTGGACATGCGTGCATACACAATACTGGAGCTATCTTACGACGGAAATCAACTATATCTTGAGGTGTTCCTGATAAATCCAATAGTTCATGATCCCTAGCTGCTTCAAGTCCTCTGGTCTCTAGTTGATCTCTGAGTTTTGTACGCTGTTCATCTTTACCTTCTTCATCAAAAGTATTTTCCAATTTAACTATGAGTTCTACGGTCTTGCCTAATCTATTCATTACTAATTTCTTTTCACGAAACTGTTCTACTCTAGCAATTCTTAACTGTTCTTTCTTTTCTAGAAGTTCTGAGTGTAAGTCTTTCTGTTCTCTCTTGAATCTCTGCTCTTCAATCTTGTCAACTTTCTTCGGACCACCAGTATCCGAAAGAACATCTGCAAGATATCTTTGCTTCGATGAAGAACGAGGACCGGATTTAACCGCGTCTAATACAGAGG
>CABXDN010000015.1 GCA_902511005.1 uncultured Candidatus Poseidoniales archaeon | reverse complement strand
CAAAGTAAAGAAATTCGAGAATCAATCAAAGAAAAGCTAGATGAACAAAAGAAGGTCAGAGATCAAGCCCAAGTTTGTAAAACTAGAAGAGATGAAATACAGAAACAAATTAGAGAATTAATTAATCAGAACAAAGGTCGAAGGGATGATGCTAAAGAATCAAAGTCAGTTGTTATTCAACTATCTGAAACAATAAGGGAGATAGAGAAAATTGAAAATACAATGATGACTGATGGACGTTTAATATTGGAAACTGAAAATAAACTACTCAAAAAACTTAAAGTTTTAATCACAAAAAGAGATAAATTAATGCCTTCTGTTGAAGAATTTAATATTATTAATATAGATATTGGCGATATGGATGGTTCAATTCGTCTTCTTAAATCAGAAGCAGACAATGCCCATCAAGAGATGATTGATTTTCACAAAAAAGCAGATTTAATATGGGAAGAAGTAAAACCGATGCTTTCCGAAAGAGACTTTTTACGCGCAGAAGCGGATAGGTCGCATTCAGCATACGTGACCTGCCGAGAATCTGCTAATGAGGTACATGAGAATATGCAAGAATTAATCAGTCAAGCAAATGAACTTAGGGACGAAATGAAAGCAGCCCAAGAAGAGAGAATAAAGGTAATTAAGGACCATAATCAATCCGTTAAAGATGCTCTCAAGAAACCTAGTGAAGATGAAGAAATGGCCGATTCTTTAGCATCGCATCTCTTGAGTAGTGGTTCGCTAACTCTGGGTGGAGCTTTGAATGGAGACTCATCATCTGTAAAAATTAAGTCAACTAGGGGTAAAAAGCAATCTCGAAAATTAGGGACTGCGCGTGGTAAGAAATAATCCTACCATCCTCTTTCTTCCATACGAACATCTAATGTCTCAATTTCTAACCCTGGCATCGCCTCCCCTATCATTCGGCTGGCTTCAGCAACTGATTCTGCATTTTGATATCTATGTGTCGCTAAAACTATAGCCTCAGCAGTAGTTTTTGGATCCGAACTTTTGAAAATTCCTGAACCCACGAAGACACCATCCATTCCATGACTCATCATTAAGGCTGCATCTGCTGGAGTTGCAATTCCTCCTGCTGAAAATGTAACAACCGGTAACCTTCCCAAATCAATTACTTCATTCAAAATTGTTGAGACCTCTCCACGTAAATTTTCTATATTTCCAAAAGGTGTTTCACTTATTTCAATATTAAAATCTGATACCCCTTGTACTCGATGAAATCCTTCCATGATTTTTTCAATCATTTGTATTCTTCCATCTTGATCTACCTTCCGTGCATGTAAAATTTCTTCTTTAACTAGTCTTGCATGCTGAACTGCACTTACAACATTTCCAGTACCAGCTTCTCCTTTAGTTCGAATCATAGCAGCACCTTCTGCAACTCTTCTTATTGCTTCTCCTAAGTTTGTGCAACCGCAAACAAATGGAATGGTAAAGTCATTTTTTGCAATATGGTAAAATGGGTCTGCTGGAGTCAATACTTCTGATTCATCAATCATATCTACTCCAAGAGATTGCAAGACTTTTGCTTCATCATCATGCCCAATTCTAGCTTTAGCCATTACTGGAATACTAGTGGTTTCAATAATTTCTGTGATCATATCCGGGTGACTCATTCTCGCCACTCCGCCTTGTGCCCTGATATCTGCAGGAACTCTCTCTAAGGCCATTACTGATACTGCTCCTGCATCTTCAGCAATGTGAGCCTCTTCTGGTGTAACTACGTCCATTATGACGCCCCCCTCTTGCATTTTCGCAAAACCACGCTTCAGTAAAGATGTGCCATGTCTCAAATTAGTAAAGTCTAACTTATCACTCATAACTAATCGTCGTGGCTCTCATTGATGAACCTATGTTCATAAAAATAATAATTACAGAGTTAAGATTCTGCTAATACTGGTGAATCGCCTTCGGCAATCGGAAGGTCAGGTGCTTCATTTTCATTTCTATCTAACCAAGATTCTTGGTCATCCGGTAAATCAGTATCTGCAAATATCGCTCCAACAGGGCATTCAGGTATACAAGCAGCACAATCAATACACTCATCTGGATCAATTACAAGATATGTATCAGTTTCTCTAAAGGCCTCTACGGGACATACTGCGACGCAATCTTGGTACTTATGGTCAACGCAAGCTTCAGTTACTACGTGGGTCATGTACATGCGTATGACAAGATACATAAGAATACTTGTATATCCAGACTATTGTTTGTTCGATTTAATTATTGTCAAGTATAGTCTCAATCAGTTTAGTGATGACTTCTGAGGTTTCTTCGCCTGGATATGATTCTATTTTGAATTTACCTTTAACAGTAGATGAAGTAGTCTTTTTATTCGCTAAAGAAATCTCCCCTGCCACTAGTTTTGATAACTCTAATCTTATGTGTAAATTTTTTGATTCATCAATTCTCTTTTCTATCCCTTCATTCAGAATAACTGTTAATACTTCACTACCAATTTTTTTAAGTGATTCAATGGCTTCTTTTCTTTTTTGTGTTCGAGCTACTATTGAATATTGCTCAGAGCCATGGAATGATTTGTCCTTTGAACGGTTAATTGTTGATTTTTTGCCAGATATCCATTTTAATGAATCTTCTAATAAATCCATATTATCTAATGCACTAGCATTGACTCTCCAAGTGACGCCATGCAAACTCATATCTATTCCAGTAAACACTTGGTATTGAATGCGACGCTTTTCGACATATTTCTAATAGTATTAATTGGGTCTCGTTCATATACTGAATTCAAGTCCGACGGCTTGCAAACGGGGCAGCCCCCGAAATATACGGAGTCGTTTAATATGGCAAAAGGAGCATCAGCAAGAGCAGCGGCACGAAAACAGAGAGACAAGTGGAAGGCAAAGCGCTGGTACACTATTAGGGCTCCAAGAACTCCATGGTCATTTAGGGTGATTGGTGAAACCCTAGCTGAAGAACCCGAGCAACTCATCGGTCGTAATTATGAAGTTATTCAGAATGAATTAGACGGTGATTTTTCAAAAATGCATGTCAAGGTCGTTTTCAGAGTCACTGACGTACTAGGTAATGATGCAATTACTGAATTTGTAGGCCATGAACTTTTGAAAGATCATGTTCGCAGACAAGTACGTAGAGATCGTGGTAAAATTGATGATACTATTGATGTTGTAACTGAAGACGGATACTATGTCAGATTCAAGCCTTTGATGATTTCTAGAGCTCGGATTAAGTCAAGTCAGAAACAGCAAATGAGGACTCTAGCAAGAGAAATCATACTGACTACTGGGGCAACATCTACTTGGTTTAATCTTCAAGCATCTATGCTTGATGGAACTCTTGAAACAAAAATTAAGGATGCAGTATCTAAGATTCAACCTGTGAGGACAGTTGTAATCCGTCGTACACAATTAATTCAGTCCGGTGTTCTAGTTGAAGACGGCCCTACTCTTGATGAAATTCATGCTCAAGAAAAAGAAGAGAGTGATGCTGCTAAATCTAATTCTGAGGAACTAGAATCCGAGGATTCAACAGAAGTTGAATTAGAGAATGGTGAAGAATCCGAAGAAATTAATGAAGAAAATAACGATTCAGAAGACACTGACTATTCTTCAATGACTGTGGCTCAATTGAAAGAGTTGCTAAAAGAAGCTGGCAAGCCAGTTTCAGGTAAGAAATCTGATCTTATTGACCGACTTAATGAGTAATTTCTTGTTAGATAAGCACTTGAACCTTAAACCTAGGCGAGGTTCATGGCTCGTGTTGTTGTAATATGTGGAACCGGCATGAGTAACTTATCAAAAGTTTATGAAAATAAGTCTGACTCGGATTTAACAAAAATAAGAATTGATACTGAATGGGGAGCAGTTCCTATTTCAGTAATCGATATTAAAGGTGATAAAATTTTCATATTAGACCGTCATCACTCAAACTCTGAAAAAAGAACCCCTCCTCATATGATTGAGCATAGAGCAAATATCTATGCAGCGATGAGTTGTAAGCCAAAGATAATCCTCAGTGTCAATTCAGTAGGTACAATGAGAGAAGATTTCCCTCCTGGGGAAATAGGTATATCGGGGGATATTATTGATTTCACCCAAGTTCCTTGGACATTTTTTGATGATGATGCTAATCATTCTGATAGGACCTTAATTTTTGACGAAAAAGCTATTTTATGTTGTGAAAAGGCTCTATATAAACAAGATATTCCAGTCATAAAAGAACTAACTGTTGCTCAATGCATCGGTCCCCAATTTGAATCTCCCTCTGAAATTGATGCACTAGATATTCTTGGTGCTGATGTAGTCGGTATGACTCTTGGCCCTGAACAGCGTTTAATTTCTGAATCTGATATACCTCATGTTGCTCTTGCTTGTTCATCCAACTGGGCCGCAGGTAGGACGCCGGGAAACCGTGATGCAGAGATTAATCATCATGAAATAGATTCGATGGCATCTAAATTACAAAGAAGAGTAATTGACTGCATCAATAGTCTAATAGTTAACTTCTGAGTGTTGATTATGGATTTTAAAATAGGTTTTATATTCTTATTAATTGCTATGATTACAGTACCAGTTACAATTAATTCACTAAATAAATGGGATCAATCAGAAGAAGATTTCAAGAGAGGTTGTGACCCAACATATAGGATATATATGGGTATTCAAACAGATGTAAGTGCAGATGAATGCGATATGTTGGAAGATGAGAAGACTCTTAATCTTCAAATATTTCTTATTTCATTATCTATGTGTATAACTTCAAGTTTAGTCGGTTTAATCTCAATTTTTCCTAATTCGGATGAAACACCTCCTAGATTAATTTGATGGTCTCCACCATCTAGTGACGTTCATGTACCCATTGAGTGTAGATGAATGGATAAATTTTGAAAGTCAGGGAGACAATATTAGGTCATGGGACCAGATGATGAATAGAGTAGCGTATTTCCATTCCAAATATGATTTTCCAAATCCAATTAATAAAGGGCATGATATGGGTTACAGAATTTCTCTAACTGTAGAAGAGTTGGGAGAATTTGCTGCTGCGATTACTAAAGGTAAGCCCGTTCAAGAAGCCGCAGAAGAATTAGCAGATTTACTAATTTTAATTCTTGGACATTCGCTAGCACTTGAAATCGATTTATTTAATGAGTTTAATAAAAAAATAGATAGAGTAATCCAGAGGCCAGTTCGGCACACTAAGTTAGGGATTCGTGTTACGGATTACAAAGACGAATAAACATAATTTTATGACTTAGAATTATATCATACGTGCATGGGTAGGGTTGATTTAGCAGTTTACATAGCAATTCTTTTGCTATCTAGTTTAATGGTTGGATGTATTATGGAAGGTCCTGATTCAGATTTAGATGGAGTTGAAGATTCCATAGATAACTGTGTAGATATCTCTAATGCTAACCAATTAAATCATGACGGGGACGATTTCGGAGATCTATGTGATGATGATGATGATAATGACTCAATATTAGATATCAACGATTCTCATCCTTTCGATAGTACCGAATCCTCAGATTTAGATGGTGATGGTATTGGAGACAATTCTGATGATGACATTGATGGTGATGGTACAGATAATCTTGAAGACGCTTATCCATTAGATTCAAGTGAGCAAAGAGATACTGATTTAGACGGAATTCCGAATGGTATTGATGATGATGATGATAATGATGGAATTAGTGATGCAGAAGATCCATTTGATTTGACTCCATCATCATCTCTTTTAGAGACAGGTCTATTTGTAGCGGGTACCAGAGATCTAACCTTTCTTTCTTCCCGTGGTCATGAAATTACATTACAAGTTTGGTATCCAATTATTGAGGAATCTGCCGAACGAGTAATCTACAACAATGTCCTCCCTGGATTCGCATTAGATGATACTACCCCTGATTGCTCCGAGCCAAGGCCAGTTACCATCTACAGCCATGGATTCCCGAGTATAAGGTGGGGGTCTGCATTCATGATGGAAAATTTAGCAACCCATGGTTTCATTTCCTTAGCTCCAGATCATCGCTATGGCACTCTTCTTGATGCAAATCCCGATAAACTAGGTGAAATGCTGCTATCTATGCCTCTTGATATTATGGAAAGTTTTGATTGGTTGATAAATCAAAATAATCATGAAGGAGAATTTAATAATTGTATAATCCCTGAAAACGGGTATTCAGTCATTGGTCAATCTACTGGCGGTTATGCATCTATGATGATTTCAGGAGCTGAAATTTTGTTTAATGATTTAAACTCAGGTTGTGATGATGGTAATTTAATTAATTGTGATATTATAAATTATTGGGAATCAAATTTCGGACTCTTCGAATCTATAAGTTTACCAGACATTCGTGCTAAGTCAGCCATCTTACTTTCTCCATGGAATGGAAGTGTACTTAATTCTGGAATATCTAATGTATCAATACCAACGCTAGTATTGACAGGTGATGTTGACGATACTACAGTAATTTCAGAGGTAAATAACACATCCTATCAATTAGGTGTCAATCTAGTTAATTATGCTATTTTCAATAATTCAGGGCACTATGCATTCGCTCCAATAGGTTGTGCTGCAAGAGGTTGCGATGGTTTACTAGACATCAGTATATCAACTGATTTAGCCAACATCACTTCTATTATTTTCCTCGCTCAGCAACTTAAATGGCCTGATTCAGAACTCTATGAATGGCCTGATTCAGAACATATTGCGTGGAAATACGATTAAAGATATTATTTATTTAATGATGGTATAGTACAAACTTCAGGCTTAGAGAATATTTTATGCCTGTTTTTAGAAATTATGTTATAGACAATATCTCTTAACGGAAGAGGGATAATCCATACAAACGGATACCACATTTTATAGTACCATTTCAGATATAGAAGGCATCTAATTGCCGCAGCGGATCTAATAAATGATTCTCCATTTCTGATAAGATATACTGTGTCTGCTTTCTGTTTTTTTGTAGATAACTCATCAATAATTTTTTTCCCTTCTTCACTTTCATTAGTTAGAAATCTTAAATTCTTATCATTATCTAAACGTGGATGTAAAATTATAGCAACGCGATTACAAAGGCCGCAATCTCCATCTAAAAGTAAGGTATCTTCATGGATCATTTTTCCACCGTTGATTCAATATTCCAAGTTAGAACCTCTACACCCTTACTAAAGTGAATAAGATCCGGTTTTAGTGTATTATTAATACCTAATTCATAAAAATCGGTCAGTGAATTATCTTTTAATTCTACTTCAGAATCTTGAAATTCCCATTGTTCATGACATGTGTAAGCTCTGTAAGTAACTCCTTTTTTACTGACATATAGGCAGTATCTTTCGAATAAAAATTCTTCTAAGCTTCCTTTTTTCGCCTTTAGCATAGGTCCTCTCGGTTTCGAAACTCCTTCCAGTTTAACCGCATTACTTTTTCTCTTAGAGTTCCACGAATAAAATCCATTTTTATCAATGGAAAAATTACATTTTGAATAATTATAAGGTAAACCATATGCAAATGGAGCATATGTACAAGTGACATGACTATGTGCATCTAGAGTGAGGAAAAATACACCTCCTTTCCCATTTTTTTTGACATATGTCCGTATATTAAATTCGGGGAAATTCGAAATAAATGATATAGAAGGAAGGAATCTAGGTCTTACTTTCTCCATCTTGAATGGAATAACTCCAACATATGCTTTCCCCTCAAATAATTCTATTTCTAAATCATCAGGAATATGCTTTCTTAGAATATCTGGGTCAACTTCCCAATGCATGAAAGTCAAATCAACCCAATTTTGTTGTAAAGAGAACTTCCGCTCTGGCATTGGAAATGGCAGGTGGCTAGTCCTCATACAAATGGTTGAATAATTGTTTTATTTTCAAAGGTATGTAATAAATGTATTAATTTTTATTATTTCGTAACCATCTTGAATAAGTAGTCTGAAATTCATTTTCATCATCTTTAGTCGTTTTTTCTATAGTTTCTTGGGCCCAATCTTTCCAATTAACTTCTGGGAATATTATATTGCCACTATTAGATGTATGAACTCTCGTCATATGTATCTCCTCGACTCTATCGAAGAACATATTGTAAATTTGAGCACCGCCAATAATCCAACATTCTTCACAACCATTTGCGTATGCAATCTCTATCGCCCTTCCTGGATAAAGTGCTGATTCTGCCCCCTCCTCTTTCCAAGAGGTATTCCTTGACATTACAATATTGAGTCTATTTGGCAGCGGCCTGTAATTCTCAGGCAATGAATCCCATGTTTTCCTACCCATAATTACCGCATTAAAGCCGTCTGAAATTGTCAATTCCCGAAATCTAGCCATATCTTTTGATAGCCTCCATGGCAGTTCATCATTATCTCCAATGTTATCCTGTTCATCCATAGCAACAATCATCATTATTTTCATGCATAAACCTCATATTGATATTGGAGCGGATATATGCGGATGATGCTCATAATCTATGATTTGTATATGCTCAGCCTTAAAATCATCAATATTCTTGATATTTGAGTCAAGTATTAATTTAGGTAATTCAAGAGGTGTTCTTGAGACTTGTAGTTGTGCTTGTTTAAGATGATTATTGTAAAGGTGACAGTCACCTCCGGTCCAGATGAATTCTCCAGGTTCTAAGTCACAAACCTGTGCAATCATACAAGTAAGCAAACTATAGGAGGAGATATTGAATGGAACTCCTAAGAATGCATCTGCACTTCTTTGATAAAGTTGACATGATAATTTTCCCTCACGAACAAAAAATTGAAAAAATGCGTGGCAAGGCATTAAAGCCATTTTATCTAATTCTCCAACATTCCAAGCTGATACGATAATTCTTCTTGAATCAGGATTTGTTTTGATCATTTCAATAGAATTTTTAATTTGATCAATAATTTCTCCATCATTAGAAATCCAATTACGCCATTGCTTTCCATAAACAGGACCTAGGTCACCGTTTTCATCTGCCCATTCATTCCATATTCTGACTTTATTATCTTGTAGATACTTTACATTTGTTTCTCCAGATATAATCCATAATAGTTCGTGAATTACGCTAGGCCAATGTACTTTTTTCGTTGTCACTGCAGGGAAATTTTCTGATAAATCAAAGCGCATTTGGTGTCCAAAAACTGACTTTGTTCCAGTTCCTGTTCTATCTCCTTTTTCACCACCCTCTTCGAGTATTCGCCGTAATAAATCTAGATACTGTTCCATACTGATATCATCGGTTTGGTCGACAGTCTTTGAATGATACTCTCCTAAAGTCACTTAAGGGGCTCCATTAATACGTAGAGTTTCCATAATTTGATCGGTTAATTTTCGGAATAATATCTTCATTTCAATTGTTTTTTCTGATTCATCTTTCATTAGTAATTTTTTAATTGCTTCATCATCAAGATTTCCTCCATCAGGGCTTGAAATCCATTCTGCAAAAGTGATCGGTGTTCCTATGACGACATCAATTCTTTTCCAAGGTTTGATAATTAGACTTCCTGGTTTCATAAAATCTCTTGATCCATTAATAGACATTGTAATTATCGGTGTATTTGGAAACTTAGCAGCCAACCTTGCAACTCCTGTTTTCCCTTTTTGTAAAAACGGTGAACTTTCATTTCTTGACCTCGTCCCTTCGGGGAAAATCCCTAATGAACTTCCAGATTCTAGAACATCTACTGCTTTACTCAAAGCATTTTTTCCACCACTTTCTCTTGAAGTTTCAATTTGCCCTGTACTTTGCATGAGAATTTTTGTAGCTTTAGAGTTGAAGTGTTCCTGTTTAGCTAAGTAATGTATTGGTCTATTAGCGGCTACTATTTTTACAAATGGGTCAACATGTGAGGTATGATTCGCTGCTAAAATCACAGCACCTTTCGGAATTCTATCCAATCCGTGGTAGTGAATATTAGTAATCGCTCTGAATGGAGCGGGTAGTGTAAATAATAGGAAATTGTATAACCATGGAGTAGAAAATTTCTCATCAGTCCCAGATAGATTAACTAATTCTGAAATAGAATTCAGACTACTATTGGATAACATGATATATATCTCGCATCAATAGTTCAGCCTTATTGCTTTCCATTGGACTTACAAGGGTTCATCTCTTATTTCGTATTCGGGTAGTCATGGGGAAGCGACATCAGGGTGTTTTCTTACTCATTATTTTTCTAACTCCATTACTTGCTCCTACTGTTGTTGCAGAATGGGATGATGACAATTGGTTATGGAACTTAATAGGGCCAGAAAGATTAGAACACGGTGACGAATTTGCATGCCATGGTTATGAAGGGATAGATATCAATGAAGATAATTCTATAATAAATTCTTGTAAAAAATATCTAAATGGACACACGAATTCATCAAGATGGGGGCCTGAAGCAATTTCATTTGGAGTTCCGAATGAAATTTCTGAATCTACAATTTCCTCACTTAAATCTTCAAATTTCCTTATATTGGGAGATAATTTGGTCACTGAAGTAGATGATATGTTTGTTGTTCAAAGAAATGGGGGGAGTCTTGAAAAAAATGCTGCAAACATCAGTTTACTTGATTCTGCAGAAAAAGACTCTCTTGTTTCTATTTATTGGGAGGCTAGAATATATGATCTTAAAGTCAGAGAAGATAAGCCTGCAATAGAGTTTCTAGAGAGTCAAGATGTTTGGTTTACCACTTGGGGTGAGTGGTATAATCATGAAATTTCTAGCGATTTAATAACTTATTCTAAAAATAATAATTCTATATCTATTAGTCTTGAGAAAGATTCTAGTTCCTCATGGGATGTTCCTGGTAGCGTATTCATTGAGACATCTGCATCTGTATTATCTGTTAATGACGAATTTGGAAATTCTTACCCTCTCCTTCAAGAAAATACTAAAGTTCTTCAAAATGGTTGGAGGGAAATAGAATCAGGTTTAGTAATCACAATTTCTCCCGGTTATGAGGTTCAGATAGAATTTGATAATGAAACTTCATCCTTTATTTCTCCTCTTAAAACTTTTAATGACTTACATCATAGTGTGACTATTGTAGGACATCATGTGACGAATCTTCATGAATGGGCCTCGGATTTTTATGAATCCCCACTTCTTTTTACATGGTTGATTGAGAGACCATCTGCATTAGAGATGGATTGGAGATTACCAATATTTGCACTGGGTATATTAATAGCAACGCCTTTAACAATACACTGGTTAGTGAAGAGAGATCAAAATTTAAGAATCTAAAAATTAATCTCCGGTCCTTCTATTGTAACACCTTCGTCTTTCAGATCTTGTAGAACATTAAATATTACTTGATTAGACAATTTTTCAGGAGGATAAACTCCTTTCCCAATTAGATTTTCATCGATTAGCCATTGTTTAATACAAGAAAAAGTAACTAATCCTGTTGTTCTTGCCATAGATGAATCACCATGTAATCCTTCATCATATACCGTCCATCGCATTTCTTCTCCATTCTTACATTCAACTTTTATTTCCATCCACGTGAACTCTCTTCTATTTTTATCAAATTTCCACATCTGTATAAGACTTTTTTCATTGAGATTTTTTGCTTTCTTCTCATCAATGAATCTTTGAATATGTCCTGGCCACCTCACCGTATATTCCATCATATTATCTGCTGAGATAGTTTCAATCAAACTTCTGAGTCCATCAGTTAGAAATGCCTCCATCTCACCCCTCTGTTTTACCATAATTCTATGCCTCTCTGTCAATGCAGGTAGGATACATATTTTTCTATCTCTTACAATTCTTGCCGGGCGTGTGTATTCTGCAATCACATCATTTGGAGAAAACGGAGCCATGTAACTCCACTCTTCATCTGTTTCTATTGGGTTTCCACCGACTCTAATTTCGGCATTTATTATTCCATCTCCAACTCTTGATGCATATGAGATTAACATATTAGAGAATCCAGGTGCTATTCCTACGTCCCAAAGTAACCTTGCTCCTGAATCTAAAGCTATTCCATGTAATATTTCGGGTGTTTTCTCACTAAAACTTAAATCAACTATTTTCCTTCCTTTAGATACCAATAATTTTGTAACACTATGTCCAAGATTCCCAGGGAGCATATTAATGAATAAATCATCCTTGTCAAAAGTTTCTTGACAATATAAAAGTGCATCTTTGACGTGAGTTTTTACTAAATCGTTGTCTACAGGATAATTTGTTTCTTTGATATCAATGATATTAATTTTCACTCCTAGGCTAGACAATTTCTTAATTACGAAAGAACCAACAAGTCCTGACCCTAAGCAGTGTATAGTGACCATATTATCATACACCGGCAGTAGTTCATGTCCATAGTAGTTGGGCATATTTGCAGTATTTTATGCGTAGCCTTGATTGAGGGCTTCGCACTCGACCATACATGGCTGGAGAGTCTCGGATAGATCCATGGTCTTCTCAACAGTCTACTGATTATGCTAAAATAAGGGATAATTTTGGTTTGAGTAGCGTTGAAATTTCAAAGATACCTAATCCAAATCAATTACATCGCAGAGGAATTATTTTTGCTCACAGGGATTTAGATGTAATTCTTGGATGTATAGATAGAAGTGAAAAATTTGGAGTTTTAACAGGCCTAATGCCGAGTGGAAAAATGCACCTTGGTCATAGCATGGTTATTGATCAGGTTAAGTGGTTTCAAGAACAGGGGGGTGACATTACGGTCACAGTCGCCGATTTAGAAGCTTTAGCCACTAGAGGAACATCTCTCAAAGAAGGGCGTGAACTCGCTCTTTCTGAGTATATACATAATTATGCTGCCTTGGGACTTGATCCAGATAAAACCAATGTATATTTCCAAAGTATGAGACCTGATGTCCAGCGTCTTGGCTTTACATTAGGGAAGAAGACAAATCTTTCAGAGTTTAAATCAATATATGGTTTTTCAGGAGATACCAATCTCGCTCATGTACAGGCACCTCTTGTCCAAGCAGGAGACATAGTACATCCTCAATTAGAGGAATACGGCGGTCTTAGACCGATAGTAGTCCCTGTAGGTGTCGATCAAGATCCTCATATTCGTTTAACTAGGGACTTAGTAGGTAAAACAAATTGGTTTAATCTAAAGAGAAGAAAGAATGGAGGCCTTACAATAGGTTTATCGATCCAAGATGAAAATAAAATTCAAATGGGTATTTCAGAATCGGGTGGGATAAATCGCCAAGTACGTAGTACGGTATTTGACAAACTTAAGAGTTGTCTTTCAAAACTTGGATTTGCAGATTTCATGGCAAATCCAAAGCATGGTACAATCGAAATTCCGGGTGCAACTATTAGTGATATGCCTAGGATTAAAATTTCATTACTAAATCTTGAAAGAAATATGGGAGGGATGGGGCTTATGCCTCCGTGTTCTACATATCACCGTTTTGCAGTTGGTATGACTGGAGATAAAATGTCTTCATCAAAACCCGAGACGACTATTTTTATGCGCGATTCTATAGAAGTCATGTCAAAGAAAGTGAAACGTGCATTTAGTGGTGGTCAAGCAACAATTGAGGAACATAGGAGGCTTGGTGGAGATTTATCAAAAGATGTGGCTTATCAATATCTCCAGTTCTTTTTTGAAGAAAGCGATAGTGAATTATCATCTATTGGACGAGATTATGAATCTGGAAGGTTACTGGCTGGGGAAATAAAACAAATTTGTATAGATAAAGCATCAGAATGGTTGAATGAACTTTCGGAGAAAAGATATCAATGGGCAGATAGGATTGATGATTTTATAGCGCCCGACTCAAAATAATTATCCTAATTCTTCAGTGTTGAATACAGGGAAACTCGGTCCTATTTCCAATACTTCCATTTCTTCCTCAGTTAGATCTCTTGAAACTGCCTCCTGATGTAATATTTGACTATGTCCCATAGGATCTAGAAGAGTTATTATTGTACTCATTTCTCCATTCTTAACCAGATTGATCTTGTCAAATAAATCTTCACATTTTTTAACTATATCTTCTTCATTAGAGGCCTTTGACTGTCTATACATTAGCCTTATTGCATCTTCGAATCTATTCAAAACTCCTTCGATATTAGACACATATCCTGTCGTAGCTCCACCTGGCTCAACTTCCAGTCCTAACTCACTTATCTTGACTGTACAAGATGATGAACGAATTATTCTAACTGAGAGCATTTCTGAGTCATTAATATTCAAGCTACATGCACCTGGTTTTTTGCCTTCTGCCGGTATGAAATCTGTATGTTTCCATCCACAAGATGGGCACAAAATTGTAAGTTGAGTATGTTCTCCAAAATAAGGTATTTCTGACGTATGGGCAATCATAGTTAGTCCATTATCTGAAAAACAAACAGGACATGGCTGCTCGACAGTACTTTCCATGCCACCCGCTCATCTATGATTTATATCAGCCTTTTTGGCACCATAATCAGGAGGTAGTAGGAGTAAACGATTATGTCCTAAACCGAAAACAGTTCCTTTAATTTCATTCTCAATGAATTTCTGTAATTTGGATACTGCAATTTGAAGCTCTATTTCACGGTTAATCATGCTGCCCATCTCTAAAATTACGATATCGCCATCTGATATCCAGTTCATTAGTTCAGGTATTCCTGTGATGTCTTCTAAACTAGCCCTGTGAATTACTGTATCTTTAGCTCGTTTTGGCACTGGTGCTTGAGAATATCTTTCCCCTAAGTCGTGATAATCCTGCTCTGCATCTATTGAACTGTTGATATTACTAGGTAAACTAGGCATCTCAATCCATTTTGGCCCACTACTTTCTTCTTTCGCCACGATACCGCGTCTAGGAGCCGTTCTTTGTATTATCTAATGAATTATTATGGATATGTTAGTTTTATCTTGTTTTCAATAAATTGCATGACCCTCATCCGTCGCATTGATAAGGGGGGTCATTTTAGTAGATTCGCTGAGAGGACTTCCTCTTATGGCGGTGACTAAAATGCACGCGACAACTGATGCAGTAAAGACGGGAACAAGTACAATCGGAATTACCTTTGATGGTGGAGTCGTTGTTGGTGCAGATCACAGAGCAACTATGGGGCACTTTATAGCAAATAAAAGTGTACAAAAAATGTTCCAAATATCAAATAGCATAGCACTTACTACTGCGGGATTAGTGGGGCATGCTCAATCACTTTCACGTACTTTAGCCGCTGAATTAAAATTATATGAATTGAAAGAAGGAACCGCTATGACTGTCAAAGGTGCTGCCACACTAACTGCAAACATATTGGTTGGAAGACCACACTATGTTCAATTACTAATTGTAGGTGTAGACTCTTCTGGTTCCAGTGTTTACAGTATTGACTCAGCAGGCGGTTCCATACCTGATGTTTATTGCGCTACAGGTTCAGGTTCTCCATACATGTATGGTGTTCTTGAAGACCAATATCGTGATGGAATGGATGAAAAATCTGCATTAAAAGTCGCTGCAAAATCTCTTTTAGCATCTGCTCAAAGAGATGCAGCTAGCGGAAATGGTATGGATTTAGCAGTAATTACAGCAGAAAAAGGATTCCAACAATTGTCAAAAGAGCAGGTAACCGCTCTTCTTTCTTCACTTTGATACTCACGTTGCATTGTGCACATCTCCGTTTTTCGGAGAATCACTTCTAGCGTGAGTAACTTTGGATGTGAATTTTATGAGAATGTCGTACTCTGAACTCAAAAAGAAAATATCAGGCATTATCCCTAAAAATATTGATTATGAAATCGATCTTGAAGCCGGTTCAATATCTATAATCACTAAACAACCTGAAAAGTTTGTTACTAGCACTGACAACTTGACCGTCAAAATAGCCAAGTTAGTCAAAAGAAGAATTGTAATTCGCCCTCATCCAGACATTTTGTCTAGTGAACAAGAAGTTCATGATGCAGTAGGTCAAATCATTCCTCATGATGCACAAGTAAGAAAAGTTTGGCTTGATCCTGCATTAAGTGAAGTTATATTAGAATGTGATAATCCTTCAGATGCTGTTGGTCCTAAGGGGTCTAATATTCAAGCACTTAGGGATAAAATAGGATGGTTAGTCAAAGTTGTCCGCGCCCCATCAATAGAAAGTCGAACTCAACATGATATTAGGAGATACAGAAAAGAAATGTCCGAGGAGAGGAAGTCTCTTCTCAGAAAATTCGGAGCAAGAATTTATCGACCTCAAAGGCCGGGTGAATCTTGGGTTAGGATTACCGCCCTAGGTTCTTACAGAGAAGTTGGTCGAGCAATGCATCTAATTACTACTAATGAATCTAAAGTATTGGTTGATTGTGGCGCCAAACCTACTACAAATAGGAATGAAGTTCAACCATTTTTCAATGCGCCTGAATTAATGCCCTTAGATAATCTTGATGCGATTGTAATAACTCATGCCCATGTAGATCACATCGCTATGCTTCCTGTTCTATTTCGATATGGTTATCGTGGCCCGGTTTACTGTACACCTCCTACTAGAGATTTAATGACACTTCTTCAGATTGATTATGTTAAAGTTAGTCAGGCAGAGGGTAATGAGCCTCCCTATTCAAAGGCAGATATCCAAGAATGCATTAAGCATGTAGTTGATGTAAATTGGGGTGATAAAACTGACATAGCTCCCGATATTAAGATGACTATGGAAAATGCAGGACATATTTTAGGTTCCTCAAGCGTTTATATGAATATTGGTGAAGGAAATAATGAACATAAAATATTATTTTCTGGTGATATTAAATACGAAAAATCATGGCTTTTCGATGCAGCAACTGTCAGATTCCCTAAGGTTGATACTTTAGTTATTGAGTCAACTTATGGTGGTCCTCAGGATATTCAGCCAACTAGGGATGCAGCAAGTCATGAACTCCAAGAAATGATAATCGATGTCATTGGTAGAGGTGGTAAAATATTCTGCCCTGTATTCGCTGTTGGCCGTTCTCAAGAAGTAATGATAGCCATAGATGAATTATTTAAATCAGGTAAAGTATCCCCAGTTACTGTATGGCTAGATGGAATGATTTCTGAAGCCACAGCGATACATGCCAGTCATCCAAATTTCCTTAATCGTGATTTAAGAAAAAAACTTCTCAAAGGCGGCGCAGAAAATCCCTTCCATTCCAAATGGTTCCGAACAGTTGAGTCTTATCAACAAAGAGAATCAATATTGCTAGATCCGTCTCCTTGTATCGTTCTAGCCACTAGTGGAATGATGACTGGAGGGCCGATTGTTGAATACTTCAAGCACTGGGCTCCTGAACCAAATAATACACTTTGCTTTGTTGGATATCAAGCATCAGGGACACTTGGAAGTAGACTAAGGGATGGTCATTCATCAGTGCCTTTAATTGACAAAGGTCAAACATTAATGGTTGAAGTAAAGTGCTCGATGAGGAAAATTGATGGATTCAGTGGACATTCTGATAGAAATCAATTAATGGATTATGTATCGGCTTTGAACCCCACACCTCGAAAGATAATTTGTCACCATGGAGATGCACAAACGTGTAATGCATTCCGTCAAGGATTGCGTGAAAAATTCCGTGTTCAAACATACGCTCCGGCAAATTTAGAAACTTTAAGATTATTATAATCATAATATTGGTACATCAAAGCCCGAATCTAGGGGTTCATCTGCTTGCTTCGCTAAGGGTGAAAATTGTTCATTAGAATCTTCCCAATCATCTAACAAATTTTCTTCCATTTTTGTTTCTTTAGATCGTTCTGAAACTATCAAAGAAATAGGGATTGGAATCAATAAAAGTAATGCCCAAGCGTTAATCGAGTTTCCCCCCGACTTGATATAACTATTAGCTGATAGTATTATCATAATGACGATAATCACCCAACAAAAAGTCTCTCTCCACCGGCTCATGTTATCTCGACTAGTATCTTCATTGATGAATTAATTGTGACATCAATCATCAGACAAACTCTTGAACTATCACTTTTCGAAAGTAATTGTGGCTTACAAGTTTAATCTCGTTAATTGTGGCTGTGGGCACTCTTTTGGCACATCCGGTAGTAGAGTTAACTACTGTACTAAATGTGGTTCTACTACAAATATTAAGAATGTAACTGGTTTCGAAAATGCTGAAAAATTATCTGTAGCAGTTTCTACAGCGAATATCCCTAAAGAAATTAGTGATGAATTAATTGAGAAAATACAGAAGAAAGAAAATAAGCATAAATCATCATCCCAAAATAAATCCTCGGACCCTTTCAATTTAATGAAAAAGGCCACAGATATTGATGGTAATCTAAGTAAATTATCATTAGATGAGGTATTAATCAGTGAAGGAATATCTGATACTACCAGTGAGCACTTAATCGGCCAAGCTGAGATGCAAGGTTTGTTAACTCGAGTGACTCAAAATACATGGAATTGGTTGAGTTAAGTTCTTGACAGGTTGTTCAGTCGAAGGGTTACTCACAGGGCCTGTGGGTTAGTCTGGTCTATGCTTGTTCGTTTGGGACGAACAGACTCTGGTTCAAATCCAGGCAGGCCCACCACTAATTCTAGTAGGGAGATTTATTCTTTTATCTTTAATATTGCATCTCTATCGAATATACTAACTGCATTTCTTAAAGCATCACTTTTAGTGAACCATTTCGCTTCTTCAATTTCATCCTCTTTTGGCGTTATTTCTTCGATTGATATATCTAAATTACATTTATATGTGAAAGATAACCAATTTATTCCTTCCGATGTAAATATATTTTCTTGGACGATCACTTCGTCTTCGCCTTCAACAATATCTCCTGATTCTCCCTGTTTATCAGAGATTTCTATATGTATTCCCAATTCTTCTAGTGCTTCCCTTACCGCTCCTACCCTTGGATGTTCGCCATAGTCAACAAAACCTCCGGGTAATGTCCAGCAACCTGTGAAAAAGCCTCTTTTCACTTTGGCCATAAGTATCATGTTTTCTTCATTCTGTATTATTACTTTTGATACTACTCTGTGTATTGTTCGATATACCGACTCTCTAGCTACAGGATCCACTGCACTGTCGCTAATCACCGAATCTTTCCATGCCCAATTTTCAGGCCATTTGATTTTTGGGGTTGCAATTATTACTTTTTTCTCGGTTTCTCCTAAGATTATGTTATTTTTCCTCTTCATATCCCAATCAATACCCATTTCAGAAACTTCTTCCACTGTTGGTAAGCGTATTAGAAAATTCTCACCTTCCCATTCAATCCTTCCTAGTTCAGGTATCGCTGGACCTTCACCCTCATTATTGACAAGAAGTAACTTCCCATCATGTTCTAGGTGAATATAATCTGAAGTCATTTTTGTTCCTTCTTGACTAATATCCCATGATATCGCTAAGTTGAGACTTATAGAAGTTAGCAGAACCTTGTAAACTTTCTAGTTCCTGTTTTTCAAGATCTAACTCTATGATTCTTTCAACTCCATTCTTCCCTAATATTACCGGCACTCCAATGTATACTTCATTTAGGCCATATTCTCCATTCAGTAATGCACTACAAGGCAGCATCCTTTTCCGGTCATTCAAGACCGATTCTGCCATGATTGCTGCTGCACTTCCGGGCGCATAAAAAGCACTTCCTCTCTCCAATAACTTGACTATTTCTCCTCCACCACTAGCTGTTCTATTAGATATAGAATTTATTGTTTCTTCATCTAATAACTGAGTTATAGGAATACCACCTACTGTAGTATATCTTGGTAATGGTACCATTGTATCTCCATGTCCTCCTAAGACCATTGCTTGTACATCTTCGTTTGAACAACCTATCGCATCGGATACGAAATGAGTCATCCTAGCGGAGTCTAATATTCCTGCTTGACCTATGACTCTGTTAGATGGAAATCCAGTAACTTTCTGCATATGATAAGTCATTAAATCTAAAGGATTTGTAACCATAATTACAACTGCTTCAGGAGCGAAATCTCTAATCCCTGCACCCACTTGTGAAATGATTTCTGCATTCTTACCAATTAAATCTTCACGACTCATACCTGGTTGTCTTGGGAACCCTGAAGTAACTACGACCACATCTGAACCTGCAATATCTTCATAATTTGAAGTACCTGTGATTTTTCCATCATAATTTAGAACTTGGCCTCCTTGACTCATATCTAGAGCCTTGCCTTTTGCAAAACCCTCGTATATGTCCAGTAACACAATCTCACCTAATTTCCGTTCAGCCATAACAAAGGCACATGTAGCGCCTACATTACCCGCACCAATCACTGCTATTTTTTTTGCTTCTCTTACCATTGAGTTCTCCTCATTATGTGCCCGCCGGTGTTACATCCTTAGCCTTTAGTGAGTAATAAACTCCTGTGTAGGGAGAAAATTCTTTTACATTGTATGTTCAGGATTTGATATGGAGTCAAAAAATAAATCCCTTCTTAGTTTAATATTGGTTGGTTTTGTCCCTTCCATATCTGTAATATTTGGAATCAAGATTATTGATGACGAACTTATTTCACAAATATTTTTCATTTCCTGTAAAATATGGATTTTTCTTGTTCCTACACTTTGGTATCTACTTGTAGACCGAAATACAATATCCAAGGAATTGCCCTCAAAAGATGGTTTGAAAATGGGCTTAGCAACAGGATTAGTAATGTCGATTATCATATTAATTACTTGGTTCATATTCAAGAGCACATTAGAAATAGATCAAATGATTACTACTTTACAATCAAATGGTCTTTCTAATATTAATCTGTACATATTGGGGATGATATACTGGATTTTTCTAAATAGTCTTCTAGAAGAATATGTATTCAGATGGTTTGTAACTACCAAGTCAATTATAATTTTCGGAAACAATAACGCGGGAATATTATTCTCTGCTTCATTATTTACGCTACACCATGCCATAGCTCTACATTTATTTGGATTCTTATGGTGGCAAACAATAATTGCTTCTTTTGGTCTTTTATCCGCTGCTGCAATCTGGTCTTGGCTATACATAAGATACCGTTCAATATGGGTTTGTTGGTTATCTCATGCTATATGTGATGTCGCTGTATTTGGCATTGGATACACTATTTTATTCTGAATAATTTCATCGTAACTTTAAGATATTGAAGACATTCACCCGTTTCATTCAATAATCTGATTCCGTTCGCAGCGGTTAACAATAATGGGCCTGTGGTTCAATTTTGTAGATGTGATATTATGAGGTTAGGAGTTTTGACTGAGCCCGAGGGTGAAAACAGAGTCGCAATTGTACCAAATTCTGTTAAGAAATTAGTTAAAAAAGGGCTAGAAGTTTTAGTCCAATCTGGCGCAGGTCAAATGTCAAATTATCCAGACAGTGAGTATGAGTCTGCTGGAGCATCTATTGTAGAAAGAGAAAAAGTGTTATCTTCAGAACTTATTATTTCGATAAGGTTACCTGAAATTTCAGAATTATATAGCGGACTAAATCTTGTATGTGTCGCAGATCCATTTCGTCATCCAGAGAAGATTAAATCATGTATTAGTTCAAATGTTAATTTATTTTCTATGGATATGATTCCTCGAAGATTATCTCGCGCTCAATCGATGGATGTTAATTCAAGTCAAGACAATTTAGCAGGATATAAGGCAGTATTACTAGGTGCATCATATGTCCCTCGTGGGATTCCAATGATGACTACTTCAGCTGGTACTGTGAAGCCTGCTAAAGTTGTAATTATGGGTAGTGGAGTAGCAGGTCTTCAGGCAATTGCAACAGCCAAAAGATTAGGTGCGATTGTTTACGCTTCTGATGTTAGGAAATCCGCAGCAGAGCAGATAGAATCAGTTGGAGGTCGCTTCATTGAAGTTGAAGGAATGGATGATTTCGAGGATGAATCTGGTTATGCAAAACCTCTGACTCCTGAATTTATACAGAAAGTCAATGATACTGTTTGTGAAGTTGCTTCAGAAGCTGATATTATTGTAACTACTGCTAGAATATTTGGCCGCCCCGCCCCTATCACAATCCCTGCATCCGCAGTTTCAAATTTCAAATCAGGAACAGTAATTGTTGATATGAATGCTGACGTAGGCGGTAACTGCGAGTTAACAAAACCAGGTGAAATATACACTACTGATAATGGTGTAATTATTGTAGGTACATCTAATTTACCTGGGACACTTGCTAATACATCTAGTATGCTTTATTCAAATAACTTAACTAGCTTCATATTGTCTATCTTAAAAGAAGGCGAATTGGTAATTTCTGAAGAAGATGATATATTAGTCGGAGCACCAGAGGGCTCTGATTTTTATGTAAATGGAATGGGTGGCGTATTAATCTGTCAAGGTGGAAAACTACACCCCAAACAAACACGCCTTGGAGGTGCACTAGAATGACTCCTGAATTTTTAATTGCAAATATTACTTTATTCGTACTAGCTATATTTCTTGGTTTTGAATTGATTACTAAGGTTCCTGCTACTCTTCATACTCCTTTGATGAGTGGAGCAAATGCTATCTCAGGAATTAGTATAATTGGTGCACTTATAGGCTCAAATGTTCTTTATGATGGCGGAAATACTGAATTATCCGGCCTTCTTGCTTTTATCGCTATTGTTTTAGCCATGATCAATGTAGTAGGTGGTTTCGCCGTCACTAATAGGATGTTAAATATGATAGCTGGTAAAAAAAGAGGGGGTAAATAAGATGGAAGATTGGGTATCAGTCGGCTATCTTATTTCTGCTTCACTATTTATTTTCGGTCTCAAAAAATTAGGTCATCCACGTACCGCGCCATATGGTAATCAATTAGGCGCACTTGGAATGTTAGTTGCCGTCATTACAACAGTATTGAGTATGCATTTGGCAGGAGGTGCGGAATGGACCCTTATTGTAGCAGGTATGATTGTTGGTTCTAGTATAGGATACTGGATGGCTGTTAAGGTTGAAATGACTGGCATGCCAGAATTAGTAGCCTTGTTCAACGGTTTTGGTGGTGCTGCCTCTGCTCTAGTTGCACTTTCAGAAGTCACTAAATACATAAATGACGCTTCCACATTACCTACTGGACTTGAATTAACTGTGACAATGGTTGCAGCCGGTTTGTCAGCATTAGTGGGCTGGATGACTCTTACAGGTTCTTTACTCGCTATGTATAAACTCAAAGGTGGAATAGAAGTATTCGGGAAATGGCTTAGGACACCTACATGGGGGCCTCCATGGCTTAACGTAGTGAAAGTCCTGTTAGTCATGGCTGTTTTTGTTCTAATTTTCATGAGTATCGAAGATCCTACAAATATTAATTATCTCTGGGGTATTATAGCTATTTCTTGTTTACTTGGTATAATTCTTGTTTTACCAATTGGAGGAGCAGACATGCCTGTAGTTGTATCTTTACTCAATTCATTATCGGGAATAGCTGCTGCATTTACTGGATTTATCATAGGTAATTCAGTACTTATTATCGCAGGTTCTCTAGTTGGTGCCTCAGGACTTATACTAACATTCATAATGTGCAAAGCGATGAATAGAACTCTTCCTGATGTCTTGTTCAAGTCCTTTGGAGGGTCTGAAAAACAATCTTTAACTCGAACTAAAGTTGGTTCTGATGCAGAAGAAGTTGCAATGATGGTAGATGGTGCTCAGAAAATAATAATTGTTCCAGGATACGGTATGGCAGTCAGTCAATGCCAACATCAAGTTAAGGAATTCGCAGATCTTTTACAAGAAAAATTCGATACTGAAGTTAAGTATGCCATTCATCCAGTCGCAGGACGTATGCCCGGTCACATGAATGTACTATTAGCTGAAGCTAATGTGCCATATGAACAATTAATTGAGATGGATGAAATAAATTCTGAATTCTCTGAATGTGACATGGCTGTTGTTATTGGCGCAAACGATACGTGTAATCCTGCTGCAAGAAGTGGAGAAGGACCACTTGCTGGTATGCCTATAATAGATGCAGACAAGGCAAGAACAGTTGTAATTATCAAGAGAAGTTTGTCTGTTGGTTATGCAGGCGTAGATAATGACTTATTCTATGAAGATAAAACAATGATGCTTTTCGGTGACGGTAAGAAAATGATGAATGAATTAAACACTGCAATCAAAGACTTATGATTTGCCTTCTCTAAAGGACTCGGACAAGCAACGGTTATGTGGTAGTCAACACTCGAATTAACATAGGTGAACTGTGTGGCATCCTTCAACTCGAAAGCTCTTGTTGTTTTGTTGATAATTGGTATGGCTGCAATTCCTGCTTTGGGAAACAGTGGTGGCCCACCATATCTAAATCAAGATGGTGAATTAACTGTAAAATATGGGTGTTCTTGTCATAACAATGGTGCTACTTCTGAAAGGGCAATAGTCATGATTAGTAGTGTTCCTATAATGTATGAATTAGGTGAAGATTATCAATTAACCATAAGAGTTGCTGATTCTCTAACTCTTTCGGGTGGAGATGGTAATTCTAAAGCCGGATTTTTACTTTCATCAGGATCAATTGGTACATTCTCATGGAGTGACGATGAGGAAATTCGTATAGCAGCTGATAGTGAGGGGGATATATCTCACAGTGATACAGATTCTGATGGCGTATGGGTCGTAACTTGGACTGCACCCTCTGATGATAGTGGGGATGTAAATTTTTGGTTAGCAGGAAATTCAGTTGACGGAGGAGGAGTTCCTGATACTGAAGATTATTGGAACCTTCTAGCATTTTCGATAAGTCCACCAGGGACCATTAGTAATGGGGAAAGCGACGCCACCTTATCAACAAGAACAATTTCAGTTGGTGATTACGATTCTCTTTTCCTTCTTGAGGAAACTGACGCGCAGAAGGAAGAAAAGAGACAGGAAGCCATTGCTAAGCAAATATATGAACAAGGTAATCTATTCTATTGGTTCAGTTTGACTGCATTGATAGTAGGTGCTGTTATACAAAGAGAAGTACTTGAAAGAAAGTATGATGAAGGTCCAGAATTCTTGGCCTTAGAGTTAGCTTATCCACAAGCTTTGAGACAGGCTGCAGTATCTATTATATCGTTCCTAATAGCCGTTAGATGGTTAGCAGAAGATTCTACTTTAGAGTTCCCCCCAAGAGCTCTTCTCGACCCAGAAGCTCAAAATGTCACAGATCTTACTAGTTTTGTAATTGGGTTCACATTCTTATTTAGTGCATGGTTTGCTTATGGTGTTTACAGAACTATTTTAGCTGCACGTGCCAAGCCTAAAGTTAAGGATTTACTTTGAAATGATATATTCTAAGAGAAGTTTAATGCCAGTTTCAGAACACTTTTCTGAATTGTATAAAATTATTAGAATTAGTGTTTTAGCAATTATTTTTACTTCTTTCTTTCTTTCATTCCATATTGATAAATTAATCCAATATTGGTTAGAAAATATTGGCCTTGACATTGAATTATTAGAATTGTCTATTTATAGCCCTTATGATTGGATAAATACAAAATGGGCTATTTTACTAATTTTTTCTATAAGTATAGTCTCGCCAATATCATGTATTAAATTACGAAATTTCGCATCATCAGGATTATATCCAAGAGAACAGAAATGGCTTTCGATTATTTTATTTTCTAGTGGTTTATTATTACCTCTTCTAATGTTTATAATATGGTTTCTAGTTATCCCCTTTTCTATCAATTATTTCAGTCAAATGGGCACTATTGATGGAATTGTTGCTAAATATGATGTAGTATCTATCATACATTTAGGTATTGGTATTTCATGGGTCTTTGTTATTGGGATTTCAACATTTGTAGTACTTTCATTATCTCGAATTTTTGGTATTGTTGAGGATAATGAATCTAGAATTAGAATTAGAGTTATTTTAATTTCTTCCTCAATTATATTTCTGACTCTACCTAAAACCTATGATGGTGTAAGAGTTTTCATTGCATTATCGACCATATTTATAGCGGATTTTTTATCTCGGTTGACGCCAATATATGAATGATTTCTGTACATTATCGCAACGTATTAAAATCATAGTTTTGTTTAGAGGTTAATATGAATACGGCGCGAACAGTCATCTCCGTCGTTGTCATAATGCTCGGTTTATTTGCTAATATCAATTCAGATGTTATTGACGAATGGTTAGATGAACAAATTCCTGAACGAGAAGTAGACGATGAAATATTAGTGGGTGTTCAAAGTTTAGAGAATTGGTTAGTTATACCTGTTTCATTCGAAGGTGATGAGTTTAATCGGATAAAAGCTGATACAATTCTCAATGGTCAAAATTCCGCTAGTACATATATGCATCAAATTAGTGCGGGTGATTCGATATTAAATGCAACAATTCTTCCAGAGACTTGGGTCACTGAATATGAAATCAATTTTTGGGGAGAAGATGGAGAAATAGAAAGAGATTCGGGCAATGACGGCATTGGTGTTTCTCAGTTAGTTGAAGTTGTCGTTAAAGATATGCTTGATGGTAAGGATTTGTCACCTTGGGATATTGATGGTAATGGCGTAATAGATCGTCTTCTAATACTCCATTCTGCTAATCCTCAGGAAATAGGTGGTGGTTCAAGTTCCATATGGAGTCATATGTCAGGTTTAGATGACCCTGTCAATATAGATCAGTGGTCAATCAGTCACTATACTATAGCATCTACTAAATCTGGCATGGGTACAATTGTTCATGAGATGCTTCATCAAATGGGCGCATATGATTTGTATGATGTCCATAGTTCTCTTCCAACAAACAATTGGAATGGTATTGGTGATTGGGGTATAATGGCTAGTGGAAATTGGAATGGTAATGGTGCTTCTCCGGCTTTACCTTCATCCTCAACTCTCGAACTAATTGGCATTAATAGATCAATAACTGTTAATCCTAATATTGGCGGTAATTTTTATCTTAACCCTATTTCCAATGGTGGCGATTCTTTATCAATTGAGATTGCTCCAGGTGAATTTATCAGAATTACTAATCGAGGAGATTTTGGTTTTGATTCATCACTCCCTGGTTTTGGTATTTTAGTTGAAAAGCAAGATACTAACAATGGCGACTCTAACAGTAATTTAGTTAATACAGACGCAAACAATGCTTGGTTAAAGATAATCGAGGCTGATGGTGATGACGCTTTAATCAGAAATAAAGACAGTGGCAGTTATTCTGATACTTTTACTGATGGTGATAAGTTTGGTAATTTGAATAGTTCGGATGGCATGTTAATATTTGATAATCGCGGTAGATTAGTAAGTTGGGCTGCATCCGTTTTTTCTACAAATACTAGTGAATTATTAGTATCTATTAATCCAATAATGAAAGTTCAATCTTTTGATGTATTGCCACCTAGGTCACCTGCTGAATTATTAGAAGGTGAGACTCTTTTCGTGGATGTATATACCGATACAACATGTCATCTTTCAATTAATGTCAGATCTCATAGTGGCAATTATGTCAACAAGACTATTCCTCATTTGCCAGTCGGTGTTTCTCAAGTTCCTATCATAGATGTTGACGATAACTTCCCATATACTGGTGATTTAATTGGCAAGATAGGTTGTGATGATTATAATTTTAGAGAAGTTGATTTAAAATGGCATAAAGTAGGGCATCGAATAATTACTAAAGAATTTTATTCAACTGTAGAATATAATGAAGATAGTAAAATATTTTTATCCCCTGATTATGAAGGTGACGACTCAAGATATTATGATTTAGAGATTCAGGGTGCAGCATCTCGTGTAGCTGGAATTGAAAATACCGGTTCTATTAATCCAGGAGATGATATAATAATCTTAGTTAATCCTGATGGACTTCTTATTCCTGGTATGATTGCTAGAGGTGAACTTGTTTTTGTAGATAATTTTGGCATTGAACTAAGAATCCCTATTACTATTGAGGCAGAATCTTCATTCACCAGTAATTCAGCACTCTCTTGGTTGTCTGAACCAGGTAATGGATTATTTTTGATAAGTGTATTACTAGCAGTATCAATATTCACTGGTGGTAAGCCTGAACAGAATTCATCTCCCTCAGGCACTAAGATTGATAAACCCGAAGAATGAGATTTTTTATTTTTTAATTGGATTTGTCCACCTTGAATTAGCTGGTGGTCTTACAATACCCAAATAATGCCACTTGGAATTTATTTCTAATGGTTGTAGCCATATTTTATTGACCCCCGAAGCTAATCTAGATGCCAAGCAAGCACTTTCCCAATCTACGGTAGATGTCGAAGGATTGACTACTAGCCATGGTGCGTGATCAGTTCCTATTTTTTGATCATAACATCTCCATTGTGTCCCATATTTGAAACCTGGTCTTGGATGTAATCCCCTTTCTAGAAGATCTGCAAATACCTTTACTTCTAATGACCATTTACTTTCATCTAATGTGACAAAATGCTCAGAAATTCGATCAATTATTCTACCTTTATCATAATCAATACCAATCTGCTCACAAGGCCATTCGTTTTCATATTTGACGAATATCCTTCCATTGTCAATGATTCTTCTTTTATATTTACAAATATTTTCTTTGACGTTCTTCGATGGCGGTAATAAATCTCCTTTCGGATTCTCAGATGTGATATTATATGTGACTACTGCTTGTTCATTATCTACAATCAATACTTCTGCTCTTCTTCCTTTCATATTCACATTTTCAGCCCATAAAAGCAATTTTTCTCTTTCTATTAAATCAGAAGAATGGAACCACCTCACTTCAGATTCAGGTTCATCTTTTCTTGGATGATTATTTGAATTCCATCTTAGGCCCCAAGTTCCTTCACTGAATGATATTTTTTCATCTTCTTTTAAGATTTGAATTAACTTTAATTTATTCCCTGGTACCCTTAATGCTTCAATAATAATTGACTCATTAATTAAATCCGGATTTTTTGTAATTTCTTCTTCAAACCAATTATCATATGGCCAATCTATATGCCTATGGTTATGACAAAAGATTACTTCTGCAGGAGATAATAGTAATTTATCTCCAATTCTTCTACCAATAACTGATTTATTTGATAGCCTTTCGTAAGCGGAACCGGAATATAACCAACCGTCATTGTGTGGCTCCATGAATGTACGAAGGGGTTTATGTTTTCATGTCGACGGTTGCAAAATATCATTCATGTGATGATACTCGGAGAGATGATAACATGGAAGAGGGGCAGAGACAGAGGGTAAAAATATTGAAAGATCTAAGAGGACTTTTAGATAAAATGAAAACCTCTAAAGTAACTCTAATTGGAGATATTATGCTTGATCGGTATCACCATGGTTATTCTAACAGATTAATTTCGACAGCCCCTGTGCCTGTTTTGAAAATCCAGCATTCTGAAGAATCTCCAGGTGCAGCTGCTCATATTGCTCGAGGCTTGGGTTCTTTAGGTCTAAATGTTTCAATTTTCTCTTGTGTAGGTGATGATAGAGAAGGAGAAGTGATCAAAAATCAATTTCTTTCAGATGGCTTATCAATTGAAGGGATAGAAACAGTTTCTAATCGTCAAACATTAACTAAAATTAGATTTTTTGGTAGTAGACAGAGCCTATTGGAAAAATCACAAATTCTTCTTCAGGCTGATCGAGAACCCCTAGATGAACTTGATGTGAATGTTAGTAATCGTCTTGTTGAGAAGACTCTAAAATCAATACCTGATAGTTGTGCACTTGTTATCTCAGATTATGATAAAGGAGTACTTACAGATATAGGTGCACAAAAATTAATACAATGTGCTAAGAAAAATTCTATACCTTCAATCGTTGATCCTAAATTGACAGGTCTTGAACGTAGTCGCGGTGCTACAGTCGTACTTTTCGAAATTCGGGGTTTAGATTTATTAAGAAGAAGATTAATGCTTGAAAGTGCGAAAGATGCAGCGTCCAGCTTAATCAAAACATATAACTGGGAATCATTGATAGTTCTAGGAGGGGTAGATGGTGTAACTTTGTATGAAGCAGATGGGAATATAGAATTCATTCCATGTTCGGCACCTTCGCCCTCTCAGCAAATAGGTCTGCATGATGCAGCAGCCACCGCCCTAGCAGCTGCATTAGGTCACAAATTCCCTATGTCGTCAGCCGTCGTACTGGCTGCAGCTGCTTGTGAATGTGTCCTTACTGCTCAGGCCAGTCATGAATTCGTAAATCGTAGAACTTTGGGTTTATGGCTTGATGAACTGCTGTGGCAAATGCAAATCTCCGATAGATAAATAATGATACATTTATGGATGGGGTTCAATACTATAATGTCATTCCCTAGGTCTATGAGAGTCGTACTATTAGGTATAATCTCTGTAATTTTTATCTTTTTACCGGTAGATTCTATTTACGCAGAAAATGAAGAAATTGATGTGTCGATAGGTTTTGATTTTTCTTTTGGGGAAATAATAGAAGATGAAAAAATTCTTTCAGGTACAGTA
>CABXDN010000014.1 GCA_902511005.1 uncultured Candidatus Poseidoniales archaeon | reverse complement strand
GTAATATTGATTCTAATAGAGCCGCCTCTTCTTGTAAATTTCTAAGTTTACCTTTCATAATTTGAGGCCAAGAATTATTCCTAGGTTTTCCTGCTAAATCCTTTCGAATCTTCCCTAAGGAAATTTCTTGAGCCGGCGTTAATTTGAAAGGCATATCCATTTCTAACCATTTTAGTAAACTAGAATTATTCCTAGGGTCAATATTAGATGCACTAATCCATTCTTTAGCGTCTACTAGGACATTTTCTTCTTCTTTTATCTCGAATCTTTCTAATTCTGCAAAAAGAGGTGCTTCCCTCGCCAACCTGCTCCAAACTGGATGAACTCCTTGGGAACATTCAACTCTTAGCAAATTCATTTGGTCATCAAAAGAAGACTCCCAAGAATTCATTTTATGTTTTTGAGCAATTAATACAGCCAATTTGAAAGCAGCAGTTTCATTGGAGTCGATTACTTGTTGTGGAGGCAACAGATCAAAGCCACTTTTTGCTTGTCTTCCTCCCCTCCTACTCCCTCTTCTTCTCCTTGATATATTCCTATTTTTAGAATTATTTTCTAAATCTTTTTTATCGACTACTTCAGGAGCAATTTTTTCAGCAACAAGAATGGCTAGAGCTTTCCAATTTTTGTGCAATAGTTCCCAACCATCTGGTCTTTGTATTGCCTTTTTCCTAGCAATCTCATCGGACCCAGCCGATTGCAAGGATTCAACACAATCTAGAAGGTACCGCTCCAAATGAAAACTCTCCGATAAATCGCCCCCCTGCCCCCCCTACATGAATACACCGCCTTGATATGCAAGGCAAGAAAAGCGAGAACTCAAGATATGTTATGATTCAGCCCCCCTCATGGAGGTTGTGGCCACGGCAATAATCCTCCTCCACCCATTATCTGCATTAGCTGTGATTTGGTTATTTATTAACCAGAGAAAATGGAGGCAAAAAGGCATTAATCTAAAGGGTTCAAAGCGCCAAAGAGAATTAGAGAATCATGAAAAAAATGGAAATAAACTATTTTTTTATGTCCTCGGAGTAATTTCTCTTGCATTCGTCTCGAAAATATTTTACTTCCAAATAATCAATGGGGAAGTAGGTATATCAGATCTAATCCCCAATCATTTTCATGGCTGGGCGGGATTATTAGGACTCGGACTAATGATATATCTCAGACATTTAGGGCTTCGTGCTAGAAAAAATCGTTTGGAGAAAAAATCTTTTGCCAAAATCAGTAATTTACACGGAAGAATAAGTGACATAATGACCTATCTTATCATGATTCATGCATTCCTAGGTTTCCTATACTTATTCACTTATCTTTGAGACCACATATTTATCCATTCATCAATATTTTTCTGAACATCTTCTTCAGTAACATATTGTTCTACTACCGCTCCATTATTTATCGATTTAATCCGACAACCACATGCATTAGCATGGCCTCCTCCGTCATTATCAAATCTAGTTGCTAATTTAGTCAAATCAAAAACCCCTCCAGACTTGTGTATGAATGAGTTAGTATAGAACGACGCAGAAAGAGGGTAACTTCCTTCTTCATCAAACCCCGCCCCAATGTCCCCATGAATTACCAGACAGGCGTCACACTCTTCCCCAGCGATTGCGGTTACATGGTATCCATTTGATCTCACTTTGAGATTTTCTAATCTGGCAATAGCTAATCTATCTATAATTTGAAGATTTTCAGAAATTATTTCACCGAGATATTTCTGTTTTTCCTTTCTTAATTCTAGTTTTTCTCTTATCTCTGGAATTTCTAAAATGTCTTTTACAGGAACTTTATTTTGTATATTCTCAAGAATATTCAGAGTTATTTCTTTGTCTTCACCAATGATTCTACCTAGCCATAATACTGGATTTTGTCCCATAAATTCCTTAATTGTAATTGAACCTCCATCTAATTTATCTACCCAAACCATCATTTCAGTCAAGTCAGACAAGTCTAATTTTTCTTTCAATATATTATATGCAATTCTTGCAGCACTAGGGGTCTCTTCCCATAATACTACTGTTTCAGAATCGTTTTTCTCAATCGGTTTATTTGACTGATGATGATCAATACTTAGTCCACATTTCGGATGTCTCGGCAAATCACATATTGCAGTGTTTCGGTTAATCAAATGATCCATCATGCCTGCCCGTAGATTCCCCGGATGGCCGAATTTAATTTCTGCATTTGGCCACCACCTTCTCAATATCGCACCAGTTACGACACCATCAAGATCACTATCGGTAATGATATTTGTAATATTTAGGGCCAACGCTTCGTCGGACATATCATGCAACTCCGCGCACCTATTCAATTGTGTTTGTGTATTCTTCTTCTGCCATTAATTGAATATCAATGACTTCTCCGGTTAGTCATGGAAACATCATGCGGATTCATTTTAATCAATTATGATAGCGTTCTCTTATTGCAATATCCGCAAGGCCATTGGAGTTTTCCCAAGGGGCACGTAGAAGAATCGGATTCAGATCATTTTTCTACTGCAAGTAGGGAACTATTGGAAGAAACAGGAATTTCTAAAGTTTCTTTGATCGATGGTTGGAGTTCAAGGACAGAATATAGTTTCTTACTGAAGGGAGTACCAACTTCAAAGCAAGTATTCTGGTATTTAGCGGAAACAGATGAGCTAAATGTCAAACTTTCTCACGAACATACGAACTATATGTGGCTTATTTTTGATGAAGCTATTCAGCAAGTAACTTTCGACCAAGAAATCGAATTATTAAATTCCGCCAAAGAATATCTTAAATCGATTCAGCGTATTTAACTCGTGTAAATCCCCATTGCTATCCAAATCATTACTATACCGATAAATAAATCAATAAATTTCCATGCTCTTTCTGTTTTTAGAAGCGGAGCAAGACGGCGTGCACCAAAGCCTAGGCTATAAAAAAATATGAAAGAGGAACACATAGCCCCGATTGCAAAAGCAATTTTTTCATCACCTTGAAATTGAAGAGATGCAGTTCCTAATAGAACTGTAGTATCAAGATAAACATGTGGATTTAACCATGTGAACCCCATGGTAATCATTGCCGTTTTTTTAGCACTGAAGGCATTATCAGTATCGTCTATCTCTAGCATATTGCCTTTCCAAGCAGCTCGAAATCTCAATATTGAATAAATAACTAAGAAAGAAATAGCCAGCCATTCGATAATTTCTGCAATATCGCCAGACTTAGAGAGGAATTCACCGAATCCAAAAACGCCAAGACCGATCAACGCTGCATCAGATAAAGCACATATCGTACATACAAGAAGAACATGGCGATTAGATAGTCCCTGTCTTATTACAAAGGCGTTTTGAGCGCCAATTGCAACAATCAACGATAGACTAATCAAAGCCCCCTCGAATCCTGCTGATTCGATACCCAATTAGAACACCCCTATCTTTTTCCGAGAGGCGTCCATAGAACTTCATCTTCTCCGTTCTTCGCTGAAAACCATCTGCCTAGGACAAATAACCAATCTGATAGACGGTTAAGATAACAAATTATCTCAGTCCTCAGTGCATCTTCTCCGTCTATCGATATTATCTCACACACTTTTCTCTCCGCCCGTCTAGTAATAGTTCTAGCAACATGCATTGTCGCAACCGGCGCAGAACCAGTAGGCATAATGAATGACGTCAAGGGGGATAAATCTTCTAACATTTCATCCATTTCAGAGACCAAGCGATCGCATTGTTTCATGCCAATTAAGGCCATTTGAATAGGTAACAAACCAGGAGAACAAGAACACTCACCTCCTATGTCGAATAGCTCTTGCTGAATAATTCCCAACTTTTGGTCGGCGGTATTAGAAAAAGTTGTTTCTCCGACTCTATTTAATTCCATACGTACAACGCCAATTTGTGAGTTTAATTCATCGATTGTACCATAAACGCCGACTCTTAAATTTTCTTTGCCGACCCTTTTTCCATCCAGAAGAGATGTTTTACCCGTATCTCCGCCACCTGTGTGAACCTTAGTAATTCGAACCATACTATGCTCTCGGATAGGGTTACACAATATGAATAATCGTCTTTTTCATTAATCTAAATCTAAGTATTTTTTAATGGTCTCAGTCCATGATTTATCGACAGATCCCCAACCGCCAATTTTCTCTAGTTGTACAATATGTTCCATTCTTGCAGGCTCATTATTTTCCTTTTCATAAATTAGCGCTAATGCCGCATGACTCATTGCATTAATCCATTGTTCATCCATGTCCCAAGATTTTTCAAAATGAGCAATAGCACCATTATTTCCATGAATCAATCCTCTACTAATTTGCCTTAGACCAGATTTAGACCAGGAAATACCTTTGACACCAATAATTAAACCTCTGAATACCAGATAAATCTCGAGGGCCACTAAAGTCGATGCAAGTACGAATGACCCTATTTGTTCAATTTGATCAGCATCTGCCCATCTTTCTGAAAGTAGTGTTATTGAACCTATACAAAATAAAACTCCTCCAAAAGGTGCGACAATAACATCGTCATTACTCACTGACATTTTGATCACTCCATAGGTTACCGCAGTCCCTCCTATAATTGAGGCGAGATATGCAGGAACCAAATTATTTTCAACTCCTCTCGGCGCATTTATTGATAGCCATAGAATGATTGAAACAAATAACAGAATAATTGCAAATCTCCCACTTATTTCTGGAAATGGTTGTTTTCTACTATACCAAAAAACAGTCATTGCCATCCCAGCAAATAAAATAATCCAAGGCCACATTATAATCACTCTATTGATTCAACGCCCCAGCCAGGCATCCAAAAATCTTCATTATCTAGCCATTTCAACCATTCATCTGCATCTGATCTTAAAAGCCTAAATGCTCTTCTATCTAAGCCAGACAAGAGCTCATCTGTTACTTCACCTTTCTTGTAGGCATCAGTCCATTCTACCTGCATTTGTCGAATTAAACGCTGCCCTTCAGCAGAATTATCAAAATTTTTTTCTGAAATCTCTCTTAAATCCTGTAGCCAGAGGCGCGTTCCTTTGATATGAGGTTCTTCATGGAGGATTTTTTTATTCTTTTTGAACGGCCACCAACCCATCTCAATCGAACTTGCGCAGTGGTCTTCTTTCTTGATGCTTTGCGAATCAATGAAAGAGCGCCTACTCGTCGGATAACCGTGGGGCGAGTATTTGTTCATTTACACGGAAAAGCCAAAGATTCATCTTTTCGTGCAGCGATTTCTGATTATGCCAATAGATTAAATTCAGATGGCGTTCAAATTATCGAACATAGAAATCTAATCGATCCGGAGGAATATCTTGATAATATAATCAAGAAAGCTAGAAAAGATACTGTTATACTTTTACAAGAAAAGGGAGAAAATCTTGACAGTATAGGATATTCCAAAAGAATGAAGGAATGGAGAATTTCTAATAATTCAACACATTTAGTAGTAGGTCCCCCTGGCGGTTTTGGAATTTATGGGGGCGATTTGCTCTCTCTTTCTTTGGGCAAAATAACGCTCCCTCATGAACTAGCTGCAGTTGTATTATTAGAGCAATTATATCGTGCATGTACGATAATCAAAGGACTTCCTTATCACCGTGCGTAATCAATGGTTTTCAATGATCTCATTTAAGCTATTAACATGAATTATATTCGGTGAATGACCTTCTAAATCTTGTTCTTCAATACTTTTGTAAGTTACTAATATTACTAGATCTCCAGGGTGGACTAGATGTGCTGCTGCACCATTAATACATATTTCTCCAGAACCCTTTTGTCCTCGAATAACATATGTTTGAAGACGTGAACCATTAGTTATATTCAGCACTTCGATTTTTTCCCATTCGACTATATTCGCGGCATCAATTAGATCAGAATCTATAGTTATTGAACCTATATAATTCACGTCAGCCTCTGTTACAGTTGCGCGATGAATTTTCGAATTCATTACTGTCCTTAATGCCGTCATTAAACGCGTCGAAGAATATTCCACATTTTAATGCAAGGTTTAGTTGAACTATGATACTAAAACATCGTGTTGATACATCTGTTAATTTATTGGGGTGGCGTTGATAAGTAATTCAGATTTAGGAAACATACTTCGGTGGTCACGATGATAGGTAAATTACAAAGAAACATAGGCGTAGAGGGCTCGAGAAAAAGCATCATTGCAGGACTCATGGTCTTCATAATGCTATTCAGTACTCAGATGTATTCGTTCCAAGACTTTGAACCATATGATGAAGAGAAATCCGAGTGGGGGCCGGTAGTTCAGAGAACTGCATTTCAACAATTAGACACAGCCAATGGACCAATGGCTGAGAGTAATGAAATTCAACCTGGGGCAGAAAACCCATTCGCTCATCCAGCATTTAGTGACCCAATGTATCACGACCCATTGTCTGTATATGGCAAGGTTTCAGACGCATCGGCATTAGCCATAGATCCTAGTTATGGGTTTTTATTAGAAGAGACAGATACTGAAGATCACGATAATGATGGTATTTCAGATCTAAACGATTTAGATGACGACAACGATGGAATTAATGACTTAATTGAGAGATTTGATGGCTGCTATGGAACAGATCCTTTCGATCATGATAATGATGGAATACAAGACGAATTCGATTGGGACGATGATAATGATGGATTGTTAGAGGGGCCAATAGACTGGTCCCAAGGAGCAGATCCTCAGAATAATACTGAAGATAGATATGTTATCCCCACAACAGTTCACCCATGGACACAAACTCAAGTAGGTACAGGTTATAGAATTGATCAAAACTTAATGGATCATGATAATGATGGTGTTACGGATGATGACGTAGATGGTTCAGGCGCCGGATCTTTTGATGAAGATGACGATAATGATGGCAGGATTGACCAGTTCACATGGCCTTGTGATTTTGATAGTGATGGTTTACAGGATTATTTTGATTTAGACGACGATAACGATGGAGTAGCGGATTTATGGGACGCGCACCCATGGAACTCCCAGATTACTTCCAATATTACAGAGAATAATCTTTGGTCCGATTGGGTCGAGTGGGATTCAGGTGCAACGACACATCTAATCGATATCGATAATGTAGGACTAAATCCTGAAAATATTACTATTGAAGCCGGAGATACTGTAACTTGGACTAATACAGATCAAGAAGATCATCTATTGAACGGTCAGGGACAAACATTCAGCAGCCCTCTTATTGTTGCAAATGGAGGGACATGGAGTTTCCAATTCAATAATACAGGCCTTTTTTCCTACTCAAATACTGCTTTAAGCTCTTCAACTAATGGGAATATTACAGTGACCCCCCCTGCAGTTATTACTACTAATTTCTATGGAGATTTTGTCGGAGGTGTGGACTACGTAGATAGGGAAATGGCATGGCATCCAAACGAACAGATGTTCTCCTCAATTCAAGATGGGGATTTAGACGGTGATGGAATACCTAATTTTCTCGATCCAGATAATGATAATGACGGATCTCCCGATTCATCAGATACTGATGATGATAATGATGGATTAGCTGATATGTATGACGTAGATGATGATAACGACGGTATACTGGATACTTGTATTCAAACAGATACAAATGGAGATTTTGTCGGTGATTATCCGATACAATCTCAAAATTTCTACACAGGAGAGATTCTGACACCAGGCACCGACTGTGAAATAGATTATGATAGGGATCTTGATGATGACCGATACAGAGTAATCGATCAAGATTATGATTTAGTTTGGGACTGGTTAGATACTGATATGGGAGGTGTACCAGTGCCTGATAATACAGTAGGAGGGACACTTACAGACGCCAGCGATCTACCTTGGGATTTAGATAATGATGGGATCATAAACGAAGAAGACATATTCCCCACAGTTCCTCAAAGTACAGTAGATACTTGGGATTGTCCAAGTCTTGCTAACCCAAATCCTTCAAACCCTGATGATAATTGCTTTTTGAAGCGTAAATCTTACACCGCCTTCAATGATTGGGACGAAGATGGTTTGAATAATTGGGAAGACATTGATGATGATAATGACGGAATATATGATTGGTTAGATATCGACGATAATTGTGATCTTGATGACGACAACGACTTACATTTACTTAATGGTTCAAAATATCGAGACGACGGTCCAAATGATATAGATACAGACGTTGATGGTGATGGATTGGCTAACGATGAAGACTGGGATGATGATAATGATGGCATTTCTGACTATTATGACCCCGATGATGGAAATTGCGGTATCCAAGATTTAGATGCAACAGACCCATATGACAACAGTTACCCAACTAGTGATGGCGATCTTCTTGATGGTTCGGAAGATGATCAACTATATGCGTTCCCAATTGTTTATGAGATGTATTGGAATCAAACTTGGATGTTCAATCCATTCACTCCAGATAACGGATTTGTATTGGATTACAATGGATTCGACGAGACAAATCCTTCAGTAAGTGGACAAATTCCTGAACTATATTGGCATGTTATTCAAAAATGGAGTCCTTACAATGGCGGTAATCACTTTGATATAGATATTGATGGAGATTCACTGATTAATGGTATTGACGTAGACCAAGATGGCGATGGATTGCCTGATTGGTGGGATCAAGATGAAGGAAACGATGGATTATTAGATGTTAACGATATTAAGATGGGCGGCAGTTTTGATGACAATACTTGTGGGGCTACATTATTTTGGATATATGTTCCTCAACAACCACAGGCAATAGACCATGAATGTGGCATATTCTATGCTTGGTACTTCGGAGCTCCATTGGTGACTCCAACTCGAGCCAATCAAGTAGAATATACCTACCCTTACAGTACGAGACCATCAGCAGACTATAGCGACGGGCCTTACAATGGAAGTAACTCACAAGGTGCTTGGACCTGCAATAAGAATTGCTTCCACTTTACTTTCGATCCTTCTAGTGGGGTGAGCCCAACAGCAGCCGTTTCTTATAATCAGATGAAAGATAATAGAGATTTATGGGTTGCTTATATTGGTTTAACATATGGATTTTTCCAGTGGAATGCCGATTCTAATGCAAACTTCTTCCCAGATGAAAGGGCTGATTTACTCAATAATGATGTAGATCCGGATGATGATTGTGGTGCTCCAGTATCTGGCAATATGGAGCCTCAATGTATGTTTAATGATACAGCAGATTTAGATGATGATTTCGATGGCGTATACGACCATTGGGATATCGATGATGATTCTGACGGCATTTGGGATTATTTTGAAATAGACAGTAACGACGATTTAGACGATGACTCGGGAACATTACCTCCTGGTAATTTCTACACTGGCACCAATTGTGAAGACAATGATGATGACGGTACCGATACAGATCCAGATGAAGACGGATGGTATCAGGCAGTTCATGATAAAGGGGTTCTTGGACAAGGACTTTTGAATCCAAAATATTATGACGTAGATAATGATAATGATGGAATACCTGATGGGGAAGATCCTGATGACGATAACAATGGTGTACTAGACGTTGATCAAGAACTTCTATGTTTCAACGGCGAAGAACAAATGACCTGGGATCACGATAATAATGGTATTCCTAACTGGGCAGACACTGATTGGGATGGCGATGGAATACAAAATCAAATCGAACTTAATTCTGCTACACCATTTATCTCCCCATGGGATCACGATAATGATGGTCTTCGTGATGATATTGATTTAGATGACGACTCTGATGGAATGCATGACATAGACGAGGTCATGCTTTGGCCATCTCGATATAATTCACCTTCAACTAATCCATGGGATCACGATGATTTCGGTACCGGAGAGGGTATTGCAAATCCTTCGGACCCTAGTACCGGGCCCGATGGGATAGATAATGACGACGATACAGATAATAGAACAGATTCTGATTGGGATCAGTTAGAGGAAGAAGATGGAAACTCTTCTGATTGGGATAGTGATAATGATGGTATCTTGGACGAAGATGATAAAATACCGACTAGAATCACTTTAAATTCACCTGATGTTTTGTGGTTAGATAACTTGTATGCTGCTAAGTTTAGTGGAAATGTTAGTTGGTTGGATTTAGAACAAGGAGTATTCACTCCTGCTGAAAATCTTCCAGTACAGGTACATATTGCTTGGATTAGAAATGGAACATCTGCAGTTGAGACAGTTGATGTATTAACTGATGAAGATGGCAAATTCGTTGTGGGTCAGTTCTTATTCCCAGAAGATTTACCCGTGGGCTCCAATACAACATATCACGTATATGCTGAAGTAACTGAAATGTTCATTCATGATGGGTCATCTACTGAGCCAGTGCCTACTGAAGTTAGAGCGAATACAACGATAGATTATGTGGCTTGGACATATTTCCGCAGCGACGAACAACCCCTGTTTGTCGATTATAAGGTTCATTATGCAGCAGATTGGGATAGAGGTATTTTTGATAACAAATTATCTCATGCTCCTATTTCATTCACAGTTCATGGCGGTCCATTCGGTAATATTACTCACCCTACTGTCTTTGACGGGTATGGATACGGTTACAGAGCCGATTCCAAGGGGTGGATTTCACTTTCCTTCGTTCAAACTGGAGGTAGCCAAGGTGTTTGGAAACAGGTACAATGGAACTCAACAATTGACAATGGAGTTGGGATGATACCAGGCGCATATGAAGAAATTGTATGGGATAACACCTCAAAAACACACAGTGTGGTTGGACTTTATGAGTACACAAATACAAGTTTACCAATTGGAGATTATATGTTCATTGGTAAATCACGTCCAGATTTAGGAGCCGAAATGCCATGGCCATATCTTGAAGGCGATACAACCGATTCTTTCGCTATACGATCTATGCACAGAATGTATGTTGAAGCAGATATTATCACTCCTTCAATTAGGCCAGTGTATTTCTATGACTCCACACAATTTACAGGGTCATCTTTCGGCGCATGGAGGGCTTTATTCCACGCGCCTTCTCTAGCTAATGCAGGTTTAGAATACAGTGACGTGAGTCTTGGTAAGCAATATCCAATGCTTTGGGACGGAACTCCTCAAGGATTAACCGGCGAAGCAGCAAATTTACGTTCATTCTTATCTTCCAATGGCACACATTGGTTTATTGCTATGCAAAACGGTGGTGATTTCAACGTCCCACCATGTGGCCCAATCAATCCATTAGATCCAACAAGCGATATCCGTTGTGAGATAGTGCCTGAAATGTTCACCGGAGAAACATTCAGAGTACTTGGTACAGTTTGGAATAGAACCATGACTGCTTGGCCTCATGATGCAATGGCATTGCAAGTAGATGTTGACGGTAACGGTGTATTCGCAGGGGCCCAAGAAACAGGATTCGCCAGAGTCCCTGACATGGTCAACGGAGAGGCATTATTCGATTACAATTGGACATGGTATTCTCAATATCCAGCTGGAGTATTTGGTATACGTGCCGACTTTACCAATTCAAATTATTACTTCACCGGTAATCAATCAGCAGTTCTTGCACCGACAGGAGCGTATGTGAATGTCTCAGTTATAGGAACAACGGATTTCCAATTAAATAACATCCCTAGATTATATCGCGGACAGAATACTACAATAGAGGCCCGAGTAATTGATAATGCGTATCAACCAGTAAGAGATGCGCCAGTTAATTATACATGGTCTGCTGATGGAAGTAGTGACGTCGCAATCACTGATTTAAACGGTGTTTTCAAGATTAATTTAACAATTGATGAAATGCATGATTTAGGTAATTTCTCTTTGAACTTTACATATCCAGGCGATACTTATCGACAAGGTAGTTCTACAGGAATAGACCTTTGGGTCGTATCTAGGACTTATATTGACCTCCAGAGCACTACCGAAAATAGATTATCTAGTGGCGATTATTGGGAATTTACAGCACAAGTAACAGACGATAATCGTACTGCAGCAGTTAAGGATAAAGGAGAGCTTTTAGATGGTTGTGATGAGAACGGTGGCGAAATATTAGTAATACTTGAAGGAGTTGATTTCGATCAAACAGTACATCGCCAAATTATACAAACACTTTGCCCTAATGCAGGAACAATAAATCATGCAATGCTGTTGGATCCTCAGTTATTGAGAGATGACCCTCTGTCTTTCCTCCCTGATGGTTTCGGACCGGTAAATGTAATAATTAGGTTTTCAGAAAACCTACCTCATGAGGGGTGTGACCCAATAGATCAGCAAATGCTCACTATATCTGGAGCTTGGGATCCATGTGCTCAGGTACTGAATAACGATCATTATCGTAAGGTATTCCAATATAATGGTCAAGGATTTAGTTTGATTGGTGGAACCCAATTAACTGTTGATAATCAGATTGTATACACTTCTGAAATCGATCAATTAACAGGTCAGCCAATAGATAAGCCAATGACTGTCACAGGAAAACTGGTGGACGAATTAGACACTAATTTGTCTAACAGGCCAATCCAAGTACAATACGAAATGGTCGGTACAGAATTGGGTGTTAAAGCATGTAATGGTGGTGTAACTGACTCTAACGGTTTCTTCTCAATCGTCTGTCCTTTGAATGATATACAAGCAGGTCAAGCAAAAGTTACGGTGAATTATTATTCATATGAAACCGGAGACCAATATAGATACAGCAACTCAAGTATAACTAAATTTTTCCCTGTATTCTCGAATTCAACAATGACAGTTCAAGAAGTAGGGCCGTTTAGGACAGATATTGATACTTATAGATTTGAGAATGGCTCTGTATTCCCAGTTCTTTACTTGAAAGAATCATTCCATATTGATGCAATGTTAACTCAGGTTAATGGTAATCCTGTTGGCGGTAAATGTCTCAATATCTATCTAGATCCTGAAACGAATACAAGACCTTTCGCAACTGCCATGACTCAAGATGGTACAGGCGAAATTGAGTGGTATTCTGGCGACCCTGATGATAACCCTAGCAGAAAGGGAGTTGAACCAAGTGGCCAGAAATTAGAAGGATTTAGAACAATTAGAATTGCCTATGAACCAACCAAAGAATTACCCGGTGGATGTAAAGCGGAAACAACTCCTGTTGTGAACGGCTCATATGAAGACATAGAGGTTCTCGTTAGAAGTAAAGTCGATATCTTACTGAAAGACCATTGGGCCAGTTCATCTGGTTACCAAGTCGGCGATGAGATAACAGGAAAGGTCTCAATATTGAGAGATCGTCTTGATGTTTCTGTAGAAGGTGAAACAGTAATCTTCACCAGACAGTTTTGGAATGGTACAGGTTGGGTAACTAACAATGTCGAGTACTCAGTAACAAATGAGAAGGGCGAAGCGAATTTCAGTTTCATATATGAAGGAAAATATGTTCCTGGAGATAGTGTAGGTGAAGAAAATGCGATTGATGGTAAATGGAGAATATTAGTTCATTTCCAAGAGTCTTCATTCTTCCAAGAGGAATTTTTGAATAGTACACCTATGATATATCTTGGAGAAAACATCGATACTTCCAATGCAAATTTCTGGTCATTTAGAGTTCTTACAGTTTTGAGTATAATGATGTCATTTGTTCTTCTAATAGGTGCAATCATGTATAGAAATTACAATGAGAGAAGGAGAATCGAGATTATCCGAGGAATTCTAACAGATTCATTGATGTCTCTGAAAGCTTCTAATGATTACATCGCTACTATATTCGATTGTTACAAGCAATTAGTGCGTTTCTTCAGAGGCCGTGGAGCTATGAAGAAAGTATACGAAACAACTCGTGAATTCGAGGACGCAGTAAATACAATGCTTGGTGGAATAACTCCTCCTGAAGATTTAGATATCTTATTCTCAATATTTGAAGAAGCAAGATATTCTGACCACGAAATAGGTGCAGACCAAAGAGATCGAGCAATCGAGTCGCTTCAGTCGATAATCAATCATCTGAGTAATGCTCTTGGTGAAAGTATGCTGAACCGTACATCAGTCACTGAATCGAATCTTTATGGCTCAGTAGTTAAAGCAGGAGAGTTTGTAGATTCCGAAGGGCAAACTCGAATTGCTGGTATCGATGATGACGAACAAAGAGACGGGTTCTCTTTGTGATTTAGGTTTGTTCACCTCCGCAAGCAATTGTGGAGAGTGAAACATCCACCTTAGCCGCAGTGCTACGAATTAGCCCTTTGCTCAGTAGTAGCATTCATAACAGGTCGTCAGGTGGCCGCGATACCCAAGAAACGTCGAGGGAGTTATATGAGTAAGAACAACAGAAAGACCAACGCGGCCCTAATCACTCTAATCGGTGATCTGAAGGCCCAGAGCAGGTCAACTGGTTCTGCACTATGGCGAGACGTTGCTCTACGTCTGGAAACCAGTCGTAGCAACTGGGCTGAACCAAACCTAAGCCGCCTATCGCGATACGCTGCGAACGAAGACATGGTCCTCGTTCCAGGCAAGTTGCTAGGAAGCGGTGAAGTAGCAGGTAAGCCCAACGTCGCCGCCTACAGTGTAAGTACTGGAGCCCGCTCTAAAATTGAAGACGCAGGCGGCCGTGTAATTACGATCCGTGAACTAATGAACGAAAACCCAGAAGGAGCGGGGGTGAGAATCCTTGGATGAATCAGGTACAATAGTATATGACGCTACTGACAAGGTTCTTGGAAGGCTTGCTAGTGTAGTTGCAAAGCAACTACTAACTGCCAGAAAAGCCAGAAATCCTATACGAATTATCGTATTGAATGCAGAACATGCAATTGTTTCAGGACCACGCTCTAGAGTTTTAGCCGATTATGATTTTAAGTATAAATTAAATCATCCTCGTAAAGGACCATTCTTTCCTAGAATGCCAGACCAAATAATGAAGCGTACCGTTAGAGGTATGCTCCCTTATCAAAAGAATAGCAGTGGACGTAATGCAGTTAGAGATCTTAGAGTAATGATTGGTGCTCCAGCAAATCTTTCTGGTGATGAATTACCAGATGGGCATACTTGGGGCGATACATCTGCTTTAGACCGTCCATTACCTGTAAAATTCGTACGACTTGGTGAAATATCATCTTCACTTGGCGTAGACGCTACACGATGGGGAGGTCAGTGAATATGGCTAGGAAGAAAGGAAAAATTTCAGTTGAAACTAGTGGTAAAAGAAAAACTGCAATCGCTCGTGCGACAGTTCGTAAAGGACAAGGTAGAGTACGTGTCAATAGTCAACCAATCCATATTATGGAGCCAACACTTGCTCGCCGCAAAGCACTCGAACCAGTTCAGATAGCTGAAGCAATGGATCGTCTTAAAGACGTAGATATCGTTGTAGATGTGCAGGGTGGCGGCCAAATGGGTCAAGTTGACGCAATCAGAACCGCTATTGCTCGAGGATTAGTGAAATGGAACCGTGGCAAAGCCGGCGAAGACGATGAATTACGTGAAGAATACTTGAGATTTGACCGTAGCCTTCTTGTTAACGATCCAAGACGCAAAGAACCGAAGCATCAAATGGGTCGTGGTGCTCGTGCCAAATGGCAAAAATCATACAGATGAGGTGAAAAGATATGTTGATACCAGTCCGTTGTTGGAGTTGTGGCAAAGTTATTGCACACAAGTACGAAGAATACAAAGAAGCAGTAGCAAATGGTGAAGATCCCCAGGTTGTATTAGACAATCTCGGTATTGAAAGGTATTGCTGCCGTCGAATGTTCGTTGCTCATATCGATTTGATCGATGAGATAGCACCGTTCAGCATTGCTCGAGAGAACTGAGTTTATAGTTAATTTAGGGCTTTGAACAAATAAGTACCCCCGTAGAACACTTGGGGCCTGTAGGTTAGCTTGGTCTATACTTCGCGGCTGGGGGTCGCGCGACCCAGGTTCAAATCCTGGCTGGCCCACCAGTAAAGTGTCAGCTTATGCAATGTGTTTCTAATGTCTCAATACGCATGTTCAAGGCATCCGCCCCCTCTCAGTGGGTATGGTTGATGAGCGTCCAACAGGTAGCGATAAGCAGCAGCTTGTTTCTTGGTTGGTAGAACAAATATCCTATCATTCTGACCTTTATTATAATCGAGCTGAACCAATTATTTCAGACGCACAATTCGATTTATTATGGTCAGAATTAAAAAATCTAGATCCTCTAAATCCTCAACTAGATAGAGTTGGTTCAGATTCCATACCAGGGTCAAAGAAAGTAGATCATTTATTTCCAATGAGAAGTTTAGATAAAGCAACGGGAATTGATGAAATTAGACATTTCGTTAGTGAAACAACTTCACAGGGCAGGCAATTTGTATGTCAACCGAAACTCGATGGATCAGCACTTTCCTTAGAATACAGAAGAGGGAGATTAGTCAGAGCGGCAACAAGAGGAAATGGAACTAGGGGAGAAGATGTCACAGCAAACGCACGACGAATATCTAATGTTCCTGAATCAATTACTTGGAAAGGTGATTGCCATATACGTGGAGAGGTAATTATGCCATTAATGACTTTTAGAGAAAAATATTCTTCTATAGCCCCCAATCCCCGTAATTTGGCTGCAGGATGTCTCCGTCAAAAAACTCTTCAATCTGGTAAAGCTAGTGCAGAAGATCTAAAATTTCTAGCTTATGATGTGAAATTCCCTGATAATAATCACCGTCATCCGGACAGCCCCCCCCATCCTAAATTTATTTTTGATTCAGAATGCAATGATTGGCTTTCAAAAATAGGTATAGAAATAGCCGGAAATACGGTTGCTTCTGCAGATGATGATGATTTAACTACTCAGAAGATAATCTCGATAACAGAACATTGGACCGATAAAAGAAAAGATGCCGAATGGGAAATAGATGGGGTGGTAATAAAGTTAGATCTATTATCTAAAAGAGAATTACTAGGAATGACTGCACATCATCCAAGATGGGCCCTAGCTTGGAAATTCCCTCCTGAAGAAGCGATTACCGTTCTGATGAATGTAGATTGGCAAGTTGGCAGAACAGGTACTGTAACACCAGTTGCTAGAGTAGCCCCTGTTGCTGTCTCAGGAGTCACAGTTGAAAATGTGACTTTACATAATGCGGGTGAATTAACTAGACTGATGATTTCTATTGGAGATAAGGTTAGAATAGTTAGAAGGGGAGACGTAATTCCTAAAATAATCGAGGTAATTGATAAAGCCGAGCCATCCGACTTAGAAAATAGAACGCACTCTAACGGTGATACTTTCAAAGAAGATTTACCTCCTTATTCGTCTATTTTAATCCCTCTATTATGTCCACGCTGTTCTACTAAATTAATAGAAGAAGGCGCTTTTATTCGTTGTACTAACCTAAATTGTCCATCTCGTTTAGAGAGAACGATATTATATTGGTGTAGGGCATTAGAGCTAGATGGGATAGGTGAGAAATTGGCAGAACAATTATGTTCTCAAGGTTTAGTAAAATCTCTTCCCGATCTTTATCGTCTCACTATTAGAGACGTATCCGGTCTTGAACGAATGGCTACTAAGTCTGCAACTAATGTAATCAAAGAACTTGAATCTAGTAAAAATTTAACTCTTGGAAAATTTCTCTCAGCCTTTGGATTACCTGGAATTGGTCCAGAAATAGCTACTTCTGTAGCAACTAAGGTTGAGACTATTGAAAATCTATTAGAATTAGTAGGCTTAAGGAATGAAGAAATTGATCGAGATCAGGAAGGCATACTCTACAAACATAATCGGGCTGTAAGGGAGTTAACTGAAATTGATGGCGTGGGTGAAACGGTAGCAAGGCAGATACTGGATGGTCTAGCACTGAGAATAGATTCTGTATCGGATCTTTCTAACCAATTATCTATTTCTCCTGAATTAAAATCATCATCCGCCGGAAGTCTCAGTGGAAGCACTTTTTGTATAACTGGAACTTTGACAATTCCTCGAAAAGAAATAGTACTTTTGATTAAATCAAATGGCGGAAAAGTAGTCTCTTCAGTTTCTAATAATTTAACTTATTTAATTTCAGGAGAATCTTCGGGTTCCAAATTAGAAACCGCTAAAAATTTAGGTGTTACAATACTTACTGAAGATGAATTGGGCAATCTATTACAACCAGAAAAACCTAATGATGAATATTCTAATAATACTCAAAAATCTTTGATGGATTTCTAATTATCCATACATATTCGAACTTTCGCCCGCTGCGTTTTCGGCACCAGGATTCAATTGTGCAGCCATCATTTCCCTAATCTGCTCTTCGATTCTCTGTGCCTCTTCTAACAACGGTTCTGCGTCTAATTGTATTGCGGGGAGTAACTTATCTAAACAATTAATTATTCTGGCTGCAGCTCTTGAATCTGGTATTGAACCGTTTCCAAATTCTCCCGAGGCCTCTGCTAACATAGCTACAGTATTAATTCGCCTTCTCCTACTTTCGCCCATCATTACTCCTGTCATTCCTCCAACAATTCCTTGTTTTAGAAGAGGAACTTTTAGATCATTTAGTATTTTATGAGATTCTTCAATGGCTCCTATGCCAAGTAAAGACCCATCTGAATCATCTTCATCAAAGATAGTATGTTTATTTTCAATTCCAGGTGAATACGCATCTATCATTATTGCAGCACTTGCATTTGATTCCTTTATCCAGTCAATTAGAGACCCTGCTAGTGGTAAGCATAATTCAGGTGCGACCTGTATTTCAGAAGCGATTAGAACTACTTTATTGCATTCTTCCATGTTGCATATTGGTTCTCCTGCATAGAATCTCAAAGGAGGTAATGGCATACCGTCTTGAACTAAACAAACAGCAGGCAATGATGGGTGCCTCACACCCCCTACTAATTTCAATTCTAACTTATCTACCAAGTAATGCGCAACAATACTGCTGACAAAACCCAGTGATGGAAAACAATTGACCACGAGGGCTCCTGTTACATCAATTTCGGAATCAACTTGAACCTCAGGTTGCGACGTCATTGTTAGACAGTAACCGGCCGATGGTGTTAATCCTTATGTCATCCCGAGCATAACATCGAGTAATCAGGCGAGTTGAAAAAAAATGGAAAAAATTTCTATTTCACACCAGTTGTCTCCCTCTTCTTGGAACCGTTTTGAAGAATGCCCACGAAAATATTGGTTATCTAGGCAGCGTTTACCTCGCAGAGCAAGTATGCCCGCTTCGTTAGGAAATGCGATACATAATTCAATGGAAGAAATATGTAACCTTGATGTTAAAGATAGAGACGATCTAGAGATAGGGTGGTTATCAAATTCTATGAAAGAGATTCTAGATAAGCACTGGGAAATTGAAAAAAAGTTATTTTTAGAAACTCCACGGAAGCCTAAATGGAAACCTCATTTAATTAGTAAAGCCCGAGAGGGATTTATTGGTGCATTAAATATTCTTTTTACAAGGGTTTCTTTCGCCAAAAAAAAGTTTTCTGAAGTTTCAATTGGTGATTGGAAAAATTTACAATCTATTTTATTGCTAAATGAAGGTAGCCTTGCTTCAGAAGATGGTAAATTAATTGGAAGATTGGATTTATTAGTCGATGATTTAGATGAAAATGGCAAATCTAAAGGTTGGATAGTTGCAGATTTAAAAACTGGAAAACCTCCTAAAGAAAATCTCAATGAAAGAGTAGTAAGGCAACTATTGTTTTATCGAGATTTGTTAAAAGAAATAACACCTGAGCACCCTCTAGTTACTGCTGAAGGATGGTATTCTGCTAATACTGAAGTCTACTCTGCGGATGGGAAATCAGTACTTGCCGATGCTCGAATTGCATGGGAAATGATGAAACTTACAAAATCTCCTTTTGTCGGAACACCAGGGCCTGATGTATGTGGTTTTTGTGAATTTAAAGCGTGGTGTCCTGAGTGGTGGGTGGCTCGAAGAAACGGCGATCTTTCTGATTCTACTATGTTCCGTGATGAAGTTGTTAAATTAATTCGATTTGATGAAACATCAGGTGCAGCCTTGTTTGAAAGGCAAATTGCGGATGGCGATGAAGGTGATGTTATCGAATCAGAAATAAGATTTGGAGGATTCCTCAAAGATAGTGCGTTCGAGCAAATTTCTGACTTAATTACCTCAAAATATGATGGTCCAATATACCTTGGAAGTGTCCGTGCGGAAGGTAAAATCATACATTTAGGATATTGGAGTGAAGTTCTAAAATGGTCTCCCCTATTAGAATCAATAAGAGTGAATTAATCCAGATATTTTCTACTATATTTTTCTGAAATCGATTTTGGTATAGGACTAGAAGGCGAAAATAACCATTTCAAATATCGAGAATCCTTCTTTTTTATTTCTTCTAAGGTTCTACCTTTATATTTTCCAAAAGCAATGACAATATTTGAGCCATTTATTCTCAAATTACCTCCTGAGCCACTAACTGGTTCTAGATCTACTAAACTCGGACCGAGAATGTCTTGATTTCTAATGCCCGCAAGAGAGTCTTGTAAATCATCAATAGTTCCTCTAAAAAATCTAGGATAAGATTTCATAATTTCCCATAGCAGACATAGTGTAGCGCCAGCATCAGCATCAGCTCTATGGGCATTCTCTAGATTTATTCCATATTTATCACAAAGTATTCCAAGTGTATGTCTTCCCTGTATTTTTAATTTTCTTGCAATCACATATGTGTCAATTATTGCACGTGGCTTTGGGACTTCAACGCCTGCTCTTAGACATTCCATTTCAAGAAATTTCCAATCAAATTTGATTACATTATGCCCCACAATTATTGCATCATTCATCATTCTAGAGATATTCGTAATATGTTCCGAAAAATCACCTGAATTTTTAACATCAACATCTTTAATCCCATGTACATTAGTTGAGTCAATTGGTATTCTTTTTCCAGGGTTAACTAATGACTGTAAATTTATGCGACTGCCATCTATTTCACTCCCTACAAGTGCATATTCGACAATGCGCTCCTTTCTCACATCGAATCCGGTTGTCTCCAAATCAAAACCTAAGACCCGAAAGCCAGCGAAAATCTCTCCGGACACAACTAGTCGAAAGAGGCACCATCCATGAACTCATCTATCCGCATTTTTTCAATCATACAGTTTTCACAATAATTAGGTGCAATAATCCAACATTGCTATGAATGGCTTATTATGCACAGATGTCCGATGACGCCGATTAAGATTGCTACTTTCTCTGTATGTTGTATGATATTGTTGGTTTCAATTTCTGGATGTACCGGCCTTTCATCAACGACTCCGACCGCTGAAATAACAACCGATGCAAATTCGTCCTTAACTGGAGCGCCTGAGATAAATGCAGGAGATGTAATAAATTTTGATGCTAGAGGATCAACAACTCCTTCTCCTTCAATAATCACTGATTATAATTGGGATTTTGGGGATGGAGAAACCAGAATGACTAAAGCTGGAATTATTAGTCATCGTTTTCTGATCCCTGGAAGTTTTGAAGTTGAATTAACTGTGACAAACGACAATGGCGAATCGGATTCGATATCAATTAGCGTATTCGTGAATGCACCTCCTACAATTCAGATTGATATCCCAGGATATGTAAAAACGGGCGGAATTGCAATTATAGATGCTTCAGGTTCTTTTGATCCAGAAGGAGGCTCACTTGAATATATGTGGGATTTTGATAAAACAATTGATAGTGACGGAGATGGCAATCCAGCAGGAGACGCAGATGCTAACGATGCAATTATAGAAGTTGAATTTTCAGAGCCGGGGAACCATACAGGAGTCTTAACGGTCATTGACGATAAAGGTGGGATTTCGTCTCAAGAATGGACAATTATGGTTATTTCGAGAAATTATTATGTAAGTTGGGAAGAGAAAACCATTGATTTTTCTTGGTCCGGATATCTCGAACAAGGAGACACCATCTCTTTCGATCATAATCCAGGATTAGGCGCTAGAATAATTCACTTCAATGCAACATTAACTCTCGCTAGAGATATTATTCCAATAATGTGGCCAGAAGATAATTTTTCACTATATCTCGACGTACCATTAACAGGTTGGTCAACCTTCACGTCCACGACTCATGATAATATTACTGAAAATGCGACTGCATATATTTCTCTTGATAACATGAATGAAAGGCCTCAAAGCGATTATACATTACAATCCGATTCTTCAGCAACTATAGTTAGTAATTTGCTGAACCAACCGGGGCAAAGATTTGGTCAAGGAGATTGGATATGGGAAATATCAGCAGACCAATGCGACCCAGATTTGCCTGTTGACGGAGTTGATCCAGATACCGGTAATGATTGGGATTTATCAGTAGAGTTTGTAATTTTAATACCAATAGTTATGGAAACTGGTGTATAAATTCTTACCTACTGGTGGGAAGTGCTTTCAACTAATTCTCCTTGGCCCTACTATGGTCAAAGAGATGCAGATAACTAAAGTCTCAATTCGAGATCGACTTATTGCCGATTTAAAGGTCATTATGGAAAACCCTAGAGATTACGATTTCTCTCCTCGAGCAGAGATTGATAATACAACCCTTCTTATCAAGAATAATGAGGATGATAATTCTACTACCTCATTCGAGCTTGACTCTGAAATGATGCAGATAGTAGAAAGAGACAGAATGGTCGAGTTAAGAGTTAAATTCAATGTTGAAGGTATGCATGGCGTTCTTTTACATAGACATCCTAATCCAAGAGATGGTCCTAAATCAAAGAAACTAGCGCAGCCAAGTTGGAAAACAATCCTTCCTTTGGATTTATGAATCCATATAACTTTCAACCGTCGGAATTAAACAGGGGCCTTCTTTCGAACGCTCATTGGACCCATAGTGTAGCCTGGATATCACTGGGGCTTGCGGAGCCTTAAACCCGTGTTCAAATCGCGGTGGGTCCGCCATTATTACGCATTAGTGTTAACTTTGTATTTTTTATATTGCAATAGTTGAAAGGGCGACTCTAAACGCCCGCTTTTATGAGTATGCGAGAAGCATGGAGTGAACCTTACCTTCGTCGCTTTCTTATTGCAAAAGGAATTAATACATGGGGGAATTCTATATTCTTTATTTCAATTGCATGGGTAGTTTCTCAATCCGGAGGGCCAACTGCCTATGGTTATTTACTGACAGCATATTTTCTAGGCCATTTACCATTGTTATTGTATGCCGGAATGGTAGTGGACAAATTGCCTCGAAGAACTGTCGCATTAGTGGCAGATTTAGTTGAAGCGGGAATAGTCTTTATTGCAATATTTTGTCTTCTCTTTTCATTTCCTTTAGTTCCTACATTATTATTACTGGCTTTTTCAGTGGGTGCAATATCTGCTTTCTCAATTCCTGCAGAAAATGCCTTATTACCTGATTTGATTGATGAAAATTTACTATCCGAAGCGAATTCAATTCATGGTATAATAATGACAATGGCATATATGGTTGGACCTTTAGTTGGTACTAGTTTATTGTTCTATTTTAACCTTGAAGTTTGTTTATTATTTGATGTATTTACATTCCTAGTTAGCGCAGGAATCCTTTGGACCATTCCTGAAATTCCTATAGAAAGAGAGGATACATCAGGTAATCTCCGTGAAGAGATATCCGAAGCGATGTCATTTGTCAGAACACAGCCTTGGTTATTCGCGGGTATCTTAATGTTCATGTTTTGGCATTTTTGGGACTCAATGATAGAGATAGGCGTTCCTTTCTTGATTGAATCGAAAGATTTGGGTGCTCGTTCATACGGCATTTTTGGAGCAGTCGGCGCAGCGGGTGCAATGATTGGTTCTGCTTTTGCAGGTATTAGACCAGTTCCCAAAGAAAAAAGAGGGTTAGTATTCTATATTTTCATAGGGGCTATTGCATGGTGTATGCTATTTTGGGCTATGCCAATTCCATTTTGGGCAGTATTAATATTCGTATTACTCGAAGGTATTCTAGGAGGTTCTTTGATGGTAATTTGGAGGACAGCAATGTCCGATAGCGTAGATCAACATCTCCGAGGCCGAGTAAATTCTTTAGATGCAGTAGGTTCTCTAATCTTTCTTCCCATTGCGCCACTTCTTGGAGGTTGGTTAATATCGCTCACGAATGTCTTGACAACTTATTCCATTGCAGTTTCATTCATGGTTTTGACTACTACTATAGGTTTACTTATCCCTTCCTTTAGAAATTTTCAAAGAAATCCTTCTGAAAAATTCCCAAGAGTCGAATAAAAGTAAATCTTCTTCCATAGATTTCAAGGCTTTGACATATTACGGTAGAGCATGGCTTTTGCCACATCCAGACGAATTGATTTCCCCATGATAGATTTAGCAGGCATTGTATATTACCCTAGATTTTGGGATTTAGCCCATCGTTTTTACGAGGAGTCTTGGGAATATACTTGTAATATTCATTACAACGAATTATTACAAAAACATCGAATAGGATTCCCATTGGTCCATAGCGAAGCAAATTTCCTCCACCCTCTTAGTTATGGCGACACAGCCGTGTGTAATATTTCTGTAAAAAATATTGGTAACACATCAATTACTTGGTTTATTGAAATTTTCAATCAGAGCGAAACATTGTGCTGGAGTGCAACACAAACCACTGTGTGTACAAATATGGATTCGATTAAAGATAAAATCCCAGTTCCAGAATGGATTCGGAATGGCCTTTCTAAAATATTTCTAGAGTGAAATTAAAAGTTATTCTTTTGGCCATTTTTTTGACAAAGCACCACGAAGGTCATCATTCATTTTAGCATCCCACCAGTTGGCTTTTCTCCAAATTGCATATCTTCCTCTTATACCTCTCAAATCTGCTCGATCTAGCTTAGCTCCTTGAAAATTTGACAGATTCATTCTAGCTTTAATAAAAATAGCATCTCGCATATCTGCATTATCAAAGGCTGCTTTCATTAAATTTGCTTGTTTGAAAGAGGCTTTCCTAAGGTCTGCTCCCGAAAGATCTGCCCCTTCTAAATCAGCACCATCAAATACAGCTCTTCTTAAATCGGCTCCGGATAAATCTATACCTCGCAAATCTTCACCTATGTGAGATGTATATGACCAATCTTTTCTTTCAGTGTTCTCTTCAGTCACGAGATAATCTCTCCAGATAATTCCGCCCAGCATCTGTCAAAACAACATACCTATTTTTCTTAGGCATACCTGTTGGGTATTCTAATAGGGGCTCTTGTTTTTTTCCAGAAACGCCGCCTTCTAACATTCTATTGATGTATAATGAAAGATTCCATTTTTCTACTTCTTCTTCGCTCCATTTTCCAGATTGAGAAACCAATGTTTTCAATTCTCTAGGGGGCGTATTTGTTTCTTTTTCTACAAATCTTAAGTAATGTATAGTAGCTAAGATAACATCTCCGATTTTCTCAATCCCACAAGAATCTAGAACTCTTCTAAAAGCAGACCCACGTTCCGGTATTCCGCTTTGAATCGCTCTTTGAGCTGCTTCTTCAACAGCTAAGTCTCGGGCATTCCTAATTGCAGAAAGATTGGCAGTCCATGAACCATCTTCTTTGATTTTCAACCAACCATCGCTAACTTCTTTTGCGGATCCAGTCAAATCAATAATATCAGAACCAACTTTGATGTAAATTCGTCCCATTCCAGATTCTTCAATTGTGCTCATGTTATTGCCGGCGACGCCAATTTAGTTAAATCCTAGTATTATTTTTTAACAAAAAGTGATTTTATAACTGTGAGATTTAAGATAACTAACTTGCTGCGGTGTATGATGAGTAGCGACAATAGTGCCGGCTATCCATTAGTTTTGCACGCAGAAGCCGACCCGAGTCGCCTCGGCGGAACTGCAATTTGCGGATTCTCAACAGTTGGATCAGTGGGTGTAATTACGACATCTCATTTGATTAGTGCTCTTGATTTAGATGTCATGGGCACCGTTTTACATCCTCATTTCCCAGCAATTGCTTTAATCCATGACTCAGTACCAAAGCACCCTGTTCGAGTTTATCAAGGCGAAGGATTAGGCGTATTTACTTCAGAAATACAATTCCCAAATGAAAAAGATGTTTATTTTGGCGAAACTGTGCTTGAATGGTTTACAAAGGGTGGTTTTGATCGTCTAATTGTAGTTGATGGTGTCATAAGTAATGAACTTGGAATTAAAGAGGAAGGTGAATTATGGGGTGTTTCCTCTACTCAAGAAGGTAGAGATCAATTAGATAAAGCCGGTATTCGTCGTATCCAACAAGGAATTGTATCTGGTATTGCAGGTTATCTTATCGCTGAAGGCGAACGCCGAGGCTTGGAAGTATCTGCTCTGCTAGCTGAGTGTAATCCGATGTATCCCGATGCACGTGCTGCACTTATTGCCGTGGAGGGAGTGAGCGAATTACTCGATAGAGAAATTCCGATCCAAGATTTGTTGAATGATGCAAGAAATATTGAAGAGCGTGTAAGAGAGGCATTCAATCGTGCACAGCAAACATCTTTGCCAGCGCCTAATGATAATGATGATGACGACGATGAAGTTCAAATGATATTCTAATCAATAGAATGGATTTGTTCCAGCAGTATGATCGGTGGTATCTATAATCTCTGAGATTCCAGGTACATTATCTGTAATCATAACTTCAACTCCTTGTTTTAATGTAACATCTACCATTCCACAACCTTGGCAACCACCGCCAAAAGCGATGTATGCCTTACCTTCATCGACTCCCAATAAATCTACATGACCTCCATGAGATGCAACTGCGGGGTTTACATGTTCTGCAATCACATCTGCTACATTCTGAGATAGTTCATCTATCCATAGAGGGTTAGGGTTATCGAATGCAAACCCCCCTCCCATCAGAGTTTCTTTGTAATCTAATGTAGTGCCGTTGATGTACTGCACACTTCTTTCGGCAACTAATAATTTTAATCCATTTGCCTCAGTTTGAACATCCCCTTCCTTAGCTTCTTCTAGAGGGACTAATTGTAAATCATAATTGAAGCCCTTCGCACCTCTTCCAACTATTTCGATACGGACAGCTAGGTCCGCATCTTCTCCTTGAGAGAGATATTGATTTAACATCTCTTGAGCTTTCTCTGTTATATCCAGCATGTTACTCAATGTGTTGCAATGGGTACCCTTTATTCAACCTGTCCTCAAACAGGCAAGAGTCATGAGTCTCGTTCCTTACGACGCACCATGTCTGTCACGGAGGTCATTGATCTATTTGGCAGACCTCTGAAAGATTTACGAATTTCTGTAACGGATCGGTGTAATTTTCGCTGTAGATATTGCATGCCAAGGGAACGATTCGATGAGAATCATACATTTTTACCCAAAAGGGCATTTCTTTCATTTGATGAAATAGAGAAAGTAGTCCGCTCTTGTATTCCTCTAGGTTTAGAGAAAGTTCGTATTACGGGGGGAGAACCTCTACTCCGAAAAGATTTACCTGAACTAATTGAAAAACTTTCTAAATTAGATATCGATATTGCATTAACTACCAACGCCTCATTACTGAAAAAAAACGCCAAAGCGCTCCATTTAGCCGGACTAAATCGTGTAACTGTAAGTTTAGATGCATTAGATCCTGAACTCCATAAACAAATGTCTGATAGTAATATTTCAGTAGATTCGGTATTAGAAGGAATAGATGAAGCAGTTCGCGTTGGCCTTTTTCCTGTAAAAATTAATTGTGTTGTACAAAGAGGGGTTAATGAGGAAGAGGTTAGTAAATTAGTGAATCATTTTAGAGGCACAGGAATCGTTGTCAGATTCATTGAATATATGGATGTAGGACGTACTAATGGTTGGCAACTAGGGCAAGTTGTACCGACTGAGAATATTCTTCAACATCTTCAGAAAGAATTTGATTTAGTTTCAGTCGAACCAACAAATAGTAGTGACGTAGCAGTCCGATGGGCTCACAGTGATGGCTCAGGGGAGATAGGATTTATTTCTTCAGTAACAGCGCCTTTTTGTGGAGACTGTGTCAGAGCCCGACTTTCTGCAGATGGTAGATTAGTAACCTGCCTTTTTGCATCTGGTGGCCATGATATTCGTGCGTTAATCCATAATGGCGCCAATGATGAAATCCTTCAGGAAGCAATAGCGGCAATATGGACACGAAGAAAAGATCGATACAGTGAGATCCGTTCAGAAGATACAGCAGCACTGCCTCGAATTGAGATGTCTTACATCGGCGGTTGAGTTTCATTCAAGCATTCAACAATAATATCCCACGGAGCATTCGTCCGAAATGATGGTTTAGAGTAGTGTGATCTCGCTGCTTTGAAGCCTTTATTTTGAATTAATTCAATCATTTTGTTCGGACTAGGAGGTGACCCTTGGTTCTGCCAACTAGCCAAGTCATCAGTTAAAATTAGACAACGACAATCCGCCACTTCCGCCTCCTGTTGAATATACCTAATACTTCGGAGTATTCTTCTTTTTTCTAACTCAAAATCCCTTTCAGTCCATGATAATAATTTATCTTCATCTAAACTAGTAGTGCACAAAGACATTGCAATTTCTTCAGTGAAACCTGCCATTATACTTTCGTTTCCTATTTGCCCTACCCATAGAGGGCCGGATACACGATTGTCTTTCCTATTTATGGGATATGAAAGAGGCAAGAAACAATGCATGGGAAGCGACTCAAGAGAACTTGGAGGCATTAGTTTTGCATCTATCGATGCCTGAACTTCCTCAACTTTTGGACTAGCAACTCTCCAACCTAAGTTTTCTTCTAATTCATTTGAAACTTTTATTGATTTAGTCACCTTTACTGAAACTCTTAGATGATGAGAATCCCAAATAGACAATATAGGTTGAATACTTCTGTCGTGGCTAGCCGCATTTCTTGCAATACACGCAAGTAAAACTCTCATTCCAGAGTCATGTGCTAGACCGTCTGTTTTCACCCTGGCTCCATATCTTCTCATCAAAGCAGTTCTTGATGAACCGGTTAACGCAGCCGTATCAGTGGCACTAATTTCTAGCACAGCCCTTCTAGCTAGAGATTGAATTGCAGTATCTAAAAATGGCATTGGCGAACCAAATGGGTCAACATCTACCCAGTGCCACCCTTGGTCTAGTACCGCAGTTCTCAAATCACCCTGTCTCGGAGTAAGTATTCCTTCCCCGTGCGAGGGAGGGAATTGTTCATGATTCTTCATTGCCCAATTCAATGAATTTTCATTTAGATCACAAATTGTAACTCTCATCCTTTTCGAGTATTCTTCTGGTAATTCATTTAACCATCTTCTGGCTCTTAAACCACTAGCAGCTAAACCGTCAATTGCATATATTTCTGAATCACCTAAGAACCCCGAATCGATAATATTCTTCATTAAAATGACGCTTCTAGTCCTTGAACCAGCCATTGCCGGATTATAGAATACCTTTTGAAAATCTTTAGAAGATGGCCCTAAACTATCATTTGTAATATTGTCTGCAAGTCGCAAAAACGTTGCTCCTTCTAGGTGTACTAAACCCTCACTCAACACAAATCCATCCTATTAATAATGTTCAAAAATAATTTCTGGATTAATGTGCGTGACTTTCCTTCCCTCGTCATGGACAAAACCAACACGTTTGCAACCAGGCAGTCTCTTAGAAAGCCAAGATTCTACTGAACCAGCAGCGTCTTTACTGACAGCTATTGTCATCCCCATTCCCATATTGAAAGTACGATGCATTTCTCTATCATTAACCGAACCATTATTCGCTAACCATAGAAATTCTGGTAATATCGGCAAAGGCGAATCTATATGCCAACCAAGACTATCGTGTAATCTCAATAAATTGGATAATCCACCACCAGTGATATGAGCCATAGCCTTTAGGTCACTGATTTTACAAGGACCGATACCATCTCTACAATCTTTAATTAAATCAATTAATGGATCAACATAAATTCTAGTAGGGTTTAGTAGAATTTCTCCCAAAGTAATATCTCCTTCTTCGAATCTTTCTATATTTCGATGTGGATGTTCTGGATCAAAAGGTGATTTTTCTATTAAGGAACAGCCCGAGCGTTCTAGAATAGCTCTTACAAGAGTATAGCCATTAGAATGTATGCCACTACTAGGTAAGCCAATTATTATATCGCCAGCCTCTAAGTTTTCTCCAGTAATCTCATCACCCTTAGGGAACCAACCTAAAGCTGTACCAGACAAATCAAGTTCAGTGACAATCCCTGGGAGTGTAGCGGTTTCTCCTCCTGCCAAAGTTATCCTTGCTCTCTTACAGGCTTCAGCCAAAGAGGCTCCGATTATTGCATGAGTGGCTGGATCAGTTTTTGGGACTGCAATGTAGTCTACGAAAGCAATTGGTTCTGCTCCTACGCACAATAAATCATTTACATTCATAGCAACACAATCAATCCCTACTCCTTGATATTTTCGAAGATCGTTGGCAATCATTAATTTCGAGCCAACCCCATCAGTCGCCAATGCTAGCCTATTTTCTCCAAATTCTATTATTCCTCCGAAACCACCTGGTAGCGGAACTGGTGCTCCAAATTCTCCCTTTTGACGAACAGATGCAGAAAGTGCTCCCACCAAACTCGCAACTGCAACTCCCTCTGCATCTATATCTACACCCGAGGATGCGTAGTCTAGTGGCGTGTCACTCATAGCACTGGGAACCATAACTACTGCATCAATTACTCTGTCTGATATTTTCCCTTATCTCCTCGTGATAATGTTTTTTTTTAAATGAAATATTATAATTACCGCAAATATAGCCAAAAAGACATATTTAGATACATCACTAAGAGACTCTATAAATGTTATACGTCGTCGAAGACCTTACCGGAACGTGAGTATCCTATGAATAATAAAAAAATAATTGCAATGATGATGACCCTGAGTATGCTAGCAGCAGCGTTTGCTGGTTGCTTAGGCGGAGATGACGATGACCCAGAACCAGTAGTGGAAGATTGGACATTAACACCGGCTGCAGATGTAGCCTCAGTGTTCGTAACTTCTGACTGGGACCCGATTATCCCCAACCTGAACGCCGGAGAGATGTGTGACGCAATCCTTTCCGCTATGACCAAGACTGATGAAAGAGAAGTTGTGGTCGATTTCACACGTGGTTACTACACTAGTAGCCAAGGTGTAATCGGTGCTACAGGTTCAGCAATGATTTCTGACGCACTTGATCTAAATATGGCAGGCACAAGAGTTGCTGTACAATCTGGAACAACTTCAGATTTGTGGGCAGCAGATAATTTGCCATTAGCGACAATTGTTGCATATGCTGATTTCCCTTCAGTTACAGCATCCGTAAGTAACGGTGACGCAGATTATGCTATGGGAGACTCTCCTGTATTGGCATTAGCTGGTGATCTAATGGTTACTTTCTCAGATGAAACATTCGGTATTGCTGTCGATGATGGTGATTCAGAACTTCTTGCAGCGATTAACGTAGCAATTACTGCAGTAATCGATTCTGGAGAATATGATTTAATCTTCGGTGCATGGTTTGACGGTGCAGTTGTACTAACTGACGATACAGATGCTAACACAGCAACATCATACCCTATGGCAACAGAAGGTAGCAGACTAGCACATGTTCTAGAAACAGGTAACCTAAGATTCTGCTCTGATACATCTTACCCCCCGTTTGAAAACTTAGATGCAAGCGGTAACGCAGTTGGTTTCGACGTAGATATCGGCAATGCAATCGCTGATGAGATGGCTGCACACTACATGAATGCAGCAAATCCAATGTTCGTACCTCCAGTTTCTGATGTTACAATCAAGATTGGATTCCTTAACGATGCAACTGGACCAATTTCAGTATATGCAGGCGGGTTCACATTTGCTTCCACAACAGCAGCATCAACTCTATCTGCTGCAAATGATGGATATAACTTCGAGATCGTTGAAGCAGATTCAGCATGCGATGGACAAGCAGCAGGAACTGCAGCTCAATCATTGATTGACGCTGGAGTAGTAGCGGTGGCTGGAGCAGCTTGCTCTGGTGCATCAATTGGTGCTAACGCAGTTCTTTCGGCAGCAGGAATCCCAATGGTTTCCTATGCAAGTACTAGCCCAGCATTATCCGATGCAGTAGCACATCCTGATTTCTTCCGTGTTGTCCCTAGTGACGCTATTCAAGGCGATGCTATGGCTGATATGGTTGCAGCAAGTGGTGTAACTAGCCCTGCATTAATCCACATGACTAACGCGTATGGAGCAGGTCTTGCAGATTCATTTGAGTCATTCTGGCTTGATATGGGTATGACACTTTGTCTAAAGACAGGGTATGAAGATACTGCTACAGATTTCGCAGGAGCAGTTCAAGCAGTAGTAGATGCAGGTTGTGACTCAGCAGTCCTAGCATCATATTCTGCTGACGGTGCAATGATAATCGAGACTATGGCAGTAATGGGAGCGACAATTCCTGTATTCGGTGCTGACGGAATAGCAGGCGAATCCGCCCTTCTAGATTATACTAATCCAGCAGCTGCAAACGGCGTTCAAGTAACAATGCCTAGAGCAGCAGAAGCAGGATCAGGAGATTTCGCAGCAACTTGTGCAGCAGATGCTGTATGTGCTGCTGGAATCTACACTGCTGAAGCATTCGACGCAGTAATGATGATCGGAGAAGCAGCTATGCACGAAGATGGTGCTAATATGGCAACACATCTGAAGATGGTCGGCGTAGATTACGCAGGTGCAAGCGGCGTACACAACTTCATGGATAACGGAGACGTTGCAGGAAGTGGATACGATGTTTGTTCTTTCAATCATGTACCAACATATGGAGATTACTTCAACTGTAATCATATATGGACTGCTAATGGTGGACTTGCAGCAGCAACTTTCATGGGCGCTACTGTAAAGATTGGTTTCCTTAACGATGCAACAGGACCTATTGCTGTATACGCAATGGGCTTCGTAGCTGCATCACAAATTGCTCTTGGTATAGCTAATACAATCGGATGGAACAGCATGGTTCAGTTCGAGATAGTATATGCTGACTCAGGTTGTGATGGAACTATGGGGGCAGCCGCAGCTCAAACATTAGTTGATGCAGGCGTCGTAGGAGTAGTTGGAGCAGCTTGCTCTGGTGCTTCAATGGCAGCAAATGGTGTATTATCTGCAGCAGGAATCCCACAGATTTCCTATGCAAGTACTAGCCCAGCTCTTTCCGATGCAACTGCTTACCCTGATTTCTTCCGCGTAGTGCCAAGTGACGCTCTACAAGGTCAAGCACTTAGTGCAGTAGTACAAGCAGATATGCCAGCAGCTGGATCAGTCGGCTTAATCCATATGACTAACGCATATGGAGCAGGTCTTGCAGATTCTTTTGCAGATGACTTTACTAATTCATCAGGTAACACACTTTGTACAAGAATTGGATATGAAGAAACAACTACTGATTTCTCGGCAGCAGTTCAATCAATGGTTGACAACGGTTGTACTTCTGCAGTATTAGTATCATACGCAGCAGACGGTGGAATGATTCTCGATGAGATGGCTTCACTCGGTTGGTCAGGTCAAGTATACGGTGGAGATGGAATTGCTGAAGAAGGTCTTGCAGCAGATACATCTTCCAGCGTTGATGGCGTAATTGCTACAAAGCCATCGGCTGGATCAATGGGTACTGTAGGATATGTATTCGCAGGTCTTTGTGCACAATCTGCTGATTGTGCTGGTGGTATCTATACTGCTGAAGCATTCGATGGAGTTGTTGTAATGGCATTAAGTGCATTCGCACAGATGGCATCTCCTTCAGCTACATTGAGTCAGGTAATCATGGCTACAGGTCAAGGATTAGAGGGAGCGAGTGGAACAATCTCTTTCCTTGCTAATGGAGACAGCCCTGGTGCAGGATACTGTGTTGGAGACTTCACAGAAGATGCAGATGGTAATGTTGCCTTTACTTGTAACCGTAGCTGGGACCCAGCAAACGGAATGTCTTGAATAATCTCTTAGATTAATCAAGTACGTAAAGCAGTGTGGCGGTATATCCGCCACACTGCCCTTTTTTTAAACTCAAAGTTATGATTTAGTATGTGTGTGTGTAGGTAATGCTCCAACAAATACGTGAAAATTATAACCAACTTTCAACTCTTAATAAAAGAGTATTTCTTGCATTATTCTTATTCTTCGATTCACTATTTTTAGGATTATCTTACGGATATGGGGGCCTAAATTTTCTTGATATCATTCTCCTAGATAAATTACCAACTGATTTAATTTGGCTATTACAAATATTAGAATCAATAAGTGCAGGATTTCTTGTAATAAAGATATTTTTTGATGATATCCCCCCAAGTCGAATTAGGACATTGGGAATATTTCTCTCTCCTTTATTCATGTTAGGTGTAATATTTCTAACATTAGAAGCCTTACTCCAAGGTCTTGAAACAAGAGCAACAATAACGCTGGATTTAATTTCTATCAGTACAGGAACTTTAACTTGGGCATCTACCTATCTTGCTATTGCTATTGGTTTAACTCTAACATATAAAGTTCAGAGATACGGTAATTTTGCGCAATCTGAATTTTTTATGATTGGTATGTATT
>CABXDN010000013.1 GCA_902511005.1 uncultured Candidatus Poseidoniales archaeon | reverse complement strand
GACCACTCTGATGGAGCCTTCATCTGAGAGTAAGTCTCTAAAAGCACTATAGAGCGGATCATAAGTAAGGTCTAATGCAGAATTAATCCAATTGCCAGATATTAGCCAGGGCCTTAATTTTCGAGTTCGAGGGCCATGAGGTGATATGATCTGAGCTAATGCATGACACTGAGCCACAGAAGTTAATGGGCCCTTACGAGAATCTCCTTTATGCCCGGTTAATCCTTCAACAACTAGTGAAGAGATAGTTAGTCGTAAAGGGTTAGTAAGAATTTCTGTTTTAGAAGAGTCATCATCAATAATTTTAATCCAGGGTCCATTTTTTGGTTCATTAGTATTGAATTTTCTTCTATATGAAACTCCATTATCTATTAATGATGATTCTATAACTGATATCGACAGTGCCCCTAAAATTGTCGGTTCACACAAAAGTAATACTGGATCATTTAATCGATTAACCTCCGACGATGCAGTTACTAAAATATCCGAGACAACTGAGAATTGAATCTCGTTAACCAGTAGCCTCATGGCTAACCCTAGGGGCCTATAGTTCAAATCTTATGCCTAAAGAACTACTCAACCATCAATCTTAGTTGATCGCGTTTGTAAGCCCAAGTAGATGACAATCTACCTGTCCCTATGTAGTACTTAGCTAGTCGGCGAATACGAGACTCGCATAACTCTAATTGACGACGATTATGCAAATCTTTCTTGTTAGAATTAAGATGATCAATCAAACTTAGTGCTTTACGCATGAGATTCATCATATCTTCAGGATAAGTAGAAGTAAGGTTGTTACGAGTTAGTGTCTTGGAGATTCTCTCACCCATTACTAAACGAACATCAGGTACAGCATGCATATCTCTAAGCATAGTACCTATTTTAGCAGAAGAATGACCATCTTTAGCATATTTTAAGATTAGTTCTTCTACAGTGCTTTTATCAGATTCTGACCACGAAGGGGCTACATCAGTATTGGGCTTAGATGAACCACTTGTTCCTTTTCCTTTGCTGTGCATACGCGCCATATCAAGACCTCAGGTATCCGGCCGACCTACTGCCCCTCTTTAATCGCTACGTAGACTCATACAACCAATTTTACCTACAAACGATGCTGGGCGCGCGCCAAACGACTTGGGCCGTCTGGCCATTCCCACCCCGCAGCTTCAGCCCTAGCCGAACCTACTAAATTGCCATCTTGGTAAACTAACACTTCATCGCCTATCCTTATACTGCCCATAAATTTAACAACATTAGATGAAAATAAGTCTCCTCTCCAATTGAATCCAGATACTAAATGTGCCTCAGGGAATTTACCGCTCTCTGCCAGTAAAGGTAAACAAGCCTTAGTAAATGAAAATCGGCCTAAACGAGGGTTCCATAATGCAAGTTGATTGCCTTCTTTACGAATTGTGAATATTGGAGGTCTACCTTGAATACCAGTACCTTGAAGCCATTTATCAGTACCATGTTGGAATCTTGAAAGGGCACTTAGTTTCCCTAGTCTATGTTTACTTTCTCTAATATCTGGTAAATTAAATTCTTCAACGGATTTTTCAACAATTTGCTTTAGATTATCTAGTGCTTCAGGTGAACCAGCAGTCAAACCTTTTCTTGTATCAATAATTTCTACAGATTGTAAATCTATTTCAATACCACTATGATTTATTACTCTCGCATAATTATTTCTAGAAATATATTCAGAAAGCATTGTACGTATAACAATCAATTCATCTGAGTCCCAATCACCTGTTACAGGAATATCATAATTACCTGCTGGCCAAATATCTTCTAATTCTCTAGGAACTAAGCCAAGAGGAGCCGTCACCATTACTTCATGAATAGCATTAGATGTTATTGAACGACTAAATCTCTTGTGTGATGAAGATAACCGATAAGGTTTAGTTGCTGAGCAAGGAAGTAGTAATAGGACCTTTGATTGATGAATAGGAGGAGTATGTTCTTGGGCTACTCTTTTCCTCCAATCTTGAATCAAAGGATCATCGCGGCTAGAATAACTATGGCATCTTAATTCATGAAATTGCCCCTTCACTCGAGACAGACCGGAATCACTGCCATCTAATCTAGACATTTTAGAATCATGAATTCTCAATCTTTCCACAGAACGAGGGCTGGAAATTGCTTGTTTTTCCACTAATTCTCTGAGAGTCCCTGACCTTATTGCCGATCTAGTTGCAGCAAGAGAATCTTTCCAACATTTAATTTGTGATGACATTGAGGAGTCCTCATCAATCGATTCCTCTATTTCCCTAGGGCCATTTCCAGTCAAAAGTACACCCAAAGAGCAGGCATGTCTTGATCTCGCTAAATCAAATAAATCGACGCCCATCCAAGTTAAAATTGCACAATTGTCAGGGCCACCGATACCAGGGGTCCAAATTAATGAAGAAGGAAACCTAGTTCGAATGATATATATTGCTTCAGATAATAATCCTTTTTGATTAGCTAATTGAGGGGCATCAGTAAGTATAATAATTGAAGGAACTAAACTCTCATCATTCAAAGAAAGATCATGATGAAGAGATTGCCATGAAACTGGTAAGATTTCTTTTCCTGTAGCAAATTCTCCCGAATTAGATTCAACTAAACTTGGCGGTAATACCAAACCTTCAGTTGCCACCCATGTATCTAAACTATCAAATGGCAGTGTAAGATTAGTTCGTGTTTTGATAGTTAATTTAGCAGGTAGGCTAGTAGAATCTCTTGAAAATTCAAATGGAGCAATAGAATATGGTAATTTTTCGTCTTCAGAAGATAGAATTAAGGCCGGAGACCAAGCATCTGGAGAATTTCTATCACCTAAACTAAATAAACGTCCAAAACGATGCCTTGCGACAACACTCCGTGCCAGTGGGCGCTCATCCATACATACTGCGGACGAAGCATTTCGCTTGAAGCATTCTAAGAGGAGACCGTGTCCGAGGAGTCGTGAGACGCGTAGTTGCACTAACTTTGGCTATGCTATTCTTTAGTTCTAGCGCAGGCATAGTAAATGGACAATCAGAAGACAAAATTACACTCATAGAAGAAAATATAGATTATGAAGGACCGTTCTGGTATAGTGTATCCTGCTTGAAGGTAAGTTGCCCTGGATTGACGATAGAGATTAATGGCATTTCTACAAATTATAGTTCTGAAAATGACCATTTACTAGAATGGGCAGGGGTACTAAGTTCAGGGGCAAGTTTGAAAATATCGTCTGAATCAAGCATCTCATTAGAGGATATTTCAACTCAAATGATTAAAGTAAATGAATTCTCAATAGTTGAAAATGAAGATCTAATCGATTCAATACCATCACAAGGAAATCAGGAGAATTACTATACAATTCTAACATCAGATATTTGTTCATTAGGGAACTGTGATTTAGGAATAAAGGATTATGAAAGACAAACAGAATTCATAGGTATTTTAGATAATTACTCGGATAAAGATTCTATAAAAATAGGTGGAGAATTTGGAGATGTAATAGAGATTTCTGAACTATATGGTGATCAACATCTAAGGGTGGAAGTTTGGCATAGAAACGAACAAGGCAAGTTATTAATTAATAATGATTTACTTGAATCTGGAAGTTCTTTCTTGGAATACCCAGAAGATTACGAGCTGTGGTTGAGAATAAACTCTGATTCGAATAAAGAATTGTACCCATATAAATTTACAATTTATAGGAATAATCAGTCAATAGAAGCACCACTCGGAGGAGAACTTTCTGTACCTTGGAATCATGGAGAAGCATTGACTTACCATGATTCATGGCATTACGAATCTTACATATCTAAGTCGGATAGAAATGGTGATTCTATATTATTCAGACTGGGTGCAGATGCCGAAGTTGGTTTGCTTTGTTCATCTAGCAATAATAATATGATTTTCGAAATATTTCTGATAAAGTATGATTCAACTTTAGAAAATATATCTCTCGAAAATGGAACATGCCCTGAAATTATAGTATCAGATGAGAATACTGAGGCTATAGAATTGAGGATTAAAACAGAAGAAACAGGGAAATGGAATATCTCTTTCATTCCAATAAGGAAACTTGATGCAGGAAAATTATCAGATGCGCCTGAATTAAGGTGGTTAATTCAGCCTGACAAAAGATGGACTGAAATTAAACTAGATTCAGAAATTACAGGTAGTCTTCATAGTAGTGATAATATTGATATTTATTTAATCAGGATTTTAGACCAGAATGGGTCAAGAGTTTATCTTAATCAGTTGATCAAATCTGAAGTCAATTACACAATACAGGAAATAGATCAGGACACTGGCCTACTTGTTAATACTTCAAATGGTGAAACAATTGTTCTGCCTTATGGAAATCATTCATTTAGAATTGAACGAAGGGCAGATCAAGGAATAGAGATAGATTATACATTTAAATTAGAATATCTTGGAGAATATGAAGAACCAGAAATTGAAGATTACGAAGATTTGTCTTGGATGTTTGATAATTTTTATAAGTTAATAGGAGTATTATTTTTAACACCATTAATGATAGTAATATTTTGGAATCGGAAGGCAATAATAAATCGAGGAAAAATTACAAAAGACATACAACTACATGATATGGAAAGGTTAATCCGAATTAGGGACCGACTTTCACGACAATTAAACAAAAATGAATCAAAAGATGAAAATATAATCGATTCAGCTCTGAAACAGTTAGGAGAGAGTCCTTGGAATAGCATAAATGAAGTCTGGGGTAAACCAATACTGACTCACATGACTGAACAAATTGATATCTGTGCCTGGAAGATTGCAGAAAATGAAAAAAATCTTCTTCTCGGAATAAAGGCAGGTAATTGTGATTGGGAGATGGCTGCTATGAAAATTCATTTTCCCGAAGGATCTAAACTGACCATCACTGATGTTTCACCAAAACATATATTCCAAGATGATGAAATATTTCTTGATACGATAAAAAGTAATTCTCAAATATTTATAAGAATATCAATATCTGGTGAAAATGCAAATTTAGGGCTACAATTTTCAGGTTTAGTCAATGGAGAACCTTTGGCAGCAGCGCCGAACAAGATTATTAATTGGTAATTACCCCTTTCTGCGGGAGTTAGCTTCTTCAATTATTTTTTTCTTTAATTCCTCATCTGAAAAGTTAATTTCGTCTTTGATATGTAAGAGTTTTTTCTTTAGGTCACGAGAAATTTTTGAAGGTATATCTAATTTTAAAAGAACCATTACTGAGCCTTTACCATTACGAGTTCTTTGACTAGGTAGGCCTCGTCCTTTCAAAGAAATTGTATCTCCAGGCTTTGAACCAGAGGGAACTTTTATCTTCAGATTTTCACCATCCAAATGAGGTATTTCAATTGTCGTACCAAGCACTAAATCAGTATAACTAAGAGGAATCGCCATTAAAAGATCGGCCCCATCTCTCTCAAACCATTCATGCTCATCGATTTCTATTTCAATGTATAAATGACCTGAGTCACCATTCTCCGATTTAGCAGATTCTCCATAACCAGACATACGTAGACGAGTACCATTTTCAATTCCAGCAGGAACTGTAAACTGTACCTTCTTAGACTCGTTAGCCCGTCCATCACCTTTGCAATTGGAACAAGGATTCTGGATAATTCTACCCTCGCCTTGACATGAGGAACAATCAGTAACAACTTGCTGTGTAAAAGGGCCTACTCTTTCTATCCTCTGAATTCTTCCTCGGCCGTCGCAAGCAGGACATTCTCGAATGCCCTCGGGTGATGAAGAGCCAAGACCACTGCAATCCTTGCATGTCTTCAGTACTTGAAATTCAAGAGATTCTTCAGAACCATCCATTACTGCTTGAAATGATACTGGATGCCTGACTAGTAAATCGGAACCTCTCTGCCTCTTAGTTCGACGATTGCGGCCACCTGAACCAAAAATTGAACCAAAGACACTCTCAAAACCACCACCGAATAAATCTTCTATACTGATATTTACTCCTTCGAATCCACCGGGACCAAACGGCGAACCACCTGGCCTATTGTGCCCATAAGTATCATATTTCTTCTTTTCATTAGGAACTGATAATACTGCGTAAGCTTCTTGCACTTCTTTAAATTTAATTTCTGATTCAGAATCACCTTGGTTCTTATCTGGATGATATTTTCTTGCAAGACTTCGGAATGCATTCTTTATCTCAGAAGCATTAGAATTTCGATCTATTCCAAGAATTTCGTAGTAATCCCTCTTGCCAGACATGACTTCACCCAAACACTCGTTCAATCTGTCCGCTTTGAATAATTGCATTCTCAAGATAGGTATGTACCACAAGATGTACAGTAAGGATTAGTAGAATTATTCAAGGTTCCACATTCAATACAAGGCACTACTGATTTAGTTAGATTTGAAGAAATAGGCATATCCCAGTGATTATCTTGACCCTCATTATTATTAGATTTCGCGACATTTGCATTTGATTTGATTTTTTTTCTTTGTTGCTTAATCTTTTTTCGTTCAATCCTTTTAGAGGCAGATTTCTCTAATCTGCGGGTGATAAAGGATTTTTTTGATTTGACAATTCTATCTTCTAATACATTTTCATCTATAATTGTATTAACTCCGCGGTGATGAGTTACGATTTCAATATCTAAATCATCGTTAACTTCAATTTCAGTTGACTCCACATTTAATGAACCAATATTACCAGACATTTTTGCCTGAACTAATTGCCCCTTACGGCCCTTGATACTTGATTTGGCATTTTCTTCGAGTTTCAACATTGCATTATCGCTCTTATCCCAAAGACCTTTATCTTCTTGTGAATAAGATTTACTTAGTCTTTTAATAATAGCTGACCTATGATACTCATGATCTTCAACTACCCCATATTTGACATACATAAAAATACCAATTAATACTGCAAGACTATGAATTCCTATTTCAATAATTATATCATTAGAGATAACCTCATTCACAGTTGGCAGCCCATATCTAATTGAAATTACACAGAGACTCGGCATTAAAAATAGAGCCGCCGCTATAGTACCTGAACGCTCAGCCATGATACTTCTCACCAACTATTCAATTTCAATCATTCGTGTACATGGGAGATTATTCAAACAGAGAACTCATGACTGTTTTGATACTGCGGCAAGTTATGGAGCCGCGAATAGTAATCTCATCTCTAGTCCAACCATATGAAGATGCGGAAAAAATAGTTGAATCAATAAATGTTTTTTTTCCTGACTGGAATACAGAAGATTTACCTGAAAAAAGTACTTTCCCTAGTAAAAATAAACCCGTGATAATTAGTGGATTTTCAAAAAACTCAGATCTTTTCTTTAAACAATTAAGAATACAAAGAATTCTCGATACAGCATTGGATGTAATGTCAATGGACTTAGAATTTGATTCCACGGTATTTGATATATCTAGGCAAGCCGCAATAGCAGGTAAAATTTCTTTCGTTCTAGATGAAAATACTCTTGGTGGGAAGATAAGTATCAGTTTGGCAGGAGATGAATTAGATTTATGGCTGGAACAACAAACATGGCATGAAGGCAGGAACGATATTCCAAGATATTCTAGAGATGAATATTCAATGAGATATGATGGCGAGCCTTCTGAATGGTTTGATAAAAGAGGAAGACCAACGATTAATCTAGAGGAAGATTAGGCAATCCTTGATTGAACCATTTTTCCAAAACAGGAAGATCTGCAGGTAACCACTTAACATCAAGTAATTCATCTTTAGATAGCCATCTCATTTCTTCATGCTCTATTAGTGTAATTTGATCTCCTGAAATAATTCCACAATTAATTATTGTTAATTCGATTTCACGGTCACCATAATCAAAAATTACTTTTTCTTCGATTTTGATAGGATTGACATTTATATCTAGTTCCTCAATTAGTTCCCTGTTTAGTGCTTCAAAAGCAGTTTCTCCATATTCGATTTTCCCGCCAGGTAATTCCCACCAACCGCCCCAATCGCCCATATTAGGCCTTTTACAAGATAATATACGCCCGTGCATATCAAAAATTAGACCACCTACTACTTCTATTTGAGGCTTAAATATCATACACTCAATTATATTTTTAACGACTTCTAATTGAGTTAACAGTTCAATATGTTTTTCATTTGGTAAATGAATAAAGAGAGTAGAAGGTTTTTTAATAATCAGAGTCTTATTAAAAATTGTAGATAAAGTTCTAAAATAAGTCTCATTACATACAAATCGGCCCGGATCTGAACTCCAAGAAACATAATCAATCGCATCAAATTTATCATCGATAATCTTTATTGGAGCAGTTGTCTCATAAACCTCTAAATCATCTTCGATTATTTTACCAGAAGTAATCATTCTACCAGAATTATCGGGTTCATTCATCTTATACTGATTGTAAGCAAATCTCTCCAAAGAAATAATTTCCCTAGAACTTGAAAAACCTAAATGGATAATTGCATCGAAATTTTCATTATTATTAATTCTTTGAGCAATGGAATTTGAACCCTTTTTATCGACTGACAACAATGAAGTATAAACTTCAATAGACTGAAAATCAATATCATTCACTAATTTCATCAATTTTTCTGAAATATTTTCGTCGAAATTAGAAAATCTAGGATAACCCGTCACTAACACTTTCGAGTTACCCATGGTTAACTGGAGAAGTATTAGATAGTTGGCGTTTTCCCATACAATGAAGAGTTATGTTCATCATTCAATAGTGTTTAGCACATATTATGGCAGAAGAGTTGGTTGTTAGTCTTGCTGAAGATTATGAGCAAGAAAAAGCCACACCTCTAGGCGTCATAGGAGTCATTTGGAGTGAAATAAGCGGTGGTATTGGACCTTGGGGGACAGTAAGGCCATTATTCACATTATTAGTATCACTCATCCCATTTCTTTTTCTAGGGCAACATTTTAATCGTCAGCATGAAAAAGCCAATGGTTGGTTTCTAATTCAGTTACCTCTTCTTTTCACAATAATATTATGGTTTTCTCTTTATTTATGGTCAATTGGAGACGCTTTATGGGTTTCAAGTAGATTAGTAGCCAAAGCAGAGAATCAATAGTTAGAAATTTTCAGGTAACTCTAAGGGGCTGAAAAGATGACCTGGGCTAGTTGATTTAGCCAATTGTGTTCTTATTAATTTCTCCCAATCTCTCATAAGAGTTATTGTATTAATAAATGGTATTTCTGAGCCGTTTATTACGGTTCTAATAATCGTATCAAATATATCCATTCTATCTTGGTCTATTGTTTTCATCAATCTTTCTAAAGGAAATTTATCAATTCTAGGGGGTTCCATATCACTTACAATGGGCCATGGTTCAGTAATATTATTAGGTAAAATCTCTCCTTCTGCTAAAGCTATTTTTTCCAATTCCGATAAAAGAATATTCAAATATTTCGACACCACTAAAGCGGATTCAATGAGGGGAAGATTATACTGTTTGACGAAATTAGACATATTTTCCTGAAGGAAAAGAAGTTTTTCCTCTATAGGTTCGGAAGGATCCGGTATCTCGCCCTCACTGCTCATATACATCCCGACTATGTACAAGCAAATTAATACAATGAAACTCAAGAAGTAGTTCTATCATCATACCTTATTGGAGATGCGCTGTTTCCTCTTATCCCATCCAGCATGTCATCTTCAATTTCAAAATAATCATTTAACCAATCGCCATCAGTATCCCAATTAGTAGGATCGGTCCCATCTGCAATTTGATCTCCATCAATATCTAAAAGCCACCAACCAAATACATATTCACCAAGACCAGTATTCGGAAGATGATATTGATCCCCTGCAAATCTGCCATATGAGTCAGCCCATTCACCACTACACAAGGTCTCATCATCAGAAGTATCTAGATATTGATAATCTTGGTCATTATCATCTATTATTAGAGCAAATAATTGATCGTTATTATTTATCTTATACATTCGGAAGTAATTAGAATTCAACGCAGAAGAACCTGAGCAAGTCCCTAGTAAGGATTCTCTTAACTGCCACCACTCTTGCACATAATCGCCCGAACAATCATTCAGCATAGCCTGACGTACCAAAGTAGGAGATGATAGTGATGCATTCACTACACCATAATATTCTTGGAAATTGTTGTAAGATTCGTATAGACAATTGCCTCCTGAACAATCCCAACCGCCATCCATGTCTGCGTCTTGACCGGCATCATCTGCATTGGTAGCATCATGAGTAAACCATACTGAATTTAACACAGGTCTAGCAATGACCCCATTTGTAATCTGAACAGGTTTCCAATTATTCGAAGAAATTTGTTCCCATTGAACTTGTATTTGGAGATAAGATGACCAATTGTCATTAGTCTCATTCCAACCTCTATAATATTCATAGAAATCTGGCATCATATCTCCGTCCGTATCATTATCAAGAGGATTTGTACCATACTTGAATACCTCTCTACCATCGGTTAAATTCATATTTTGAACATAACTAGTCACCTCACCGTTAGTAAAGACTGGTTCCATTACCATTGAATCGTCATCAGAATCTGCATCTAAAGGATGTGTCCCATTATTATACTCCATTAAATTACTGAAGTAAAGGCCGAGGACACCATTACCTATCTGATTCTCAGCGCCTAGAGGATAAAATTGACGATTTTCCCATTCCCCTTGAGTAGCTGGTTGATCGTTGAATTGCCTATCATACCATCCGTCCGCATCAGGATCATAATCAATATCAAGAGGATTAATAGGGTTCATAGACCACCTATAATCATTCACTGGAAGGAATTCACCATAAACAGAGTAACAATATTCCCATCCATCTGGCATCCCATCTCTATCCGAGTCAGAATCAGTTGGATCACTGATTCCAGCCAAACTTATATTGAAGTTGTCAGGATTTATTTCATTAATAAGTCCTGATTTTTCAGAAGAAAGTAATGATTTGGTAGTGAATGTGACATATAATTGACTAAAGGCTGCAGAATAACTCATACTTTCTTCATCAATGTAAGCATTAACCGCATCAGCCCCATAAGATACAAGACCTGTTCCATTAGGAATACTATCAATTGCTAGCTTTTTACCATATATTCTTGACTCAAATTCTGCTAAATTATCAAAAGTTTCTGAAGGACTAATGATACCGTCTCCGTTACAATCAAAAGAATCGTCATCAGTATCTACATTGATATCAGTTCCAGTGAGTAAGTTCATTTCCCACCTATTATCTTCTAGATTCCACTCAGTAAACCAATATTCATATCCATCACTCATGCCATCTCTATCTGTATCTTCTGAAGTTGGATCTGAGATTCCAAATAATGCTTGAAGGAGAGGTTTAGCGGTAGAACCACCCTGCCAATCTTGAAATTGTTGTAATGCAATTTGTGCTCTACCTTCTTTATTAAATAATATTCTATAGACTCGATTTTCGGCTTCAGAGGGATCTAAATATTCTGCTTCTTCCCACAGCCTAGGAGCATCAGGGGGAGATAAACCACCATTCATGGGATTATTTAGAGTTAAATTAAGTTCAATTTGATCAGAAATACCATCATTGTCGGAATCATAGTTACCATCGTTTGGAACAAGAGGATTTAATGTCCAAACATTGTCAGTAGAATTCCATTTCGTAAATATTAATTCCATCCCATCCAATAAACCATCTGAATCTGTATCAGGATTATTAGGATCGGCAGTTAATCCAGTCAGATTTATTTGTTCCGGAGATAGGAATGACCCAAATGAATTAGCAGATTCAGCGGATAGCCATGGGTTAGGAAGATATTCACCACCGAAATATAGTAGGTAAAACTGTGGGACTGTGATTAAAGAATCGATTTCAGATAAATTACTAGATATTACATTATATTCTTCCCAATTATTCATTCCATCGCCATCTGGATCACCGGTTCTATCTTGTTCATTAACTGGATTGAGAGTCCATTCACCGTCGAAAAGACTCCAACGGGCATGGAAGAATTCCCAACCATCTGGCATCCCATCTTGATCAGAATCGGGATTTAGAGGATTTCCTGAACCTATATCGATAGCAGTAGTTGCATTAATTAGGCTATTATAAGAATTAGTGGCATATTCACCAAATGATCCTTCGGCAAAGTTTTCCCATGTGTCATTAAACAGTAATGTAGTGAAATTTTCGGGGAAAACTAAGCCATTATCAGTAGTGTCGGAGAAAATAATATCTGATTTCCAATGGAATTCAATCCAGTTAACCAACTGTTCTTCAAGTTCTAGTACTCCGTTATGATTAACATCGTATCCATCTCCATCAGGATTATTTAGAGCATCTGAGCCGTTAAGAGGATTCAAACCAGCCGCATTAACGGACCATGAGCAAGAATATCTAGCTTCCCAACCATCAGGTAGAGAATCGCCATCTGAATCAACATTGTTAGGATCGGTGGCTGTCCAATTAATAGCCGCATCGGATGTTTCTCCATGTGAGGGGAGGCCTTCTTCAATAACTGTCTCAAGAAGACTGGACCACTTATATTCGCAAAGGTTCGATAAACCATCATTATCTGCATCATTATTAGCATCTGTGGGATCTCTAGGGTCTAAAGTCCACAAATTCCCTCCATTGTAAATGTCTCCTATCCAACGACGATTTTCAATCTCCCAACCATCAGGCATACCGTCTCCATCGGAGTCGATATTTGTTGGATCCGTTGGTCCATCAGTACCTCCGCCTGCCCCAGACCCTAGCCATCCCTCTAAGTGTACAGATTGAGATAATATCCCTGTATCTTCATCACAGATATATTCATCATTTAAGTAATGGCAATCGAAATTTGTTGATTCAGTGAACCAACCCCAATATTCTTCGCCGTCAGTGAGTCCGTCTCCATCCGTATCTGTATTTCTAGGGTCAGTTCCATTAAATCCATTATCAGAACTTGTTATGAACCGGTATTCATCAAGATTAGTCCAACTTCTGTCAATCCCTTCGCCGATTTCAGGATTGTAGAATACTCCATCAGCATCTGCATCTCGATCACGATCATAGGGGTCAGTAGGATCTAATCCATGGATAAATTCCCATCCATCAGGCATGCCATCAAGATCAGAATCTGAGGATTGCGGATTAATTGGCATGATATTCATGTATTTACCTGGAGATATTCCAGCGAACAAATATCTTGCACTTGATGATTCAATGGTTGTCATCGAAGTTACTAAGCCCGGCAAATAGGTTTGATTATCTGAAACTCCAGTAACTCCCTGATAGCCTCCATCCAATACCCATGTCCCATCTCTCGAACCCACTATTACTAAATTGTTCAAAGTATAAACTGAGTGAACATCATTAGAACCAGATAGCCAATTTTCTTCTTTCCACATCCTCTCTGAATCAAAGGCTGAAAGTGGCATCGAAATTATTTCTTCAACATCAATCAGATGGAGCCCACCAGCAGTACCTATCCATGCCCCTGTGATTAATTCATAATTCCCTGAAGAATCTTTAGGCCCTGCCAACTCTAGAACATTAACAATTGCCGACTTAGAGATATTAAGTAAATCCGCTTTTTGAACATAATCTTCAGCATTTTCTCTGTTGAATACCCACCAAGGTTCACCCACTGAATCAGAACCATCAGTAGTATTCCAAGCAACTAATCCGCCATCAGTCCCAATAAGTAATAATGGCCCTCGGCCATCTACATCCATATGTAAAGCGGTATTAACATCCGCGGCATTATTCAATAATAAATTAGAGATAGATTCGAGATAGACTGGAGGAGTCATTGAGGGCCCAGAGATTGAGGTAGTCCAAGCATCTTGACCTGAAAATAACATCACATCTAAATTACTGCTACCTGTATTTAACACGGCTATCTCTGTTAGAGAGTCGATCGAGTAACTGAAATCACTATCGCCGAAGGAAGATAGATCAAACTGCGGTATACCATTTTCCATTTCTACAACTGTAATACCAGAATTTGTTAGCATTACGAGGTAATCATCTCCATTCTTTGACCACTTTATCATTGAATTAAGCTGCATACCTGCAGGCAGATTCTGAAGAGTAGATAAATCGTTAAATGGATCGAAAATAGTTATACCATATTTAGACCCAATTATTAGCCGATCTCTTTGATTATCAGGAATAATCGTATGCACTGCGGAATCAACTAGCTGAGGAGAAGTTGATTGGTCGAATGTCAAAAATTCAGAATCGAAATTAGACATATCGATACTTCTTAATCCAGGAGTTACAGAAACACCGCCATCATAATGAATCATATATTCTTCATAATTACTAAATGATTCACCCCAACTTGTTGTAGCTACAGATGTATCTGGAATAATGAATCCATCTCTATCTAAATCCCAACCATCAGAATCGGAATCAAGAATTGAGTCACTAGCATTTCTTGGATCCAATCCGTAGTGTACTTCCCAACCATCAGGTATCCCATCACCAGGTATGGCAAGTCCAACAGATATAATCTCAGACCAAGAATAGTAATCTGAATCTGATTCAGTAGGGTCACTTCCAAGCCAACCATCGCCCGTTTCTCTCTCTACAGTTGTTTGACACGAACCGATTGTTAGTAAGTTTATTTCACCCGAGCACCAAAGGCCGTCTCTCTCAGTAATCCAATCCTCAGGTGCTCCAAATATATATTCTTCAGAATTAGAATAAATTTCTGTATCATCAATAACTCCATTTCGGTCTACGTCAAATCCATCTCCACAGCCAAATGTAAAATCAACACAGCGATCAATATCTTCCCACATATCACTAGGATCTAATGGATCGAACCAAAGGCAGGTCCAAGCACTTGTTGTGTTTAGGTAGCCTAATCCTCCCTCAGTACACATATAGATTTCATAACCATCGGGTAAACCATCACCATCTGTATCTGCAACTCTTGGATCAAGCCACTCACGGGTTCCTGATTCACTCAATTCACCTGGTTTACCAGTTAAAGAAATTCTATCTGTAAAACATTTATCTAAAGTATAGGGCCAACAATATTCCAACAACGCGCTAGCGCCATCATTATCATGATCGGACATATTATCTGTTCCATTTTTAGAATCTAAACCAGATATTCGTAAAATTTCCGAACCAGTATCTAGAATAATATCTTCTCCGAATAGAACCGCCTCATGGAAATCAGGAATTCTATCTCCATCCTCATCAGTTACAGGAGGACCTCCCCCCGCTGCTTCACCAGGGTTGGTATTTTCTACAGGAGCTTGGGGACGAGTTTGAGAAACAAAGGCTAAACTAGACAGGATTAGGACTGTTATCAGAAGAGCAGTTTGTTTACGTCTCATGGTATGACCTCCTGTTAACTACCCTTAGCGACTTTCATGCATTTATGACCATGATGGAGCGTAGTTCGGACAAACACAATAAATAATCGTACTCTGACTATGAATTTACGGTCTTGAAAACAATATATTTACGACTATAAATCAGATTCATTGAAGGACTTAGCGCAGGCCCGTGAATATGCTTGACATGGGATTAGAGATTATACATCTTGGATCAGGGAGTAGAGGAAACTCTACTCTATTAATTTCAGGTAATTCAAAAATTCTTATTGATTGTGGATTTTCTCTCAAACAGACAGAATTAAGATTAAAAAAAATTGATATAGAACCGAAAACAATTGATGCGATAATAGTCACTCATCACCATGGTGATCACTCTAAATCAGCATTGAGAGCTTCTAAAAAATGGGGATCTAAACTCTATTCAAATACTGAGACTGCCATAAAAATGGGTTGGAACCCTATCAGTGAATGTAGAACCTTCGCTAATTTAGAAAGATTAGATATCAGTGAAGAAATCAGTGTCTTACCTATTCCTGTACCTCATGATGATGCAGAGAATATAGCACTAATTGTGAGTAATGGCGATGGAAATAGAGCAGGTTTTGTCACTGATTTAGGAGAAGCGACTGTAGAATTAAAACGTCATCTAAAAGGTTGCTCGCATATATCTATTGAAGCAAATTATGATCATGAAAAATTAATGCAAGGACCTTATCCAGACTCATTGAAAAGAAGAATAATGGGGAGAGGTGGGCACCTCTCAAATAGTCAAACCGCAGATATAATCAAAGAAATTTTGACACCAAATTTGAAAACATTAGTATTGTGCCATTTATCAGATAGGAATAATGCACCTCACCTTGCAGAAAGTGAGGTTTTGATGCAAATCGCAGATGATTTCGGAGGTTCTATATTCATTTCGGGACAAGATGGACCAGATTTTAAAATAGTTCTAGAAAATAAATAAGTAAAGAAACATAAATATCTACGAATTAATGACCCATCACTACCCTGTGCACGGAATTTTGAACCTCTTTCATACGATCATTTGCACCAAGTTCTCGGAATACTGATAAAGATCGTTGTAAATAATCCATTCTTTGTGAACGGTCGGTTTCAACTTCCCCTAAACGCGCTAAAAGTTCTCCTTTCAAATGTCGGAAGTCATTCGCTTCTGCTAAAGCAAGACCTTCTAAATAGTGTTCAGATGCTTCTTCCTTTCTACCTGCATCACTAAGCACCTGACCTAGCAACATTTCAACCTCTACAGCACTGTGAGGATCTGCTTGTTCAGAGAGTATTTCCAAAGCACCAGAATAATGTAACATAGCTAAATCATTATCTTTCATTCTAGCATAATACCTTCCCAAAACTGCTCTTGCTCTAGCATGTAAAGTATCCTGACCGTTATCTTTAGTTTCATCATGAGCAAGCATTGCATGATCCCTTGCACGATCTAACTCACCCATTTCTAAAAAGGCAGATGCAAGTCTAATTCTTGAATCGCATAATTCAGGGTTATCCTCAGATTCTAATAAATTTTCTACATTACTATAAACTTCTAAAGCGTGCCTATTATCTCTACGGCGACGGAAAATATATCCCATATTATTATACGAACGAGCAGCAGAAACTGCATCTCTAGTACTTATTTGGATTTCAAGTGCTTGACGATGTAACTCTAATGCGTCATCCATTGCTCCTCGTTTGACTGCTATATCTGCTCGAGAAGAAAGAAGTCGAGCAAGTTCCTTACTTTGTTTATTTTTCTTAGCTATAGGGATGGCTGCATCATATTCTTTTTCCGCCTCATCCCATCTTCCTTGTATAGACAGGATATCCCCTCTAAGTTCCCTGACAACACCCCAAGACTTAGAATCGAAGCCTTCTCTATCTAATGCTCTAAGGATGCCCAGTAATTCAGTATGTCCTGCTTGAACTAATGTATGGCCTTCTGTAGATAAAATTTTAGTTAATTCGTCTATTTTATCAGAATTATGAAGATGATGTATTAGTTCAATTCTATCAGTAGCACTTGTTTTACGATTCCTGTACCAATTAACAGCGTTACTATGTAATTCTTGACGAAGCCCTTCTTCCATTGAAAGTACTAAAAATTCACGAACTAAATCATGAACATCATAATTAGAACTATCCGCCTGTCGTGCTAGTCCTTTTTCGACAAGTTCATCCAAAAGATCAATCGCTGCGTCTAATTCACTGAGTGCATCCAATGGCGTAGGTTCTCTAAAAACTGCAATGGCACCGAGAAGTCTCTTCTGTGGACCCGATAAACGGCTAAAAATTTCTTTTTCGACAAAAGTTTCTAAAGTTGCGTGGAATGTGCCTCCAACACTCCCACGATTAATTAGTTCTAGAACTAGAGGGTGACCTCTAGAGAGTGAGTAAATATGAATAAATTGAGATGCATCCATATCTGGCATTGCTGAAAGTATTTGTTTACTTGATTCTTTATCAAGGCCTTCTAGTGGCATAACTAATGTTAATATCTTACCTTCAGAGTCTTTCTCAGGAACCACCATCCTAAATGAACGAGAGAACATAACTACGCCTACTTGATCAAGATTCGGAATTTTCATACAAATCCCTCTTAATATTGTAATCAAAGTTTCATCACCAACCTTATGCAAATCGTCAATTACAATCAAACTAGGTGAGTTTTTTAGCCCTTGAATTATCAAATCGACAGCAACATTAGATTGAGGAATGGGAGTGGCTGCTAAATAATCTGATAAGTCATTAGACCCCATTGTTGATTGCCATTCAGCAGTAGCTTCAAGGAAAGATCGGGAGCCCTCCCAATCTTGACAGCGATGATATAATAAATTTCTTTCATGAGTAAACCTTTCTATTATTTTTCCAGCTAAAGCAGTCTTCCCTATCCCTGCAATACCGGGCACAAGTATCGATGATGACCTGACTTCTAGTAAGTTCACCATATCTTCAACTTCTTTCTCTCGACCAAAGAATTTTCTAGTTCTAGGAAGGTCATTATATGAGGTAACTAATTGCTTTTCAATATGTTTTGATAAATCTCGCTCAATTAATTCAGCCGTAAGTAAGGATAAGTCAATGCTACCATTATCATCAATATATCTCAATATATCTACATGCCTTAACGGTAAATCTGTTATCTCTAGAGCATTAACAAGTGGTACCGTCTCTACTGAACCATCAGGATGCTTCATACGAACTGGTTGAACGCTTACTTTGTCCCAAATAGAGTTAGCAACTTTTAATCCTTCATCAGTCAAGAAATACGCCTTTCTTTTACGAGAAACACCCGTTACATGAGCCTGCCTTTCAATGAGAAGACCTTGTTCTCTCATTCCAGAAATTGCTCTAGGGACGTTGGATCTGGCTATTGCAACAGCATTGGCTATACCCATTTGAGATAGTGCAAATGGCACCTCGACTCGACCAGCATGTTCGACATAATCTCTGAGATGCAACAAAATCCTTTCTTGGACCCCTGGTCTAGGCTGCCCCACTGCACTCATGATAGTTCAGGAATCTGCAATACCTCATGAAGTTTCGGTGGTTAAGACCAACGTTTGAGTCATCAAGAATTATAATTAGGATCTTCTATCCAATCATTAGATTCTTCATCCCAAATCCAACCTTCAGATGAGCTATCTTCATCAGAAGAATCTTCCGAATCATCTTCTTCGATTTCCACATAAAAGTATACGAATACGCCGCCAATTAATCCAATAATTACAAGCGCGATTATGGCGATCATGCCTGTAGAAAGACCTTCATCAGGAGTTCCAACAGAGATTTTGACATTACTGGAGTAGTCGGCACCTACATATCGGAATACAGGAGTTACTGAGCCATCACTAAATCTTGAAGATGCAATGCCCAACGTCCATGTAGAATTATCTTCAACAATCGTATTATTTGCTGGAACTTGGTTAATTAATACTGTAACTGTTTTGCCAGGGAGACCTACACCTGAGAATATGAGGGTTTCACCGTCTTGAATCACAGTAACTTCAGGGACATCAATTTGGAAACTTATCGGCGTAACACTAAAAGTCACTGGGTTTGATATTTCCTTTGAACCGAAAGGATCTGTTGCCATGAAAACAACATTTTCTAAGGTCCAAGTTTCCATATTATTGTCATAGAAGAACATAGATATTGGATCATATGTAGCGATACCGTCTTGGCCTACATTAATTACCAATGCAGGAGATGTTGAATCAGCATCAGAATCAGCATCATAAACTGATAGTATTAAATCTTGATTTACATCTAAATCATAGAAAAATTGATTCAAATCGATTTCTCCTTTAGTACATCTGTCCTGAGATTGTGAAGAAATTTCACAATACAATACTATCTCATCTAACCACCCATCCGAATTGAATATAGGTTGATTATTTCCGGCGTCTGAGGGGTTGTCGGCAGTAATCACAATAGTTGTCATTCCACTGAAGTCATAACCGTCATAAGACCTTACATCAATTGCATATTCGAAATCGTGTTGAAGAATTGTTGGATCCCATTCAGCAGACCAGGCACCATTGGTATCAAACTCAGATACAGATTGTTGATGGACAATAATATCGCCATTGTATATGTCTCTGATTGTTATATCAACTCTTGATACAGAACCATCGTTATCTCTTGCAACACCATCAATTGTAGTATCGGTCACCGAAAGTCTCTGCCCTTCTTGAGGATACAATAAACTAACGAAAGGTGCCGAGTTTGAATTATCAATAGTCAAAGTCATAGTAACTGCGTCACATTCATCAATTATACTCAAACAGAAATCTGAGTCAGAGGCCCAAATTGTGAATGTATATTCCTCCGAAGTTCTAGGTTGGCCGCTGAAATCCCATGTCCATGACCAATCAGCACCTCCAGAAGTTGGTGTTGTACCTTCGAAATTAGGCCCACTAATGTAGAAATAAACCTCACCTACATCTTTACTACAGTCAATAGGGCACCCATATTGGTCATATGCAGTACCTTCGAAAGTAACTGTTCCATCTGACCAAGTTGAGCCATCACTTGGAGATGAAACTGATAAAACGGGAGGAGCTGCATTAAGTTTAATTGTACGTGAAATTATTGGGCTGTAATCAATACCATCGAAAGATCTGAATTCGAATGTATAATCTTCCTCCTGATAATTAGTCATATCAAATGAATAGTACCATGAATTGAATGGATGATTAAAACGTGTCACGGTACCAGGTTCTGCGTCACTGCTATCTACAGCAAATCCTGCTGAACTCCATTCACTTGTGAATGGATCGCGAACTTCGATTGAATGAATATATCCTTTTTGATCCCATTGAGCTAATTCATCAGTAGCATAGAAACCGGCTAATTGACCGTCATGAGCAGAACCAGTGAAATTAACAATTTTCCTAAAAGAGTGACCATCCGATTGCATCACAGAAACAGATGGACCAGAATTAAACAAATTAATTGTATCTTGATAAGTGGCATCTTGAATTACGAAATCACTCCTTGCATAGCCGAATCCGAAACGGTAGGCGGTGTAATAGTAACGAGATAACTCCCGAGTACCTGCACTATAGTCACAATCTAAATCATTATTATCGATAGTTAAATCGCCATCATTATCTATTCCATCTGAGCATGAATCTTCATACTCATCATCTGCAAAACCATCTGGGTTATCTCCTCCTGCGAGGCCACGGAAATCAAGGTGAGAATCAGAAGCTAGAGCAAACCAAGGAGTATATCCATTCTGATCAGTATACAGTGAATAAAGGTCATTACCCAATGCATCTTCAATGAGGACATTGGTATTTTCAACAGCCATACCATCGACTAAAGTTTGGAATCTAACCATTTCTGCCCTACGGACTTGAATTGCGTATTGAGTAGGCTGTGATTTAATATAAATTTTTGAAGTATCAACGTTAGATAAATTCGCGAATGTAAATACAGTAGAATTATTGTCCATGCTCATAGCTAGTGGGAAATTAATTGGAGTTAAATTATCACAACTAGGACATTCAGAAATAGGAGTTGGTATAATCGCGCCTTGAAAACCATTTGCAGGCCAAGCCTCTTGATCAGGCCAGTCTAGAATGACTGGAAATAGACCAGGGGGGGAACTGGGAATAAATTCTGATTGAACTGTTACTGAAGACTTAGTAATATTGTAAGCAGTTTCAATGCCGTTCCAAGTATTTAGAGAGAAGAAACCTAATGACCCATATTGCTGAGTATTGGCAAAACCACTATCATAATTACGAATCACTGCACCGGTTCCAGGAGTATTGAATATGTTCCTTTGAACGTCTAATAAACCACCAATGGCTCGAATACCATCAGCATCACCACCTAGACTGAACTCATTATCATAAAGCGTAACTCCTGAACGGAACAAACTTACTGCAGGACAAGTATATTCACCACCCCAGTATTTGAAGCTAGAACAGGTACCTGGTGAATCGACACTAACCGTATTGTTTGTAAAGTGTAGTCTTGAAGCAGATGGAGATGGCCCTGAAGACGATAATTCCCCAATTTGCACAGGTGTTTTTGCAGTATTTACGATATTATTATATTCAGCAATAACATCAAAAGTACCGGTTAACCATAGGCCATTCCACCCGCCAATAGGGCCTATTTCATTATGATGAATATACGCCTTACTAGATTGGACGGTGATTCCTGAACGTTCACTTACTCCTGAAATATCGTTATTGTGTAATTCAACATTTGCTCCATCATAAGCCGTTATTCCTGAACCTGAATCAGTATTAATCTCATTATTACCGATTTCGATTGTAAAATCTTCTCCTTGTACTGATTTTATTCCATTTATATCGACACCATTGCAATTGACATTTATATCAGAATTAGTTAGACTTCCGGAAGAACTCACTAAAGCGAATCCATAGTCTCCAGTATTCACTGTTGCATCATTGATTTCGATAAATGTGCCCTCAGCCCAAAGAGTAGGTCGGCCACCATCATTATTTCCACAACCATTATCTGTTCCAATAAAAAATGGAGAATTCATGATAAGAGGTGAGATTTGAGTCCCAGAACCATAAATCTGGACAGCAGAACCACCTACGCCACTCTTATCATCACTTCCAGCAACATAAGTCCCACCTTCAAATGTAGGCTGAGCCAGATTTGTAGTCAATACACTACTTGTATTTATGTTAGTGAAACGCATTTGAGTTAGAGTTGGAGATGCTCCATCGATAACCATAGCACCGTATCTCCAACGATTAATAGAATCAATATAGTAAGGAATGCCCCATGCATCCTCGAAAGTGATATGTCTAAATCCAGTCTCTGAAAGATCTATCGAACTACGGATTAACATCCCCTCAAAGCATGATGCATCCTCTACTTGGATTTCTTGAGTTCCTTGCTTCATCCCTTTACATTCACCTATTGCGCTAGAATTTGATGGATCAGTCCATCTAAGTGTAATCTTGTTAGCCATACTGGCATCCCCACTTGCTCCACAAGATGAGACGCCTGCACAAATGTTCCCTCGAACATCAAGATAGGTCCCATTGGGAAAAACAACAGTAGTCCCAGGTTGAATTATTAATTTAGCACCAGAGGCAATTGTGACATCACCTGTAAGTTGATGAGTACCAGACCATGTTTCAGATGTAATAATTGTCCCAGAGGTTGTTTCATTGTTAGCCATTACCGGTGCAGCTGGACCTACTAAAGCAATGAGGACACTAGATAACATCAGAAATACTAGGAAGGAACTTCTTGCACGGTGCTTGGACATGTTTTACCGTATTATGAATCATTTATCAACGCTAACCCTAATATGACAGATTATGTATCATCAAAGAGGTTTAGTATCATATTCCAGAAATTTTAATTTCTATATTGCATTGAAGGAAAAAGCGACTTCTTCAGACCACTTTAATGCATTGAGGCTACCATATCCAGAGTGTGAGTCGTGACCATTATTTTCAAAATTACCTCTATCAGAAGAGATTGCTAATGACTGTTTGACTTTTTGCATTTCATCACTATCTATTATTCCATCAGTTCCGGCGATATCATCACCATATTTCTGAAGTATTAAGGCTAATGAACCCGTAACGAATACTGTAGAATCACTAGAACCTGATGAATATGCATATGGTGAAGAAAGACTACTTGATGCAGTTGAAAATATATTCACCCCAGGGGCGATGACCTCAGGTTTTTGATTTGGATATTCTCTCTCGGCACCAAAGTATGGATCTGTAGAAGAACCATAAGCGCTACTACCCCACACATTTCCTGCCTTATTTGTTGCACCGACTGATATTACACCCGAAATACTAGAAGGTTGAGATACATCATTTACACTAGTATCTAAACCGGTGTTTCCCGCAGCAGCAACAACGAATATCCCTACTTCGAGTGCCTCTTGAACTGCGATATTAGTTTGTGATAAAGACAAGAAATCAGATGGTTGCCCTCCAAGACTTAGAGAAATAATATCTACTCTTTGAGTAATTCTACACCACCTTATTGCTTGTGCTACACGATCACCAGAACCTGAGGTGCCCTCGTCATCCAATGCTAAAGCAACAGATAGACTTACTTCGGGAGCAGCCCCCTTAAATGTACCATTAGAAATCAATATCCCTGACATCAAAGTACCATGAGAATCTTTACCAACATCTCTTATCTGTTCATGATTTCCATCTACGAAGTCTCTAAATCCGACTAATTTCTGATGAGAAAAATCTGGATGACCCATGTCAATACCAGTATCTATTATGCATACGTGTACTCCCTCACCAAAATACCCTTCAGATTGTAGTTGACGAATTCCTGAGTCTTGATATGCCCATTCTGAATCTGGCAAAATAGGAACTAGGAATGCACTTACCCAAGGCCAACTAGCGATGAGTAGTAATGTAGATATTGAGAAAAATATAGCGCCATTAGGCCAGATATATTTTTTCATAGGACCTATTGGCCATCGTAACTGACGCGCCTCATCATCTGTCAGACCATATTCTGCACCTGCATAACCTGGCGCATATGGATCAATTGCAGTTAACATCCTGAAATCTTCAGGTTCAGGGAGTAAATCTAAGTCTTCTATAGATCCCAAATAAACACCTTACGAACTCTGAGATTGAGATTACACTTAAGAATCTCTGTTCTCAAAATTATTCAGTTATGATAATCTCAGAAAGGAGCGCCAGGGCGTCGGGATTTAGATTTGGTCAAATATAGTATAATAATGGCCAAACCTGCAATTAATAGATATGGAATCCAGTCGGTACTTTCATCATCACTTACAGCTGGTGAACGAACATCTACATTCTTTGAACCAATCATTAGACCATCGACTTCATTCCAATGACTGTCGTCAACGTTTTCTTCGCCAAATACACTAGAATTGATTTCAAGTACTAGATAGTAAGGAGCTGTCGAAATATCCGACAGATCGAATAAGAAGCTGAAAAGGGTTTCTGACTGAGCATTCACATCTAAGACCGTTAATGCGCTAACAGAAGTAGGATTGTTACATGCTACATCATTACAAAGAGTTGCAAGAAGTTCTACTTGCTCTGCGTCTACTAGACCATCGTTAGATACTGTTGCTACGTATGTAATTTGACCGCCTGCAACCGGTTCTCCTCCACCGCGAGCTTGAACGTTTTCTATCTTAAGGATAGGATGGGAACTCATAATATCAATTTCAATGATTTCATATGTATTCCCAGCCTTATCTGTCGGAGTGACATATATTGTAAATTCTTCATCATTATCTACATCAGGAGCCACCACAGTGACACTATGGGTAGTGCTAACAAATCCACCTAGAGTATGGCTTGTTGGTCCTGTTCGACTCCAACCATCTGGTAATTCTGAATCATCAAATCCAAACTCAAACTTATCATCACCATTTCCTGAATTAGTAAATTCAATAGGTACGATGATTAATTCACCTGGAGCAACTCCGTAGACTTCTTCCATAGGGTTTGTCAATACGAATCCATGAATTTGAGGAACTCTAACTATCAATTCATGAGTTTCTTGATAACCATCTTGAGTTGAAACAATAATTGTAATCTTGTGACCTTCCTCGAATGAGTGGGCAACTGATTGATTAGCAGGAGTTACTCTAATACTCAGATCATTAAACATCAAAGTATTATCTAGGCCTACTTCAAATTGAGTAGAAGTATTCCAATCACCTGAACCATTATTGAATTCTAAAGTCCAATCTGAACCATCTGAACCAGATATCCCGCCACCAACATTGTAAAGATCATATGATTCATGACCTAAATATTCAACTCCTAATGTGAATTCTACAGGTACAAAACCATCAGTGTCATTGACCACAAGATCAACATCACTCATAGAACCAATATATGAATCATCACCCGAAGTGAGGTTCAGAGTTTGAATAGAAATTTCATGATTAGATATACGATTGTATAATAGATTCAGAATTGGAGATTCTTGACCTGAATATACATCTACTCCAAGGCCTGCCATATATTGCATAGATATTCCTCTTTGTTCGACATCAAACTCACCTGAAAATTGTACATTCCCATTTGGGAGAAGAAGGCTAAGAGACCCCGTTTCATCAACATCCTGTATCCACTTAATTCCAAATCCAATATCAATAATAACGTTAGAATCATTAATTTCACCTATATTTCGAGAAACACCATCATAATCTAACCATTCAGTAGTTACATCAAGTAAACCACCTCTAGTTAGTTCCATCTCCAGAGTGCCACCATCTACAACATCTACATCTAATAGCCCCATTATCACTAGATCTTGATTTGGAACACTGGCACTTACAATCCATAGACCAGGTTCTAACTGAGCAGACCATTCGCCAGACCAAACACCATCTGTTGAATTAAGAACTGGATATACTGCATCTCGAACTAAACCTTCAGTAGGTATTATTGAGACAATTATGTCATCCAGAGGAATATTAGATATTCCAAGATCATAAGAAATATTACCTGAAACATCAACTAAACCTGCTGTTAATTCTAGACTTAAATCATTGGGGACATTAGAAACTGCAACACTTTCTTGCACATTCTCGAATCCATCATAAGATGTATTAATTGACCAAGTAGTATTAGCAGGAACAAATAATTCCCAATCGCCGTTATCATTTGAATCAATAGAGATTAGTGGAAGTAAGTCATTAGAGAATTCCATATTTACACCAGAAATACCTTCTCCTATATTTGATGCGTTGTTATCGTTAAGGTCCCAGAATACATTGCCTGATAGAGCCACAAATAGATTTGCAGTCAAATTGTAATGATTATCGTTGCCTAGAACAACCGCTAGAGAATTGTCGCCAACTAGCCATCTCTTACCGCCCTCTGTATAATTAAGAGATACTATCCAATTACCAGATACTAGATCGGCACTTGTGAAGCCAGTTGAATTAGTTGCCTCTATACTGAATGAACCTAATCCATCTGACGATTCTAGTGACAAACTAATTCCTGAAAGAGCAGAGTCAGAATCATCTTCTGTTAAAGTGAAAGAAACTTCAGATAGCTGACTTGTAGACATTTGTAACCCTTCAGAGGTGATTTCAGAAGATACTGTGATTAGAGTCCTTAGACCCTCTTTAATCCCATCATTTACTGTTTCAGTAGTAACTATCCAATCGCCTTGGGCAATGAAATCTACAATGCTCCCATTAATGTCAGTTGTTCTTGAAAGAATCCAACCATTCTCAACATTTGTTAATCTAACTAGTTGCTCAGATAGAGGTCCTCCGCTTTCATTAGTGAAAGTCATATTTACACGCCATTCAGGATCAAAACCAATTGAACGTTGAACAGTTGAGGAATCCATACCTACTTGGAAATCAACTTCTCCAGTCATAATTCTAGTTCCAAACAAATCACCTTTATTTGCATCAGAAATTTCTACAGATATCCGATAAATACCCGGTTCAACAGATACATCTGCATGACCTGTTTCATTCCACGATGAATTATCAATATCTATTTGATAATCTAATCCATTGATTAAAGAAATAAGTGTGAAATCATAATTTACAGGAGTACCATTAGAGATATTATTATCTCCTGAGTTATCTAAGAAGAAATCTACAGATAATAATGAATCAACTGGATAAATTATAATCTCTATAGTGTTGTTATTATTGTCAACATTAGTTGTATTTGTACCAGACGTAAAGTCTTCAGAAATTACTGAGAATTCCCATTCACCCTTTGGTAGAACCATCTCAAAAGAACCACCATCATTAGTCTGAGCACGCCACTTCGCATCATAGTCCGAACTTTCTGCTACTACTGTAGCAGATTCCCAACCACCTACATTAGAATTGTAATAATTATCCGCTCTATTGATACTTATAATACCTGAAATTGATTGACCTGGACGAGCAACCATTTCAATATCTTCCATATCAGAATCAACTGTAAACTGTGTTCCATTAACTAATTTCAGATTAGTCCCTATTTGAGTCACTGCATCAACTACAGTCCCCTGAGGGAGAACCAAAGAAAATGTACCATTAGACGAGGTTTCAACCGTAGTGCTAAAGTCATCCCAATAGAAAACAATAGGTACGAATTCTAAAGTTTTATTTTCATCCACAAGATTCTCATTAATATTTTCATTATAGTATAATGTCCCAGTTACGACTTGACTGGTATAAAATTCATAAACAGAGGAAAAATCATCATCTCCTACTTCAATTTCTTCCCATAATTGTTCAGTATCCGACAAAGTATAGTTCAAAATCCATGTACCTGGTGTAAGTTCGACATAGTATTCATCAGTCATATTATTGAAAACTGCTGTAACCGGAGTTCCAGATCCATTTTTCTGATATAATGTCAAATCTAAGTCATTGAGATACTGAGCGTCACCACTTAACAATTGGAACGTCAAATCAGACGTATTAGGGACCGGTGATGGGAAAACAAATGAAGATGCTGCATTTGCATCAAATATATATTCAGCGTATAATTCAGAAAAGCCGTCGCCATCAATATCCAGTTCAGCAATATATTCTCCCGGCATTATAGGTCCAAAGGTGATTTTAGAACCTATTAATTCATCATCATCCCATGTTAATTCAGGAGAGATTAGACAAGGAGCATATTGAACATCATTACAATCATATATTGCATCAGAAACATTAGATTCACTGGTCCTCAGAATTATTGAAGACATTATTGGGTTACCAGTCTGATCAACTAGTTCAGCAGAAATAGAACCTCCATGGATATCAATTTCTGTGATTGGAGCATTAGAGGACTGAGATATAGCATAGACATCATCAATAGCAACGTGTGTACCATCACTGAAGATTACAGCAACATCGTATGATCCTGGAATAGCATCAACAATGTGGAATGTACCTGGTTGGACCATTACGCCACTAAAAATACCAGTGCCTGTGAATGAACCAGTTCCATTAATTGTACCATAACTTGTTAATTCAGAATTAGATGTGTCGGTAGAGAATACACCTGAACCAATAAAAGTTGATTGAACTAATTTTTGGGTAAATGATGCAACACCATTAGCAGTAAAGCGCCCAGTAGCGTTAACTATTCCATTGAGAAGATATTTACCATCAGATTGCATACACAAAGTAGAATTCTCAGGCATTGTCTCATTAACATCACAATTAACTAATTCAGAAATATCATCATTTATTATACCATCAATAATCCCCTTACCTGCGAATTCACCATCTCCAGTAATACTATGATTATTGAATACAGTTTGAGTATAATTACCTGTGAAGTCAGAGATAGTGGCTGTAGTTTGAGTAATGACACTTCCCTCTCCAGTGAATGTTACTTCACCTGTTCCTTCAAATCTAAGGTCATCACCATCTATAGTTCCATCAGAAATCGACAGAACATAAGGTGCTGCATCTATCATATCCCAAGAAGGTGTTAGCTCAACAGTGGCATCGTCTAATGAATCACCTGAAAATGCTTCAGTGCCCGCCCAGACTAATCGGCCTATGGAAGATGCAGGCTCGACAATTATAGGAACCGAAATTACTGATTCACCATTACTATGACCATCAGAACCTGAGATATTAACAATAGTCTCCGACAACCAAGTAGAACCAGATACGTTACCTAATATCCCAGTTATAGGATTGAGAAGTCTAACGTCAGTAGTCTCACTTTCAAAAATATCTCCAAGAGATTGTCCTACGTTAGTAGTCATAATTTGAGTCCTGGCAGATTCTAGATCAGATTCACCATAGAACGCTGAAACTCGGATTTTACCTGCAGGTGCTATGAAATTGTATTCTCCATTTTCATTTGCATCTGTTGTACCTATAGGAATCCAGTAAGTTCTTTGATCTCTATCTATGATTTGTCCATCAATCTCGACCTCTTCTCCACTGAATGCATCTCTTTCAATCAGAATTTTTGCATTTGGAACAGGGCCTACACCGTCTAATTCAACGACTCCTTCTATAGTTGCTCCACTGTAATACTTCATTATTTTAACTTGAGTATTAGCACTTCCAATACCAAGATTTGTACAATCAGAATCAGTTAAGTTACCATCTTCATCTGTTTCGCAATCTGGATGATACCAATTTGATAAAACCATATGATTCATCATTGCACCAGGAAGAGGGTATGCATTCTCTAGATATGAACCAGGTGCACCAGAAGTATAGAAATGAGGGGCAGGTTGTTCTGCATCCCCAGGTAATCCAAGAGTCGAAGTACCATATCCAACGTAAATTCTCGCAACCATTGTATCGAAGAACTCTGGTTGATGTTGGTAATCGATATCTATCATTCTAATCATTTCATTAACATCAGTTAGAGCACCTGATTGTTGACGAATTACATCATTCATATATTCTGTTTCATATTCTGCAGAAGTACGAGGGATTATGGGTCCATCGCCTCTCTGAGTTTGATAAACAGAGGAAATATATGTTTCAGTTTCTAATCCAGATAAAGAAGTTGGAGCATGGAAAATACCCGTAGTTTGACCTTGGTGGTAGCTATAATCTTCATAATACTGGCCTCCTAGTGGATAAAGACGATTATCTACTGCGAAATATCTAATTTCGTTGTTTCGAGAAATCATCTCACCTAATGGCCCCTCATAATTTTGGACATCATAAACTAAATCTGTAGAAATATCATGGTATAGATCATTTATTCCTGCAGAATCAAACATCTGTAACAAGAAAGCTCTACTTAGAGCGAGTTTGGCATTAATACGATGAAGAGCAGTAGAAACATCATCAAAGTCTTCAATTAAATCGGGCGTATATCTGTAACCTGCAATATCATAGAATTGAATTACTAATTCCCCTTCCATATCGTGCCCCTTAGGGTATCTATCTAAATCAGAAATAGAGTTTCTAGCATCATTGAATTCGTCGATTGCAGATTCTTCATTAGTAGACATCTCAGAAATTATTTCTCCATCTTCGAGTACTACCCATAATTCATCAGAACTTGGGATACCATTAGATTCTAATTGATAACCTCTCAATAATTCGTACTGGCCATCGACTGCTACCACACTCAATGATCTGCTTAGAACTACATCAGATCCATCCATACCAAAACTCATTATGGTACTGAACTCATTGTATTGTTCTTGAGTCATATGACCATCCAATAGTAATGCCTCGAATTCATCCGAAAATCCAGAAGAATCGGTTGATCTACGGTCACCTTGGGCTAGTGTGGTAATGAATAATGAAAGCGTATCTTCTTGACTAGCAGATAATAGCATAGCACCACTATTTGGAATACCTGACTGGAAATTATCAGAAACTGTTGGGTGTTGCCCTTGAGCAAGTGCTTGGAAACCATAATCCCACCACGAAACAAATGCAGGACGTTCTGAAAAACTTACTTCGGCATCTTGCTCAGAGAGCCATTCATAGGCCATATTCCATGAACCTGAATTAAATCCAGGCCCAAAAGTACCCATATACCAGAGATCACCATTGGCATCATAATTCTCACTATTTAGGAGAGATATACCTAATACTTCTTGCCTTAAGATATCTGGAGTAATATCATGAATAGTTTTATCGACATCTGATGCAGATTGTTCCCCTCTTGGAATCCCTGAGTCTATACCATAAGTGATATGTTGTGTACAAACTAACATCAAAACAAGAAGAATTACTGGAACTCCAGGATGTCTCTTTGATGCTGACCAATTTGCCCAAAAACGAGTACGTGGAGTTGCAATTCCTGATTTGCGCCATTCTTTAGCGAAACCAGAGAAATTCGCATAATTCCACATCATGGCAATTCCTATACCACCCACAACTGAAATTGCAGGTGTTGCGTTGAATATGAAACGCCCTGCAGACCAAGCCATGTAAATAGCAATGATAACCCATAATCCAAGAAGAATATGGCTTTGTTTTTCTTTCCTAGCGCCTCTCCAAAGTAACATTACTGATACAAATATTGCTATCAAAGATACAATGGGACCGTACGATGCGAAAAGAACACCGCGACTAGGTGCTTGTGCTTCTCCAATTGTTCCGAATATTTTGTTCTTAGAGAAGTAAAATCCTCCAGTAAACAGTACATCCCATCCATCGTACATATTGAACCATTGAAGCGCGTAAAGTACCGCGAGTATACTACCCATCAGGACTACAGTACTTCCAAGCACCAATAACCACGGTCTGTCCCTGTATGAGGAAGATATCCAACCTAATGCGAGTGTGAATCCGATAATGTAGAACATTGGTTGGAAACCACTTGGATCGAATAATAGACCGAGTTCAGGCCTACAATAGAAAGGAAGAGGTATTACAAATGCTGTTAACATCATTTGCAATGATGCTGCGGTAATAGGTAAGCTGTCTCTTCGACGGAACATATTGAAAAATACTTGGAACGCGAATGCGATAAATAAGATACCTGGGCCGTAAACGAAACCTTTCCACCCTAGGGCTACGATAGCGAAAGAAACACCAGCAAGTGTTGCATTAGTCATTACCTTGGTATTTTCAGACCACATTTGCCTCATACCAGCAACAATATACAGTGGACTCAAACTAGGAGTATTGAATAATCTCTGATTAGTAAGGTGATTCATTGCTTTAACCCAGTAATAGAATGCGATTGCCAAGAAAAGCATAGCAAAGGCGTCGTGATCTGCAAGACCAAATGTAGAGTGACTGATATGACCAGGCATTAATGCAATTAACCATGCAGAAATAATACCCGCCATATTGCTGTGCATTTTCCTTGCTAAAGCAGCTATTGGAAGTACAATTAGCGCACCGAAAATTGCAGGTAATGCAGCAACACTCCACCATACCGATGTTTCAAGAGACATACCAGATAACCAAGAAAGAAGAATTCCCCCCAAGGCAAGTGACCAAGAAAAGAGAGGCGGTCGAGGATTGATAGCAACCATTGGGTATGCTCTATCGGCATCAACTATCAGATGACTTCTTTCGAGAACAATGTAATCAACCACGCGCTTCATGTACCAAGGATCTGAACCACCAGACATGTCCCAAAGTCCTGTACCTGCAGCATTCATTGCAGGAAGGACATTCCATCCAACTCTTACTGCTAGAGCAACAAAAAGTGCTAAACTAACCATAACTCCATATGAATGAAGATTCCACCATTTACGGAATTCAGAATTATCTCTTCGAGGTGATATATCGCCAAAACGACCACTGGCTGCAATCATCATCCCACCTACATTCAACCAGAATACTAGCAAGAACCACGTGAATAAGCTAATATTGCCGTCGCCATTAAGTTGTGAAAGTGGCAAGTCGTTACCAATTTCTTGTAAGTGAGCTAGAGTGTACATAACCCAATTTAATGCGACTACTGTGCCTAAAACATGCCACCTCTCAGAATTACAGAAAGATACGAAGATCACGACTATTGTAGCAAAAATAGCCCACACAGAGCCTAAATATAGATGATTATCATAGGATGTTACATCGTCAAAAGTACTCAACCAGATTACTGGGATTAAGTTAACCACAAATACTACAGTTGCAGTAATTATACCAACATTAGGCATAATGGAAGGTAAGTCTCTGAACCAAGAACCTTTACCCGGTGTTGCAAAACGACCCCTCATTACCAATGTTAGGAGTACACCTAACGATATTGATGCGGCCCACGATGCAAAGAAAATTGAAGCAATCGAACTACGAACTACGTCGATTAACTCATCTGGATTGCCTGCCCATGAAGTCTCATCAAGAGAATATCTAGTTGCTGCAGAAATGGCTAAATGGAAACCTATTACTACTGAAAGCAATATTGTCAATTCTTCATTTCTGTCTGAGATAGACAAAAGAAGTGAAGATACAGCCATGAACGCAAAAGTAAATCCTTCTAAAGGTTCAAGTATAGAAAATTCAATCAATAGATATGAAATAAATATAATTAATATTGAAACAAGGGAATTTCTAGATTTAGTAACGGATGAAGATTCACCAAATGTGTTCAAGATCATACCAAGAAACGCGGCTAAAGCAGCGATAACTGGTAAGATCAGGATGTCTACATATCCGTCGCTTTCTATTCCACCATTAGCGACATAGTCAGTTCCAAAGAAGAGCACCAAAAGAGTTGCTAGTACCGCAGGAACTGGGAGTAAATTCTCATTAGAAAATACGCTAACAGTCGCATCATTATCATCGTTCATTATTCATCACCATATTGTCGAGCCTGTAGGCTCAGTGTTGCGGCGAAAATTGGAGATGTTATAACCGTTAGTGGGTTAACTATTTTGATAGTGAATCAAATTAACCTAAAATATTTGTCTCAGAGTCCTCTGTGACCAATATCTGAACGATAGTGAGAACCTACTAGTTTTACACTTCTAATCACTTCATAAGCCGCTTCAATAGCAGTACTCAGATCAGGCGCTATTCCGGTTGCTGCGAGCACGCGACCACCATCAGAAACTAATTCTCCGGATGCAGATTTTGACGTTCCTGCATGATGGATAAATGCACGTATCTCACCTTCTTCGATACTTGTATCTGCACCAATAATATTTCTTCCGGTAATCGATTTACTCGGATAACCTTCTGACGCGAGAACTATGGTGGCAGAAGAGTAAGAATACGTGGTGAAATTATAGTTCGAAATCTCACCTTGAGCACAAGACATTAGTAATTTCCCGAGGTCACTTGAAATCAAAGGTAAGGTCACTTGTGTTTCAGGATCTCCGAATCTCACATTATACTCTACAACATTAGGCGCACCATCAGGATTTATCATCAAACCAACATACAGACACCCCCTGTATGGGACCTCTTGATTACGAAGGAAATGATGCATCGGTTCGATGATCTCAGACACGGTCCTTTGTTCCACCGCTGGAGTGTATATAGGAGCAGGAGCATAGGCACCCATGCCTCCAGTGTTGGGCCCAGTATCGCCGTCTGACAATCTCTTATGATCTTGACTTGCAGGTAGACAAATATATCCTGATTCATCCATTATTACCAATACAGAAGCCTCTTCACCTGAAAGAAATTCTTCAAGAAGCACATAATTGTCAAGTTCAACACCTTCTTTTAGTGCTTGGAAGGCTTGTAAGCGATTTTCGGTCACGACAACTCCTTTTCCGCCTGCTAACACATCTCTTTTTACAACCCATGGAGGAGGAAAGGTATCCAGTGCTTCATCGATTCTCTCGATATTTTCGACTACTATGAGTCCTGCAGTGGGAATATTAAGAGATTTCATTATCTCTTTAGCATAGAGTTTCGAACCTTCCAGCTTAGCACCTATTGAATTAGGCCCAAAACAGGCTATATCTTCTTCTTCTAACCTATCAGATAAACCGGCCACTAAAGGCCCTTCAGGGCCTACAACGACTAGATCAACACCCAAATCCTTTGCAAGTGAAATAATACCCTCAATATCACTTACTGGAACAGGATGATTAGTCCCTGAAATTGCAGTTCCAGCGTTTCCAGGGGATGCATGAACTAGATTAACTGAGTTACTTTCAGAAAGACTTTCGACAAGAGCATGCTCTCTCCCTCCACTTCCGACTACTAGGACATCCATGCCGACCATGTGTCGGCCAATGTAATCAAGGAATTAATGGATTCTAACAAGAGTTTTGAATTATGTACTAGTATGGAACCTCTTTCAATCCAAACTTATATCCAATTATATTGAAAGAACGATGAATAACCGGAGTTATCAGCAATAAGAATAATATTTCCTCTACCAAGTTTGGATGAGTTATTATCTGATCATTAAATAATATGAAAGAAGTCAGAAATATCGCTATTGCAAATGGAATTGTATCTAATAAAGGAGCTTCTGAACTCTCATCTCCTTCTCTTTTTAGTCCTCTCCTACGTTTTATGAATGAACCAGAAAGATCACCTAACATGCAAGAAACACCTAAGATGAAACCCATAGTAAATGCCGCGAAAGAACTGCCATAATCGCCTTCAAATAACCAAAACCAGTCATTGGGATTAGCTAATAATAATGGATCTACAAATGGTGCTTCAGGCGCTCCAGCACCATTAGAGCCCCATAATCTATGAGCCAATGTAAAAAGAATACCACTGAAAATACCGCCTCCAATTAGTCCATTCCAAGATTTCCCATCACCAAATATACGGAATCCATCTGAATAGTTACGGCCATTATCAATAATAAATACACGCATACCTGTTTTTCCAGGGATCCATTTACCGAATAACATAGCGCCTGTATTAGCGAGATAAGCGGAACCATACATCAATAATACACATAACACGTTTACGAAAAATGACATTGGATCTTCGGTTTGGAAGGCTTCAGGATAAATAGACACATCGCTTCGTAAAGGCATCTCAACATGAATCCATGCATTCGTAAATTACAGGACGCCCAAGATTTAATTGACTATTGCGGAGCCCAGATATACATGTCCCGTGCATTGGCAGTGATTCAAAGTCTAATTTTACTCTCCTCTGTGATGATTTTATGTATTTCTCCAGTTTTAGGAGA
>CABXDN010000012.1 GCA_902511005.1 uncultured Candidatus Poseidoniales archaeon | reverse complement strand
CAACATTGTTGTTTTTATTTCTACGTCTATGTTAACTTCTTTCCAATAATTATTCGTAGGATTGCGTATGAAATTCTCAATCAAGAGTTGTCTCACATTATCTGTTACCGGATATGATGTGTCAATTGTTATCGTAATTTCTTCGGCGGCAAATGACCTAGTTACACCCATGTCAATTTCATAAGAAGTACTATCTAAATCTACAGGATTTATCCCTATAATTGATTCAATATCTAATGATAAGCCATTTTGCATAAATGATTTCATATCAGATGATGAACCTGCAATGTGTGATCTTAGGGCAAGTAGTTCATCGTTATCCACCTTCCCATTATTTCTATTTGAAGTTGCAACTGAATCTGAATATGAATTAAGATTCTTCCACCAACTATTAGAATCTAAACTTGTATTTCCGATATTATCCATGCCCCACCTCATCCATTGTGACATTGCACTGTCAAAGGATATCTCAATTCTCTTTTCAATAATATCTCCTTTAAATTCAGCCTCAATCTCTACATTAATTGTTGATCCACTAGTTCGTAATGGTTCTGAAGATGGATAATAGCTTCCAGTACCTCCATTATTATCTCCTATATTTATTTCATGTGATTTCGATACAGAAATTTCAAGACCTGACTGTGGAGAAATTATAAATTCAGTAGTATAGATTCCACTCTCAGTGTTTTCTGGCATTTCCCAGACAAATGTCACCTCAACACCGGATTCCAATGTTGTAGCTATAGGGCTTAATGTCAGAGGTGAACCTTGGAGCATAAAACTTCCAGTGGATAATGACCACATGTCTCCATCAAATCCGGAATTCACATTTATTGGGAAATATACCAGCCCTGAAGTGACACTTGCATCTTTTATTCTAATATCTACTAATGGTAAGCGGCCAGTTACTTTAGCGGCTGAATCATCAGAACCCCACAAAAAAGTCAGTCCTGCCTCTGCAGTTGGACTAGAGAAGAGTAGACTATTCACAGAAAGGGAAAGTTCTACTTTATCTCCATCATTTACCATTCCTGATGTGACCTGAACTGAAATCTCCAATTCACCTTCTCCATTTAGGACTGGTTCAACTCCTGCCGGTCCAGCATTACCTGAGTAAAAAGACCCTCCAATTCTAATATCTAATGTGGAATTTATTGTGACTCCTACTGCTCCTTCAACTTTGTAAGGGATTGTAAATGACCAGGTTTGTGTAGGGTAATTTCCTTCAGAACCCCATATTACTTCCCATGTACCCACTTCAATTTCTCCTTGTTGCCATGCAGAAACGGTTGCCGAAAATTCATCTGACAACTCATTATCGAAAGGAGACAACCTTCCATTAGATGATTCATCTAGTAAGTATAAATCAAAATCGGTACTTTCACAACAAGATTCATTTTCATCTTGAGAATCTTGGGCATAAGAAGGCACACTACAGAAAGAGACGAATAATAATGCGACTATAGTCAAAGTTTTGGCATTCAGCCCCTCTCCCATATTGTCATCTGGTTGGCTTATTACCCTTCAATGCGACGCCTAATAGATGTTGTTTTAGGCTATCTTTGTAATCATTCTTCTTTCACCCATGGAGCCATAATAACTTAATTATGCTTGAATTATTTTCAGATTCAATTATTGCATAGCCAACTCTTTCAAGTTGTACTATATCCCCTTTTTTTAACTCAAAATCTTCAATCATTCCTTTCTGAATAATTATCTCATCCCCTTTAGGGATAGTTAATATTGAATTTTTAGCCATTGAAACTGGTAACCAATGAACAATCTTCCTTTTATCTGAACGTTCATAAGATTCCAATTGAACCATATCATCTAATATTCTGATGTCTGCAAAGTCTTTCAAACGAATTTTAGTTTCCTTAATGTCATTTTTTTCTAAATATATTCTTTTATCGTTTAAATCCCATATTCTTTCGCCTTCTATCTGACCCATAGGATGCCTTTTTATTGACAATGAGGTGATTAATTCGCTCGAATTATCGAATTTCAAAAGCTCAGGATTTCTAACAAATGCTCTTCTTTCACATCTTTCATCTATCTTACTTGAGTTGAATGCCTCTATAGTTTGTAATGAAACAGAAATATCTTTTTGTGTCAATCCCAAGTCAATCCAAAAATCCCTCATGGCATCTGAGTCGAATCCTCTTCTTCGTAAAGCCCTAAGGGTGGGTAAACGAGGGTCATCCCATCCTGTGAATTTTTTATTTTCTATATCTTTTCTCATACCAGATGTTGAAAAGCTTCCAAATTCATGGATTTTGACTCTTCCCCAGTATAGGGTTTCAGGATAATCCCATCCGAAATGTGCATAAAGTAGAGTTTGTTTTCTCGTAGAATCCATTAGATCCTTTCCTCTAATGATATGTGTTACCCCTTGCTCATAATCTTCAATTGCACTTTGGAAATCTAGAAGAGGCCAAACTTTGTATTTATTTCCAACCATTGGGTGCTCTGAATGTTGAATTCTTAATGCAGGCCAGTCTCTTAGGGCGGGGTTCGGTAAATCCATTGATGTTTTCACTCTAACTACTGCGTCTCCTTCGTCAAATGTCCCATCATTCATTAATTTCCAGTGAGAGAGATTTTCTAGTGGACTTTTCGATCTACAGGGGCATTCCTTAGAATCATCTCTTAATTTCTTAAATTTTTCAGCTGAACACTTGCATACATATCCAAAATCATCTCTTAGTAATTTTTCAGCATATTCCAGATAAATATCCATTCTTTCAGATGCCTTAACTATAATGTCTGGTTTTTTTCCTGTCAGCCACTCATAATCTGATTCAATCCACCCATAAGCCTCTTTTATCGGTGGTTTAACCTTAGAGTCTGTATCGTCAAATCTTAGTACAACCTTTCCTTCATATAATTTAGAGTATTCTGAATTTATTGTAACGCCTCTAGCATGCCCCAATGTGAGAGGTCCATTTGGGTTTGGTGCGAATCTTAGCACCACTTTTCCTTTCTCAGCGTTGGGTAATTCTTTTAGTCCCACTCTTTTAATTTGTTTTTGTCGATTTAGCGCTTCAGGATTTGTTTCTTCTAATACTTTACGTACGGCTTCGACTCCTTTATCTAAAGCCATTTCATTCGCAATATTTACTTCTGTTTCAACTAATTTTTTAAGTTCTTTAGCTTTACTTCTAAGGTCAGTTCTTTCACCTAATATTCTTCCGAGTACTGATCCTGATTTCCCTGATCCATTATATTCTACAGCATTCTGTAGCGCGTATTTCTTGACAATTGCTATAATTTCAGGACTCCAATCGTCATCGTCAGTCATAATATCAAACTCTACCGGTAGACAATCACATTTCACATTTCAGTATTTGACCATTCGTTAAGTGATGATTGAATGCGTGTTCTACCTAACTCTTGGCGTATTGGTATTGGTAAATCATGAGCCTTAGCCCATGCGTTCTTGACTGTCGCCCATGACCATCTTAGATACTGATTTGGCATTTTACTATTAACTAATTTTTTAACTGCTTCTTTAGTTTTTGGATCTGATGGATATCCACTCCCAACATCTAAATTCAGTAAATCACTTATTTTATCAATTTCCTTGTCTCTTCGAACTTTAGCTAAAATACTCGCAGCACCTACTATTTTTTCTTCATAATCCATTTTATGCTTTGCATGAATTTCCCAATTACTCCATTTGGTTCCTAATGCATTTCTAATTCTTTCTCTGAAACGTTGCTCGTTAACATCACAAGCATCTGCTTTAATTATTCCAATATTTCCCTTTATTCCTGTTTCATATACCGCTTCTTTGAATAGTTCAATTTCTAATTTATTTAAATTTATTTTATTTCTTTCAATATCAATTCTAGATGCTTCACATATGATCATCCCAATTTTCCAGTCTCGATTCTCAGCTTCTAGATATATTCTTTCAGATATTTCCTCACGTTTGTTCCTAGTTATTTGTTTAGAATCCACCGCACCAATCGATGCCAAATATTTCATATCTGAATTAGGAATTCCCAATGCACAGACTACTAAAGGTCCGATTGCAGGACCTCTCCCTGCCTCATCTATTCCGATTTGGTACATTCTAATCACTACTATCTGATTTCTTATCTTGCTTCAATTTAGAAATTCTAGATTCAAAATCATCGTTTTCATGCAATTTGATATTATTAGGATGAATCTTTTTATTTGCCGTAAAGTCTTCAGCTAATTCCACTATATCATCAAGTGTATCGCTAACTATTGACTTGTCTAATGACGACCCTGCCTTTTCAATTAGAAACTTCGAGGGAGTGATTTTTTTAGTGGTAGGAATATCTTCAGGTTTTTTAGTGAATTTCTTAGCAAAGCCTTCTGAATCTATCGTTTCATTTTCAATAGTGACTTTTATCTCAGTTTTTTTTGTAAATCTCGACATCCAGTCATTCACGGTCTCACTATCGTCTTCTGGTAATCCAAGTCTTTTACGGTCCTCTTCCAATCTATATTGTATCGCTTTAACAACTCCAATACTTCCAAATATTATTACTACTAGGCTTAATATTACTGTTTGCCATGTTCTCAAAAACTCAATAAAAACCGATTCTTGATTTTCTTTGTTACAATCTCCACAGTTTTTCTCGAGAAATAAATCCTCTGTCTCAGATTCAAATCCTTCAAATATTATTCGGGGATCTCTTATTGACCTCGCTTCTAATGATATAGATGGATTTTGAGTATAGAACGAACTTTGCGACATTTGATCATAAGAAAGATTCATCCATGCGGTAAAACTGACTGATTCCCCCTCTTCTATATCTAATATCTGGAAGGAGCGTGGATTTTTTATCGCCTGTCCATCGGCGCCATATGGGACGTCTAATTCGAAGTCAGTAAATATATTACAATCTAGATTTACAATTATTCCATCATTGGTATTACCTGTATTCTCTAGTGTCCAGTACATTGAAACATTGACTTCTCGGTTCTCATAATCATAATTATGCGCATATATTTCTTCTACTAAATGCCAATTAAAATAATCTCCAACTTTAATTTCGAAATTTATACTTGAAGGGCTCCAACCATCTACCCATAATTCAACAACTAAATCGGCAAATTCTCCTGATTTAGTTCCTTCTTCAATTGATACATTGAGATATATTTGATTATTTATTTCACCTGCATCAAGCCTTATATTATTCTGACTCAGACTCACATTAGCCCATTGGGGAATATCCCCTATAATTAATTCAAAATCATAAGGTATATCACCAGTATTTTCAACTATTAATTCAGTTCTACAGATTTCACCGGGACTTGTTTCAAATTGACAATCGATATTATTCAGTTCTAAGTCTCCCCCCGATCGAGGAACTATATTCACTCTCTGTATCGCGAAAACAGCATCTTCTGGTGCAGCAGTACTCCAAATTTTTATTTCAAAGAACATACTTCCGGCTACTAAAAGAGGAGACTGAACTTGAAACCTAATCTTTCCAGTTTCGTTAGGCCACATTTCTTCTAGTTCCATCTTGTTTTGGATAAAAACATTCCATTCTTCTAGAGCAAATGCTTGAGAATATTCACCTATGGGGTTACCATTCTCATCTACAGGTCTTATACTGACCGCTATATCACGTTGAGTATTACCTAGGTTTCTTGCATTCATCTCAATTGTCGCTACATCAAATGGTGCTATGGAATATGTACCTCCACCATCAATGATTTCAGCCCCATGGAAGTACCCATATCTCATTGAAAAATTATACCAATCTTTAAACCCTGAAGTTTCAGATACTATTTCCATACTAAATTGGTGTAAAGAGTTTGCAAGTGGCATACCATTCATCGTAATAGGCGCAGTAATTGAGTACTGAACCCAAGATGTAATGTCCGAAGGAGCACTGAAATTTACGCCTTGAGTAGTATCTAATGAATAGTCCCAAGTTATATTCCAATCATTAGCGCCTGTGATTTTAATGATAGCTATATCGTTATATTCTCCTAAATTAGTATAGTTGATATTTAGATTAATCAATTGCCCAGGATCAATCGCAAAAACTGAACCAGAATCTGGTCCAAATTCGATACTTGGTTGTTGTACCTCAAATGGATAAATGTATTCTAATGTTTCGTTGAATACGGTACTCGCAGCAGCCTGTTGAAGTTCTAAGGCCCTCATAGGCGGTATTTCACTAGGATGATATTGTCCAACTGGTGTATTTCCAGTGATTACTGCGTAAAGTACACAAGATGAGAGATATGTTCCATCTAATGAGGGGTGAGAGCCATCTTCAGAATAAAGATCTGAAAATACATTTTCTCCTTGAGTAGGATCAACTCCAGTATCATTGACTTTATGATAGATATTTTTGTATGCTAAACCAACCGGTGCTAGAAAAACAGGCTTTTCCATACTTGTTGAATTCTCCAAAAACATCTCATAACCTTGTTGAAGATGTAATTGCATAGTTAGATAATCGGGGTTTCTATCTGTATTTCCTCCATCTTTACGTCCCCAAGTCATAAGAAGTATAGTTTGACCTCCTTCGGAAATTATTCTTTCATTCAGTAATTCAATTGCATCATTACTATCGGCCCAAAAAGTGTTTTCCGTAAGTAAAGATGGAATTTGACTTTGATCTTGTAAAACTACGAAATCCTGTCTCTCTGATAATTTTGTATTAAGTTGACTCCCCTGTTCTTCTGAATCATCTGCATGATCTGATAACTTCATACCACCTCCAGTAACTGACTCAACATCAGAGCTTACACCAGAATCATCTAATACTCTCTCTAATTTCTGATTTAAAGCGTTCGAACTAGTGTATGAATTTCCTACCATTAAAATATCCAAACTTATAGTCGAGTTTTCGCCTTGTTGACCTTGGTCTAACTGCTTTCCGACCACATCTTTTTCAGATTCTAATGAATAAATTTCAATATTATTCCCAGTTTGTAATAAGATTAATGAAACTAAGATTATGGTTGTAGCCACTCTCTTCATGAACTACCCTAAGTGCTCGACTCTTTCATTCTCACCCTATTTTGTTCTGAAAACGGCGAAGTATTCATGTCCTTGGTTGCTTTTCGACTAGTATGGCGCCCATATGGCCATTCAAGAAAAAATCTCTCGAGACCGCAAAAGCATCAACTCTCGAGGCAAGTAAAGTTGTAGAATATGAAAGACCGGATAAGATCGATGAGAATATCGAAAAAGATCGTTCTCATTTGACCAACAAGAATTTCGTAGACGCTATGGCTTTACTTTCAGAAGATATTAATGAATAAATTAAATCCTATTAAAGGACAGGATCAGGTATCAACTTGCCTAGTGCATTAACATCAAATTCACCCGCTTGGATAGGTACTCTGAGGCCGAATTCGAATGACACATTCGGGTCAATTTCACCGATTTGTCCCACTTCGATTCCTTGGATAATAATTTTAGCGCCTCTCCCCTTAATCCATGGCCCTTCATTTTCTCTAACCATTTCCCATTTTATTTCTTCAAGATTAGCTCCTAGGTCACGAAGTAAGGCCGAAGCGATACCTTTTGCTGCCGAAAAGCCACCGCCGACTTCTGCGCATGCCCATGCTACGCGATTCATATTTTTTGAATTTCTAACAACTGTCCCTAATTCGTGAACTTTTTGTGGGAGTTCATGATGTCTGTTAGCAGATAAAAGATTCAGTAATGATGGTAATATGTGCTGTCTCAACAGGGTATGATCTTGAGTTATTGGATTCGAAATTATTGTACTCTTATCTAACTCTAGCCAACGTACTTTATCGAATTGATCTCTATAATTAGATAGTGTTAGACTTTGAGTTTCTTGTAACCCTAATGCACAAAAACTCGCACTGATTCTTCTATGTAAACCGGATGAAGGCAATGGAATTGCATCCAAATGGATTCTTGACAATTGTTCTGGAAGGTTATCATAACCATATCCTATTGCAATATCTTCTACGATATCTATTGGGTGCATAATATCATTCCTCCATCTTGGCATTGCGATAATATGCTCTTTTTCTCCAACCATGCAGTCTGCCCATTTTTCTACTTTATCTGGCCCATCTGTAACAGTTCTGGATTCTATCAAAGTACCACCCATTTTCTTTATTGATTCAGCGATTTCTGTTTTATTTAGGGGCATTCCTAATATTTTCTCAATTAATCTATCAGGAACCTTATGGATTTTTGAGTCTCCTCTTGGGACATATTTTTTTTCCCCGTCCCAATTCTTTAGTTGAATTGACTCTACTTTCCCTCCTCTTTCAGCGAGTGATAAGCAGATTAATAATAAACAAGCCTCACAAGATCTTTCATCCCAACCTGTAACATCTATTAGGAAATCTTTGGTATCTTCCGTAACTGTTGTATGGTCCCCATTGATGATTGGCGGAAATGATAGTACTTTATCCTCAGAGTCAACTATGACGGGATATTTGTCGATATCATCCATCAAATGCGCGTATTCTCTACCTTTGGGATGAGATTTTAAAATTTCTTCAATCGTCATTTCTTTTTCTTCAGCTAAAGGTATAAATGAATGATTTTTATCAACACTAATTACATTAAATGGAGGTTTTAGTTTTGTCAAGTCATGTACTCCAATGGATGCAAATTTCCTTTTCCTTCCCAGAGTCAGATGTAATTTTTCTTGATGTTCCATTAATGATTGAATAAAGTCATTTTTCTCTTTAGAACTTACCCCATTATCTACGCCTCTGACTATTGCGCACAATATTACTGGGCGGATTTTTTCAATAGTTGGATCTACTGTCACGACTGTTTCCCCTTCTAAAACTTCAAAATCAGGAGAATATTCTACAGAGTTGAGAAAGGATCTAGCTGCTCTTGCGATTGTTTCGTGACTTAACAAGTCTGTTCTATCAGGAAATATTTCTATTTCAATTCCTTCTTCATCATTTTCTTCAACTACACAACCTATAGATGGCATTTTTTCAACCCATTCTTCTGAATTATATGTTATGCCATTTTTATCCTGCATATATTGTAAAATACTATGATTAAACTTTAGCGTAGGCATATCAAAACCTCAATTCCCTAGCCACATGGGGAGTGGTCTATCGTAGCCTATCAATCTCAGACCTGAAATTGCAGCAGTATCATAATCCATTGCTCTTAAATTTCTTCTAGTAATTTCTTCGAGACTTTCAATACCCAAATTTATCATCCACCCTCTAAGATTTGAATTCAATTCAATTAAAGTTTCTTCAATACTCATTTTTTCATTATTTTGGGGCGCTACTATTACTGAGAAGCCAGCGCCTTTAGCTACGACGAAGTCCTCTGCCCTAGGGCATTTATCTAATTCAATCATCAGAGTTTTCTTCTGTTCTTTCATATTTATCGCCCTTGCTGCTAAACCAATTCTCGGTAATGCTGCTGCTGCTCTACTTCCCCCAGGGCTTGAAGCATCTATGATTGCTCCATCTAAGTTAAGTTCTACAATTAATCTGAATAGATTTTCTACTCTCTCGACTCTATCTTTGAGCATAATTAAGGATTTTTCTTGTATTTTACTAGTCATTGAAACTATTAATGCTTCTATTTCAGCATCATTCATTACAGGCAAGGAGGCCATATTCAGAACGATTCCTGAACATTTACCTAGGTCTTTAGTAGCAGAAATTATGTTTTCTTTGTCGATAATTATTAGGTCATTTTTTCTAGGATTAGACTTTACCAGAAATGGCTGCCGAGAAACTATTTCTGAATTATCAGTAATTCCGTCATCCCGCTCTATTAACCATGGAACAGGGAAAAGAAGCCCTTCCTCCTCATCCCTCATTGAATTAATTAGTGTGTAATTGTCGAGAGCATTATATTCTGAAAGAATCTTATTAGATGATGTAGTAATAGCAATTTTCTCAAAACCCTCAGTTATACTTGATTTAGGAGATTTGGAGTAATTATCAGATTTATCTGCTGCAACTATCACTAGAGCATCTTTATTTATTGACAATCCGAGTGGTTCAAGATGTTCTGAAATCTCCGAAATTTCGTTAGATTTCATACTCCTCATATCTGCTCCCTGACCAGGAGGAGGGCAGTTTCCTGCAACGATTATCTTCCCTCCTGACATACCAACACCAGGTTCTTTTCCGACAGATCCCAACACAATTATTGTCCCTCCTGACATCCCTGCACCCGTTCTTTCGCCTGAATGACCTCTGACAATTATGGTCCCGCCGTTCATTAATTCTCCAGCGTTATTTGAAACTGAGCCTTGAACATTTATCATACCTCCAGTCATGTGTGACCCAATCTTGTCTCCCGCGTCTTTTTCGATGATTATTCTACCCTTTTCTTGAAATGCTCCTGCCATTGAAGAACAATTTCCTTGTAATGTGAAGTTTCCTCCTTGATTCATGGCTCCTGCGCATTCGCCTAAATTACCCAATAGTAGTACTCTAGATTTTTCTGGTAGGTGGGTAATGACTCCTATTTCTCCTTCTTTTGGCTTTTCATCACCGCCTCGGCCCCATCCTATTCTCACTAGCAGGTCTCGGTCTAATGCCTCTGAGAGCATTTTTTCTAGGTCGCGGCTCAATTTTATGCTCTTAGCAGTGACCTCTCGCATACGACTCCCATCACTCTGACAGTGTATTTAGTCTTGATTCTGACGGAGAAGGAAGTTTTCTTATTTAGGATAATCTTAATATTTTTTATCTGTAAAAAAGGGTATATTCATAGAGTTTGTACTAGGGCAAGGTAAACATCCCTAGGGCAGTATGTGAGAATATGGTAACTATCAAAGTCGCAATAAATGGTTTCGGTACAATAGGAAAACGTGTGGCGGATGCAATTGATGCACAGGAAGACATGGAAATAGTAGGTGTAACTAAAACAGGGCCTTCCTTTGGGTGTGGATTAGCAGCTAAGAAAGGATTTCCACTATATTGCACATTTGATGACGCTGAAAAAATTTCATCGTTTGATGATTCAGATTATGACTGTAAGGGGGGCCTTTCAGATTTACTATCAGTTGCAGATGTTGTAATTGATTGTGCACCTGGGAAGATGGGAGCATCTAATCTCCAAAAATATAAATCAGCTGGTGTCAAATATATGTTTCAAGGTGGTGAAAAACATTCCTTAACAGGTCTTTCTTACACATCTTGTGCTAACCACAAAGAGAATCTCAATGCCCAAGGAACTCGTGTAGTTTCATGTAATACAACTGGTCTTTCAAGAACTTTGATACCACTTTTTGACCACTGTGGGGCTCTAAAAGTTGAATGCACCATGATCCGTAGAGCCGCAGATCCTGGCGATTCAGATAAAGGTCCTATTAATGCAATCAAACCTGTACTGAAAGTCCCCAGTCATCACGGCCCTGACGTAATGACTGTTAAGCCTGAGATTGAAATAAATTCTCTCGCCGTCGCAGTACCAACTACGCTGATGCACGTCCATTCTATTATCGCTGATTTACCAGAGGGCCATGGTCTGAACACTGAGAAGATAATTGAGATTTGGATGGATACTCCGCGCGTTATTGTAATGAATGGGAAAGAAGATCGTATACCAACTACTGCTGAAGTTATGGAAATGGCTAGAGACATAGGTAGAAAGTGGGGAGATTTACATGAAATATTTGTATGGGAAGACGGAGTTAAATTAGTTGGCAATAGATTATATTATTTCCAAGCAATTCATCAAGAAAGTGATGTTATTCCTGAAAATGTAGATTGTGTTAGAGCATTAATGGGTACTGAAAAAGATTGGAAAACTAGTGTTTCTAAGACAGATTCTGCGATATCAAAATACTACAGTCTTTGATATTTGTGTTTTATTCTGCGAGACATTCAGTCTTAATGGTCAAAAGGGTAGATTCGTCCGCCCGATATAGATGACTGCTACGAGGACAGTACTTCCAGTACTTCTATTACTGATGTTTTCATCATGGTCTGGCGCTGTCCTAGCATCAAATAACGATTCAGAAAGTCCTTCGATTTCTATTCCCAATGAAGCAATTACAGATTTTCAATGGAGTGAAATTTCGGTCGATTATGAATCTAGTTATGATTTAAAAAAATTCTCTGGTTTAATTAATTCTCCGTTTGGTGATTTCGACCCTTTGGTTGACCCCATTCCTCTTGGGCCTGAAAATCTATTTGATTCGTCTGCAATATTCCGAACTGGATTAGTAATTATACAATCCAATGGAGTTGATATGACAGGATTGATAGATTTATTAGACTTGTATGAGATACCCATCATAGATTCAATCCCAGATTCGGCTTTGATAGTGAGATTGCCTGTTGACGATATTTCAGAGACAAAGTCCTTGTTGGAAAAATCTGAACATGTACGTTGGATTAACGGTTTACCTATTGCATGGAGAGTATCACAAGAATTAGTGAGTGTCGCAGGAAGAGGTGGAATCATTGTAGATTTAGATATAATCCCTGCATCAGACTTAGAATTTGATGAACTATTAGAATTAGAAAAAAATCTGAAAGTATTATCGGAAGATGAGGTCGCAAGAAGTATTTGTGATGCGTTCCTATGTCAAATTAAGAATATAGATGCTTCATGGATTCCCGTTTTAGCTATGGATGGTCGTATTCTAAGTATTCATTCATCTTCTATAATTACAATCCATAATGATAATGCAAGAGAACTAGTTGGGACTGACATTGCATTAGAAATATCTCCTGGATTAAATGGAAGTGGTGAGATTTTGGCAATCTCAGATACAGGGATTGATGAGGATCATGGAGATTTTAATGGTCGAATAAGAGAAATCTATAATCAATTTGGCCCGGATAATTCTTATTCGGACAGGAATAGTGGTCATGGTACTCACGTGACCTCGACTTTACTTGGAGATGGAGCCGGAGAATCATTCACGCAAGGCATGGTTCCTGCTGCAACATTCCATTTTTATCAATTAGAAGCAGATAGTTCTGGTATTTTGGCACGTTGGGGCTCTCTTTACGATATGTTTTCACATTCATATCAACAAAGTGCTCGGATTCAAACTAATAGTTGGGGGAATGTCAACCTAATAGGGGAATATAGTTCGGATTCAAGGTCTGCTGACTCTTACGTAGTTGATCAACCCAGTTTTCTTGTATTATTTTCTGCAGGAGATTTAGGTGATTCTGGTTATGAAACTATAACACCTCCTGGAACTGCGAAAAATGTATTGACTATTGGTTCTTCAACAACTGGTTCATATGGAAGCGAAGCGCAAGGTGCAGTTGCATCAACATCCTCTAAAGGTACAACCTTAGATGGTCGTATAAAGCCAGATCTTGTTGCACCAGGCGTTATGATATGCTCTGCAAGGGCCGAAGAGGCATTATTTGTAGAAGGAGAAAGCTGTTCGACATCGACTCATGAGGGTACAGATATTCCTCTCTACATGACTCTTAATGGTTCTTCGATGTCCACTGCAGTCGCTGCTGGTGCAGCTACTATGGTTAGGCAACATCTTCGTGAAACTCAATCTCTTGCTGAACCTCGTTCTGATCTTATCAAAGCGGTTTTAATCAATGGTGCTGATGATATAGGTACTCCGGACATACCCAACTCCATGGAAGGCTGGGGGGAAGTTAACGTGTCAAATAGTATATTTCCTAACGATAATAATGAGCAGTTAGATTTATTATATGATAATTCCCGAGAATTAAGACCTGGTCATTCATTCATCTATAACATCGAATTAGATTCTTCTTCTAAATTCGATATAACGCTGGTTTGGAATGATCGTGAAGGTTCGGCGGTGGCAAATCAATCATCACCGAAGTTGGTAAATGATCTTAATTTGATAGTAACTTCTCCCAGTGGAGATATTTATTATGGTAATAATTTCATGAATGGTTTTAGTGCTAAAGACGGTTCTCCAGATTATTTAAACAATGTTGAGAGAATCCGTTTATCTCTCCCTGAGAGCGGCACATGGTCTATTGAAGTAGGACATGCCGGTGGATATTTACAAAATTATGCTATAGTTTTAACAGGAGATTTAACCGAAACATTACTACCCGATTTAACAATTATTCCTAATTCACTTACTACTTCGGTAGAAAGCCCACTTCAAGGAGACACATTTTTGATAGAAGCGCAATGGAAAAATCAAGCGGCAGGTCCAACCGGTGATTATTCGATATTAATCGAAGATATTACAGATAATAGTGTAATTCTAGAGCAAGAAAAAACATCATTATCTGGTGGTTCAATATCTTCATTATCATATCCTCATATATTCACGACAACTGGTCTACATACTATCAAAATGACATTAGATTCTAATTCAGAGGTATTAGAATTAAATGATGAAGTAGATGGAATTGATAATAACTATGTTGAAATTGATGTTTATGTATCTCAAGTCGGTGTTAGATTAACTCCTCTATTAGTTGATGGTACTTTGCCGTCTACACCTTCAGAAATAGAGGATTCACGTACTCGAAGTCTCGACCCTACTACTACCAATTCAGTATCTTTTCAGTTAGAAATGAGGAATGAGGGAACATCTCAAATTACTGTTGACATTTCTGCATCTCCAGTTCAACTGTTGGGTATCGGTGGCCTGTTAATGTCTCCTCAAGATGAGTGGTGGAAATTATTTAATGAATCTGGTCCTTGGACATTGTCTCCCTCTGGTGACCAAGGTGATCGAAGAATTATCTCTTTGGATTTTTCAGATGTAGATTCAGATGTAGATAATGCGATATACGCTCTACCTGGTACATTTGTGTCTCAAGTAACATTATGGGATAAAAACGCCCCTACGGTATATCATTCATTACAATTGAGATCTGTAGTTGAAAGGGTAGAAGGTTTAGTCACAGTTATCGCTGGTGCAGATGATTTGGGCGCAACACCTGGGCAATTCGCTCAATATTCTCTTTCAATTCTTAATACTGGAAATGGGCCTACTCAGTATACAATATCTTGTGAAAGTGAGAATAGATGGATAGTCAAAGTAGGTGATAGTGAAACGTCAGTCCTCAATTTAGAGCCACTTTCAAGACTTCAGTTTTTACCTGTTCCGATAAGAGTCAGAGTACCTAATGACGTGTTAGGTTTCCCTTCTTCTGGCACAATTGAAGACGTTAGTTGCACTACTCAGTCCGTAAATGATCCCAGTTTATTTTCAATAGATGAAGCATCTGTCGAAGTATTTGAAAGCCGTGAGTTCCGTACTGAAATTTTTTCAGATAGTGGCATTTCATTAGGGCCGTTGGGGCTTGCAGATGATAGGTCGGTACTGAATGGTGAATTGGTTACTACTACTCTAGTAATTACCAATGAAGGAAATGTGCCTTTACAGTTTACTGTTAATGTACAAAATAGTTGGCCAACACAATTAATCGAAGGTAGCAATGAAGTAGTTAATGGTGACATGAGTGTCGATATTTTAGCAGGTAATAGTATTTCTATTTCTGTCAATACTATTGTACCTCTTGCAGCTAATAGGGGGGATTCTAACACAATAATAATCCGTACTACACTTCAAGGTTCTGAAACTTTAATCAATGGTACGAAATTGATTATTGAAGAACTTGCATCTCTAGATGCTGAGAGTTCTGGACAAATCGAAGTCGCTCTAGGTAAGTCCTCAGTCACTCAGATAAAACTCCATAATATTGGAAATGTCCCTCTGGATATTTCTTTGACGATGGGTAGTTTACCTACAGATTGGTCTGGAGGATTTCTTTCTGGGAATTCTTTTGAGATGGATATGAACCGTGAAGCATATGTTTCAGTCGGACTTGACTTACCTGGGCATCTCCCTATGGGTGAATTATCTCAAATAGTCTCTGTAATCGTTGAATTCACTACTCCTAGTGGCGATACTTATTTCGAAACTATTGAATTATCAGTTTTAGTAGTTCCTTCTATTTGGATTGTGCTAGAATCTGACTTTACGTCAATTGAAGAAGTTCCATCCGGTCAAGCAGCGATTTTTACAGTTAATGTGACTAATCTTGGAAATACTAACTCCGGTGCTGAAATAATAATTTCTCAGTCTAATGATTGGAATCTTCTATTAAGCGATAATGTAGTGAATGATATATTACCTGGTGAATCAAAAATCATACAATTGTCCGTTAAATCAACGTCAAGTACAGTTTATGGGCTCTCAAGTGTCGAATTATCTGCTAATGCAACTAACTTCTCTCCTGATGATGTAGAAGTTACAAACTCTAAAATCGAACTGCAAATGAGTAAGGAAAGATCTTCTAGCTCAGGTGGTGTTTCAGGATTAATAGAGTCAATAGGGTTGCCTTCATGGACACTAGCCCTATTGTTCTTATTTTCTCTAGCTGGAGTATTTGTGTTAGGTCTCCGAATGAGGAGGAATTCTCAAAATCTGATGTCTTCCGAAGAAGAACTCATACCCAAGGGTTCAGCTCTTTTATCAGGTACTTCTACTGAACGACGTAATGCTGCACTCGACACCTCTTTAGGGTCAGGAGATACTATGACAGGAGGAGTTAGTCAAGATGAAATACAGGCGGCTTTAGCTGCTTCTGGGCCACCAAAATTATCAATTGCTCCTGAAGGCTCAGCACCATTACCTTTGGGTGGTTTACCTGAGGGTTGGACTATGGATCAATGGCAATCTTATGGTCATCTGTGGTGGGAGCAGAATCAACCTTAGTTTGGGTTTGACTTATCACCATGACCTTTCCCCACAGAGTTATGAAAGGTTCGATAGTATTGTTTGGTCCACCTGGTGCAGGTAAGGGTACGCAGGCAAATAGGATAGTCAATTTAACCTCAAAACCACAAGTATCTACAGGAGATATGCTCAGAGAAGCAGTATCTTCAGGGAGTGAGATGGGTTTAGCCGCTAAAGTTTTCATGGAAGCAGGAAAATTAGTCCCTGACGATGTAATAATTGGGCTTATCAATGAAAGACTTAGCATGGATGATGCTTCAGAGGGAGTTCTTTTTGATGGCTATCCTCGCACTGTTGCTCAGGCAGAAGAACTTGCTAAAATAGCCCAAGTCAGTGCCGTAATTTCCATAGAAGTACCCGACGATTCAATAGTTGAAAGAATAGTCGGCCGGCGTATGGATCCAGAAACTGGTGCTATTTATCATACGAAATTTAATCCTGCTCCCGAGTTAATTTCTCAGCGTTTAATTCAAAGAAAAGACGACAATGAATCGACTGTAAGGACGAGATTATCTGCGTATCACGAGCAGACCTCACCTCTTGCAGGTTGGTATGAAAGCCAAGGGCTATTGATACGAATTAATGGAAATCAATCTATAGAAGATGTAGGTGATGAAATCATCTCTCGCTTAACTAATTAATGTGATTAAAATGTCATCGAGGAGACGTTCGAAAGATTCAATCCGCCGAAAAAATCGTTCTTCAGAAGCGATTAATAAGTTATCTAAAATTATTCTTTCTCCTGACAAAAACTCTCATAGGATTAGAGATATTGCGGCTAGAGATATACTTAGATTAAGTAAAAGGCACGGTCAGAGTAATGAATCTCTTTCTCGTATTCTTATTTGCAAGTCTTGTGAATCAGTAATGAGGTTTGGAAGAGATTCACGTATTAGGATAAGGAAACACTCAGTGATTACGACTTGTCTAAGGTGTGAAAATAAAACCCGAAAACCAATATAAAATGGATGTAATTATTATGAATATACCGAATGCAATCAAAAGAAATGCAATGGATAGTAGTTTAGAAATCACTATTCGAGTAGGCAAACTCGGAATTAACGATTCAGTAATTGACGAATTGAAGCAACAATTGAAGAAGCGTAAATTAGTCAAAATTAAAGTAAATCAAGGAATAGCTAATGGTGCTTCAGAAAGGAAGGAGTTATTTTCTTTAATTTCATCATCATCTGAGTCTACACTGGTTTTCCAGAGAGGGAATATCGCAGTTTTCTGGTCCGGCATGTAATGCCGATAATATTTTACTAAACCAGTATTTTAGACGGTGAGATATTTAGAGGTAATGCAGTACGCAAGTCCATGTCTAAGAACGCCCGAGACCTTCAACCTCGTTTAATCATGTTTCAGTTATCAGCATTCTTTGTTTCAGTAATTTTCCCTCTGACAGTTTCAGCGGCTAGTACTTCGGAAGGTCCTTGGGAACCCTCCAAAATGCCTAGTTGGGCTGTCCCAGTAGCAATATCGATACTTGTGGCTGTTTATGGCTTGATTGTTTTCGAAGTCGTCCATCGTGCACTTGCAGCAGCATTGGGTGGAATCGCTGCTGTTGTTTCACTGCACATTGTGGGGAATGGTCCCGATTTGATGGTTATTATGACATGGATAGATTGGGAAACTATCGGATTACTCATAGGTATGATGGTAATGGTTGATATTTTATCAAAAACCGGTCTTTTTGAATGGGCAGCCGTGCAGGCATATGCTCAAAGTGGTGGTTCGATATGGCGATTAACATTCATTCTATGCATTGTTACTGCAGTATTTTCTGCCTTATTAGATAACGTAACTACAATCTTGTTAATAGTCCCTGTTACGATTCAGATATGCCGAGTTCTAAATTTACAACCCGTCCCTCTAATTATTGCCGAAGTCATGTTCTCTAATATTGGAGGCGCGGCTACTCAAATAGGAGATCCTCCAAATATTATCATAGGTGCTCAACTTTCCGAGCAAAGTCTTAGTGGAATTGACGCTCTAGCGGGACAAGGCATAGGATTCAGCGATTTTATTATTCATGTGGCTCCTGCAGTTCTGATAGCTATGATACCTGCTTTCTGGTTATTGAGAATAATAGAAAAACCTGGCCTTTCTGGAAATAGGGTAAGGAATATAGATCTTTTAAGAGCTCAGTATGGTATAAAAGATGTCCCTCTTCTTAAAAAATCAGGAATTATATTGATTGGTGTAATCTTATTGTTCTTTTTACATTCAGCCTTCCCTCATCCATTATTTTCAGTTGCTACAATCGCTCTTGGCGGTGCAGTTTTGATGCTTCTTGTCACATCTCCGCACCGTGTCGAAGAACAATTAGACGCGGTAGAATGGACAACAATCATATTTTTCGCGGGATTATTTATAATGATACATGGGCTTGAATATATGGGGTTGATAGAAATGATTGCAGATTTAATTTCTGATACAATATCTAAAGCATCTGAAGAGAATAGGTTGATGGTCGCTATCCTTCTACTTCTATGGGTGTCTGCAATAGCATCAGCATTCATAGATAATATACCTTATACTGCAACTATGGTACCTGTAGTAATTCAGTTAGCCTCTGATCCAGTTCTAGATTTGCCATTAGGGCCATTGGCATGGGCTTTGGCGTTGGGTGCCTGCTTAGGCGGCAACGGAACCATCATAGGGGCTTCTGCTAATGTAGTGGCTGCAGGTTTAGCGGAAGATTCAGGTGACGACATATCTTTCAATAGATTCTTCCGTACGGGCTTCCCTATCATGCTACTAACTCTAGTAATATCTACTATTTATTGTGTTGTCAGGTACGCTATTACGTGGTCGAATGATGCTTATTGGGTCATAATAGTTGCACTACTTATCATAGGTAGTCTCTCACTTACTCCTATTGTTTACAAAGATATAGAAAGCATAGATATGAGTGATTTTGACTCTGGTAACTTAGACATTGAATCAGAATAATTCGATTCTTTAACAGAGTTTATCATACATATAACTTAGATATTTTTTATTCGAAATAGGTTTTTTTGGGTCCATTATTTTCTCGAAAAAATAATTAACTAAGAACTGTATATTCGTTATACTCAGCCACTTTCATGCGGGAGTCGCAACCCTTTACTTCATATACCAAAGGTAGGTCGGACGGCTGCTTATAGTGCGCTTTGGTACTGCCATGTATCAAGGTTAGTGGTTGAGACTGCTTCGCCCTGCGGGGAGACGGAGTGGTCTGAGATACCAGAATTGATATGCCTGGACACCAGAGGACTCACAATGAGTCCCTGTGTTAAGATAATAAATAGAAAGTGGGAATGTAGAAATTAATAAAATGCTACAACCCGACTGGGGGATGGCTCGGCTCGAGAGCCGAAGAAGGTCGTGACAAGCTGCGATAAGTTGCGGGGAGAGGCATGAATCTCTTGGATCCGCAAATTGCTGAATGGGACCTCCTGGCACTCTGTGCCATTCCTAAATGGAAAGGGAACCTCCTGAACTGAAGCATCTCAGTAGGGAGAGGAAAAGAAATCAAACGAGATACCGCTAGTAGTGGCGAATGAAAACGGTATAGGACAAACCGAATCTTCATGAGAAATCATGAAGAGATGTGGGGTATGGACCATCTGTAGTCTAAGTCATGGAAATAGAAGTCGCCTGGAACGGCGCACCATAGAGGGTGAAAGACCCGTATATGTACATGATATGATCAAGTGATGAATCCTGAGTATCGTGCGTTGGATATCGCGCGTGAATATGGGAGGCATAAACTTCCAATCCTAAATACTACTCGAGACCGATAGTTGACAAGTAGCGTGAGCGAAAGCTGAAAAGTATCCTTAGCGGGATGTGAAAAGAACCTGAAACCAGTCGGGAACAAGCTGAATAGGCGTGAAAGCGAAGATATGAGCAGCGTCTATTCGTGCGTTTCGAATAATGCCCCTGGGAGTTCTGATTAATGGCGAGGTTAAGGAGTTGAACTCTGAAGCCGAAGGGAAACCGAAAGGTCCGCAGCCGCTTAGGCGGTGAGGGACTGGGTGTGCTCGCCCGGAGTCATTAGTGGGAGACCTGAAGCCTATCGATCTATGCCTGGCCAGATTGAAGCCCGATGAAAGTTGGGTGGAGGATCCAACCGTTGCTGATGTGCAAATCGCTCGGATGAGCTGGGTATAGGGGTGAAAGTCCAATCGAGATGGGCAATAGCAGGTTCCGCGCGAGACTACTCGCAGGTAGATCTTCGCAGAGATAGATTACGATGTAGAGCACTGATTGGGTATTTAGGGGGAGCGATCCCTCGGTACGCTGTCAAACTCCGAAGTTGTAATCGTCGTAGAAGCGAGGAGTGAGCCACGGTGGGTAAGCTACCGTGACGAAAGGTGAAGAAACCAGCTCAGTGTTAAGGTCCCAAAATTACAGTTAAGTGTTAATTACAAACGGAGTCCGTGGTCGAAGACAACTAGAAGGTGGGCTTAGAGGCAGCCATCCTTGAAAGAGTTCGTAACAGATCACTAGTCAAGCTTGCGGGCCCGAAAAATGGACGGGACTAAAACTGTATACCGATACACTGATCCTTCGAAAGAAGATGAGGTAGCGCGGCGACATGCTCGGGTAGAAGCTCGGTTTTGAGATCGGGTGGACCGTGTATGTATGAGAATCTAGGGAAGAGTAGCAGCATAGTGCGGTGAGAATCCGCACCACCGAAGGGGTAAGGGTTCCTCGGCAATGGTTATCAGCCGAGGGTTAGCCGATCCTAAGGTCATTCCTAACCGAAATGATCGAAAGGGAATTGCGTTAATATTCGTAAGCCCCTCTTACATTAATGGTGACGGCTTGGGCTAGTTTATGCGCATCAGTCATGGTGCGTCGAAGCGTTCAATAATCGAATGGAGAACCGTAATGGTGAGAAGTTTGAGAAGACGTGAGCAAAAGATAGATGAGGCCTAGGTCCCATGAAAAACCGTAAGAGGTGATCGTACCAAGATCTGACACAGGTACCCAAGGTGAGAAGCCTAAGGTGTGACGGGCAAAGTATCGTGAAGGAACTCGGCAAAATCGCTCTGTAACTTCGGGAGAAGGAGTGCCAGGTTCGAGAGAACCTGGTCGCAGTAACAAGGGGACTCCGACTGTTTAATAAAAACATAGCCGACTGCTAGTTCGAAAGGATGTGTATAGTCGGTGAATCCTGCTCAGTGCCGGTATCTGAAATCGGGTTTCAACCTGATGAAGGACCGGTAAACAGCGGGGGTAACTATGACCCTCTTAAGGTAGCGTAATACCTTGTCGCTTAATTGGCGACTTGCATGAATGGCACAACGAGAGTCCCACTGTCTCCACGATACGTCCGGCGAAATTGACTATTACTGGCGCACAGTCCAGTAACCTCAACCTGCAAGCGAAGACCCCATAGAGCTTTACTACAGCCTGGCGTTGAATAATCGCACACTATGTGCTGAGTAGACGGGAGATGTTAATCATTTGGACGCCAGTCCAGATGGGAGTCGTCCATAGAGACACCGTCCTTAGTTTGTAATTATTCTAACTCTTTTAGAGAACACCGTTTGGTGGGTAGTTTGGGTGGGGCGCCACGCGCCCGAAAATATAACAGGCGTGCCCAAAGGTCAGCTTAGGTGGTTCAGTCTCCACCGTTAACCGTAAGGGGAAAAGCTGGCTTGACGTGGATCGGACCAATAACGATCGACGATGCGAAAGCAGGGCCTAACGAACCAATCTACCTCATTTATGGGGGTGATTGATAACAGAAAAGTTACCTTGGGGATAATTGAGTTGTCACCAGCAAGAGCACATATCGACCTGGTGGCTTGCTACTTCGATGTCGTCTCTTCCCAACCTCCTGGTGCAGCAGCTGGGAAGGGTGGGGTTGTTCGCCCATTAAAGGGGATCGTGAGATGGGTTTAGACCGTCGTGAGACAGGTTTGTTGCTTTGTGGTTGAGGCGTATCAGATGCCTGATCGGAAGGGTCCTTTAGTACGAGAGGAACGAGGACTCGGAGCCACTAGTTTACCAGTTGTCCGACAGGGCAATGCTGGGTAGCCACGCTCCAGTGGATAAGAGCTGAAAGCATCTAAGCTCGAAGTCATCCGAAAGACGAGGCATCTCAGGGGACTCATAGAAGATGAGTTTGATAGACAGCGGGTGTAAGTATCGAGGGTTCGCCCGAGGTATTCAGCCCAGCTGCACTAACCCCCCGAGCATTCATCAATTTCTACACACCAATTTTTTAAAATTAAATTAATACAGGGCTCTATTGTGGGCCTCTGTCCAACAGTCATATCAATTCATCAAATTCGAAAGAGAGTTGTGCACGGCCATAGCGAAGGGGTACTACCCGGTCCCATCTCGAACCCGGAAGTCAAGCCCTTCTGCGTCACTTCTTGTACTGTGGTGCGAAAGCCCACGGGAACGTTTGTCGTTGTGCCACACTCTCTTTCCTCCCCGCACAAATTATAACAATCATGGGCGTAGCCATAAAAATGTGGAGGTAATAGTATGACAATATCAACAGGAGATATACTGGGCCATTCTCAAGTAGGTGTATATCTAAGCGTAGTAGGGAATAATTTGTTTTACCCCGCATCTCTTGATAAGCCAGTAATTGAAGAAATAGCTCAAGTTTTCGATATTGAAATGAATCCATTATTAATTGGTGGTTCTGCTTTAATTGGTAGTCTCATATGCGGAAACAGTAAAGGAATAGCAGTAGCAGATATTGCTACCGAAGAAGATCTTGATACTCTGTCTAGTTATGGGGATGTTGTAATTTTAGAAAGTGGGGTAAATGCTGCAGGTAATTTACTTGAATGTAATGATTACGGAGCCGTAGTCAGCAAATCAATTCCTAACCCTGGGGTTGAATTGATTGGAGAGATACTCGGTGTAAAAACCTCTAGAGTTAGGGTGGCTGGTCAAGATACAGTTGGTTCACTACTTGTAGCCAATAATAAGGGGATTTTAGCGCACCCTGATATCACAAGTTACGAGGTTAGTGAAATTGAGAAAACTATGGATGCACCAGTAATGGTTGGCACTGTATGTTTCGGATCTCCTTATGTGGGTGCTGGTTGTGTCACTTCAGAAACTAATGCACTAGTAGGTTCGGGTTCGACCGGTCCTGAATTAAATAGAATTGAAGATGCCTTAGGTCTTATTTGATTATATTGCAGTAGGAGCAACGTGATCGTCTCCTTTGTTGTCAGTTTTTCTCACTCGATTCCATACATTTTTCATCAATAAATCATGATGTAATTCACAATAATGAAATCTTTTATATGCCTCTCTGAAAGAATAAGCTTTATTCCCTGTTGAAACTAAAAATCCTTCTGGCGATAAACGACTGATGTTGTTACCAATCTCTGTACATTCACCATAATCGCAACTATTCATACTCTTCCGCCTGACTATACCTTAATTGAACTTCTCTAATTTTTGCCAATATTTTCTGGTTCTATTACTATCAATGGCATATTAGCTTCAATACTTTCTCCGGATTGACAATTTACTTCAATAATTTCTCCCGATAATGGTGCTTGGATTTCATTTTGCATTTTCATAGCCTCCAATATCATTACAACTTGACCTTGCTTAACTATATCTCCCAATTTGACATTTAATGAGACAATTTTACCTGGTATCGATGAAGATATTTTCCCTGAGAGTTTTCTTTTACTACCTCCTCTTTTCCTCTTTTTAGATGAATTTACTGTATTATCTTCATCTATCTTAATCGAGAAATTAATACCCTCGATTTCAACATCCCAAACCTCTCCATTTTTTTCAAGTGTTACTTCGAATTCTTGTCCATCTACTGTGACCTTTCTTTTTTCCGACATAATATCACCTCGATGTACTTCTTTTCGACTTAGATCTAAACAAGTTTCTTCTGCCTATTAATGTCCTTCTATGGTCTATTGACCATTCTTTTCCTTTCGCTCTATATGGCGATGGTGTTAGAAATTCTCCTTCTGAGGAGTGTAGAATTACCGCTGCAATTGCGACTCTTCTAAGAAAATCTTCTCTTTCCTTCTTTTTTATCATTAACAACCCTCACAATGGAATATTTCCATGTTTTCTTGCTGGTCTACTTTCTTCCTTATCTAAAAGTGCTCCAAGTGCTTTTGTAAGCACTTTTCTAGTTTCTCTTGGTTTAATTACATCATCTAGATAACCTAAAGCCGCAGCTTGATATGGATTAGCGAATGTCTCATTATAATCTTCTACGAGTCTCTCTCTTTCTTGTTCAGGATTCCCTGCACTATTAATTCTCCTTTTATGGATGATTTGTACAGCTCCATCTGCTCCCATTACAGCGAGTTGAGCACTTGGCCAAGCTATGTTGTAATCTCCTCTAATGTGCTTCGATGACATTACGTCATATGCACCACCATATGCCTTTCTTGTAATAACAGTAATTTTTGGCACTGTTGCTTCAGCATATGCATATAGTAATTTTGCTCCATGTCGTATTATACCTCCCCACTCTTGATTAGCTCCAGGTAGAAAACCAGGTACGTCAACTAGAGTTACAATTGGTATATTAAAAGCATCACAGAATCTTACAAATCTTGCTGCCTTTACAGAAGCATCAATATCTAAGCAGCCTGCCAATACTTTAGGCTGATTAGCAACTAATCCTATAGTGTGACCGCCTAATCTTGAGTAGCCAATGATGATATTTGGTGCAAAGTCTGCCTGTACCTCTAAAAATGCACCATCATCTACTATTGATTCTATTACATTTAGCATATCGTAAGGTTGTGTTGGGATTTCTGGAACTAGATCGTCTAACTCTTCACATATTCTAGAAAGGGGATCATTAGTAGCCACTACTGGAGGTTTTTCAAGATTATTCGAGGGTAATAATTGAATTAAATCTCTCACGACTTCTAGCGCATCATCATCATTTTCAGCTGTGAAATGCGTCACTCCAGATTTGGTAGCATGCGTAGAGGCTCCTCCTAAGTCTTCAAATGATACTTCTTCGTTTGTTACTGTTTTAATCACTTCTGGCCCTGTGATGAACATATGGGATGTTTTATCCACCATAATTACGAAGTCGGTAATTGCTGGAGAGTAAACTGCACCTCCTGCACATGGACCCATGATTACTGAGATCTGGGGGATTACTCCACTCGCTCTGACATTTCTAAAGAATATCTCTGCATAGGAACCTAAACTTGCTACTCCCTCTTGGATTCTAGCGCCTCCACTATCGTTCAATCCAATTACTGGTGCTCCAGTCTTTAGAGCCATATCTAATATTTTACATATCTTTAAACCATGCATTTCTCCTAATGAACCTCCATAAACAGTGAAATCTTGTGCAAAGCAATAAACAGTTCTACCATTTATTGTCCCATGTCCACATACAACTCCATCACCAGGTATGATATTCTTATCCATTTCGAAATCTCTGCACCTATGTTCTACAAGTGAATCTACCTCCATAAATGAGTTTTCATCTAGTAATTGTTCTATTCTTTCTCTAGCAGTTAATTTCCCCTTCGAATGTTGGGCAGCAATCCTATTTTGCCCCCCTCCTGCTTCAGATTGGGCTTTTCTTCGACGGAGTTCGTCGATACGTTCCTTTACGCCTGACATGTGATAATACGAGATTGGTGAAAGCCACCCAATTAGCATTACCCATGGGAGAACTCCCAAAGTACAGTAAATCGGTTGTTTGAAATCGTTTGACCGCTCGGACAAGTTTGTATGGGTATGCGCATTGTCATTGCGAAGCCGGGTCTTGACGGGCATGATCGTGGCGCCAAGGTTATTGCTCGTGCACTACGAGATGCGGGACATGAAGTAATTTATACAGGTCTGAGGAGAAAGCCTTCAGAGATAGTACGTGTAGTTATGGATGAAGACGCAGTTGCAGTTGGACTATCTACCTTATCTGGTGCACATAATGTACTGATACCCAAAGTATGTCAAGAATTGATATCTAATGAGATGAGCGACATTGTAGTATTCGCTGGAGGAATTATTCCGGAATCAGATAGAGAATTTCTATATTCTTTAGGTGTGAGGGCTATTTTTGGTCCTGGGACATCTACTACTTCAATAATCGAATTTCTAGAAACTATATCTGAGCGTAAAAAAAATAATCTAGAGGTAGGTGTGGGGGAAGATTCCAGGTGGAGATGGGATTGATTCAGGAAAGTATTGACCTCGCTATAAATGGCAATAGAAGAGAATTAGCTAGGCTATTGTCATCTATAGAGTCCGGCGCTAGAATTCCTCTTAAAACTTCAAAACCTTGGGTACTAGGAGTTACTGGTCCGCCTGGCGTAGGTAAATCTACTCTAATTGGTACAATGATAGATGAGTGGGTAAGTAGAGGCGAAAAAGTTGCAGTATTAGCGGTAGATCCCTCCTCTCCGAAAAGTGGGGGGGCATTACTTGCCGATCGTATGAGAATGTCTTCTGCAGACTCTAGCAAATCTGTATTTGTACGTAGTTTAGCAACTAGGAATCACCCAGGTGGTTTGATTCCATTTTTAGATTCCATGATTAATTTACTTAGTTTGTGTGGGTGGTCAAGAATTATCATTGAAACAGTAGGTAGTGGGCAATCAGAGATTCGTATTGTGGCATTTGCCGACCGAGTGATGTTAGTAGATGGCCCTGATCGTGGAGATATTATTCAAGCGGAAAAAGCAGGAATAATGGAATTAGCAGATTTAATTGTGATTAATAAATCTGATTTACCTAATGCCTTAAATGCTTCTAATTCAATAAAAAACTCGTTTAGTTATTCCGAAAAAGATAGCAATAAGATGGTTCTCCTTACTTCAGCATTGAATAATGAAGGAATTTCTGATTTAATTAATGAGATAGAGAGATTAAAAATCAATAATGAGCGAAATTCCCTTAGAATGAAAGAAAGACTACTTTCAGCTTGGGATTATTTACTACTTTCCAATCCTTCTTTCAATGAAATATTATTAGACCTAGAGTCAGGAAAGATAAACCTCGATGAAGCGTTGGGAAGACTTTGAGGATTAATTCAAATGGAGATAAATCAATGACTGAAAATCAAATTCCAATAGATATCGATCATGCCAAGCACTCTGTAGGTGGAATCGGCGGGCATTTTTTCAGAAGATTCACTCATGTCTTTATGGCGATAATTCCTATATTGTATTTCACGAAAGGAGATGATATTTCTAATTTTTTTTCCCTGACTCCGAATGAATTTGTAACCTATGCATGTTTGACTTTAGTTCTCCTTGAAATGACAAGGTTATATTTTGGAATAATAATTATTGGTCAGAGAGAATATGAAGCGAAACAAATATCTGCTTTAGCTTGGGGTGCTTTTGCAGTATGCTTAGCATTATTATTATCTCCTGGTTCAGATAGTTCAGAAGGAATGAAATCAGGTCTCTATGCGGCTCCTTTGATATGGGGGTTGACATTTGTAGACCCTATCATGGGTGAAATAAAGCGTTCTAAAAGAGGCCTTAAAATGGCTGTATTGGGGGGTTTAGCAGCATCATATACCATCTGGTTTGGCAGTTCATACTTCTTGGGTACACCTTTCTTAGCCTCATTAATTTTAGCACCACTAACCGTATTAGGTGAATTACCAAGTGTTAAATGGATAGATGATAATGCCACTATGGTATTACTCCCATTAATTGTCCTACTTATTTTAGAATCATTTTTCTGAAATCTCATGGCGTCATGTTTACAGTCTTATTACTTCTCGAAGGCATGATAGGTATGGATGACAAAGAGCAAGATCAAATCGTTGAATCGTCACTTTCACAGAATACTTACGTAATGGTATGGGTTATTGCCTCACTGGCTTCGTTAGGTATATACGTAATTTATTTCTAGTCCAGTACTTGGGACTGGTTGGCTTAAATAACAGTATATAGTAGGTATATTTATGTGTGGTATCACTGGAATTTTAGGTAATGCCGATCTATCAATTTCAAACTCTATGGCTGCATGCTTATCACATAGGGGACCGGATGGATACGGAGGGTATGTGGATGAGGTTGGTAATGCTGGTGTTTCCTTATCTCAATCTCGTTTAGCGATTGTAGATATTGATGGTTCATGGCAACCAATTAAATCCGATCATGGTTGTGTTTTAGTTCAAAATGGAGAAATTTATAATCATGCTAAAATTAAGGATTCAATATCTAATTATCCTTGGCAAACTTCTGGTGATGCAGAAACTATACTTGCTCTACATAGAAAATTTTCATTTGACAATGAAAAGCCACCTCAGATACCAGTTGGTAAGAAAGTAGGCGATTTATTCCGCACTAAAAATGCAGATATCATCGGCAATAATGCTGAAAAGCATAAATCATGGGTATCAAAATTAGATGGCGTTTGGGGATTTGCAATATGGGACCCTCTATCTCGAGAATTAATTCTTTCCAGAGACTCCATGGGTGTCAAACCTTTATTCAGAACAATAATGCCTGATGGGTCGCTTCTTTTTGGTTCTGAGATTAAATCATTTTATGCTCACCCTGAATTTATTTCTAAACCAGATATTAACTCATTAGCGGTTAGATTGGCTTATGAATATCCGCTTGATTATACGACTTTATTCTCAGGTGTTACATCTGTAGCTCAAGGGACAATCGAAACTTGGTCATTGGATATTGAAGGTAGAGCAGTGTTAACTGGAGTATCTAGATATAATCAAGAAAAAATTTCTCCTGAAAATTTCTGGGATCCAAAAGTTGGAGCTAAAGAGTTACTAGATACACTTTATTCTAGTGTGGAAGATCGAATGATGTCCGATGTCCCAATAGGATTAGTTCTATCAGGAGGCTTAGATTCAAGTTTATTGGCAGCGATAACACAAGATATTGCAAATTCGTCGGGAAGTTCTATCCCTGAATGTTGGACGGTAGCAGGAGATGAAGAGAATCCTGATATGATTGCTGCAGTAGATGTTGCTCAAAATCATGAATTAAAACATCATAAAATAATAATAGATAAGGATAAATTTTGGGATGGTTTACCTAATTTTGTATGGAGTGGCGAAGATCTTGATGTTTCTGTACTTTTTTGGCAGCCATTATTCGAAAATATGTCTAAAAAAGTGAAAGTTGGTATTTGTGGGCAAGGTGCTGATGAATTACATGCAGGCTATTCGAGGCATAAGATTCTGTCAGAACATGCAAGATTAATTGATGAACGTTTATCTTTATTTGGTGACATTTCTATTGATAATAATTACATTGGAGCAGGTCAACCATGGATTGATAATAATTTTTCGGCTAAGGATAAATTCTCGAATCTCAGAGATGCACTGCAATTTGAATTGGATAGAGGGCAATTGACAAATTTTCAACTTAGATTGGGAGATAGGCATAGCATGGCCTATGGTGTAGAAGCAAGAGTGCCATTTTTATCAAATAAACATAGAAATAAATCCCATAAAATACCTTTAGAATGGAAATTAAGTGGTTTAGATGAGAAAATGGCTCTAAGGGAAGCAGCTAATCTAACAAAATTACCTAAACATATAGTAAGTCGTCCGAAAGTACCTGCAGGGACTGCCACTACTCCAAATATTATTAGTGATTTAATATCTGAATTAACACCCCATGCCATGGAATGGGCTAATGATTATGGGCGTTTATCTCCTATTCTTGCCAATCAACCAGATATGGCTATAGGGATGAGAATTTTCCATGCTATGCATTTCACTGATTATAAGAATGGTATTAGAAAAGGCAATTTAATCGACTTAATTGATGACGTAAGTGACTGGAATAGTCTTTAATCATAATTTTCTATTTATACTATTCTTTTTCTCCTTCTAAAGTCGACTTTTCTCCGGAATCAATTTCAACCCCATCCATCCCAACAATCTCATAGTTCGATGGGAATAATGCAATTATAACTCCCGCTACTATACAGAATAATGCCATATAGAATTCACCTTGAACCATCATTAATTCCAGTCCTATGACAACAAGTAAAAGCCCCCCTAGATTTGAAACCCAGACTAATGTTTTGAATGTTGAAAGTGATACTCCCGTGCTATTCCCAGTTCTTTTTGGCCCAAATTCGGCTCCAAATCTTAATGGATCTTCTTCTTCATTCATCATATCACCTATCTATCATTATTATTGCATCAGTAGGGCATGCTAAAACACAAAGTTTGCACCCTGTACAGGGGTCTCTTAGTATTCTGGCCTTTCTGTTGACTTCAATATTCATTATTGGACTCGCTAAAGGTTTGTCGTAAAGTTCGATAGCATCATCATCACAAACAATAGTACATTGGTCGCATCCTATGCAAAGTTCTTCTTTAACCCAAGCTACGGTTTCTTCTCCGCCTTTTATCGATGCTATTTCACCTGCTTTTATAGTATTCAACATAATACGTATTTTTTCTTGTTGTTTTTTACGACGTTCTGAAACATCTGAAGCGTCAGTCATCATGCTTGCGAGAGAATCCCTCTACTCAATACTATGTTTCTTGTAGTCAGATTCATTTCTAACCTTCTCTGCCGAGAAACCATGAATGGTGTAAGCGGAAACGAAGTTTGGTGGAAAGATTCTATGGTTATTCTAGGTCTATCCTTACCTATGTCTTTATGGCTTTTTATGTCAATTTTCTTATCACTGAAAGTAGCCTGGATTTCCTTGCCCTGTGGGGCCTTGATAGGATTCTTCCTATGGCTAATTGCGTTAGGTTATGAAAACCCCAGAATGGCTAAGGCAACATTAATTGGTGTGGCTATTAATATTATACTTGCATTAATATCTGTTTATCTGGCTTTTTTAGCCTAATTTATTGATTCTTAGCATTCACTTGTCTCGCGAGGAAAGAAACTACATCCAAAATTTCAAAGTCATGCTTTGGATCTCCTTCGAATTTCAGACATTCGAAATGACTGACGCATTTAGGGCATGATGTAAGCATTATATCTGCACCTGTAGCTTTAACCTCATCAAATCTCTGAATTCTTAAAGTTCTACTATTTTCATTACATGACATCATACTTGAAACACCACAACACAATCCATCTTCCTTTGTATGTTCCATTTCCACCAATTCTACGCCCTCAACCGCTTGAACAAGTTCTCTAGGTTCATCATAGATGTTCATCTGTCTTCCTAATCGGCAAGGGTCATGATATGTCACTGTAAGATCTTCTTCGGATTGTAAATTCATATCAAAGCCATTTTCAATTAAATATTCAGTTGTATGCATTACTTTCATGTCTTCTAATTCATAATCCATTGCAAAAGTTTTGAAACATTCTGCACAAGATGTTACTAACGTATCAATACCCGATTCCCCTAATTTCTTTTGATTGTAAGATTTGAGCTTATCAAATACTTCATCCATACCTTGCCATTTTTGGTCATGCCCACAGCATTTCAAGAAATCCCGCCCCAAGTATGTTACTTCAGAACCCATATCTTCGAAAAGAGTGAAAGCAGCAGTAGTTGTATCTCCAAGATTCATAGTTCCCTCATTTACATGGCTAAAAATCATCTCTTGATCAATATAATCTACGCAACCAGGATAGTATCCTACATTTGAGTCAATAGGATATTCATCTACGCTGATGAACGCATCGTCTGCATCTTCTTCTGCTTCTGCTGCTAGAACGGCCTGTAGTACCGTATGTGGGATTTCTGTTGCAGGTGGTCCTCCTACTATCAGGCTTCTTCTGATATCTATGTATGAGTCATAATCTACTAATTGAGGGCAAGCATTAGTGCAAGCAGTACATGTAAGACATGAATAGAGTGGTACACCATCATCTTCATTATTCCATGAATTATAGATTATGTTAAGTTTGTCTCCTGCATTGAATAATCTCACAGGACATGCATCGTCACACAAATCACATCCATAGCATTTGTTCATTTCCCATTCATATCCTCTAGCCATGCTCCTCATGAGCAGGAAAACCATTGCTCCAACACCTAAGCAAGGTATGAAAAGAGAGTAAATCAATTTCGCATCAAGGCTCTTTGGATTCTTATGATATGTGGGGTTATCTACTGTAAGCTGAGTTAATTCACTATCTTCAAGTGTCGTTTGGGACCTCATTAGAGCAGTTCCATCGCCATTTAATAGAAGAGGCTGATAAACAACAGCAGAATAATCTGTAATCATAGATACTGACTCATTCACTCCACTACTAATGGTAGTGTATTGTAGAGTATAAGATACTCCCGATTCCAAATACATTGTAGTTGATGAACATAATCCATCTTCTGTCGACCAAATAATTTTGTCACTTGAATCCATTACAGAAAGTGTTTGAGAGTGAACTCCTGCGGCTCTTTCAGTAGTTCTGAAATTACAACCTATGTCTGCAGGGACTTTATCCATGCCAAAATCTTCCACATTAAATACTATTGAATCTGTAAAAATAATTTCATTAGATTCTGCATTTCCTGTATATGTAATATCACCTAGAGCCCCATTACGTCCAATGTCTGCTACCGTGTGTTGATTTGCTCCTGAATAATCTATAATCAAATTTTTAGTCGGTTGATATATCCCCCAATCTACCCAATGGATAGCAGGAAGTATACAATAATCTGAAAAGTCTTCACCATGGGTTAGTGTTTCCCAGAGTAGTAAATCAGATGAATCTTCATACGGTAAACACTCATCTGACCATTCAGCCCAAGAGTTACCTTCTTCAGTATGTAATAGTGTATCTGAAGGTTGAGTTCTTAACTTATCTAACTCACTAACTTCATCCATTGCACCTAATCCTCCATAGTCCCAAAATCCTGATTCATAAATCGGCCAGGTAACTGCGCATATGAGGAATGCTGCAACAGCAGATCCTACTGCTATTTGTCTTCCGAGATTTGGCGTTAATCTAGCTCCCAAGGCATTAAGTCCGAATTTTCTGACACCAAAATAGATTATTGCAAATATGAATATACCCGTCAGTACCCATGGTATGGCATTGAATACTTCTGCTGTCCACGGTTGTTGCCTTCCGCAGAACAAATATCCGTGAGAATCTGCCCAACAGTAATTCGACAAATCTTTTGCATATAATTCTAAAAATATATTAATTGAGAACACTGATATGAACCAAACATGAGCGAGATAAACAGCCCCTGCGGTGGCAAACCAAGGGTCTTCAACTCCTCTCTTTTCTCTACCTGGTAAGAATGGTGGTAGGGCTAATAGGGTAACTGGAATTCCGGTTATTGCTGCTCCCCACCAAGCCGCATTCCAAAATATGTATTCTGCTCCAAAGAATGCTCCAATCGGGCCGGCTGGAATAGTAAATGAGGGAAGGTATTCCCCCCATCTCAAGTACCCATAAGAAAATAATACGTACCAATCAGGGAACACGAATCCTGCCTGAGCAAAAGGATCGGCTGCACTATGTAAGGGTGGAGGTATAAGCCAACAATAAAATGCAAGAGTAGAAATCATTGATGCCAAAATAATAGTATCTCTCAAAACTTCCGAAGGCCAAAATGGATGCCCCATATGTGGTCTTCTTCTTTCTTGATCTCCTTCGATTAGGCCATCCCTTTCGCTGACATATACGTCTGCAATCCTACCAAATCTCTCAATTAATCCCATATCTTACAACTCCTCTAATGCGGCTCTGCAATGCCTTGAACCCAAACTATGAATAAATGAGCAATAATCAATGTTGTCACTATTACTGGAAGAATAAATACGTGTAAGAAATACATTCTGGTAACAGTCTGGCCTGAAAGTGAGGTTCCTGCGAACATTGCCTTAGCCACCCAACCGCCAATAAGTGGTGTTGATGTTGCCATATTTATCCCAATGGTCGCTGCTCCAAATGCTAGACTGTCCCATGGCAAAAGATATCCTGAGTATCCAAAGAATATTGTGAAAAACATTAATGCTACCCCAATAAGCCAATTTAATTCGCGAGGGTTTCTGTATGCTCCAGTGAAGTACACTCTACACATGTGTAAGAATACAGCTGCAACCATGAAATGCGTAGTCCAATGATGTATTGATCTAATGATATATCCAAATGGTAGTTGGGTCATTATGAATTCCATTGATGAATAAGCAGGCGTAGGGTCTCCTTCACCGCCTGGGACATAGTAAAGTCCAAGGACGGTTCCAGTGATTACTAATATTACGAACGCAAGGAATGATATTCCTCCTAGGCAGTATAGTGGATACCAGTACCAAATAATCCTTAATTTATATTTTTCAGCGTGCGTTAGAGGCATTTGTCTATGCATACTATGGTATGCATTCCTACTCATGCCCCAATAGTCTTGTATCCTAAATCTTGTATCTAACCAAGAAAAAGCCCATAAAAATGATTTTTCGGCTAATCCCATTCCTGAAGCGCTAGTTTCGACTGCTCGTAAAATATCTTTTCTCGGCAAATCTTCTCTCTCTTTACGCAGCGTGAAGGCTACTAAGACAACAACGATTGCTATAAAAAGCCATAAAAACCAAAATTGTATCATATTTTCACCTCACGAACAGTATGCATACCAGTCTACAAAGTCTGGTAAAGCTTCTATCATATCTCCATTTAGGACGAACGGTACCAATGGCATACCATTAGGTGCAGGCCCTCCCACTTTTTTTATCCCGATGTAATCAAAAGGAGTCCCTCTCCCCATACTGTTCTTCTCTATAGCGGTTGGATCAAATCTGCTAGAGTGACAAATACAAAATAATTTATTTCCACCTGACTCAGTACCTCCTGCCTCCCAACTATCGTTAGTATAATCATTAGTTACAAGTTGCCAACCTGGTATACAGCATAAATGTGGGCATCTAGAGAAGACAATGATTAAATTGTCATGTATTGAAAGAGAAGAATATTCTGGTTTTTCAGTAACTTCAAATCCTGACCCTACATATTTCCCGCCGTCACTGTAACCTTCTAAATATTGAAATCTTGGTTTATTTGAAGCCAACCCACTACCTTTGTTTTCATTATCTGGGACATAAATAACATTAACCGGCATACCCGACCAAACCCCTTGTGCTCCGGCCATACCTGTATTGCTGTTTGCTGATGCTTGTACGAAAGCATCGTAACTCATGGGTTGAAGGTGGCTGTCTCCATACCAAACAGTATCTTCCGCGCCCGTTGGAACCCAGAACCTAACTGCTGAATCTCCGCCATCTGCACTTGCCTGTCCCATCAATAAAGATGCGAATCCTATGCTTCCTAAACTAGCCATTGTAATGACTCCTGCAGCGGTATTGAAGGAATACCTTAGGAAATCTCTTCTGTCGATTAGGTTTGACTTTTCTTGACCGTGGTCATCAGACTCTGTTAGAGGGCGTAATCTAAAATTCCTACTCATATTCAAACCTCGTATTTCTTCCAACCCTCTGAATCATTTGGAGTTATGTATTTATTTCTTCTATGTTTTATTATCACAATATCTGGCATTACAAATCTAAGGTAAACAATCCCCATTATAATTAGAGTCGTCAAAGTCATTGCCAAAAATAACGATAAAAGTTGTTGATCCCAGTGGTTGTAAAGTCCATAACTCAATGACCCAGCCCAAAACAAAGTCCAAATTAAGCCCCAAAAACCTACTAATACGACCATTATCGAGTCGCCAGCAGGGGATAAACTAGATCTCACAATTGTCCCTGCATCTGGTTCATTGAATACTCCATGATCTACTGCTGAAAGATAATTATCTTCGCTTAATTCAATACCTTCCAATGCAGAACGTGCATCTGTAATCGACACTGTGCCTGATTTTACTTGTTTCAACAATTTGAATACGAGATCATCGTTCATATTTGGTCACCTCTTCTCTCATGCTTAATTCTCAATCTTAGGAGATTAGATCTCCCAGTGTAGTTAGCCGAAAATCCATATCTTAAGAAGAATCCACAGAAAATAATTACTATTATCACTGCGAAAAACCCTAGTAATCCCAACCAATGCGCTCTCAAAGCAGCTCCCATATGGTGTAAATCTACATGTGATTCAGCAGG
>CABXDN010000011.1 GCA_902511005.1 uncultured Candidatus Poseidoniales archaeon | reverse complement strand
AATCTGGGCCAACAACATGCACCAAATGTTCTGCCGGTAAATTGTAGGCAGACGTTGTAACTGCTTCTCCAACACCACAAGGTTGAGAATTAGTTTTTCTTTTTTCTTTAGCGATGGCAGTACACGCTTCTCTTAATTCAGGTCCTGCTACTAGTTGCATCACCTCATCTAGTCCCTCTCTACCTGCGAGTCTATTATTTGCAGGTAATACCATCACATCACCCTCTACTCGAGCTACATTTCCAAAGCAGACTCTCACTTGTCCATACTTACATTCTCGAACTATGATGACCTCTGCCATATTTAACTCAGAGGAGGCCATGCAATATGTATGCTTCTTCTGCCCCTTCTGAGTTTATGAGGGAACATTTCATCCGTGAAGACCCTCACGCCTAACTCATGTCAGTGGGTTATGTACTAGTAAATGTTGAACCGGGTTCAGAAGTCGAAGTGTTCAATGCCGCCTCGATATTATCATTTGTTACCGATGCTAATCTTCTTTTCGGCGATCATGATTTAATAGTTAAATTAGAAGCAGATAATATGGGTGATATTGCCAGATTAGTTGTCGAATCAATACGTGCTATACCCGGTGTTTTGAACACAAAAACACTTGCCTGCGCGGAAATGTAAATTATTTTTTTGCTAGTCGGATTTTATTAATTAACCCCAATTGTAGCGCAGTATCGCGTTTTTTATACAATACCTTCATATCCTCTTTTGACAGGCGGAGTGATGGAGGATTACTTTATGTCAGACAAAAAATATTTCGTATTGATGGAGAATGGTCAGGACACTAGTCAGGTGTTCGTAAGCAAGCAGCCTCGAGGAGCAGCCCTGAAAGCAGCTACTCGTAAGGTGCCTAATCCTATCCAACTACGTGAGCGTGGAACAAACCGTGTTCACAATTTTGAAGGTTGGATAGAGGTTGTTGATAAGCCAGCTAATGGGCCATCTTGGTTACCGCCTAAAATCAATAAGGCCAATGTAAAGAAAATTGGAATAACTCGATTGTGAGTTTTCTATTTTTTTACGGAATTACACAAACCCTCTTCGGGTAAACTCGTAGAGGGCAATAAATATATCATCTTAGGCCGAGTTTACGTCCTATTATTGCGATAGGGTCATAATACTCTGTAACTACTCTTTCTTTCAGAGGGATTATTGCATTATCAGTGATATTTATCCCTGCTGGGCATACTTCTGTACAACATCTAGTAATATTACAGTATCCGATTCCAAAGTCATCCTTTATTTCGGGAATCCTATTCTCCTTATCTAGAGGGTGCATCTCTAGTCCTGCTAATCGTACAAAGAATCTTGGTCCAGCAAACTCATCAAACTTTTCATGTTCTCTTAAAACATGGCATGTATTTACGCATAACATACATTCTATACATCCTCTGAATTCTTGGATCCGATTTGCTTCATTTTGATTGAATTCCCAGTCTAATTCTTCCGGGCCATTTATTGGAACCATTTTCTTATTCATTTCATATGCCCATGATGTATCTGTGACTAGATCTTTAGTTAGAGGAAATGCTTGCATAGGTTTCACAAGAATAGGTTCACCTTCTGGTGTTTCTTCCAAAACTTCTTCCATCCTTGTCATGCACATTAGTCGCGGTTTTCCATTGACTTCTGCCGAACAAGATCCGCATTTTCCTGCTTTACAATTCCATCTACAGGAAAGGTCAGGTGCATGTTCTGCTTGTATTCGATGTATAACATCTAGAACAACCATTCCTTCGTCTATTTCTACTGTATAATCAATCATTTCCCCGTTTGGAACTCCATCTTCGTCCGGCTCTCCACGGAAAATCTTGAATGTCACATTTTCATCCATTCTCATTCCTCCTCATGTAAATCTTCAATATCTAATAATTGTTTTAATTCATCATCAATCTTTGGGTATCTTCGATGCTCTATTTCCATACTATCTTTCTTAACAATGACACTATTTATCTTACCCCAGTACTTGTAATCAGGTGTAGGGAAATCATCTCTGGTATGCCCTCCTCTAGATTCCTCTCGATGTAAAGCAGCTAATGCACACATTCTACTAACATCTATCATAGCACCTATCTCCAATGCTTGATGCCATCCTGGATTGTATATTTTACTAGCCCCTACTGATGTATTTTTTTCTCGGATTTCTAATTCATCCAAATCTTTCAAAGCTTCTTTTAGTAACTTTTCAGTACGAATAATGCCTACTTTTTCTTGCATCATTTCCCTTAGATCTTCTACGACTTTAGCTGGATTTTCTCCATTTTTACGATTTAAGGGCGCCATAGTTTCTTTAATAGCCTCATCAATTTCTACAGGATTTATTACGAGGAATTCTGTCAATTCTTTAGCGGTAATAGCAGCATTTTCTCCTGCAATTTTTCCGAAAACAATCAAGTCAGAAAGTGAGTTTCCGCCAAGTCGATTAGCACCATGTAGTCCTGTTGCTGCTTCCCCTGCAGCAAACATTCTAGGGACAGTAGTTTCTTGTGTTTCAGGATGAACCTTTATCCCTCCCATCACGTAATGAGCAGTAGGTCCAACTTCCATTTTTTCGGTTGTGATATCTACTGCGGCTAGTTCTTTGAATTGATGATACATACCAGGTAATTTTTTCCTAACCTGTTCCGGTTCTCTCCATGAAATATCTAGATATGCGCCTCCATGAGCACTTGCTCTACCTGCATCTCTTTCTGAATTTATTGCCTTTGCAACGACATCTCGGGTCAATAATTCGGGAGGTCTACGTACAGTTGCTAGTTTCCCATCAACAATCTCAGAAACCCACTCTAAAGCCTCTTCTTCTGTATCTGCAAATTCATCTTTATACATTTCAGGAACATAATCGAACATGAATCTTTTTCCTTCTGAATTTGTAAGCATTCCTCCTTCTCCTCTAACTCCCTCGGTGACTAAAATTCCTTTTACAGAAGGCGGCCATATCATTCCAGTTGGATGGAACTGAATGAATTCCATATCTCCCATCTCAGCACCAGCCCAATATGCTAATGCGTAACCTTCTCCTGTGTATTCCCATGATCCTGAACAAACTGACCAGCATCTAGTGGCTCCGCCTGTAGCCATTACTACGGTTTTAGCCTTGAATACATGTAAAGTCCCATCATTCCTATTGTACGCAAAGCATCCAGAGATTTTTCCATCTGTTTTGAATAATCTACGGACTGTGAATTCCATGTAGATATCCATGCCCATATGGACTCCTTTCTCCTGTAAAGTTCTGATTAACTCAAGTCCAGTTGCGTCTCCTATGTGTGCCAATCTTGGATATGTGTGCCCTCCGAAATTACGCTGATTAGTAAGGCCTTTAGGTGTTCTATCAAAAACAGCCCCCCATGTTTCTAATTCTCTAATTCTATCTGGTGCTTGTTGTGCATGAATCTTTGCCATTCGCCAATCATTTAGATATTTTCCACCTTTCATGGTATCTCTAAAATGAGTTTGCCAATTGTCTCGCGGATCTTTGTTCCCTAAGGCAGCAGCAGCTCCTCCTTCGGCCATTACTGTATGTGCCTTACCTAACATCGATTTACAAATCATAGCTACACTTACTCCTGCCTTACTTGCTTCAATAGCTGCTCTTAATCCAGCACCTCCAGCACCAATTATCACAACATCATGTTCGTGAATAGTATAATCTTCGTTCATATCATCACCTCTCAAGTAATTATCCATCTCCAGTCACTGATCATTCCTTCTGCCACAGCCCAAACAAATAAATCGCCTAAAAATACCATGACTAAGCTAGTCCAGAACCAAAATGCATGGTCAACATTCAAGTCACTAATTTTTATGTATAATCTTCCTACAACGCCACTTATTCCATTTCTCCATTGATTCATGCCACCTCCAAAGAGGTGTCTGAATGCATGGCAGGACGCAACATACATGAATAGTAAAATTGATTCAGTGGCCAAAACCAATGTTCCCACGGATATTCCGAATGATTCAGTACCATCATCACCATGGAACCACATTGTATGGTATACGTCATATACTTTCATTGAGAGTATTATTATTGCTAAATATAGCATATATCGATGTAAATTATTCAACACAAACAATCCAGTCTCGCCTTTGTATCCTATACGATAGTTAATCTCTGGTTTTGCAACAACACATGCAGTAGGATTTTGGAAAAATACTCTGTGGTAGACTCTTCTCATGTAGTAACAAGTGCCTCTAAAACCAAAAGGTATCCAAAGAATTAGTAATGCAGAATTCATCCATTTTGGAGTATCTAGATCGAAGATATGAATTACGTCAGGAGAAAAAATAGGGGATGTGACTCTATGGTCCTCGTACTGTATGTCGCCATCCCAAACTACAACTCTGAGGGCTGTATATACTAATGCCAAAGTTAGACCAAAACCCATCCAAAAAGGTTGAGACCACCATTTGTCAATACGATCGGTTTTACCAAATCCTTTTTCCATGGGGAGTTTGATTGCATTAGACATTGAAATGCTCCTACCTTACTAGTGCTGCGAACGAAAGGCGAGCAATAAGTGATTGCTTCTTAGCATAATAATTATTGATAAGTGTAATTATGCATAATGTGTCCAAATATCTGATAAAGATGGATGTTTTCGATGACCTTGAATCATCAATTTACACTAATTGTGGGTATATGCTCGGAGTTTGGTTACCCACTTTACCCTGTCCGTAATGTGGAGAGATGATGGTTTAAGCCAAGGATGAATAATCTACCTTTTCTTCAATAAGTTCAATATCTTCTACATCCATCTGAGCAAGTTGTAACTTGCCTGACAATTCATCGTTAACTGCGTGCCAATATGAATAGGCTTCAATTACCCAGATTCCCGATTCTCTAGTTCCGTTCCCACTTCCCTTCACTCCTCCAAATGGCAAGTGAGCTTCTGCACCTGTTGTTGAATTATTTATTCCAGTCATTCCTGCTTTAATTCCGGTTTTATAACGGTATGCTTCTAAACGATCGTTCGTGTATATAGCACTTGAAAGGCCATAAGGAGACGCATTTGCTAAATGCAATGCATGTTCGAAATTCTTTGCTTTCACAATAGTAATAGCCGGTCCAAATATTTCTTCATGAAAACAATCCATGTCTTCAGTCACATCAACATAAACATGAGGCCACATGTATACTCCATCTTCAGGTGTTCCAAGGAAATTTTTAGGTTTGTTATCGGAAGTTATTCTGCCATTCCCCCAAAGCTTTCTCGCAGAACTTTTCTCACATAACTGTAAGTCTTTTAGGAAGTCATTTGCATATTTTTCAGATAGCATAGGGCCGTATAGAACATTTTCGTGAACCATTGAGTCTCCAATCGTGGTAGATTCAACTTTCTCCATTAATTTTTCAATAAATTCATCATAAATATCTTCATGTATAATTAGGTTTCCAAGACTTGTACAACGTTGTCCTGCTGTACCAAAACCTGCCCAATAAGCTCCTTCTACAGCATTTTCCATATTCGCACTTGGCATAATTACTAGAGGATTTTTCCCTCCGAGTTCTAGGCTCGCTGAGACTAGATTTCTGCCACAAACTTCTCCAATCATTTTCCCAACAGATGTAGAACCAGTGAAACTTATCTTATTCACCAAACCTTCATCAACTGCATCAACAAGATGCTGCCCGGCTCCACTACCTTTTCCATGCACTAGGTTGATTACTCCATTAGGTAATCCTGATTCATGCATTATTCTCGCTAACATGAATGAAAGTAAAGGTGCATCCTGTGGACTCTTCCAAACGCAAGTGTTTCCACACATTATTGCAGGAATCATTTTCCAGAAAGGAACAGCGGCTGGGAAATTACAAGCATTAATTATTCCACAAACTCCCAGAGGTCTTCTGTAAGTGAATAACTCTTTATCAGGTAATTCCGAATTCACTGTCTGGCCATATAGCCTTCTTCCTTCTGATTGGAAAAATAAGCATGTATCGATTGCTTCTTGAACTGAACCTGCACTTTCTTTGAGTGTTTTCCCGATTTCCCTTGTTTCAACTCTCACAATATCATCTTTGTATTCCATAAGTAGTCTGCCCATATTTCCAATGATCTGCCCCCTTGTAGGTGCTGGTGTTGCTGACCATGAAGAGAAAGCATCTCTAGCTGCCTTAAGTGCCTGATGCACATCGTCTTTTGTAGATAAAGGGAATTCTCCTAAACAGTCTGCTAGAAGTGCAGGGTTTCTACTTTCAAATGTTTCACCATTACTTGCAGATTGTAGTTTTCCATTGATTATATTATACCCTTTTATCTTTGGACTGCCATTGGGATTAGTGGCATCCATGAATTCAAATCCTGATTCTAGCACGTTAGTCATGTACCTTGCGAAATACAGTTCTATCAAGAAACCTTCTCAAACAATATTATACCTATTTTATCTAATATTCATTTCACATCTACAATTACAATGCCTTAAATGCCTTGATGAATAGAAAGGTTTGTTGAGGGCGATGTCGAATGTCAGATGAGGGAATAGAAGACTTACAACTTAGAGTAGCCAAGGCGATACCAAGTGATGTAGGCCATGGTCGAGCCAGAGTTCCTTTCGATAATGATTTAAATCTAAAACCAGGAGATATTGTAGAGATTACAGGGGAGCAGAAGACAGCGGCTATCGTATGGAGATGCCGCCCTGAAGATGCAAATTTAGGTGTAATCAGAGTTGATGGAATCATAAGAAAGAATGCAGGAGTATCCTTAGGCGATAAAGTAACAATCCGTAAAGTAGAAACTCAACCCTGTCAGAAATTAATTCTGAGTCCAGTAATGGCCAAACAACAGAAAGTACGTTTTGGTCCTGGGATAGAGGGTTTTGCACGCAGAGGATTGAACAAGAGGCCAGTAGTCTCAGGCGATAGGATATTTATCCCAGGAATGACTCTTTTTGCTGAAGCATTACCTTTTCAAATAGTTCAAACGACTCCGAAGGGGATAGTCCAAGTTTTACCAGATACTGAAATAATTATCAAAGAAGAACCAGTTGATGAGGAGGAAGACGGAGGTCAACCGATTTCGACAATTTCATATGAGGATATAGGTGGAATTGGTGAACAATTACAGAAAGTTAGAGAAATGATTGAATTACCTTTGAAACATCCCATTTTGTTCCGCAGACTGGGTATAGATCCGCCTCGTGGCGTGTTATTATATGGCCCACCTGGTACTGGAAAAACGCTAATAGCTAAGGCCGTAGCATCTGAAACAAAGGCTAATTTTACTTCAATCAATGGCCCTGAAATCATTTCGAAATATTATGGTGAAAGTGAAAAGCAACTTAGAGAGATTTTTGATGAAGCGGCCGCTAATGCTCCAGCAATAATTTTCATAGATGAGTTAGATTCAATAGCTCCAAAAAGAGAAGACGTCAGTGGCGAAGTTGAACGTAGAGTTGTAGCACAATTATTGACTTTACTTGATGGTATGCAAGGAAGAGATAATGTAATTGTAATAGGTGCTACAAATCGTCCAGATGCTATTGATCCAGCACTACGTCGCGGAGGGCGTTTTGATCGAGAATTAGAGATTGGAGTCCCTGATAAAAACGGTCGTGCAGAAATTATCGGCATCCATACACGTGGCATGCCAATAAGTGATGATTTTGATGTAGATTGGCTATTAGATAATACTCATGGTTTCGTCGGTGCAGATATTTCTGCTTTGGTCAGAGAGGCCGCTATGAAGGCACTCCGCCGTTATCTCCCAGATATTGATTTAGATGAAGAACATATTCCCGCAGAAGTTCTAGAGAAAATGGAAGTCCGAATGGCGGATTTCAAACTAGCTATTAAGGAAATAGAACCAAGCGCTCTGAGAGAAATATATCTCGAGGTACCTGAAGTCAGTTGGGAACAAGTAGGGGGTCTATCAGAGGTTAAAGAGAGATTGAAAGAGAGTATTGAATGGCCTTTAACGAAGCCTGAAATGTTCGAACATTTCGGCATAACTCCTCCTAGAGGAATAGTTCTTTTCGGTGCACCAGGGACCGGTAAAACTTTGATTGCAAAGGCTATTGCTAATGAAGCGAAAGCGAATTTTATTACGATTAAAGGACCTGAGTTGATTTCTAAATGGGTTGGAGACTCTGAGAAAGCAGTACGTGAATTATTCAAGAAGGCGAAACAATCTAGTCCTTCAATTATCTTTTTAGATGAATTTGAAAGTATTGCCGGCGTAAGAAGGAGTAATACTGGCGAAGGTTCTGATGTAATGAATAGAGTAGTCAATCAATTACTGAGTTCTATGGATGGAGTCGACTCGATGGAAGGCGTGATTGTTGTCGCAGCAACTAACCGGCCAGAAATGTTAGATCCAGCCTTGTTAAGGAGCGGGAGATTTGAGCGTGTACTCCATATACCTCCTCCAGATATTGATTCAATAAAGGCAATTTTGAAGATACATTCTGAACCGATGCCTCTAGGTAAGTTCAAGATTGAAGAACTGGCGCCAAAATTAGTTAATTATACGGGGGCGGATATTGAAGCAATTTGTAGAGAAGCCGCATTAATTTCTATGCGCGCGGGGAAGAAAAGTGTATCGAAAAAACATTTTGAAGAAGCAATTAATAGAGTCAGGCCTACAATTACAGAGGAAATGATGGATTATTACAATCGAATGGAGGCTCGACTTACTAGTGGACTTGAATCTGTTCGTCGTACACCAGATACTCTTTCAGGGATAGAATCAGCGTGAGGGACATGATATGCCAGTAACCTTTGGTCGAGAAATAGTCAATCTTGAGGTCCATGATAGTGCTGGCGATAAATTAGGCAATGTTGCCGATTTTCGCATAGATATAGGGAGTGGACAAATTACTAATATTTTAGTGATGATTGAAACAGGTATCAACCCTCAACTCCTACCTTGGCCTACTGTAAATGGTCTTCTGTCTGTTCCTGTTGAAGAAATTGAAAGTATTGGTAAGGTAATCAAACTATCAGAATAGTATGATGCATAACCGTCCATTCGTTCACAAGCGTCTTAAGTCGAACTTCGGGCTCGTTGTTTGTCATATCGACTAGGTGGGGAGCAGCATGGCAAATTTCCGCGATTACAGCCAGAAGTTAATCGCTCTCAAAACTCGTCGAAATATGTTAGTTGGAGCCTTTTGGATATTGCTCCTACTTCTTGTTTCAACTATAGCGGTAACTTATGTTACAGAGGGACAAACTCAGCAATCTGCCTATGGAGACGATTGGAATGACTTAGGCCGTTTTAGAGCAGAAATTAATAGCATGGGCATCGAAACAAATGCACTAGTCTCAAGTCCTCTACTTCTGAGTGAGATTGATTATCCGGAAGAGGCTATTTTCGTTATTTCTGGGGTTGAGAAAGATACTATTTCTTTACCTAGATTTACCGGTGATGAAAATGTAATTGAATTTTCTGAAGGTTCTGGTTACACAACTTCAGAAATATTGGCTATTGACGAATTTGTCGAGGCTGGCGGCACTGTCTTGCTAATGGATGATAAAGGGTATTCTTCTACACTGGCTGATCAGTTTGGTTTAGAATTCTCTGGTCACACTTTGTATGATGGCGAAGCTTATGCCACGGAGTTAGATTATAATTTCATTTGGGTTAATACTTCGTCTGCATTTAATTTCACAACAAATTCAGGTTCATTATCAAGTATTCATCCATGCCTGAGAGATACAGATACAGATGGATATATAGATATTTTAGATACTGATCCATATGATATTTCCACCTTCCCTGCTGGCCTAACAAAAGAATCAGCGGGATTATGCGCCCATAGATGGATTTCTGAAACTGAATGGGACTTTTCAGAAAGTTATAATTTATTGACGAATCAACCCTCAGCATTTAATGCGGGTTCATATAATCCTGTAGAAAATAGGTATGATATTGGTAAATCTACTCTTGACTCATATCTCGACACTAATGATGATGGGAATCTAACTATAGGTTCTTCTGCTTTTGGTATTGATGGAGATGAAGTAGGCCCTTTTGCAGTATATGTTCGCTATTGTGCTGATCGCTTGTGCGTTGGTGCGGACTCTGGTCGAGTTCATTTTGTAGCCGACGGGTCAATTTTGACAAATTCATTATACGATGATTCATTCTATTCAGGTATTGATGACATAGTCCCCTCAAATGATAACCGTAAGTGGGCATTAGACATAATTGCCGAATCTTTACTTATTGGGAATTCTAGTGCTCAAAGTTCATCTAATGCTATTGTTATTTTCGATGAATCTAGGCATCAGCAGCCTACTCTATTTGGTGATACTTACAATTTAATGTACTATCTTTTAATCTATTTTACAAATGATTGGATGGCCATGCTTCTCCTCTTCCTCGGTTTATTTATAACTCTAGAGGCGGTTTTAATTAGAAAAGAAGATCCTGAGAATTGGCGCCATGTTTTTAGAATAATATACTATGGTTTTGGTGATGCAAGGCGTTATGAATATTATCAAAAACCTGAAAAAATAAGGCAAGTATTGTTAACAAGAGTTAGAAATTTAAATACATTATCTAGGGAAGAATTTGATGCTTTGCCAGCCGCAGAATTACAGCGAATGGTTGAAGATCCAGTTCTTACGAAATTTATTTTCGAAGATCGTAAGTACAAGCCAGATGAACTTGTTGGTATAGTAAAGAGAATTAAAGAATGGGGCTCTACAAACTCAGAAGAGGAGGTTGAATATGTGGACACGTAAGGCAGCTATACTCTTTACAAGCGGTATAAGTTTGATATTAATTGGTATGATGATTTCTAATTTCCAATTAATGATTATAGGGCTAACATTTATCTCTTTCATTGCAATAAATGGCTGGGTAGAGGGGCATTCAGATTTAGAAATCACTCGTGAAGTTTCAGCAGTTAATGTGTATAAAGGCGATGATATTAACGTTATTTTGACCGTCAAAAATAAGTCATATCGTCGTACTCAGCAACTAGAAGTTTTTGATAACGTTCCTCATGAAATGAAAATGCGTAAAGGAGTCAATCTTATGCGTATGAATCTTGGTCCTGGACAGACTACAACTATTCGTTACACAGTCAGGTGTCCATTGAGAGGCCATTATACAATCGGTCCAACATCTATACGTTATCGAAATGCATTCAACTTATTCGTTTCAGAAACTAGCCTAAGTGATCGTTCAGATATCACAGTATTCCCTCAAGTTAGGGATGTAGAAGAAGCATTAATTCGATCAAATGTTCCTAAAATGTATACTGGAGCTACTACTCTAAAAACTCCTGGTCAGGGTATGGAGTTTTATTCGCTCAGAGAGTACTTTCCTGGTGATTCATTTCGTTCGATTAATTGGAAGGCCTTCGCACGAACCGGTGATTTAATGGTTAATGAGAAGACTAGAGATGCGGTAACTGATGTTTTCATAATTCTTGACACTAGGGACGTGGCTAGAATAGGCACAGTACTGAAAAATCCTTTGGAGATGGGTACTGTTGCGGCGGCTTCAATTGCAAATTATTTCATAAAAAGAAGAGACTCTGTGTCTTTAGTTACATATGGTGAAAGAATGGATTTTCTTCCTCCTGAGACAGGAGATAAACAGCATTACAAAGTTTTGAGCCAACTCGCTGCTGTAGAATCTAGAGGCAGTATGCCATTACAAGCAGTAACAAACGCCCTTTCCCCTAGAATCTCTAGAGGTTCGCCTGTTTTTATTATTAGTAGCCTAGAAGGAGATGGTACAACGTTATCAGCTATACGAAATCTTTCAGGAAAAGGTCATGAAGTTATTGTTTTATCGCCTAGCAGTATTGATCTGGAAAGATTGGTAAGTAGAATCCCAAGAATGGCTTATGAAGTCTTAAAACTTGAAAGACAAAATAGACTAACTGCACTTTCAGGTTATGGCGCTATTGTAATCGATTGGACCCCTAGTGTTGATTTATCTCAGGCATTATTACAAGTTAGAACAATTTAAGGAGATGTGAGAATAATGGTTATGGATGTAGTCCCTGAATCTAAAACACTTCATATTTCGAAGTTACGTTTACGTTGGCAGGTACTTCTTTTACAAATAATTTCAACCATGTCTCTTTTGCTAATAATGCGTAAAATGAATGAGTTATTCGGTTCTTGCTCCGGACAGTTTGTTGCAAATTCAGGCCCAGAAGGTTGGTGCCCATCATATGAACATACTCGAGGAATTGCTTGGATGAAATCTAATGGGGATACTGTAATCCCAGATCTCCTTACGGGAGTCAATGAAACTGGTTTTGACACATTTACTGTACCTGTTATACTTTGTTTTATCATTACTGGATCATGGGTCGTTATACTAACTCGTGGAGAAAAATTACAATTATTGATTAAGAGAGTATTTTCTGGCTTAATGGCTGCTTGGTTTCTCCTTCCTTTTCTTGTATCTTGGCTAATCGGCATAGTTACACAAGGTTTTTATCTTCCATTCGGTCAAAATGAAGATAAGTTTAATCATATAAATCTCGTATTTGCCCCATTAGAATTCTTTTTCGAATTAGTATTTCTCGGAATTGTTTTTGCCCCAATACTCGCAGGTTTGATAGGAATATGGAGTCTTTCGAAGAGAATGATTACATGGGCTACAAGTTATTTCTTGATAGTAATTGGAATACATGCTATGTTAACATTTGAAGGCGTTACTACTGCTGTTGACGTAGGTCTCCAACCACTTTCAGCTCAAATAGGTGAGGCGACATTATATGGAGGGCTAATATCTCCTTTAGCATTTGATTTATTGACAGTAGCAATATTATTATTATTATTCTTAGAATCTGGATTAGCTGTAATTACAAATTTAGAATATGCATCTATTCTTCCGGAAGCGTCCAAAAGAGATCCAGAATATGTTAATCAGTTTAATAACCTCATAAATGGCCATATGGCTCATTTATTTAGTATAATCACTGTAGTCGCTATAACTACGGCCCTAGCTCTCGAATTTGATGACTTTTTGATTTCCTTTGTTGCAGTTCTGGAGGGTTCTCAATGGTCAGGACAAGTCAAAGAATCATTGGAATTACAATTGACTTATGGTAAAGTTATTTCAGCATCATTATTCATGATTGTTGTAGCAGGTGGTAGATTTGTTATCCCTTGGCAGAGAATTACTGGCTTTATTGAAACTGGACTTTCTAAAATTCGTGGTTGATTAATTACGTCTTAGTAAACGATGCCCAAATCCCAATAGAATAACAATAGTCACAAATTGTATAATGATTCTGAGCGGATTATTCGTAATTCCGATCTCATTGAGTATATTCATAATATTATTCTGACTGTAAAATATTATTATAAGTACGAGTACAGATAAAATTCTGTGTCCCCAAGGGCCGAAACTTTCACCCTTATTTTCGTGCTGATTTGGCAATGGGCCGCCTTCAAACATAATTATCTCAAGAGCATCTAGGTCATCAAATCATCGCTTATTCACTACCTCTTCACTCGTTGGGTTCAAGCGCAGAATCCTTGACGACCCATTATGAGTGGGGCTCTATCAGTGCTATCTTGTAGTCAATGTAAAGATACCTCCATTCTTTTTCAAGAGTATAGTGGTCAACATTTATGTGGAAAACATCTTGCATCTTCTATAAGGAAAAGGGTGGCCAAGGAAATACGTTCACAGATTAATTTACCAAAGGATGCTCGCCATTCTGACGGTTCACCTTTCCGAATTTTTGTTGCCATATCTGGCGGAAAAGATTCCGCTGTATTATTGAGCATGTTGGTCGATATCATTGGTCGTAGAAGAGATGTAGAAATCATATCTGGTTGTATAGATGAAGGAATTGATGGATACCGTTCACCTTCCTTAGAATTAGCTCGGGAACTTGCAGAATCTCTTGATATTCAGTTTGAGACTCTATCATACGAAGATATTGGTTATGATAGAATGGATAATGTAGTTAAAAAAATGCCAATAATAGGTGAGAATAATCCAGATGCTAAAGGAATGATGCCTTGTTCATACTGTGGTGTATTTAGGAGACAGGGAATCAATGCTTTGGCACAAAAAGTTAATGCAGACATTATGGCATTAGGGCATAATCTAGATGATATGGCTCAATCGATAATTATGAATTTCCAAAAGGGCAACATTGAGAGATCTGTAAGATTAGCGCCGCATACAGACGCCCCGATAGAAGGGCTTGCGCCTAGAGTCGTCCCATTACGCTGGATACCTGAACAAGAGATTCATGCTCATGCAATTTATGCCGGTTTGCCTATCCATCATGGAGACTGCCCGCATGCACCAGGGGCTATGCGCCAACTAAGTCGTGGAATTATTGCAGATATGGAAACGATTACTCCTGGTTCTCGTCATGGACTTTTACACTCTTTAGATCAGATACGTGCTATGCATAGGGAGATTAATCCTATAAAATCAGAGATAAGGAAATGCCAAGAGTGTGGTGAGGTGACAAGTAGGGAAATATGTCAAGCCTGCACTATGAAACGGTGGTTACAAGAAAATTAAATGATATAGTCTACAATTTCATCGATATCTTGATTTTTCCCACAGTATGAACATCGTATTTCCATGGGTTCAGAAGATACAATTTTTAATTTATGTGGCAGAGGTTCGCGATCATTTTGAGTGATACAGTTTGAAAATGAACATTTTACAATATTTATTAATTCTGAACCTAGTTCGATAGTTCTTTTTTCTGCAACACTATAATTCCTTATTATTGCAACAGATGCTTTGGGTGCAATTAATGCTAATCGATCTAGTTCTTCTTGATTTAATTCTCTATCTTCAATTTTCAGCACATCTTTTCTCCCCATTTTACCGCTTGGTACATTCATTACCATCGAAATCGGGTTAGATCTGCCTACATCGAATCTCAGCATTTTCAATACTTGCAAAGCATGTCCTGAGGGAATATGGTCTATTGCTGTACCATTGCATATTGCGGTAACACGTCTCATTTCACTCAATTATTTCACCTTCTTTGGTACTTTAATCCCCAGTCCCCTGCATAACAAAGCCATTCTAGTCGGAACTCCATTGAATGCCTGTTGAAAATATCTTGCATGTTTTGTTGAATCGACGCTGGCATGTAATTCATTCACTCGTGGTAATGGATGCATAACAATCATCTCAGCTTTTGCTTCAGAAATATCGCTGGCATCTAGTTTATACACACCTGCAACTTTGTTATATTCGTCTTCGTCGGGAAATCTCTCTTTCTGAATCCTAGTCATATAGATTACATCAGCAGAACCAATAGAAGATGCCATTTCTTCAGTTTCAGTGACCTCGGCTCCATGATTCTTAAGATCTGAAACAATCTCTGCTGGCATTTTCAATGATTCTGGAGAAACTAAAGTAAGTTCGGCGCCAAATCTTACAAGAGCATGAGATAGGCTATGAGTAGTTCTACCGTATCTAAGATCCCCTACCATCATGACATTTAACCCCTCTAAACTTCCATGCGCCTCGTGAATTGTAAATAAATCAAGCATTGTTTGAGTTGGATGATTGCCGGCTCCATCTCCTGCATTCAAAATAGGAATACTAACTGCATCTGCACTGTATTGTGCGGCCCCTTGGTTAGGATGCCTTATTACTGCAATATCTGTATAGCCATCAACCATTTGCATGGTGTCATAAAGAGTCTCTCCCTTAGCCACCGAAGAACCAATTGAACTCAGATTAATTACTTCTCCTCCAAGTCTTTTCATTGCAGTTTCAAATGACATTCTTGTACGTGTTGAATTTTCAAAGAAAAGGTTCCCTAATACTTTACCTTGTAGTAATGGTAGGTATGTTTCTCCTCTCGCGACAGGCAAAAGAGTATTCGCTTCCTTAAGAATTTGTAATATCTCTTTGTTAGTAAGATCATCCATTGTAATAAGGTCGCCCATGCTCATTCCTCTATCCTGTCGTGAGATATCTTGGTCATATGCATTGCCCTCGGAAGATAACCTTTGATGCCCGTATTCCGCTGTCTTGATGAGTAATGAATAATCCCACCTATCTGATGATAATCAGTCGGACACCAGTTCGAGTCTCTTTCTGTGGTGGTGGAACAGATACAGATTGGTTTTCTAAAGCACATAAAAATGGCGGAATGGTGACATCACTTGCCTTAGGAAAATATATTCATGTGACTGTTAATCAGCGTTTTGATAATAGAATTAGAGTATCTTATTCAAAATTAGAAATAGTGGATAACTTTGAAGATCTCGAGCATGAATTGGTACGCGAATCTATGCGTATGACAGGAGTAACTTCCGGAGTTGAGATAACTACAATCGCAGATATTCCCTCGCGTGGTACTGGATTAGGCTCATCTTCTTCTGTTACTGTAGGTTTACTTAACGCTCTTCACTGTTTTGCAGGCAGGTCTGTTTCTGCCTCTCAGTTGGCCTCTGAAGCGTGTCAAATAGAAATTGACATACTTGGTCAACCAATCGGTAGACAAGATCAGTATGCTGCTTCTTTTGGCGGAATAAACACTATAAATTTTTGTCAAAATGGTGATGTTTTAGTTGAACCAATAGAAATTTCTGAAAGTATTCGCTTAAGAATTTCTGAGGAGTTCACATTAATATTCACTGGAAAAAGTCGCTCTGCATCATCAGTTCTTTCAAATTCAGTTAATGAGGGAAAATCTGCTATTGAGAACCTCTTACGGATACGTGAACAAGCAGATGAAGCTAGTAATTATATTAATTCAGGAGATTTATCAAAATTAGGGGCTTTGCTTAATGAGGCATGGGGTATGAAAAGAGGAATCTCTAAATCAGTTAGTAATGACTTTCTTGATCGAATGTACGAACGAATAATTTCTACTGGTGCTACAGGCGCTAAACTTCTAGGGGCAGGTGGAGGTGGCTTTTTCTTGGTCCATGGTGACCTTACAACTCGCCAGAAATTAGAATTAGAATTCTCATCGAATTATAGAATGATTCCTTTGATTATAGATGACATGGGTTCTTCAATTATTCACAATGACTCTTAGAGGTGAGACAATGAATCAAAATAAATGTAAATCTCTTTTCCTTGTTTCACTAATTTTGATAAGTATTTTAAGTATGAATGTTAGTGCTGACAGTGATGATGCAATAAACGATGAAAACCCCTCGCACTCGATAAATGGGTATTCTAAATTCATTATTCATGATGATATATTCTCTAATTCTCAGTTCAATTCAACTTGGGAATTATCAATTACTCTTTCAGATCAAATTGGAACTGAACTACTTGATAACCCTGAACTAGGATTGAGAGCACAAATAGATATCCATTTAGGTAATTCAGATGGATTAATAGATTTGAATGAATCGATTTCTTTTGACAATATATTTCGTCTAGAGAGAAATTGGACCAATTCAGAAGTTGGCGGTTGTTGTATATTCGATTATAATCCACTATATGCTGTAAATGGGATTAATTTAGTAACTTACCCTGTATCATTAGGCTCTATTGAATCTAATGATACCGAATGGGGGTGGGACGAGTCCGCTGAATTAATTGGATTATCTGATAATAGAATAACTAGAATTTTAGATTTTCCAAGATTTGGTTCTCTAGTAGAAGAAATACCACTGAATATTATCTTACCCTCTGATTGGGAATATACTTACAGTGCAATGGAAGAAATTATCGAAGGCGAACCTGGAAACTTCTTCGTAAATCGTTCGGAGGCAAATGTTGCAAGTAATATTAGGGTTACAATATCTCCTAATTCTCCACCCAATGCTCTGGGTTTCAGAGAATCGTCCGGATCAATGATTCCACTTACTAGTCCCACAAATTATAATGGTGTTTGCGAGGATAGTACTTTAGATACTAATCAGCAATGGTGGACACTGTCTAATAACGGGACACTTGTTGAGATATATTATGGAGATAAATTTAATTTCTCACCTGAAGATTATGGTTTTTTAGGTGGGCAAGTTGCGAGTATTGTTATGCACTGTAAGGATTGGTTTAACTCAACAAGTACTTGGTATGAAAACATAGTTATTGATTCTGTATTCCCGATTTGGGACTCAGTAATTTCTTATATCGATCAAACAGGTGAAACAATTATTCTAGACTCTAATGATGATATATTCAGTATTAGGTCAGACACTTTTGTTTCATTTAATATTACTGCCAATGACCCAAATTCAGAACTCCCTACTGACATTACAATAGTCTCCGATAAGACTTCAAATTATTATCATAATAGTAAAGATAATCTGGATTTTTCAGATGTCTTCTATCAAAATGAAGATGTCAATGGTATGCATCTTAATCTGTCTGAGAGACATTTATCTAAGAATCAGACTTCTTGGTCGATTAATCTATCAGTTTCAGATAATGCCGGTAATACCCTAAATAGACAATGGCAAATTCTAGTTCTTGACGGAATCGGCCCTACAATAGTTCCAGATTTAATAATTAACAATAATTCCATATCCTCGACAAATCTTGCAAGAAATGGTGATTCAATTATTATTTCTTTATCTCAATCTTTTGACGACTTAGACGCTATTGAAGATACTTCATGGTCACTGACAATAGATGATGTGGTAATTGTCGAGAATGTTTCTATGGAAATAATAGATAAAATGGTACTTGGACCATTTGACTCTGGCACTCATGTATTTAGTATAGATTCTTATGATTCCTCTAGTAATCATCAAAATCTAGCATTTGGGCTAGCTATTTCACCTAATGTTGGCGTAAATATCGAAATATTATCTACTAATCATGAAGGGAAATTAGTTGAGGGCAATTCAGTCTTATTTTCTGCAATATTACAGAATACAAGAGCATCTCCCGCAGCAGGTCAGTTTTGTGTCAATAATCAATGTGGGCCCTTCATAGGGGTCCCTGCGGCAAACTCGAACGGTCCGGGTATATTCAATGTTGAACTTAATTATGAGTTAATAAATTCTGATTCCATAAGTACTTATTTTCAGTGGAGTAGCGAAAATGCTAATCAAAATGGTACGATTGAAATAAATCCTAGTATTACTGTTGAACCATATTGGCAGTCTACTATCCAAACAGTATTATTCGTATTCTTTTTGTTATCATTTATTGTAATCATAGCAAATCGCCTTTGGGGTGTTGACTCACAGAGGCCGTGAGATGAAGCATGTTTACGTAGAACTCATGAGTCATAAGATAGGGTGAATGATTATGATTTTGCTACCCGACTACCCAGATAGGGTTATTCGCGAACACAAAATGAGAGTTGAGAAAATTGCATTATTTGCAACCTTCTTACTGATATCAGCAGCATCATGGTGGTTATTATCTGCATTATTTGGCTCCTCTGATTTACTTCCTCGTTTAGGACCAATCTCATTAATCTTTATTTCTTCTTTAGTTATCATTGATCTGATAGACTATGGACCAGTACAGCGTTCAAGAATTGCAGTCATAGGAAATATCTGTTATCCCAGTATACTAGCTCTTTCAATCTCAGATTTTGATATTGATATTGGAGATTCTTTAATTTCAAGCTTAATATATTTAATATTAGCAATATTTCTTTGGAATATATCTCATAAAAATCTTTCATCAACTCATTCTTCTAAGAGGTGGAGAGGATTAACAAGTATAATCGGGATATTATTTTCTTTAGCAATAATGTATTCGATTTCATCAGAAATGCTAGTATACCTTGTTGTGATTTCATCTGTAATGATCACAATGATTCCAGATTTTCTATCTAAAGATAAGAATCATCAATCTAGAAAACAATTTATTAATTTATTAGATAAGGCAGAAGCAGATGTTTTGCTTCTACGTAGCCAAGGAATTTCGTTAGAACAAGCGTCTTCTCTTCTGAAGAAGGCTCGTGAAGAATGCTGGAATGACCCTGTAAGGGGATTAGAGTTAATATCTGCGGCTCAAGAAGATACTGATAGAACAAAAGCCCTTTCTCAAGATTTAGATGCTATAAGAAAAGATACCTTACTTTATGTCGAGAAAGCTGAATCTATAGCCAATGGTATCCAAGGTCCTAGGAAATCCTTTACTCTCGGTGATAGAGAAGCTAAACATGGTTCTTTAAGAGAGGCTGAACTTATGTATAGGCATTCGAAGAGTAAGTCAGATTTGGTGATATTACATTGGCAAAATGCAATTGATGAAATTAATTCGGCCGAAGAGTTAGTTAGGCAGAAAAATAATTTACAAGTCGATTCTTTAATCACTATAATTTCCTCTGCACGTGATTCCCTTGACTCGGAAGATCCTTTAGAGGCTATTAAAATAGCTTCGTCTGTTTCAGGGCATTTAGTTAGCCTTGAATCGATAACTTCTGATGCTGAAATAGCCATAGATAATGCCGAGAAAGCGATTTCTGAGGTTTCTGGAAGTATTTTAGTAATAACTAAAGAGAGATTAGAGGAAGCTAAAAAATCTCTTTTGGCAGGCAATTCATCTCTTGCCAAGGGGTTAGCAACAAGTATTCTAAGAGACATCAAATTAACTTCTGAATCCATGCAAAGTGTCCAACGGGGGCTACGTCAGAAGAAGAAATTAATAGAAAAATTCCCTAAAGGCCGTAATGGAGATGACTGGAGAATGCAATTAGAAGAAGTAGAAAGTAAGGCAGAAAACGGCGATTGGATAGAGGCTTCTAATTCGCTAAAACAAATAACTGAACAACTTCAGTCCTACGAGAAATCCTTCTCAGAAGCTTTAGAATTATATACATTCATTGAAAGTGAATGGAATAGTTTGAGGAATAGACTAGAATCATCTAATATCAAAGCAAATGATCAAATGCGATTGAATGCTGAAAAAAACATTTCTGAATGTAAGAGATTTTTAGATGAAGGAGATATTGATTCAACCCTAGATTCTTTGGGATATACAGATATGATTATTGAGAATCTACGAAGACGAATATAATTATTATTCCTTATTTTTCTCTACACAGTAAGGACAATAAGAATCTAATTTGTAATTCGAGGATCTACGTTGTTCTCTAGTAAGTGGTTCTCTACAAGCAAAGCACATTGAGTATTCTGTCTCATTTAAGTCAGTATCTACTGCGACTCTTTGGTCAAATACGAAACAATCACCCTTCCAGTATGAACCATCTGTTTCTTCAAAATATCCTAAAATTCCACCCTCTAATTGTTTGACATTTTCAAATCCTGCATTCATCATGACTACAGACGCCTTTTCACAGCGAATCCCACCGGTACAGTACATCACTATCTGCTTCTTTTTGTATTCCTCAGGTAAGTTCTGAATAGCCTTTGGGAAGTCTTTGAATGTAGATAAATTCAAATCAATAGCATTTTCAAAAACACCGACTCGAGTTTCATATTCATTTCTTGTATCTACGATAATGACTTCTTCGTCATTATCAAGAATTTTCTTAAATTCTAATGGTTTAATATTTTCTCCAGTATAATCCAAAGGCCTAATTTCATCCATTCCCAATGCTATTATTTCTTTCTTTAGTCTCACGAGCATTCTACGAAATGGTTGATAATCTGTATAACTTATTTTTAGTGGAATTCCGATGAATCTATCGTCTGATTCTAAGAATTCTATATACGAATCAATCGAATCTTGCTTTCCTGCTAGAAAGAAATTAATTCCATTCTTACTCAAAAGAATAGTACCCTTAAGATTTAATTTTTCACACACATATCGAAAAGGTTGCCTTAATTCATCACGATCATCTAGATCTATAAATCGATAACCTGCGATGTTAACTATGTTTTCATCATTCATAATTTCGCCTCAGTTTTCATTTTTTACTAATGATGATTTCCGACTTCTCGACTTCACTTCAATAGTTAAATCTGTAATGAATTGTTCTAAAGGTATACCATTACATTGATCTCCACTTCGAGAATCTCCTTTACGATCTATTCTAATCGATACTGTGTTATCTTTTTCTTCATCTTCTCCCAAGATTACCATATATGCTGGCCGCATTTTTCTATGCATACGAATTTTCTTTCCAATTGTTGCATCTGAGTCATCAACAGATACTCTAATTTTCATTTCTTTTAATATCGAAGAAACTTTTGATGCATATTGTTTCTGTTTTTCCGAAATAGTAATTATTTGAACTTGGACCGGTGAAAGCCAGGTTGGGAAGTTACCTGCCCAATGTTCTGTAAGGAATGCTACAAATCTTTCATGAGTTGATAATGGGGCCCTATGAATTACAAATACTTCTCCATTTTCTTCTCCATTTTCATCCTTATAAGATAATTCAAACCGTTCTTTTGCAGCAAAGTCGAGTTGAATCGTTGACATTGATTCTTCTCTGCCAAGAGCGGTTGTAAATTGAATATCTATTTTCGGACCATAAAATGCAGCTTCACCTATTGCTTCTACATAAGGGACTTCGAGTTCATCTAATATTTCTCTCAAGTGATTCTGTGTCGAAGCCCAGTTCTCAGGCTGTTTGATATATTTATCAGTATTTTCAGGATCCCATAATGACAGGCGGAAATGGTAGTTTTCAAACCCGAATCTAGAATAGTAATCTTGTACCATTTTAACATTGTTAGCGACTTCTTGACCAACTTGGTCCAATGTGCAGTAAATATGGGCATCATTCATTGATAACATCCTGACTCGTAAAAGTCCCGCTAAAGCCCCAGACATTTCATTACGATAACAGGTGCCATATTCAGCAATTCTAAATGGTAATTCACGATACGATCTTTTTTTATTACGATAAACTAGATGGTGCATAGGGCAATTCATTGCTTTTAGATAGTATGTCCCATCATCCATTTCCATCGGCGGATACATCCCATCCGAGTAGTGAGGGAGATGACCGCTACATTCGAATAATTCTTGCTTTGCAAGGGCAGGTGTCGTTACTCTCTGATAACCATAACTTTCTTCAGTTTCCAAGGCATATTTTTCAATTTCTGATCTTAGAATTTCTCCGTTCGGCAGCCATACCGGTAAACCTTTACCAATTAATTCATCAATCATGTAAAGTTCCATTTCCTTACCAATTTTCTTATGATCTCTTTTACCAGCTTCTTCTATCTGTCTCTGCCTTTCTTTTAACCCAGCTTTAGTCGCGTAACACATCCCATAAATCCTAGTTAAAGGCTCTCTATTGTGATCTGCACGCCAGTATGCTTGACTTGTACTAGTTAATTTAAACCACCTTAAATGAGAAGTTGAAGGTACATGAGGACCTTTACAAAGATCAACAAAATCGCCTTGTCTATATACAGATGAACCAATCTCTTGGCCTATTTTATCATCCATTATTTCAATCTTAAATTTATTATCTGAAAACATCTCTCTCAGAATGTTATTTTCATGTTCTTCCCTCTCAATTTTGATATTGGATCGAATAAGTTTATTCATTTTTTTTTCTAATTCTTTGAGTTCCGAATCTCCAATTGGATTCATATGGAAATCATAATAGAAACCATGATCAATTGGTGGCCCAATGGTTGGTTTGGCATCTGGAAACATTTCTACAACTGCCTGAGCTAATAAATGAGCACAGGAGTGTCTTAGAATATACAATCCTTCATCAGATTCTCCTAAAATCGGTTCAATTTTACAATCGGAATCTAGAATAAATGACATGTCTCTTTCAATATCATCGACAACTGCCGCTACCGCACCATATCTCTTCCCATATACATTCTCCAATACTTCTCCAGCACTGATTCCTGAAGCATATTCATGCGTCTCTTCATCATTGATTTCTACATTAATCATAGACATACACTGTACCTCCGTTAACTACGCCGACATCACAATGATATGAATGCCTTGCCTATTCCATTACTCGTCTGAAAGTTATTTTAGCATAAATTGAGTGCCCGCAGTCCCGTTTACCATGCCCTCAATATCTGTCAGAGAACCAATTACTGCTCTTTGTCCAGAACGTTCTATAAATGAACATGCGGCTTCTACCTTTGGCCCCATTGAACCCTTATCGAATTCATATTTTCTAATTTCTTCAGGAGTAGTTTTGGAAATGAGTTTTTCCTCCTCCGTTCCCCAATTTGAGTAGACTCCATCAGTATCAGTAGCCATAATCAGTATGTCGGCTTCTAATTCAAAGGCTAGTAAAGAACTAGCCCTATCCTTGTCTATTACTACTTCTACACCTTCTAAATTCCCTTCTTTATTGTAGATAGTAGGGATACCTCCACCGCCTGCACATATCACTACAGTATTTTTCTCTAAAAGCCAGTGTATTGGCCTTAATTCGAATATTCTATGAGGTATAGGAGAGGCTACAACCCTTCTCCAATATTCTCCATCTTTTTTGATTTCCCATCCTTTATCATTTTTCAACGCCTCAGCTTCTTCTTTGCTATATACAGGGCCAATTGGTTTTGTAGGGTTGTCAAAAGCGGGATCATCGGGATCAACTTCGACCATTGTTAGGATTGAGGCGATAGGTACTTCTATTGGTAATATATTCCCTAACTCTTGTTCAATCATGTAGCCAATCATTCCCTGTGTCTGAGCCCCTAATATGTCTAAGGGGTATTCTTCAACTTCTTTGTAAGCCGCTGATTGAAGTGAGAGTAACCCTACTTGTGGTCCATTTCCATGACTTATTACTAACTCATTCTGTTCAACTATTGGCGCCAAAGCACTCACTGCAATTTGTATATTTTTACGTTGATTTACGGCTGTCATATCTTCGCCGCGCCTTAGCAAGGCATTCCCTCCAAGTGCAATAACGATACGCATTATGGTGAAGCGATAGGCTGTATTGATATTAACACACTCCCTTTGCGGTAGTTATGGTTCGTCTTGGGCTGTTAGTGAATCCTGATGCAGGTTTAGGTGGTCGATTGGGTTTGAAAGGCTCTGATGGACAGGCAGAATATGCTCGTTCCCAAGGAGCAGAAGACCGTTCAGGACCCAGAGTTAAGGATGCATTAGAATATTTTTCTAATTTACATCGTGATAAATCTGAGATAAAGTGGTTTACTAGTCAAGGGAGAATGGGTACTAATTGGATCTCCGAAGATATTGAAATTGGAGAAATCATAACTATTCATCAATCTTTAGGCTCTACAAAGGCATCCGATACTTCTGATTTAGTAATTTCATTATTAGAGTCAGATATTGATTTACTATTATATGCCGGTGGAGATGGTACTACTAGAGATATAATTTCAGTATTAGATGCCGAAAAAAAATCTGAGATTCCAGTAATTGGAATACCTTGTGGGGTGAAAATGCATTCAGGCTGTTTCGCATCTTCACCAAAAGCAGGTGCAGAGGTACTTTCTGCATGGCTTAATGATGATTTATTGATATCATCTACCGAGGTTCTTGATTTAGATGAAGATAAATATAGGGATGGAGAATGGGCTGTTCGCCTTTATGCAGAGGCAAAGACTCCTGCCTCCCCACGTTGGATGCAGGGTGCTAAGATGCGTGTTGAGGTTACAGGTGAAGAAGAGATAATAGAAGGACTTTCAGATCATATCAAGCAAATATTAATCTCAGATAGTAGGCTAATTATTTGGGGGTCTGGTGGAACACTAAGAACAATATCTAATCAGATTGGTTTTGAAGGAACCGTACTAGGAATAGATGCTTCAATAGGGTCTAAACAAGTTGGTAAAGATTTGAATGAATTACAATTATTAGAGTTATTATCGTCACACAAAGGAGAAGTGACCCTACTTCTCTCTCCTATGGGGGGACAGGGTTTCTTAATTGGCCGAGGTAACCTTCAACTATCTCCAAGAGTGCTTAGAGAGATAGGGATCGATAATGTCCTTGGAGTGGTGACTCCTGCTAAACTGCTTTCAGTACGTCTTTTACGAATAGAAACAGGAGATACTCTCTTGGATGAAAAATTTGCTCGTAAAAAATATCTTAAGGTATTACAAGGCTACAGAACTACTCGAGTTTTACCTGTTTCAGTGGATTAAATTTCTTTTCCTGCAGCCGCCATAAGAAGTCCTAAGAATGGTGGACTTGGTTTACCTGGTCTTGATTTAAATTCAGGATGGTACTGTGTGCCTACATAATACGGGTGATCATTTAATTCCATGATTTCGCATCTTTGGCCTGTTTCATCTTTGCCTACATAGATTAAACCAGCAGACTCTATCTGTTCTATTAATTCTGGATTTACTTCATACCTATGTCTGTGCCTCTCATCGACATATTTTTTATTACCATAAAGCCTTTTTATCTTGCAATCATCAACTAAAAAAGGAGTCGGTTTCGCGCCTAGTCGCATTGTTCCACCCATATGTGTCTTAGAAATTTCGGGCATGAATATAACTGCTGGATGAGGTGTATTTTCATCAAATTCTGTAGAATTTGCATTTTCCATCCCTAGGACATTTCTACAGAATTCTATTGTTGCAATCTGTAATCCCAAACAAACTCCTAGATATGGAATTTTATTTATTCTTGCATATTCTGCAGCCTTTATTTTCCCTTCGATTCCTCTTATGCCGAATCCTCCAGGTACAAGAATCCCGTCAGCATTTTTTAGAACATTCCAAGCTTCAGAATATTTTTCAGGATCTTCATCCATTTTCTTATCATCCAGACTTTCTGATTCGATCCAATTAATTTCTAATTTTCTATTGACTTCATATGAAGAATGCTGTAGCGCTTTAATTACACTAAGGTATGAGTCTGAAAGTCCCGTATATTTACCTACCATTGCTATTTTAATTATTTCATCCAAGTTATCGACAGTATTTGCCATTTGAATCCAATCTTCAAGTAGTGGCCTTGAATTTGGTAACTCAAATCCAATTTCCTTTGCTAGAACTTTACTCACCCCTTGCTCTTCTAGAAGTATCGGGATTCTGTATATGTTTGAAACATCATGTGCTGAAACTACAGCCTCTGGTGATACATGACAAAATGCAGCCAACTTCTCTCTTGTCTCGGTATTCAATGGATGTTCCGATCTACATACAAGGATATCTGGAATTATCCCAAGGCCTCTTAATTCCTTCACTGTATGTTGTGTTGGCTTAGTTTTTTGTTCACCTACAGGGCCCATTACTGGCACTAAACTGACGTGTACAAAACAAATATTATCTTCCCCCACTCTAAACTGGAACTGCCTTAATGCTTCAACAAAAGGAGCGCTTTCAATATCTCCTACCGTACCGCCTAGTTCTATTACGCAAGCATCAGGTGTTTTTCCACTTCCGTCACTAGATGTATTTGCAACTCTTTCTATCCACTCTTGTATTTCATTAGTGATATGAGGGATGACTTGAACGGTTTTACCAAGGTAGTCACCTCTTCTTTCTCTTTCAATAACTGCTTGGTAGACTTTACCTGTTGTGATGTTGTTATCTTTAGTTAAAGAAATATCAAGGAATCTTTCATAATTACCCAAATCTAAATCCACTTCTCCACCATCATCTAGAACATAGACTTCTCCATGTTCGAAGGGTGACATAGTCCCCGCATCACAATTAAGATACGGGTCTATCTTAACTGAAGTGACGCTTAGTCCAGCGGATTTTAGCAATACTCCTATGCTACTCGCTGTTATTCCTTTACCTAGTCCTGACAAGACTCCTCCCGTTACAACAACATACTTCATCCAATCAACGGGTTTTGAAGCCAACGTGTCTCGCATATCAACATTCCTTCTCCGAGGCTTATAGAATAGCCTTTGCTAAGTCTAAGTATCTCCTTCCTTCCCGAGGGTATATGCCGAAGTTGGGGGAGGGGCGGATATTAGTAACAGGCGCTCTCGGACAAATTGGTACTGATTTAGTAGAAAGTCTAAGGGATATTTATGGTTCTACAAAGGTTCTAGCCAGTGATATTCGCGAAATATCAGATCATCCTTGTGTATCAAGTGGTCCGTTTACAGTTCTTGATGTTCTGGATAGTGACAAAATATTCAAATTAGTTGAAAATGAAAATATTACAATAATTTATCATTTAGCCGCTATTCTTTCAGCTAAGGGGGAAGAAAAACCAGAATTATGTGAACTAATCAATGTAGGCGGGACAAAAAATATCTTAGAAGCCGCTAGGAAAAAGAAGATACGTGTATTTGTTCCATCTTCAATCGCAGTTTTTGGTCCTGATGCTCCTAAACATGCGCCTCAATTAACTCCTTTGAATCCTTCAACTAGGTATGGAATGACTAAAGTTGATTGCGAAATATTAGGGATGATATATTGGCAAAAGTATGGAGTCGATGTTAGAGGCATCAGGTATCCCGGATTAATTTCTTGGAAATCTCCTGTCAGTGGCGGTACTACTGATTATGCAGTAGATATATTTCACTCAGCATTATCTTCTAAAAAATCGTATAATTGCTTTTTGAGGGCTGATACAAAACTTCCAATGATGTATATGGAGGATGCAATCAGAGCTACAATTACGCTAATGAACCAACCTATTGAATCTCTTACTTCAGCACGTTGCGGGTATAATATCTCAGGACTTTCATTTACAGCAGAAGAGTTATCTTCTGAAATTGTCAAGCATATCCCTGGATTTATTTGTAATTATGAACCTGATGTTCGTCAGAATTATGCTGATTCATGGCCTGACTCAGTAGACGATGAGGTTGCAAGAAATGATTGGCAATGGGAACCTGAATTTCAATTAGAAACATTAGTCAAAGACATGATTAAAAATTTAACTAAATAATTTAGTTATCATCAATCTGATTACTCCAATCTGGAGTTTCAGGGCCTTGTTTTGCCCACAACACATCATCTATCCTTAGGACACTTATTGCAGCATCAGTGGCACCAATAATAGCATGCTTTGCTACAAAAATCGCATCGAAGACACCTTTTTCATACATGTCAGAAACCTCTCCTGAATTTCCATCAATACCAATCCACCCTCCATTCTTTTTATTTTTAGATTGAGCTGCAGAAAGCGCTAAGAGCGTGTCAATTGGATCATGTCCTGCATTCTGTGCTAATGTTCTAGGGACAATTTCCAATGCAGCAGCATAAGCTTCTATTGCCATTTGTTCTCTTCCTGAATGTGTAGTTGAAAGTTGCCTTAATTTTCTTGCGAGATGTGTTTGCGTCGCTCCTCCTCCTGGTAAAATCCGGTTCTCTTTTATTAGTCTATAACTAACTCCTAATGCGTCGTCAAAGGCCCTACTTACCTCTTCTCTTATTTCTGGTGATGAACCTCTAATTACCATCGTCATGGCTCCCCCTAATTTTCCTTCAATAGTGGTATAATTAATTGATCCGATATTTTTCTCTGAACGCGAAGAATAAACTCCAAGATTGGCCTTAAGAATCCGTTCTACACTACGAATTATGTCGGCACCAGTAAGTCTCGCTAGGCGTTCTAAGTCAATTCGTTCAAATCTTCTGTAAGCAGTAATCCCTGCTTTTGCGAGCATAGGTATTGCCTCATCAGCAATGCCATCCCTAACTATTAATAGATCAATCCCTAATTCTTTTAGATGCTCTATCATAATTTCAAGATTATTGTTATTTCTTTCATGAAATTCATTCAAGACTCCTAGACTTTCTACTTCTATTTGTGCGTCTAATTCTAACTTTCTATTCTCCAATGAACCATCTAATATGGCGATATTTCCTCCTTCAGATGATTTAGGCATATTACTATCAATTCTCGTTTTAGCCAATATTAAAGAGGGGGATAATTCGCTATCCAATGCCTTCCCTCCAGATATTTGTAATCTTTTTATTCGTAATCTTTCTAAGTCATTGCTGCCCTCTTCGTCTACTAAAGAATCCGCTGCTTCCAATGCTAATTCTGTCAAATGTGAAGAAAGTAAAGAATCTATTTTTCCCTGTAATGATGTAGTAACGACAGAATGCCTCATTTTTCTATTGTCTGCTACACGCGCTAACGTTTCTATTTCTTTTAGCGCCTCTTCATTCGCTATTCTGTATCCTTTAGTAATTATAGAAGGATGGATTCCCGAACGAACTAATTCTAGAGAATTTTGTAGCATTTCTGCCATTAATATTACTGTAGTAGTGGTCCCGTCTCTGGCAGATTTATCTTGTGAACTAGATGACGCGATCAATAGATTGGCAGTTGGATGCTCAACTCTTGCAGTTTCAAGAACAGTTACTCCATCATTTGTTACTATTGCCTCGCCTGATTCATTTACAAGCATCTTATCGAGACCTCTAGGCCCAAGTGTTGAGCGTACTGCATTTGAAAGAGACACCGCTGCTGCAACATTACGTACTAATGCAGTACGGCCATGTATACGGTCAGTATCTTCCAAAGCAACTTCATGTTCTGCATCTGCCATGTAGTCCTTCCGACCCACTAACCTGATTTGAAATCGCTCCTACTAGCCCCAATCTAATATTGTATAATTTTTTGTTAATGTCAGTAAGAATTAGTAACGTGAGGTTCATAAAGGGAGGCAACTTCGGACTATACAACCTTAAGTTGAGTAGTGGTATTAATGAGCGATCCTAGTAAAGATGAATGGGAGGAGAAGATGCTCAAAGAAATGGCCGATATGTTCAGTAAAATGGGTATGCCGATAGATATTTCTATGCTAAAAAACATGATGTCTCAAGTTCGAGAGCAGTTCGAGAAGATGGGTATAGATCCTGAAGAAATTTCAAATAAGGATATGAAAATTGACATCAATGGCGACCCAGATGACTTTCGGAGAACGATGGAATCTATGCTAAATGGTCCTGATGGTATTTCAGAATTATTTAGGAACATGGGTGTTAATATCCAAGTAAATAATCCAACTCCTGTTGTTGAGGCTGAGTTAGAACATGAGGATAACGAGGATGAACAATTCTTAGAAGCAGATATTCATATCCATGAAGATAGAATGTATGCAACTATAGATTTATCTAGGCAACTTGATATTACTGTATCCGAATTAGAACTTAATTTGGTAGATGCTGGAAAAGTTCTTCAATTAATGAGAAAAACCCAGCTAAGGCCATTCAAGAAGTTTGATCTCCCTGAAATAGCGGATCAGATAGTAGAATGGAGCCTAAATAATGGTATTCTAGATGTAGTATTCGATATAAGAAGTTATAATTGAAAAAAGGATGTGAGAAAATGAGTGGACCTGTAATTGGAATAGATCTTGGAACGACAAATAGCTGTGTGGCAACTCTTGAAGGTGGCCAGGCGATAGTAATTGCAAACTCTGAAGGAGCAAGAACGACTCCTTCTGTAGTTGCATTTAGTAAGGATGGTGAACGTTTAGTCGGTGTTACTGCTAAACGTCAGGCAGTAACTAATTCTGAAAGGACAATTCTTTCCGTCAAAAGAGAAATGGGTACGGATTGGTCGAAGGATATTGATGAGAATAAGTACACTCCGCAAGAAGTCTCAGCCTTTGTTTTACAAAAATTAAAGGCAGATGCCGAGTCATATTTAGGACGTGAGGTCACTCAAGCAGTAATCACATGCCCTGCATATTTTGATGATGCTCAGAGAAAAGCCACTCAAGATGCAGGCCGCATAGCAGGTCTTGAAGTATTGAGAATCATCAATGAACCGACAGCAGCTGCTTTGGCATACGGTGTCGATAAGGCAGAAGACCAAACAATTCTCGTCTATGATTTGGGTGGAGGGACATTCGATGTTTCTGTACTGGAAATATATCAGGTAGACGGACAGCCTCAGATAGAAGTCAAAGCAACTAGTGGTAATAATAAACTTGGAGGAGATGATTTTGATCATGAAGTTGTAAAATGGATTACTGACGAATATAAGAAAACTTCCGGTATTGACTTAACTAAGGATATGCAGGCAATGAGTCGCCTTAGAGAAGCAGCTGAAAAGGCCAAAATAGAACTTTCTGGAACTACTATGTCGCAAATTAATTTACCCTTTATTACTATGAAAGATGGACAACCAGAACATCTTGATCTTTCACTATCAAGAGCTAAATTTGAAGATTTAACTTCTAAATTAGTTGAGAAAACTATGGCTCCAACTAGAAGGGCAATGAAAGATGCAGGGATTGGTAAAGGAGATGTCGATAAAGTAATTCTTGTTGGCGGTTCAACACGTATACCAGCAGTTCAAACCGCTATCGAGTCAGAAGTGGGTAAATCTCCATTCAAAGGCGTAAATCCAGATGAAGCAGTCGCTCTTGGTGCAGCACTTCAAGCAGGAATTATTGTAGGTGACGAAGGAGTAACTGATGTCTTGCTTCTTGATGTAACGCCACTAACTTTGGGTATTGAGACCTTGGGTGGTGTGATGACTACCATGATTGAAAGAAATACTACAATTCCCTCACGTCGTTCTGAAACGTTCTCAACTGCTCAAGATAGTCAACCTGCAGTAGAAGTACATGTTCTTCAGGGCGAACGTGAGTTTGCGAATGATAATACTTCTCTTGGAAGGTTCCATTTGATGGGGATTCCGCCAGCACCTAGAGGTCTTCCACAGATAGAAGTAACTTTCGATATTGATGCGAATGGGATAGTTAGTGTGTCCGCTAAAGATCTTGGAACAGGAACTGAGCAATCAATTAAGATTGAGGGGCAAACATCTCTTTCAGAGGAAGAAATAAAACAAAAAATAACTGATGCCGAAGAATTTGCTGAGGAAGATAAGCGCCGTAAAATGAAAGTTGAACTAAGAAATACGGCCGATAGTATCGTTTACCAAACACGTCGTACAATTGATGAAACAAAAGACAAACTCACAGAAGATGTAGTAAATCCCGTTTTAGATAAACTCAAAGAACTAGAATCAATGATAATTAATGATGATGTACCCGTTTCTGATGATGATCTCGATGAAGACGGTATACAATCTAGGATTCAAGAACTGGAAGAATTAATGCATAAACTATCATCTAAACTGTACGAAGCAGCTTCCGCTGAAATGGCAGAAGAAGATATCTCAGTAGATGAAGAAAGTGATGTTGTAGAAGCAGATTTCGAAGTGCTTGATTCAGATGAAGAGTGATTTTTTGTCTGGTAATTCTATACAAAAAATCAATGTTGGCGCAAAACCTCTTTACAGGCTTCGATCCGATCGCATAATCCTAGGTATTTGTTCGGGTATTGCTAGAAAATTAGGAATATCATCTACTGTTTCTAGGTTAATATTCTCTGCACTAACTTTGTTTTCTGGTGGCGGCTTAATAATTGTATATATTATTGCTTTTTTACTGATACCTCAGGAACCCATTGAGTAATTTTATTTCTGCGTTATTAAGTAGTGTAATGCTCGTACCTGCACTCCAGTTGCACCGTGTCCAACTGTGACATTTGTTTCCCCACCCCAGATCCCAGCGGTGCCAGCAATGTCTAAATGTGCCCATGGTATTTGTGACTTTTTCCCTTCTTTATCTTCGCGTTCTTGGACAAATTGCTTTAGGAAACCTGCTGCTTGGCTGGCGCCCCCCCATCTTCCCTTACCTTGGTTGCGTACATCTGCAATTTTTGATGAAGTCATTTGTTTTTCAAAGGCAGGGAGGAGTGGCATAGGCCAAGAAATCTCATCTACTTCATCTCCTGCTGCCTGTATTTTTCCTGATAATGCTTTATTATTAGAAAATAATCCTGTTGCCTCGTGACCAAGTGCAACAACAATTGATCCAGTTAGTGTAGCTAAATCTATGATATAAGAGGGTTTTAGTTCGCTAGCTTTCCATAGACCATCTGCGAGAACATTTCGGCCCTCAGCATCAGTATTCAAAACTTCTATTGTCTTACCCGAATAGGTGTTAATTACGTCGCCTGGACGATATGCCTCGGCACTAGGCATATTTTCTGCCATACAAGTAATGCCATTAATTCGTCCTTCATACCCAGTTGCATGGAGTGCCTGAAATAAACCGAAAACAGTTGCAGAACCATGCATGTCTAGTTTCATTTCATCCATCCCAGCACTGCCTTTAATTGAAATTCCCCCGGAATCAAAAGTAATACCCTTTCCAACGATACAAGGCACTTCTGAATCTTTATTAGCACTTGGATTCAAACGAAAGAATACCATGCAAGGTTTGTGTATACTTCCTTTACCAACCTCGATAAGCCCATACATCCCTTCTTCTTTGAGGCGTGCATAATTCCAAACTTCAACTTCAACATTTTGCTTATCTTTGGACCATTCAAGAGCTCTTTTTCCAAATTCTTCTGGGTACAACTTATTCGCAGGTTCATTTCCTAAATCACGTGCTAAATGAACCCCCGTAGCTATTTCATACGCCCTATTTACTGCTGAATTTAACGCATCTTGATGTCTTTCTATGGTTTGACACATTAGAGACCAAGGGCCTTTTTTGTCATCCTCTTTCTTTTGATATTTATCAAATGAATAATCTCTTAGAATCATTCCTTCGGCAAAGGCAGCCATATTCTTAACATTCCATCCAGTAGTGTATCGAATTACAATTTTAGTCCCATGATTCTTTGAAAGAGATGCGAAACACTTAGCTCCCGTATCTCTAGATTTTTTAGTTGTCAAATCATTTTTTTCTCCTACTCCTAATAGGATTATTTGACATTCTTTTGTCCAGATACTCAATGATTCACCAAGCTTACCGGTGAAAGAATCACTAGCAAAAGCAGATTTTACTGCAATGCTAGCACTACGATTCAGATTTGTTGTTGCATTATTTGGAGCTTTATTGCAACCTTCAAAAACAGGTATTACCATTATATTTCCAGTTTCTAAAAAACCACTTGTTGTAACTTTCATAAGCACGCCATTATGTTCAATTATACAAAGAATTGTTTATTAAAGTCTCAACTTCAAATCAATATTAGATAATATATAAATTATAATTAATCTAGAATTGTATATTTTAATAATAAATATTACTTGAACGCTCTATTCAAGTTTTTATGTCCTGTAAAACATTCCTTTGGTCGGGCTCGAATCTTCGAATCCCCATTTCTCATAAAAACCACTAACATCTGCCATTAAACTAACATAGGATGATTTAGGTGCGTTTTTTCTGATATAATTCATTATTGAATCCATCATCATAGAACCTAAACCTTGATCCTGTAATTCAGGTAATACCACCATGTCACATATATGATAGACTGTACCACCGTCTCCAATTATTCTCCCCATACCAACAGTTCTAGTTAGATTTTCTTTTTCTTCAATAATAATTACTGAAAATAATGAATTGTTGATCCCTCTATGGACACCATCTATAGATCTAGATGGCATACCCGCGGCTTTTCTCAGTTTCATGAAATCTTCAACCGATGGGCTCTTCTCAATTAATAAAAATACCAATATGCTCACTCCCTATTTTGAAATATTATTCGCAATATGGCATGCTAAAATTTTTGTAGCAATAAGTGCAGCTGAAAACTCCGTTAAATTCGTTCCCTGTGATGTAGAAATTTCATTAATATCTGCACCTATTACTTCAGTATCTTTAGCAGAGAATAATGATTCTATAATTTCTATTGCTCCCCAATAAGAAAGTCCTCCGGGGACTGGAGTACCTGTCGCCGGAACTAAACTTCCATCAAGACCGTCTATATCAAATGTCAACCAGATTGGCCCCTCTATTCTTTTAATTTCATCAATCATTAAATCCCAATCCGACAGATTAGGATTCACCTTAATCAAATCTCTAGCAAACCAAGTTCTAACTCTTTCATCATTCTGAATAATTTCTTCTTCTTCCGAACTGTAAGTCCTAACTCCTATCTGAATAACATTACCAACTCCAGCATCTAAGACTCTTCTTATTACTGTGCCATGTGAAAATTTTTCTCCATTTAACTCATCTCTTAGATCTGCATGAGCATCAATTTGAACAATAGTTAATTTTTGCAATTCTCGATTAATACTAGGGTGTTCTTTTACAGCTTCAATTAATGGTAGTAGTAAACCATGTTCTCCTCCTAAAATGATTGGAAACTGTTCGCCATTCATCCAAGGTGTAGAGAAGTTGGTGATACTCACGAGAGCTTCTTTGAGGCTAGGGACATCATTATCCCATGGTTTAGATGTATGAATTTTGAAACCACATGGCAGTTCACTCTCTAGTAATTCATCATTTATTTCGACCTGTATGCTAGCATTAATACAGGCCTTTGGTCCAAACTCAGTTCCTTCTCTATAACTTGTTGTCATTTCATATGGAATTGGCAAGATTACAATATCAAAAGGCCCTTCTTTGTTCTCTTCAAGGCCCAAGAATGTCTTAACCTCCTCTATCTCCATCACGTTATCGAGGGACCTCCATCGATTAACCGCTTCGGGTTTACAAAAATAAATTTGAAATCATCTTGAAGCATGGTTGATAAGTCACACCCTTCCATAGAATAGATATAGGGGGCGGTAATATCGGTTTGACATTGGCACAGTTGACTCAAGCAATTCGTCGTAAAGTCGATGAAGATATGGAAACGGTTGTAGCAGAAGGCATCGCCGAACATGCTCTTGGATTCTTTGGTTTTTCGAATCGTATAATTGATAATGCATTGGAACCTAATGATAGGAATCTGTTCTATCAATTACAAGATTATGATCTTTTGACCACAGAATCCGAAGAAACAACACTTTGGGATGGAAGAGAATGGAGAATACATTATTGGAAATTTAAATCTTCAGCAGAGGCTTTCGCTCTCGCAGCTATGGATTTGAGGAATAAAAAGAAGGTTGATGATGACCCTTATGCAGGTATTTATGATGATATGCCTGCTAATCTCTGGAAAGAAAGATCAGGTGAAGAAGATGATTGGGAAGAACCATTATTCTAGTTATGATAAACAAAATCCCAATATCTTCAAAAGTAGGGCTCTGGAAGTTAATTTATGGATGCCCGCAAGAAGGTCGTTTTGACTCTCTCAATACTGTTATTCAGTAGTTTTTCATCTTTGGTATTAGCAGATAGTGAAAACAATACAGAATGTACAATTCTTACAGATTGGGACTTTAATTATGAATTATTAGAGAGTCCAGATGAAAATAGTACAGTAATTATTTCATCAGTAATACATAGATATGTTGTTGAGTTCATTCCTCCTTTTATGAATGGTT
>CABXDN010000010.1 GCA_902511005.1 uncultured Candidatus Poseidoniales archaeon | reverse complement strand
AGGTACTAATGCCACCAGCTGACTTGGTAGATATTGCAGCAGTTGCAATGTCGACAGGAGCACACGACTCATTAGTTGCTGCTCTAGTAAAGGCTGACTTAGTAAGTACAATGCAAGGCGTTGGACCTTACACAGTATTCGCCCCAACCGATCAAGCATTCACTGATGCTGGAATCGATTTGGATACATTCACAACTGATGAAGAAATCGCTGCTTTGACAGACATCTTACTTTACCATGTTTACTCTGGAGCAGTATATGCAGCTGATGTAACAGATGGTCTAGCAGTAGAAATGGTTAATGGAGATTATGCTCAATTTACAGTAACAGAAGGAACTGTAATGATTGAGGATGCTACAGTAACTGCAGCTGATGTTATGGCATCAAACGGTGTCATCCATGTCATCGATAAGGTACTAATGCCACCTGCTCCTTACACAGGAGTCGGTATTTGCTATAACAGCGCAACACACATGATTGCTGCAGGAGCTTCAATGGAAGAATGTGGAGCATACATGTATGTAGAAAACTACAGTATGGGTGGAGAAGAGTTTACTGGATGCTACAACACTGTATCTCACGTACTGAGTGATGATACACAAGCAACCTGTGAATCATACATGTGGACACCTCCAGTAGATATTGCAGTAACTGCAATGTCAACAGGAATACACAATTCACTGGTTAATGCACTATCAGCATCTGGATTAGTTGCTACATTACAAGGCGATGGGCCATTCACAGTATTCGCTCCAACAGATCAAGCATTCGCTGATGCTGGAATTGATTTGGCAGCATTTACAACAGATGAAGATATTGCTACATTAACAGATATCTTACTTTACCATGTTTATTCAGGTTCAGTCAATGCTGCTGGTGTAACAGATGGATTGACAGTTGCAATGGTTAACGGGGATGATGCATCATTCACAGTTGCAGATGGAACTGTAATGATTGAAGATGCTACTGTAGTGTTGGCTGATGTACCTGCATCAAACGGTGTAATTCATGTCATCGACAAGGTGCTAATGCCACCAGCTGACTTGGTAGATATTGCAGCGGTTGCAATGTCAACAGGAGTGCATGACTCATTAGTCGCTGCTCTAGTAAAGGCTGATTTGGTTGCTACATTACAAGGTGATGGACCGTTCACAGTATTCGCTCCAACAGATCAAGCATTCACTGATGCTGGAATCGATTTGGATGCATTCACAACTGATGAAGAAATCGCTGCTTTGACAGACATCTTACTTTACCATGTTTACTCTGGAGCAGTCAATGCTGCTGGCGTAACAGATGGATTAACTGTAGCAATGGTTAACGGAGATGAGGCTTCATTCACAGTAACAGATGGAACTGTAATGGTTGGAGATGCTACTGTAACTACAGCTGATGTTATGGCATCAAACGGTGTAATCCATGTCATCGACAAGGTACTAATGCCACCAGCTGATGAACCAGTTATCCCGGAAGGATGTGACTTCGTAATCGGATTAAGTGAGGATGGAATGGCTTTCGACAATACTGATCTAAGTATTGCTGTAGGACAAACTGTATGCTGGATTTGGAATGATGCAGCTATGGCACATAACGTTGCACAAATCAGAGAAGAAGGAGATACTACAAGAGATGTAGCTGGAGAATACAGCGGTACAGCAGCTACAATTGTTGATTACCGTATCACCTTTACGGAAGATGAAACATTCTATTACATCTGTGAACCTCATGCATCTATGGGAATGAACGGACATGTAGTTGTTGGAACTGGTATCAGTGAAGCACCTACGAATGTAGTAGATTCGGATGATAATACCCCAGGATTTACAGCGGGTATTGCTGCAATAGCACTAATCAGTGCATTGGTTGTCGCTGGCTCACGCCGTAGATAATCGGACTTCGACCCAACCGTCGAGCTCTCTCGTCTCGTGGACGACGAGAGGGCTCGGCCTCCTTAGGGAGCCAACAATTCGTCCATATAATGGAAATAAAGGAAATGGAGACCATTCCTTTATTTCGCCACTATTAAGATCATATCTTGTTTGATGTAATGGACAAGTTATACACTCATCATTTATTTTTCCACCATATGCTAAAGGCCATGCCATATGTCTACAAAGTGCATCAGTTGCATAAATTCTAGATGATTCTCGAACAACCATTAGACTTTTGAGACCTATACGAAGCATCTTTTTTTTGCCTAACTTTAACTTCTCACTTTTGATAACTGGGTGCCATACGTCACTCTCTAATGGTAAATCCATAATGAAGTCAAGGAGTATTATGACTTTTGAATGTCTGTAATTCAAAAAAAAGATTCTGAATATCATTTAAGGTTAGTTAAACCACCATCTACAGGTATTATGTCGCCAGTCATCCAATCAGGAGCATCCTTGATTAGCCATTCAGCAACAGATGCAATATCATCTGCATTCCCTATACTTCCAACTGGATGCATGTCTTCACTAATTTTTCGACTTTGATCATTTGATAGTAAGTGAGCTGATAAGGGAGTGTCTACTAACCCTGGAGAAATTACATTAATTCTAATTCCTCTTTTGGCATAATCAGCAGCCGCGGCACGGGCAAGCCCTTCGACACCTGCTTTGGCTGCAGATATAGCAGCATGATTTGGCATACCCAATGATGCTGCTGCTGATGAGAAAAGCACTATTCGCCCACCGTTTCCTCTCATCATTATTTTGGCGGTTGCTCTGATGACATTGAAAGAAGTAACTAAATTCTGGTTAATAGTTTCTGAAAATTGTTCAGAACTAGTTGCATGGAGTGGACGGAGGAAAATTGAACCTACTGAATTTACCACAGCATCTACTGAACCATAAGTCTTGTTAATTTCCATTGCTTTGGATTGGACTTCATCAGCGTTAGTTGCATCAAGAGGAATGATTTCTATAGACTCATGATTTGATACTTCATGTAATTTATCAATATCCCTAGCGCTAATGATAACCTTCCATCCATTACCTAACATTCTTTTTGCAATTTGTGAACCTATTCCTCCAGATCCACCTATAATCCATATAACTTTTTGTTGAGATTCAGTCATTTTTACACGCCCTATAATTGATTGATTTTTGCATCTAAACTAAGTCCTGTTCGGAACTCTTCTAAATACGGCCCCATGGATTCAATAAGTTTAACATCGGGGTGAGTCCTTAGTACTAAACCATCTAAATACATTAAAGCACGAATAATTGGGAATGCTTCTTCACCAAAATCTGCACCTGCTTTTTCTACTGCTGCTTGTACAGTCTGCATCATAATTCTTGTAAGGCTCTTTTCACCTACAGTTTGGGTCTCAAAACCATCATAAATCTCATTCATTTTTTTATAATAAACATCTAAATTATTAGAAGTCAATGGCGAATCTGAAAGACCTAACAATGAGTCAAAGGCTTCTTTAAAATTATTATCAGATAATTGTTCAAAAAATTGGAATAGTGACAAATTGACCTTAGAAGGAGCATGACATATCGCTCCATTGTCTATGAATACAAATTTACCATCATTATCAATAATGCAATTCCCTGGATGTAAATCACCATGAAATGTTCCAATTCCAAAAAGATAAGCACCATGAATCCTGAATAATTGTAGTAATGTATCCCAACTAAGAGATTTTTCTTCTATTCCTTCTTCCAAAGATTTCCCTTCGATAAATTCTGAAACTAAAACATCTTCATTAGATAATTCAGACCAGTATTTTGGAAACCTGAGCATTTCCATAGAAAAATTTTTAGAAATTTCATTCTTTATGCCGTCTAGCTCTTGGGCTCCTTTGATTTCATTACGAAGATCAAGTTCTCTCGTAGTATAGTCTGCAACATGATTTAGTAAAGCCACTGGATTGCCAACTCTACGAAGTTTTCTATTAAAGAATAAAAATATGCGCAGCCATCGCCTCATTCTTTCAACATCCCTCCTGAATGTCTTAGAATTTTGATTTTTGATTATCTTGACTACTACTTTTTCTCCTGTTTTTAATTTTGCAAGGTGAACTTGTCCGACTGATGCAGCTGCTAATGGTTCCTTCTCAATTTTTTCAAATGCTTCAAAGAAGCCTTCAGGTGCACGAAGTTCAAGATTCGCAAATACATCTTCCGATGGAATACTCGCTGCGTGTTGATACAATTGCTGTAATTGTCTACATTTTTCAACGCCAATTAGGTCGGATCGGAGGGCAAAGATTTGAGCAAGTTTGACTGACAATAGCCCCTGTTTTTGAATCCAGTCGAGATCTGCTGGCTTCTTTTTCAAAATTTCACGCATGAAAAATAAGAACGTCAGTAACCTCATAAACGATTCTGAGCGTTAACTGATATAATAGGTCGTATATTACCGTATGAAAAAATTAGACAATTTAATCAATATTATGCATCTATGAGTTCATTATAATCTCATAACGACTATGGAATCCTGAATCATTATCGCCAATTATTCGATTGATTTTAATTCCGTCTCTTGATTCATATCTAGATGAAATTGCCCCCTCAATAATACCGTCATCTAACGCCCATAAAGGCAATTTGTCTTTCGAATTATTTTGTTGTAATTTGACATCAATATGGAAAACTGGATCAATATCGTAGTTTAATAATCCTAGACCGGAAAATTCCCACCAATCCATCATCTCGTTGAGGTATTCGACATCACCCTTAATATCCTTCATTGAAAAAGAAAGTTCTTCACCAATTCTCATACCAACTTGCCTCAATAAAGTCTCAATATCAATTCCGAAAGCTGCGAGACTTTGGACTCCTCCCGTTTCTAATTTCTTTCTCGCTTGATTAATTTCCATACCCGCGTTGAGAATAGATTCTGGATCGAAAGGAGTGTCTTCAGTCGGTAAATCATCATTGACATCAAGAATTTCTCGTATACGCTCTAAAAATGAACCACTCTCGAAGGTGAGTTTGAGTGGATCAACAATTCTATTCTCTGTAAACCTTTTAGATGCCGAATCAAGAGGAATTCCTTCTGACCATATTGATTCTACAAGATTCGCCCATGAACTTGAAAAATCAGGAGACTCAATTACAAGAGCTGCATCTTCTTTACCACGTCCTACTGGATTTTCTTCCATATTGAGGTATTGAATAGTTTCTAAATCATCCATCAATGCACCCTGGGCCTCAAGATTTTCTGTATGTCGCACCTCAATTCCATCATTTAATTCACCATAGAAACGAAGTGTTCGACGATCTAGTTGACCTATTACTCGAATCTTTATTCCTCGGCTAGCGGCATTATTAACAGCAGTAATAGCTGGACTTCTACAAAGATGCAAAATTCCAAATTTGCCCAATAATAATATCAAATTATCATTTGAATCATCTGCCATCTTTTCTATTCTCTTCATGATGTGAGTACGTTCTTTTAGAACAGCGAATTTAGGATTTAAATGGGTACTTTCTTCTTCAGTTTTACTGAACTTAAGTGAATTTGGATTTACTTTAACTTCTTCATATGCTTGTTCGATTCTTTGAAGTTGTAACTTTCTTATCCCTATAAGATGTTCAACTGCTTCACCAATTGGTGGGCAAGAAAATCTCATTGGTCTATCAGCAGTAGTTTTTACTAGTCCGATTGCCTGTAATTTTTCTAAAGAATTGTAAGCGTCAAGACGAGTTGTTTCCAACTCTTTAGCTAACTCACTAGCTTTCAAATTAGATTTTGATGAAAGAACGAGAACTGCTCTAATCTCTCTATCATTAAGTCCCGCATCACTGAGAATAGTTTCCCAGCTCATTTGAAATCTCCCCGTTCTGTGACATCACTCATTGCAGCAAGTATCTTGGCAACATGGTTACGAGGTCTAAATAGCCAATCATATACGTAATGTATCTGTCTATCAGGACCTATGACGAATGAAGACTTGGCTGGAAATTGTCCTAAATAATTCGCCACACCAAATAGTTCTGCTACTGTTCTATCTGAATCCGATAATAAGGGAAATGGTAAACCCAATTCTTCTTTGAATTCTTTGTGATCTGAGATAGAATCTTGGCTAATTCCAATCACCTCTGCAGGAGGTGTCAATGAACGAAATAATTCATATTGCTCTTTGAAACTCAAACATCCTCTTTTGCAAGTTGGTGAGCCATCTTTGGCATAGAAGAAAACAACTTTCCAACTACCATCAAGGTCTGATAAATTAAACTCATTCGAATCACTATCTAGTAGAGTAAAATCAGGTGCAATGTCGCCAGCAGTGATTGTCATGTTACGAGCCCCCGTCATTTACCTCAAATACTTACTCAACATCCAAAAGATGGCCCATGCGTATTTTTTTAGTGTGTAAGTAATCTCTATTCGTTGCACAAAGGCCACTAATGTGAGAGACCCTATCAGACACTGCTATACCATTATCTTTCAATCCATTGACTTTGAGAGGATTGTTCGTCATTAAACGTACTCTAGTTATTCCTTTCTTTTTCAACATCTTCGCAGCAATCTCATAATCTCTCGCATCAGCAGGCAAACCCAGAGCTAAATTTGCATCGAGTGTATCATATCCATCATCTTGTAAGTTGTACGCCTGAATTTTTGCTTCGAGACCTATTCCTCTACCCTCTTGTCTGAGGTATACTATTGCTCCTGCACCTTCTCGTTGAATTAATCTCATTGATTTTTTAAGTTGCGCTCCACAATCACATTTTAAGGATCCAAAAGCATCTCCAGTCAGACATTCTGAATGTATTCGAATTAACGGATTTACTGATTGAGAAAAACCTTCTACATACAGCAATGCATGCTCGAATCCTTGATCGTCAGTTGTAACTGCAATTCTAAAGTCACCACTGTCTGTAGGGAGGTGGGCATCCGAATCAATATCCTTAGGGTTTAACGGGTTTCTAATTTGTATGGTCATAAGCACGCCTTGGCTTATTCACTTATGAATTAGTGTTTGTTTCTGGTACTTTCATAAAACACTTGGTTATATGCTAGATGGTGGGTGAGATAACATGATGCACGAGTATTTCACATCTAGTGAACTCAAAAATTCTCGTGTCCGTACTGTAAGTCAGCATGAGATCAACCCTAATGGTAGATTCATATTGTATTGGATGACGGCATGTAGAAGATACAATTACAACGCTTCATTAGATTATGCAATTTCTCTTTCAAAAGAACTCAGTAAACCAATTCTAGTTGTAGAAGCCGTTTCAATTACGCACAAGTTTGCTAATGACAGAATTTTATCTTTTATGATCCAAGGTATGATGAACAATTCTAGGGATTTTCAAGAAAATAATATTACTTATATTCCTTGGGTAGAAATTAAGCAAAAGGCCGGAGATAAGATGTTACTTTCTTTGTCTAAGCATGCTAGCTGCGTTATTTTAGACGATTATCCAACTTACACGCCCAACAAGATATTGAGGGCTGCTCCGAAAATACTGAAATTACGTGTAGATGCAGTAGATTCAAATGGTATTCTTCCGATGATGTGGGCTGAAAAAGAGTTTACAACAGCATATTCTTTCAGGAAATATATGCAAAAAAGTCTGGTAGATGCATTACAAACAATTCCTGCTATGAACTCTATGGATGGTGTAGAAGATAACTTGTCATTGACTTCAGATGATTTGGAATTCTTGAGAGAAGAAACGAATCTTGAGGCTACTCCTCTAGAGTGGTTATGGAGGGTTTCTGAAGGAGGTACTGTAGGAGACCGTGCTATGGCTGATTTCCCAATAGATCATAGCGTTCCTGCAGTAAAAGAAACTATTGGCGGTATTGATGAAGCAAGAATGAGATTACAAAAGTTCTTGAATTATAAATTGAATAAATATAGTATTGATAGAAATAATCCTGATACGCCGGCAGTTAGTGGTTTATCTCCTTGGTTGCATTTCGGCCATATATCATCATTTGAAATAATTGAGAAAGTCTTTGATAAAGAAAATTGGAGCGTTGGTTCACTAAATCATGAAGATACAGGTAAAGGCACAAGAAGTGGATGGTGGGGGACTTCCGAATCTGCTTCATCTTTCCTAGATCAAATTATTACATGGAGAGAGTTAGGATTTAATTATGCTTACAACAGAATTGACCATGCAACTATTGAAACTATACCTAACTGGGCTAAAATTTCAATGACTGAACATATAAATGACGATCGGACTCTATATTCTCTTGAAGAATTGGAACAGGCAGAAACTCATGACGAAATATGGAATGCATCTCAAAGAGAATTAGTTAGAACAGGTCAAATGCATAATTACATGAGGATGTTATGGGGGAAAAAAATCTTAGAATGGTCTCCTGATCCTGAAACTGCTGCTGAAAGAATGATCTACATTAATGATAAGTGGGCATTAGATGGAAGAGACCCAAATTCATACACTGGGATATTTTGGGTTCTGGGTCGCCATGATAGAGCTTGGGGGCCGGAGAGACCAATATTTGGGAAAGTCAGATACATGTCGTCGGAATCGGCAATGCGGAAACTAAAACTAAAAAATTATCTTGAAAGATATGCTAAAGAAGATACTATGACATTAGCCAAATTTGGATGATAATATGACTAAATATAAACATGAAACGGTAGTTGATGCCGACATAAAATCTACCTTTGATTGGTTTGAACATGAAGGATCATTTAGGAGATTAATGCCTCCTTGGGAAGTTGCGGAAGAAGTTCGGGCGGATGATTCATTAGAAGTTGGTTCTCAAAGAATTTTCAGATTTCCTGCACCGGGTATACCATTTGTGAATATGACATGGATCGCTGAGCATACAGGTTACGACAAACCTAATTATTTTGCAGATACAATGGTTAAAGGACCATTCTGGAAATGGGATCATGATCATTATCTGACCGAAAAAGATGGGGTTACGACAGTAGTTGATGATGTTACATACAGCGTACCTTTTGGACCAATAGGAATGTTAGTTGATAAAATTCTTGGAGGCTCATTAGTTACTGGACGAATATCCTCAATGTTCAAAGCAAGAGAATTAAGGCTACAAAGAGATATGCGCGAACATTCAAAATTTTCCACTACACCAAAAAAGAAAATTCTAATTGCTGGTTCTTCAGGACTGATTGGTACACAACTTGTAGCCTTCTTAGATACAGGTGGGCATGATGTTTGGAGACTTGTTAGAAGACCCGTCAAAGAAGGAAGTAAAGAATTGAGTTGGAAACCAGACAAAGGTATTCTCAATTCAAGCGATATAGAAGGGTTTGATGTAGTAATCCACCTAGGTGGAGCAGGTATCGGAGACAAGCGATGGAGTAAGAAAAGAAAGGCTCTAATTGTAGATTCTAGGAGAGAAAGTACAACACTGTTATCCGATACAATGAGTAAACTTGAAAATAAGCCGGAGGTATTCATTGTAGCTAGTGCAATAGGCTACTATGGTAATAGAGGTGATGAAGAGCTTACAGAAGAAAGCCCCCCAGGCGAAGGTTTCTTGACCGATACTGTAATTGATTGGGAATCATATGCAGATTCTGCCAAAGAAGCAGGTATTAGGGTAGTAAATACAAGGAACGGGATTGTCTTGTCTGCAACTGGTGGAGCTTTAGGGCGTATGTTACTTCCTTGGAAGATGGGAGGAGGAGGCCCGCTTGCCGGAGGGAAGCAATGGATGTCATGGATCTCTTTAGATGACGAGATTTACGCCATTCATCATCTAATGATGAATAATAATTGTGAAGGTGCTTACAATCTAACGGCACCAAATCCATGTATGCAAAGAGTATTCTCAAAAACGTTAGGAAAAGTCCTAAGGCGTCCTGCAATCGCTCCTATACCAGGGATTTCTATGAAAATATTATTTGGTGAACTAGCGCAATCACTATTGATAGAGGGTCAAAGAGTCTTACCAAATAGGCTAGAAAAGTCTGGATATGAATTTGTGCACAAAGATATTGAATCCGCTCTTAGAGACTCACTAGGTAAATGGAGATAATTTAATGGCAGATACTCATGAATATTTAGTAAATACTAAATTTCCTGAGTTTAGCTTATATGATGATGATGAAAAACTAGTTTGTAGAGCTGATATTGAAGGGAAATGGACGGTTATTTTCTTTTATCCAAAAGATGATTCGCCTGGATGCACATTACAATCGTGTTCTTTTAGAGATCAATATGAACAGTTTACTGAAAAGGGAATTTTACTCTATGGTGTCTCCTCAGATTCAATATCTTCACATAGAAGTTTTAAGAAAAAATATAACTTACAATATTCATTGTTAAGTGATAATAATAGTGAACTCGCTAAATCATTGAAATTAAAAAGAAACTTTGGTTTTCTAGATGCAAGAGTTACGTTTGTTATCAACCCCGAAGGATACATCACTTATTCTTATACAAGTCAGCTAGGAGTTACTGGACACGTCAAAAAAGCACTGAAAGCGATAAAGATAGTTGAAAATACTTTATAAATGTGATTTTTAATAAGATATCTAGAAAAAATAAAACTATGAAAATATCGCTATACTAGGTAATCTTTCATCGCACTAGTTGAAGTAGTATGGTCAGCGCGATGAGAAATTATGGCTCAAGGAACAGTCAAGTGGTTTAATCAGAAAAAAGGGTTCGGATTTATCGAACAAGAAGATGGAGACGATTTATTCGTCCATCATACTCAAGTTGAGGGCGTCATCGAAGATGGCGATTCAGTTGAGTTCGAAGTTGGCGAAGGACCAAAGGGACCTAACGCCATCAATGTCTCAAAATCAGAGTAATTATTTTACTCTATTATTAGATTTCAGCATAGTAGTCAACGACTACTTCTTCAATTTCTCTAGCAGTACGATTTTCATCGATTGTCAATGTATTACCGTTTCTACGTAGGGGTTCACCATCTACTAATACATCCAATACTTGGCCTCCTGAATATATCAAATTAGCAAGTAACCTTCGTCCATCTCTTCCAAATGGTCGCATACGAATATCATTTAAATCCCAGGTTATCCAATCTTTGGAACCTTTAGTTGCCAATTGCCATGTTTCGACTGGATCTAATATTCTAGCATCCCAATGATCGTGTCTTTGGACTAAACTAGCTGCTTTAGATTCTGCCCGCATATCTAGACTATTATTGCTGGCTGCTCCATCTGTTCCTAATCTGACATCAACACCAGCCTCTATCATAGCTGGGTAAGAAAGTGTCCCGCCACATGCAAGTTTTTGATTTGACGTAGGGCAATGAACCGCATGAGCGTCATGTCCCGCTAATATCCTCATTTCTTTCTTTGTAACCCAACCACAATGTGCACATACAGTATTGCCATCAGTGAAGAATTCTAAAGAATCAAGATATTCAATAGGGTACATCCCAGTAGATTCATGACAGTCAGCTACTTCTTTACGGGTTTCAGAAGTATGGATACTAAGTTTACATCCCGTCTTTTTAGAAAGTTCGGATGCCTTTCTGAGAGTCTCTTCGCTACAAACATAAACTGAATGAGCACCTATACCATATGATATTCTATCAGGGCGTGACGAACCTTCTCTAATCAAAGATTCCATATGCTTCAAGGCATCTCCTGAACCCGGCTTGAAGTTGGGCGTTAAACCATCTGTAATGGGGCCACATAACTCTGCTCTGAGACCTGTCTCAGCAAGTGTATTGCCTATCACCTCAGTATGAAAGTACATGTCGCAAGCAAATGTTGTACCTGTTGATATCAATTCAGCCGCTGCTGCTCTGGTACCAACTTCTACAAATCCAGGAGTTAGAAATTTCTCTACTGGAAAAATTGAATTTTCTAACCACTCCATAAGAGGTAATCCCTCTCCCATACCACGATTAAGAACCATAGCTAAATGCGTATGCCAATTTTGAAATGAGCGAGTAATTAAACGCATTGAACCATCGATAGTTTCGATTACATCTTCATCACCATTACTCAATGAATAGGTGCCATCACTATGCAAAAGAAAATTACCATGATTGACTGTACCATCATGGTCAATTAAACGAGTATTCGTGACACGCCTTAGCCCCGGCTCAGATACAACCATGATTCTGCCAAACGGTACTTTACCGTCAATCTTTGGTTAAACCAAATAAGAATATTTTTCTAGAACATCGTAGTGAATAATTTCTTTATGTCTGATACATGAGACATTAGTATGGAGGAATTCGGGCAGATTGGTTTTTCTGGAAAATTAAGACCTTCGCAGGTTGCTTCATCTGAGATTATCCATGAACAATTAGAAGCGGGTGAAAAAAACCTGCATATTGTAGCACCACCAGGATCCGGAAAGACTGTCCTTGGACTGTATACTTGGTCTGATTTAGTACGAATGCCCACTCTCGTTTTAAGCCCTAACTCTGCAATTCAGGCACAATGGGTTGCAAGAGCAAAAGAATTATTCAATTTAGATGGTAAAGAAGAACAAATTCTTACAAATACAAAGTCCCCTGGATTGCTAACTTCCCTTACATATCAATCAGTCACTCTTCCAAAACGTGCCGATGAAAATCTTGATGGCGCTGCAATGGAAATATGGATTAAAAAATTAATTTCTGAAAATGAAGCAGATAATGAAGAAACTGCTAAGGCTTGGATAGAAGACTTGAGAGATAATAATAAGGATTATTTTACAGAAAGGTTTAGCTCATACAGAAAACAAGTAAGAGATGATTTCACCACTCATGGAAATGCTTTATGGGTATTACATGAATCTTCGAAAAAGAATCTAGAGAACCTAGCGAAAACTGGAATTGGCTTGATAATTCTTGATGAATGTCATCATCTGCTCGGACACTGGGGAAGAGTTCTAAGCGAAATTAGAGAATATTTTGGTGATCCAATTGTTTTAGGTCTCACAGCGACACCTCCGGACATTGGTTCTGTAAGTATTGATGATGGTGAAAGATACAAAGAATTTTTTGGAGATGTTGATTACGAGGTACCTGTTCCAGCATTAGTTAGAGATTCTAATTTATCTCCCTATCAAGATCTGGCCTATTTTGTAAGGCCAAATCCAGATGAATTAAAATACATAGCTAATGTTGATAAAGAATTTGAGGAATTAATTGAAGAAATTAGTAATGGACCTGAAGATACCAAAAATCGTACACCAAAATTAGATATTTGGTTAACTGAAATTCTAAGTAAATTATTGCTCCCGAGTGGGACAGTAAAAAATTGGACTTCATTCGTTAAAAGAGACGAAAATTTAGCCAATTCTGCTAGACTTTATCTCCTGTATAAAAATATAGATTTACCGGAAAATGTACCATATCCTGAACAAAAATTAATCGATTTGAATTTGAAAAAAAATCAAGTTATGATTACCTTATTAGATCGTTATATCAGACACGGGCTTCTTCGTTCAAAAAATGAAAAAGATCATGAGTTAGCAGAAGTTGCTATCCAAAGGCTAAGAATGTTAGGTCATCAAATTACTGAGACTGGGATGAGGCCTTGTGCGTCACCAGTCGGGCGTGTAATGGCGTATGCATCGGCAAAATATGATGCTTTGAGAGATATCTTAACTGCAGAAATGCAAGCATTGGGGCCGGATATTAGAGCAGTAATTGTTACAGACTTTGAGAAGACATCTGCTACGGCTCTAGTTGAAGGAGTTCTAGATAAGAATGCGGGTGGGGCTATTGCAGCATTCCGTTCAGTTCTAGTTGATGAAGCAACTGATCGACTTAATCCAGTTCTAATGACTGGTTCTACCGTACTAGTAGATGATGATTTGTGTGAAATAATATTACCTAGATTTGAACAATGGATTAAAGAAAAAGGATTAGAAATTAAACTTGAGAGTGCTAAAAAAGACGGTTATAATGAAATTAGAGGCAGGGGTAATCAATGGAAACCAAGATACTATACTGAAATGATTACTGAATTATTTCAAGAAGGAGTTACAAAATGTATAGTAGGCACTAGAGGTCTACTCGGAGAAGGTTGGGATGCAAGTAGAATTAATGTTCTAATTGATTTGACTACAGTAACAACTAGTATGAGCATTAATCAATTAAGAGGACGCTCATTTAGACTTGATAAAAAGAATCCAGAAAAGGTTGCTAATAATTGGGATATTGTATGCTTGGCAGAAGAATTCAGTAAAGGTTTTGATGATTATTACCGTTTCAAAAAAAAGCATTCGAGGCTGTATGGAGTTTGTGACGATAGTGCTATTGAGAAGGGGGTAGGGCATGTACATGCTGCATTTACTGAAGCTCGTCCAGAGGGTATCTCAGAAACTTTAGATGTATTCAATGATGAAATGATACGTAGAGCGAGGAATAGAAAAAGAACCAGAGAACTATGGAAAATTGGTGAACCATTTAATGCGAAACCGAAAGAAGCAATTGAAATGAAAATGAAGGATGGATTTTCAGGAGGATGGCCTATATTGAGTGTTTCATTTCAGAGACCAGAATGGAATGATGAATCATTAGTACTCGCAATAGCAACTGCTGTTTCTGGTGCATTAAGAGAAACTGGTAATTTGAAAACAAGCCCTACAATTGCATCAGGAGATAGGGGTGGAGGATGGATGAGGACATATCTTGAAGATGCCTCAGAAGAAGATTCAAAAATATTCACAGAAGCAATGGAACAAGTACTAGGTCCACTAGATAATCCAAGATATATGATCCCAAGACAGGTCAAGATGATTAGTGACAATTGGGTGAGCAAATTGCTTCCTGAAATCATAGGAAAATATTTCAGAACAAAGAAAAAGAAGTTAGTTATGTTCCATTCAGTACCTAAGAAACTAGCTCAAAATAAGGAAGATGCAGCAATTTTTCAAAAGCATTGGAATTTTGAAGTTAGTCCGGGAGAAGTAATGTATGGTTACAGTAAAGATGGAAGAGAACAGGTTCGTTGGGCGGTGGAACAAGATCTTTCACCAAGAGGAGATTTCCATAGTAAAAGCGTATTTACTTAGCTCAAAGATTCACAGAATTTACAATCAATGCCTGTACCTTTATGCGTATCACAATATCTTTTCCTACAGGTAAAACATCTGAAATCAAAGGCATTAACTCCAGTTGAACAACTTGGATCGCCACATATATCCACGTTTTCTGAAACGGGAATAGAGGACCAAGGAATTGATGATGTGTCCGAAGACCAAGGAATTGAGGATTTATCTTCAGATTTAACATCCCACCAGTTAACTGCTTCAGATTGTATGTTAGATTCTAAAACAGGTTCTAGGTTTAATGCTCTAACTACATGTGGATGATTGAAGAAATTTTTCGCATGCTCCGGATGAACATTATAGAAATAATAATGAAATTGTTTTATACCTTCTTCGATAGTTTTGACTGGCTCTAAAAGTGCAATTAATCGATTATATGAAATTTCCATTCTTTTGGTTAATTTACGATTGGGGTCTCTACGAGGATAATCGCTTGAATCACGATAGTTAGGGGAAGTCCAGTCAATCTCGACCACGTCAGGCAACACTGCCCCTTGCTGAGTGGAGTTTAGATCTTGAATTACCTTTTTGATTGTATCAAAAAAGCCCATTATTTCACCTTATTTATTTTGGCCATGGCGCTGTCCCGGCGCCATGACCTTTGGGTTCGTTGTAGATTGATGCGTAGCATCTGCAGTCATTGCCGCTAGGCTCCTTCTTTGGGACATGACGTCGTCTGTAACTAAGGAAATAAACTCAACGCCGGACTACGACTCTAATTGGAACTTTGTCACTCCCTGAGACATCACCTTGATGCTCCCGAATAGGTAGACCCAAACGAGAACAAATCTCAAGATGAGGGGCTGACCAAGGGTGTAGGCATTCATCAGAGAAGTCGTATCCAAGTACCGTTACTGGTTCAATCTCTCCTTCCCAATTTTCTCCAATCAGTCTGCCTGAGACTCTTGTCCAACTATGATTCATATGTCGTGTTTCATAAATAAAATTCTTGAAATCTTTCTGAGATAATTTACTAAGTAGAAAATCTCTAGGAATCGCTCTCGGAATAATTGCTAAAACTCTTTCATGATCATGAAAATATGCAATAGGTGCTAAATTGAGCTGTCTGAACAGTTCTTGTGATTTCTCAATAGATGTGCGAATATCTCCCCATTTTATGGGTAACCATGATACAAATGCAGAGCGATCATTGGTTCCAGAAACATGACTACTTAATTCCAAACTAGTATATTGAGGCGGACTTACTATTTTTTTTGATGTAAGTCTTAGATTCATTTTAGGGAGAGAAAATTTGGGTATTCTAATTGGTGGTCTTTTCGGAATTTTAATTGCGGATTCATGTCTAGGAATTTTATTTATCCATTCATTTACTGGTAATTCAATCCATTCATCATTGAGAATTGTACAAATCCAGCCGGTTTTACCATGAATAGTTCCAGGTAAACGAATAACACGCCTAGTATCCGCTGTTACAACCTTATCAACAGGATGCCCCGCTTCAATTACCTGATTCAAAAGTTGCTTACGTTGAGATTTAACTTTCTCTTCTCTTAATACTGGATCAGGTTCAGAAAATGACTCTCTATCAGGATCATCCGCAATAATATGAAACCCCTTACTTCCTGAAAATGTAATATGTCTAATTTTAATATCAGTATTTTCTATTAACCAATTCCGAAGATTCAAAGTTGCTTTCCTTGCTTCTTCTAAGCGAATAATACAAAACGGCCTGATATCAATATCAAATACAACAAGATGATCTAAAAGTATAGGCGAGGGTCTTTTCGTATCTTTAATTCTAGGGAGATTAATGGGATTAAGCCATGAAGAAGTTGAAACATAAACATCAGTGGGCATTGAGTTAGAAAATAATTCAATTAATTTCTTTGAAGAAGAAATCCTTCTATCAGATGTTATCCAAGGGCCCTTCAGTGACTTCCATCGAAATTGGTGTCTAGAGGATTTATTGAGCCAAGATAAATCTATTTCTCTATCAAAATAATAGGATGAGAGTTCGTCTTCAGACCAGCTCAAAACATGACTCATATTACGAGGGATAAGTATGTGGTCTTTGATTAATTGGTTAAAGTCCCTTATTAATCAGGGGTGAAACCTCTTTTCCTATCAGACCTATGGTATCCATTAACTGATTATGTGAAAGTCCTGCATTATCCAATTGGAAAGAAAAACGTGAGATTCCCCCTAATGCCTCACTATGTCTGATTATTTTCTCGGCGACTTCTTCTGGATCGCCAATTACATAAGCGCCTAGAGGACCTGTTTGTTCATCGAATCTATTTCTAGTAACTGGAGGCCAACCCCTTTCCTTCCCAATTTTAGTGAAAGCCTTCGCATAGCCGGGAAAATAAATATCTCTAGCTTCTTGCGAATCTTTTGCAACAAATCCTAGTGAATGGAGTCCGACTTTTAGTTGATCAGGATTATGCCCGGCACGCTCACCGGCCTCTCTGTAAAGGTCAACCAATGGACGGAATCTGTGTGTTTCTCCACCAATGACTGCTATCATTAATGGTAAACCTAGCAATCCTGCTCTTACGAATGATTGAGGAGTTCCACCAACTCCTAACCAGATAGGTAATTTTTCTTGTAAAGGTCTGGGATATATTTGTTGATTTCTTAGTGCGGGTCTGAATTTACCTGACCAATTAACGGTTTCATTATCTCTAATAGATAATAAAAGATCTAATTTCTCTGAGAATATTTCGTCATATTCATTTAAATTCAAGCCAAATAAAGGGTATGATTCGGTGAATGAACCACGCCCAACTACCATTTCTGCTCGCCCGGAAGAAACGAGGTCGAGGGTTGCAAAATTTTGGAATGCCCTTACAGGATCTGCTGCACTGAGAACTGTTACTGCACTGGTTAAACGAATATTCTTTGTGCGAGATGCTGCTGCTGATAATATCACTGAATTAGCAGAGTCAAGAAATTCTCTTCGATAATGCTCACCTATTCCAAAAACGTCAAGACCCATTTTATCGGCATGTTCTATTCGATCAAGAAGCTCAGATATAGACTGGGCACTATTAACTGGATAACTCTGCCCATTATCGAGTTTTACCTCAGCGAAACTATCAACACCAATTTCCATGAATCTCGCGAGTTCTAACCACTATTATAATTAGTAGTTTTATGGATGAAAGTAAAAGGCTAAGCCTAGAATTGCATAAGTACCTAAGAGCATGAGGCCTTCAAGCCAGTTTGACTTACCATCGGCTGCCGTTAAATTTGCTATTGTAACTGCAAGGAATACTGCTATAGTCTCGAGTATACCAAATTCAAAGGTTAGAGGTAAATCCAGAATCCAAGCAATAACTACCATTAGAGGAGCCACAAATACTGCTATCTGAGTCGAGGAACCAATTGATATCGCGAAAGATAGGTCCATCTTATTTTTTGCAGCAACCGATACGGCAGTGAAATGTTCGGCTGCATTACCGAATAAAGGTAATAGAATAACGCCAATGAAAAGATAGGGGAGATGATATTCCTCAGCGGCTGATTCTACTGAATGAACAAGTATCTCAGCCATCCATGAAACTAAAATTGTAGCAATAACGAGTAAAATTATTGCATCTTTCTGATCCATATTCGGATCTTCATGATGAACATTTTCTGTCGCAAAAAGGTGAGAATGAGTTTTGAGCTGAAATAAAAGAAAGAAACCGTATATTGCTAGAAGAACTACAGCAGCAGCATGAGATAGTTTCTCAACACCATCATCGCCAGCGGTACCATCAACTGTGAAATTGAATACTGTTGGAATAATTAAAACAATAACCGACAATAGTAGAAGTGAACCATTGGAACTTACTTGAGTTTCAGAAAATTTTTGCTCTGAATGATGAAGTCCCCCCCAAACAAATGAAAGACCCATTACAAGCAATAAATTCCCAAGAATGCTACCAATTAGACTCGCTTGTACTATGTTTATCATTATCTCTTCGGTTTCTGTACCCGCATTCTCTGCTGCCGTCATAAGAGCTAAAACACAAATTATTATTTCAGCCGCATTCCCAAATGTTGCGTTGAGTAAACCACCAACTGATTCTGATGTTCTTAGAGCAATTTCTTCTGTAGCTTTACCCATTAAAAATGCTAATGGCATTATTGCTATCATAGAAGTAATGAACGAAAGGTTTTCATCATGTTGAAAATAATTAAAATAGACGGTTGCTGGAACGGCTAGCAATAAAATATTCAATTTACTTTCACGTGGATCAAAGGCTCTAACTATACTCGCAGCATCTACCATTATTTACTTGCGGGAACGATAATTAAGTCAATGTTACGCCTGCAATAGGGAGGATTCATCCGTTAAACCGACGCCGGAGATAATGTGGGAAGTGTGTTTAGACTAGCACTTAGTGGAACGCCAGGGACTGGAAAAACAACAGTTGCATCTTTACTTGAAAGAAATGGATATAATATTATTTCTTTAGAATCATTAGCAAAAGAACACAACTGCTTGGGTGAAATTGACACATTAGATAACTCTAGGCCCGTAGATATCGAAAAATTATGTCTTGAATTAGAAAAATCTTGGTCTAGAAAACCAGAAAATATAGTAATAATAGACGGACACCTGAGTCATCAACTTCCTTGTGATTATACCATTGTCTTACGGTGCCAACCAGATATTTTACAAAAAAGATTGGAAAGTAGAGGGTATACCAAAGAAAAAATAAATGGGAATGTGGAATGGGAATTGATTGGTGGACCATGGAATGATAAAATCGGCTCAAATGGTTGGTTAGAGTTAGATACCTCGGAAATAAAACAAGAAGCAATTTTTGAATCTATTCACAGTTGGATTACAGATGGATTCAAACCATCTACTGTAGACACAGATATTGACTGGATTGGGAGAATGGAGGAATAATATGTTTGAGAAAATGAGAGGTACATGGACAAAAGCAATACAACCAATTGTGCTAAAATTGGGCGACCTTGACCCCTCTGTACTAACTTGGACATCATTACTAGTCTCGCTTGTTGGATTCTACGTCCTGGCGATAGCGGAGATAAATACTACTGGGGCCTTGATGATTGTTGCTGCTGTAATTCTTGTTTTAATCGCTGGAGTGTTTGATGCACTAGATGGCGCATTAGCAAGACATCAGGGGACAGACGGACCATATGGCGATTTTCTTGACCATACTATAGACCGTATTGTTGATGTTGGGTTATTGGTAGCAATTGGAATGAATGCTTCATTTGTAAGTAATCCAGATGCAGGTCTAATTGCTGGACTTCTAACTCTTCTAGGATCTTATATGGGAACACAGGCTCAATCAGTAGGACTGGATAGAATATACGGGGGATTTTCCCGAGCTGATCGTATGATTGTTACCCTCTTAGGGCTTCTAATTGCCGCTATGCAAGCGTATACGGGAGGTTCAGGGATAGATATTGTATCATACAACGAATATTTAGAATATATATTACTGGGTAATACGGAGTTAAATGGAATGACGGCTGCATTAGCCGTATCTGCTTGGGGGGGAGTTTACACGTTCTTAGTTAGGTTCAATAGTACTAGGAAACAGCTCCTAGAATTATGATTCGTTGATTCAATTAAATGATGAAACAGTAACTAAACGCCTTCTTACAAGGGTAACGGTTATCCTCTGTCTAATCCGCCTGTGACTCGTGAAGAATATCATCGACCGTGTATTAGAACTTCAAGAGGATGAAGGAATACCGTCTGCCCCCATAGATACTGAGAGTGATTCGGAGCTTGTTCAGTTGCTATCTTCGCTTCAACCAAGAATACGAGTTTTCGGCTGTGGAGGCTGTGGTTCTAATACAGTAGCCAGATTGGAACAAGAGGGATTATTTGATGATACATATGTCAGAGGAATGGCAATAAATACAGATGCTCAGCATTTACTTAGAGTAGGTGTGCAAAATAAGGTACTTATTGGTAGATCGGCAAGAGGAAGAGGCGCGGGAGGAGATCCTGAGAAAGGCGAACAGGCAGCATATGAATCTGAAAGATCTCTAAAAAATGAAGTCGAAGAGTGTGATTTGGCATTCATTACCGCTGGTTTAGGAGGAGGTACTGGTACCGGTTCTGCTCATGTAATAGCTAGACTAGCTCGGGCTGCTGGGGCGTTAACAATAGCAGTAGTTTCATATCCATTTCTTTCCGAAGGTGCACTTAGGAGACAAAATGCAGAGTGGGGCCTTGAGAGATTAAGAGAAGTCTGTGATACCGTAGTTGTACTTCCAAACGAAAGACTACTAGAAGTAGAAGGAGTGAGAGACTTACCCTTGGATGCAGCATTCAGAGTTGCTGATGAATTACTGATGAGATCTATTTCGGGTGTTTCAGAAATGATTGCTAAGGAAGGTATTGTCAATCTTGATTTCCAAGATTTGCGTTCAGTAATGGAAAATGGGGGCGGAGTTGCGATGATTGGTTTAGGAGAAGCAAACGGACCAGATCGTGCAGAGAAGGCAACTGAAGAAGCACTTCATTCTCCACTATTAGATATTGATATTTCAGATGCTAGAGGAGCCCTGATTAATGTAGTCGGCGGACCTGGTCTCTCGTTAGGAGATACTGAAAAATGTGCAAAGATTATTCGAGATAGAATTAATCCTTATGCACGTATAATTCTGGGTGCTACTACTGATGCTTCAATGGGAGATGAAATACGTGTACTGCTCGTATTAACTGGAGTTAAGTCAGAACAAATACATGGGGCGGCATTACATACACAAATGCGTAATCTCAAAACTAGAACTGTTGAGTTCATTAATTGATAATTTATATTCAGTTAGGGTATATACGTCCCAACGTTTCTCCCGACGTGCTTAAATGAGGTCGGTCGGTCGCCGTGCTGCTTCTGAGGGAAAGGTATGGCTATTGAGAACTCAAACACTAGTGCGGTTGAGGACAGAGTCCAAGGCTTACAAGATGAAATTGAAAGCCGTGTTCGTGGCCTTCAAACTGGTTCTTATGCTAGAATTTTGAAGATGGCTCGAAAGCCTTCTAAAGAAGAATTTCGTCAAACCGTTATCGTTTGTGGAATAGGTATGTTTGTCCTTGGAGGTATTGGTTTCGTTATGTTATACCTAATGGATAATCTACTTCCTTCATTCTTTGAATGGTTAACAAAATAAATAATTGAGTGATTGAAATGTCTGATGCGTTTACTGTATTTGTTCGCCATGAAGAAAAAGTTCTACTTATGCAGAGGGCTGATGAAGTCGCTGACTTACCTGGAGCATGGGACGGAATCTATGGTTACGGAGACCCTACTGACTTAGACGCTGTAGTTTCAAGAATTGTTGAATCAACCGGAATTCCAGCAGAAATGTTACAACATGTTAGAACTGGAAACTCAAGAGGAATTGCAATGGGTAACTCTCTACTAGAAGTTACTCCACTTCTTTTCATTGCGGAAAGTAATGAAGTGACTCCAAAAACTCTCTACAAAAACTCAGAATGGGTAGACCCAGGGATGATTGGGAAGAAAGAATATATCACTCCAAGTCTTAGAGATATGTATGGAGATGTTGCATCTTTCCTCTACATATTGAAGACCAGTATTGGTCAAGAACAAAACGTAGCAAGAGAAATACAAGCTAGACTTTCCGGGAGTGGTTCTTTAATGGATATTCAAGGAGAAATTTACGGAGTATTGAGTCCAAATTATATGAAAGGATATATTTTCGTTGAAGCTTCTGCTTTCCATCATGTGGAGAAACTAATTGGTCGAGCTGGTGTTTCTACAACTCCAATCAAGAATTGTAGGAAAGTTTTGGATGGAGAATCTCCACTAGAAGATGTTCTGCCATACCTAGAACCAAAAGCTGCTACATCTGGAATTGAAGAAGGATGTATTGTAGAAATTCATGGTGGAGCATTTAGAGGCCAGTCTGCACGTGTAATTCGTGTCACTGAGTCTAAAGAAGAGGTTACTGTAGAGCTATTCGAAGCCGCAGTTCCGGTGGCGTTAACAGTAAGAGCGGATCAAGTACGTGTTACTCAACGTGTTGAATAATCAGATATAGGAGACCGAGGACTAACGCAACACGCTCAAATAGTGAAGGTAAGTCGGCGGGATACAATCATAGGAGGTAACACACATGTCAGCACGTAATGAGACACCACACAAAGTCGTCCAAGCGCTTGGCAAAAAGAAGTGTAATGGTTCCTGGGAAGAAGCATCTGAAAATTTGACAATGGATCAAATAAAAAAGATTGCTACAGAACAAGAAGAGCGCCTAACAGGTGCGAACTTGTATGCACGTTGCCGTGAAGTTATGGGAACTTGTGTAGCTATGAGAGTTAATGTTGAGGGCTTTGCTCCAAAAGAAGCACTCGAACGTATGAGCAAGGGGGAATTCAGCGAACACTTTAGCTGAGTTATCACGAATTGTGGGAGAGGGAAACCTCGCTAACCACGGAGGTGAATAAATATGCAGGAAAATATCCAAAACGCCATCCAAGAAGCATTAGAGAACGCACCAGAACGTAAGTTCGTAGAATCTTTTGAGATGGCTATAACACTCAAAGACGTAGATTTGAAGAATCCAGTAAATCGTATTCAAGAAGAAGTACGTCTACCTTCAGGAAGAGGAAAAGATGTACGAATAGCAATGTTCGCTGGTAGTGAGATGGCTACGAAAGCACGTGCTGCCGGAATTAGCGTAATTGATCCAACAACTATCGAAGATTTAGGTGGAAATCGCCAACAAGCTCGTAAAATGGCTAAACAATATGATTTCTTCTTGGCCGAAATACCACACATGGGAACAGTAGGAAGATTTCTCGGTGTAGTTTTGGGTCCTCGTGGAAAAATGCCACGTCCAGTCCCTCCTACGCTAGACCCTGCTATGATTGCTGCAGGTTTGAAAAATACAACTATTGTTAGGTCACGAGACAAAGTTACTTTCCATGCTGCATTTGGTTCTCGTATACAAGGAACCGATGAATTAACTGCTAATGCCATGGCTATCTGGACTAGAGTAACTAGTAAATTAGAACGTGGCGCAGGAAATATTAGATCATGCTACGTTAAAACTTCAATGGGGCCTTCAATAAAAGTGGAGGTGATTGAGTGATTGCACCAAAAATCGCGCCTTGGAAAAAGGATAGAGTCGGAGAACTCACAGAAGTACTAAACTCTGACGGAGTTGTTGGAATCGTAGATGTTGGTGGCGTTCCTGCCAGTAATATGCTAGATATGAGAAGTAACCTAAGAGATTCAATGAAAATTACAATGGCTAAGAAAACTCTGATTAGACTAGCTTGGGAGAATTCTGGCCGCTCTAATGAAGAATTAGAAACTTTAATGGAAGGCGCGGTACAACCATGTATTGTTCAATCTGAAAATTTAAATCCTTTTGAATTGTTTATCGAATTAGAAAAAACACGTCAAGGGCGTGCAGCTAAAGAAGGTGAATTAGCACCTATGGATATCGTAGTCGAAAAAGGACCGACTACATTTGGTCCAGGACCAATTGTTGGAGAATTCAATGCTGTTGGAATACCTGCTAAAATTGATAAGGGTAAAGTCGCAATTCAGAAAACCACTACTGTTGTTGAGAAAGGCGAGCCTATCTCGGCAGATCTGGGAATAATGCTTGCAAAATTAGACATTAACCCAATAGAAATTGGTATTATCCTAACCGGTGCTATAGAAGAAGGGTTCTTTTTCCCTGCATCTGCATTAAATATTGACTTAGACCAAGTTCGTACAGATATTATTACAGCAACATCAGGGGCATTTAACCTCGCATGTAACATGCGCTGGTTCTCTGAGCAAACGATGCCTACACTGCTTTCGAAAGCAAGTGGAGAGGCTCTATCAGTTGCTGTTGAGGCTGGAGTTACCAATGAAACAACTGCGCCTCTATTCATATCACGTGCCAATGCGCGTGCTTTGGCCCTAGCAGGCCAATTAGATTCCTCAGCACTAGACGAAGAATTGTCGGCAGCACTTGGTGCTGCTGCGTCAGCGGCTAGTGAATCGGTTGCATCCTCTAATGCGACTGAAACAGTGACTGAAGTTACTGAAGAGGAAGAAGAGGAAGAGGAGGAACAAGAGTTCGGTGGACTCGGGGACCTCTTCGGCTAAATAAAAAAAAGGTGAGATAAAATGGAATATGTATATGCTGCAATGTTACTGCACTCTGCGGAAAAGGAAATTGACGATAAGACTGTTACAGCGGTTCTAACTGCTGCTGGCGTAGATGTTGACGGTGCTCGAGTTAAAGCTCTAGTATCATCACTCGGATCAGTCGATATTGGTGAAGCAATGGCTACTGCTGTTGCTGCTCCTGTTGCTGCTGCTCCAGCAGCTGCTGGCGGTTCATCCGCTGAAGCAGCTCCTGCTGAAGCTGTAGTGGAAGAAGAGGAAGAAGATGATGGTGCGGGCTTTGAAGGGCTCGGATCACTCTTCGGATAAGACTGTTGTAAACGAAGCGAAATAAATTGTACTTCGATTTTCGAAGTGTTCGTGCGGATGCCTGATTCTAGAAAATGAGCATAGGCTATATCACCAATCCAGGTACTCGAAAAGGATATGATTTAATTCAGATTACTTCTTTGCATGGATACTAATAATGTCTCCATTTTGAATTTCATGATCCGCTCCAATAACTCGGCCACTCTTAGCATCTGTCGCACGGATGAAACCATCTCCAAGATCAGTATGAACTGCATATGCCACACCTTTCGCAGTCGTTCCTTCAGGCACCAATATTGCATCGGGAAGAATATGTCCTTCTCCATCAATCCAATGGGTTTCATCATGAACTGGGTAAACAACTCGGTGCTTTAGCCTATCAAAAACTACTGAAGATAGGAGACCTACCAAACCCCCTCCATCCCATTTAGATAAAGTTGTAGAAATATTAACTAAAGCATTACGTTGATTTGCAGAAAGATTCTTATCACCTAAATCTGTAATCAAGAATTCATTACTTACAGGATTCAAATTAATTAATCCGGTTTTTGAGGCTCTTCTGAGTGCTAACTCTGCTTCAGCACTAGATGCTACTAAAATCCCATTTGATTTTGATATGATTTTAGATAAATCTCTCCAACTCTCTTCACTCGATGCATTGTCTGCCTTATTAGCAGCCACTGAGATAGGGAAAAGAAGTGAACGAATAGTCCCTGCTAGGGTCATTAATTCATCATTACCCCATGACCAAGGGACACCTGATTCAGGGTGATTTTCTGAAACAGATTGAATACCTGCATTCACGTGTTGCTCATTGGCGCCGATACCAGATAATTGATCAAGTAAATATGTTGCAAGTGCTTTTTCACCTTCGGATTGAACCCTTCTAGCACCTCGGGACCAACTGGACTGGACTATCCCCACGATCCAAGCATCAAGTTCATTCAGAAGAAATTGATATTCTTCCATAGGTTCTGAACCCCCCTCGCCCACTGGATTACCTTCTATGTCCGTTGATCCGGATACATCAATAACCTGGATTAGAGCATCACAACGTGCTAAATCAGAAAGAAATTGATTACCCCGCCCACGTCCTTGATGGGCTCCGGGAACTAATCCCGCAACATCTACAAGAGTTACTGGCACGAGTCTTTGGTAATTATTACAAGTTCCTGAGTTAGGTTGACAAATACTACCTTTACGTGATTCATCAATTTTTAACGAAACTAATCTTCCTTGGTTTTCTTTCCTATTTCGTAATTCTTTACATGCACATTCTTCACGTAAAGGTAACCAAGCAACTCCTACGTTTGGTTCGATTGTAGTGAATGGGTAATTAGCTATCTCCACAGGAGTTTCTGTTAAAGCAGAGAAGGTAGTTGACTTCCCTACATTTGGTTTTCCAACGAGTCCAATACGCATCTATGATCACATCCGGAAAAAGGGTTTCACCCTCAATCTGGTTATATGATCATAATTTGGTAGCACTACCTTTTTCATCATTCTCACCAGTAGGGATTACCTCGGTATCAAGATCTGCTCCACTAGATAGTATTCTGCGTATAGTGGTAGGAGATACAAGAGGGTATGATTCAACAGAAATCGAGGATGTTCGTACAGATTTCTTCGGGATGAGATTTCCTCTGAACATACCAGTAACCATATTTAGAGAGTGTAATATTGAACCAATTACAACACCGTAAAACATTACTGAACCTACTTTACGGAGTTCTTCTGATAAGATACTTGGATCTTCAACTAATAACTCAGCAAGAGCTATGTCCATAAAATCTGCAATCATAGTTATTGATAGCCCAAATATTGCTCCGCCGGACATCATCCAGAACCCCCAACGAGCACGGTTTTGAGAAAAGAGGTGTCTACCAACTAACTCAGGATACAAACTTAGAGCGGCTCCAAGGGAAAGAGGGACTAATACTAACCATCCCGCCATAACAGAAAGAGAATTAGAGATTCCCAATAACTCATTTGTGCCACTAACAGTATCAGTTTGAACAAATAATGAGCCAATTACAATTGGAATGATTAACCAAGAACCTAGATTTAACTCAGCATTACCGGAAGCATCAGGATCATCTACGAACATATCTGAACCACGCATAGTCACAAGCATATTGCTTGAAAATGCTAAGACAGGTATTGATACTAAGGCCATTAAGAAACTAGCAGCCAACATATCTTGATTAGTGAATGGTATGACATTATTATCGGCCAATGGACCAAACGCATCCATAACCATCTGACCATCAACATCACCAAATGGATTGATTGTGAATATACTGCCAATCAAAGTAACTCCAACTAATGTTTTTGACCACAGGGGGTTACCTGAAGCAATGGAAGATGCATAAAGAGCGACTCCTGCTACTCCTGCGAAAAAGAATGTCCCGCCGAATATATGGTATGTTAACCATTGACCAACATTATCATTTGCCGCTCCTGAAACTATCGAAACTATAGCTAATATCGGGCTGCTTAGTAATGCGATTAATATCAACCAACCTGGTGTTGCGATATTTCTAGTCCTATTGGCAACTGTCAATAGTTGATTCATGATAACTGCGAGAAGTACTACATTGTTTAGAGCCACTCCAAGCGGGATAACATCAATTCCTAAGATGCTATTATTTTGAGAACCTATCACAAGAACTAAGACTGATATTGTCCAAACAAACGAAACTAAATTTGCATTAGTTTCACTGGCTAATTCAGTACCCGCTAACTTAGGGATAATATGGAAACTGCAGCCTATAATAAACATTGAAACTGTACCATAAAGTGTAGCATAAACCCCTGCAGCGGCTAATTCTTCTGCGTTTGCTGTATAACCCCATGATGCTAAAGAATGGAGAGCATCGGGATCATGCGTCAACCACATGCTCGTAAAAGTAAACATTGAGGCAAAAATCATCCATAACGCCCCTTGCATAATCCAAGAGCGTGCACCTGCCCCAGGGCGACCTTCTACTAAATCGGCACCAGGTCCGAGAGCTTTCTCGAGCATAAAAGAAACTGTTCCTTTGGCCACATCAGAGAATATCCAAAGTCCTCTCTGCACTAAGAAATATACTACAAAGAGAGTTATCCAGAAATAAAACATTGTTGATAAAATTGTATCCATAATAATCCCCTCACTCACTTGTAGCCTCTAACAGCAATCGTCCCAATATTGCAAAAATTCCAATCATAGTCCCCAGAATAAAGAACCATATTCCTGAATCAAATACGCCTTTGAATACGGGCATTAAATCAGAAATAACTGGCAAATCCTGACCAGGGTAAAGAATACTATAGAGGACTAAAAATGATAATGATAACACCAGCCCTAATACTATGAAAACCCACGAACCGGAAGGTTCTTTTTCGCCTTGAAGAAAAACATCTACTGAATCTATTGTATTAGTTGACATGACTGCACCTCAAATGGTTCCCGTTAGGGATATTGCTACCACCGGATATCCACGCTTAAGTATTAGCCGAGAGAGTAGTTCCTAGATGCCTAAGGTGCACGGACCATATCAACTCTAGAAAGTCTTCTATCGCGACCTTGCCCTAAAGGAACTGGTAACGAAAAATCGTTACTAATTTCTGTTCTCCATACTTTTTTACAATCACAATCAAGACCCTTGAACTCTCTTAAATCACGAGATACAGAGTACCTTTCAATTGCTGCTACTACTTCAGCATCGCATTTTTTACAATTGTGTGCGCCCCTAATTCTCCCACCCGCCGTTGGATGAACTATTGTTCGACAATTAGAATTAATAATTTCATCATGAGTTCTTTCAATCATTTCAACTAGAGACCATAGCCAAGGCGGCCTATACTCTCTATTACGGAATATTCGGTCAACTACTGTATTCTTTTGAATATTCATTGGATTTATCGATACCTCGTCTGAAAGGGGAGCCACTTCTTTTAACCATTCACAAGTTAAGTTAAGCGCATCCCCTTCAGACATAAATGGAGGTTTGAATAATAGATAGGTTTTGACACGTAAGCCAGCGTCTCTCAAATCAGATACAGATTTTCTCCATGTTTTAGTCGAAAATCCTTTGTTGCAGTGGAAGCGCAATACAGTATCATCATACGCTTCTAGACCTATAGCAACAGTACAACCAGGGTGTCTTTCTGCAACCCATGATAGCTTCTCGGGGCTACATAGATGTGCCTGTGCTTCTACAATCAATTCTAAACCTCGTTCATGAGTTTCCTTAAGCACCATCTCTTGCCATTCAGGAGGATTTTCTCTGTCTTCAAAAAATGTACCTGAAGTATATACTTTAACCATCTTACAACCTTTGAAATCATCTGTTTGTCTCTTAGCTTCTTCCCATTGGGCGAATAAATCATCAGCAGAAACATCATCTCTAACGTCATTAAAATAACCACAAAATGTACATCCTGATTTCCACCACCATACACATCCTTTTGTTCTCAGTATAACTGTGGCAGCAGTACAAGGAGTTCCATCTTGGAGCATTTCAGGAGTTTTATAGACGGTTGCGGGCTTAGTAGCATCCCAAGATTCTCTACGCGAAATTGATTGGGGGGTATTCTCAGGAGCCTTTACTAAATGGTGAACTTTAACGGCTTTTTTACCATCACCCAGTATCCCAGAAGCCCCTGCCATAGCCCTTCGGTTAGTTTCTTTCTCTTGATACTGCCGTCGACGAAAACATATTGGGAGATTGGTTCTAGGACGATGCATTGGTGTTCCTATGAAGTCATTCACAATCGTTCAAAATCTTTTGACAGCAATGGTGGTTCCTTTTCTTGCAGCAATAGTTGGTTTAGCATCAGTATCTGGAATCTATATTTTCTGGAAGATCCAAAGTTTGTGGTCAGGGAACGACCCTAGTTTATTCATGCATGATATTGATAAAGTCCCCTGGGAACAATTTGCAATAACTGGAGTTGCCGCAGGAATGGGCATAATGGCCTGGGGCATCACTTTAGTGATTATTTCCGGGCTACTGGGTGGTTTATTCAGACCAAGATTAGAACCTGGTCGTTATCCATTACAATCATTTTTAACAATTCAATGGGCTTGGTCTATGGTATTCCATAGGATTGCTCTTTTCTTCTTACCATTCTTAGTGCCTTCATTCATAGGTAACACATACTATTGGTTATCAGGCGCTAAATTAGGAAAGGGAGTCCAAATTAATTCAGCTCATCTAAATGACGCCGGTTCGGTAACTTTAGGTGATAGGGTGGTTATAGGGGGTAAAGCGATAATTAATGCACACCTTACAGAGAAGGGAGAATTAGTCATGGCTCCTGTCTCTATTGGAAATGATGCACTAATTGGGATGGGTTCGGTTATTCAACCAGGTTGCACCATTGGAGATGGAGCGGTTGTAGCTTCACGAGCGGTCGTCCCGAAGTGGACGAATATTCCTGAAGGAGAAGTGTGGGCGGGGATACCTGCAAGATGCATAAAACTAGCAGATGGGTCTAAACCAGAGTAATCAATCTTCAGATTCTTCGGATTCTTCAGACATTTCTTGAGCGTGTACAACCGCTTCCTCTGCTGAATCGAGTGCTTCGTCCATTCGAGATTTGAATGTGTCTTGTTTCTTTGCAAACTCTGCGCTCTTTTCTATTGCAGAGTCAATCATCTCATAACGAGTTTGAATGGCTTGATTCAGGTTTTCGAATAGTTTCATATGTTGGACATACCAATCATCTCTTGCTGTAAGTTCAACTTGAGCAGTCTGAAGTGCTTCGTCGAGCTCTTCTGCTACTTCAAAAACACGCCCCAATCTAGCCTTCTCACGAGTATACATTTCTTCTGTTTTCTCTAATTTAGGTTCGAGATGTTTAATCCTTGTAGAAGATTTGGCACCATCCATTTCCATCTCATGGATTCGGTTATCTTTATCGGAAAGTAAAGATTCCATTCCCTCTCTTTCTATTTCTTTGTCTATTGCTTCTTTTTCTAGAACTTCTATGATTGCATTCTTTTCCTCAAGCTCTTGTTCAGCTTTACGGTATGCTACGTATAATTTCTCTAGACGATCTTGCTCCTCGACTAATCTTTCTTCGAGTTGTTTGATACGATTTTCTGGCGTTATTGAGCCGCCTTCACTATCAGTCATTGGATACCCTCGCTTATCTCGAGTCATATCCTCGCTTTAACTTCGGCGGATTCTTCGGCTAAGAATCGTGTTATTCTAATCTATTTACTTTGATACTGCTGCGATTGTTGCAGAAAGTACCGCCGTCAGTCTTTTTGATGAAGGAATATGTAACTTTTCATCTGGCCCATGGGCATTATTCCCTGGCCCTCCTGTCCCTGTACACAGGAATTGTGCATTAGGATATTTTTCTTGCATCATTGCCATAAAGGGAATTGTTCCACCGACCCATGTAGCCATAGGTGGCAAACCAGTTACATGATTCGACGCTTCAAGAAGTGCCTCTGCCAACTTACCATCCATTGCTGGCGCATGGAAACCATCGGCAGCAGCATCGGGCGTATACTCGACTTTTGCACCATAAGGTGGACTTTGCTCGAATTTCTCTTTGAGAATTACATCCATTTCTTCTGCATTAACGCCCGGTGGTATTCTGAAACTTAACTTCAAATCAGTATTGGTTCGAAGAACATTTCCTGCTGTCTGAGTTGGAGGCATCCCATCGCCCCCAATTACTGACATCGCAGGTCTCCAATTCATATCAAGAAGAATCTCGGCAGCCCCCTCATTCTGAGGTCTCAGACTATCAACAACAGGCAACTGAGACCATAATTCATCCCCTAATAAATTACCCAATTGTTCTGCTTCTTTTCTAACTTTACTACTAATTTCAACATGCATTTCAGGTATCAAAATTTTTCCTGTGCGGGAATCTTCAACTCTATCGAGTAATATTCTTTGAATTCTAAATGAAGAAGGAATTACTCCCCCAGACATACCTGAATGCACCCCTTCATTGGAAACTTGAACTGAAAGATTCCCAGCAACTAAACCTCTCAAAGCCTCAGTGACCCAGATATGCTCATAATCGGGGCCTCCACTGTCAAGGACGACTATTAAATTTGGATCTCCTAATTCATCAGTTAATGCATCAAGATATGGAGGTAAATCATATGATCCCGATTCTTCACAAGTTTCGATAAGGAAATGAGAACGAGGATAGGGGACTCCTTGCTCTTGTAACATCTTTAGTGCAGTTACACACAAATAACCACCATAACCATCATCTAAAGCGCCTCTACCAAAAAGCCAAGGATCTCTCCGAACTGCTTTGAGAGGATGGAGCCCATCTGACCAAAGATTTGCTCGTGATGGTTGTTTATCCAAATGAGAATAAAATATGACTTCACCGGGGCCGGTTCCTTCCACTGTTACCAAAAGTACAGGCGTTCTTCCATCTATTCGATGAATTTGGTAAGTCATGCCATCTAATTCTTGATTTACTAACCACTTTGAAAATAAATCAATGGCCGAGTCAAGCTCTCCTTTATTTTTCCAATCGGGTTCAAACCCAGGTGAAAGCGCTTCAATTTCAATAAATTCACTTAAACTTGGAAGAATTGAAGTTTCCCATAACTCATCAGCCCTCTCGGTCAGCTTATCTAAGTCTACAGACATGGTACCTTGTTAGGCTGTATAGTCTTTGAATCTTTGATTTAGAGGTCCTGCGTTATTGGACCACAAATTGGGAAAGGTTCTCGATGGAATGGACAAGATAAACATGGCTCTGATTCTTCAACGTAAAGAGGGGGGTGATTTTCGATTACGTCTCTAGGGTCTAGAGAAATTTTAGCAGCCTGAGCTAAAATCTTGTCTAACTCAGTATTCGCTTCTTCAAACATTTCTTTGGGATATTCTACCAATCGTCCGGTAACTCCAATCCATATTGCAGGACGTAAAACTTTCCTGGGAGTCTCCCTTTTACTTTCCATTTTTTGTAATGCTCTATGGTAGATAACTAACTGCATACGATGATGATTTAGAATTTGATATTCAGATAGGCAAGATGGTTCATATGAGTCTTTACCAAGACTCTCTAATAATCCATTAGAATTATTTGAATATAATTTAGTTGCTTCTTCTGTTTTCAAATCAATTGGCCTTATACAGGGGCCATCTTCACTAATAGTACATAGGACCAAATCAATTAACCCATCCATTACTACTGATGTTTTTTCTATTTGAGAAAGAGGAATTTCACCATTGGGAGTCCAGCGTGTCATGAATAAGTCAATTGTAGGTACATCAAACGATATATGGAATGGCATCTCTGTTCTCAAACCTTCAACCTTTACACCATCTATTTCTTCTCCAGAAACAAGACGTCCAAGTTTTCCGGCAGATAATCTTTGAATCATTTGATGAACTAATGGGCTAATTTCAGATGAATCCATACTAGATGGAAGTATCTCTTTGTATACTTCATCATGAATAGTATTATTCATTAAATTATTAGGATTTTTCTTAACCCATAAGTCAGGTAAAGAAGGCGATTCGGGGTCAATTAGACCAGGATTAGGAATTCCAATTTCAACTATTCTATGAATCACATTACCGAATGTTGCAGCGTCTATGCCACCAGGGAGAAAGGATATTTTCTTATTATTCATTTCAGAAATAATAGGATTAGATGAAATTCCGGCTCTAGTTTCTATCCAATGGCGACGAGAGCACTGGCTTAATATCGAAAGACGGCTCGGTTGAATTTTGACTACTGACAAAGAATCTTTACGGAGTTTATTATTTTGTATTTGTATATTAGAAGTATCTTTTGCAGCATTATGTTTGCGTTCAATTTTTTGTAATGGAGTAAGTAGTATATCTGGAGTAAAATTATCGAAATTAAAGCAATCAGGATGATGGAGAATAGTAATTCCAGGTAATATATTATTTCCGATAAAAGAATTAATTTGAAGACTAAATGGATCAAGATGGAAATCAAAGTCTAAATTCTCAGGTGAATCAGAAATTCCGCTTGAGGAAAAATTAGAATCGTTATGCCATGGAGAGTCTTCTTCCCCCGATCTATATGATTTCTGGCGTAATGATTCTAGCCACATTTGGCCAAGTTGAGGGATTGGAGTTTGATATTTCCAGGGTACTGATAGATAAGATTCGTCGGTAGCAGAATCATTATCTTTCCAAGTAGTCCCTGTGGGTGAACCAACTAAAATTAATTTTTTCTTCGCTCTCGTTGCACCGACATAGAACAGCCGACGTGCTTCTGCATCTGTTCTAGCCTGGTAGAGTCTTTTGGTATGCAACCAAGATGCGGGGACGAATAGGTCATCGTCCCCCCAAGGTTTTGGATTTCCTGCAAAAAGTTCTGGACTTACCATCACTCGGGAGCGAGAATCTTGATTGGTTGTAGTTTGTGCTCTAGAAAAAATATTCACAAGAAAAACAATACTAGATTCTAATCCTTTGGACTTATGAATTGACATAATTTTAACCGAGTTATCAGAAGTTATTTTCGTATCTTCAATAGATGAAGATGCACGCTCACTGAATTCTCTTAAGCGATTCGCAATTACCATTATATCACCACCTACTTCTGAACTTAGAGAGCCTATTAATTCCAAGAATTGCTCAATATTATTCGCTGAGATGCGATCTGAATATGTGAGGAATATATCTGAATTGTCAATTGTATCTTCGAGTAGTTGGTTGATTCGACCTCTCTTAGAGAGCTCTATCCATCGATTAATAAGAGATTTCTGTCTATCATTGATGGCCATATCTAATAAACGCTCAAGTAAATTTTCTGAACTATCTGATTTTCGAATGAAACTATCTAACTGCTCGTCATTAAATCCGATTAAACATGATCTGGCAACCCAAGAAGCATGGTGACGGTCAAAAGGACGAGCTAAAAATTGAATTAGACCATTCAAAGTATGGACTGCAGGGTGAGCTAATACATCGTCATCTTTATCTGATTGAACTGCTATACCGAAATCTTCTAAATAACCTACTAATAAGTTACCTATTTCATTACGAGTGGGAAGTAAGACCATGATTTCACTAGGAGGTACTTTGGGTTCAGCAGGTAATATATTTGCACCTATTTCTTGAGAACTTGCTCTGACTCTAATAGGCCTACCTTCTACTAAATTTTTAATCCTCAAAGCAATCATTAATGCCTGTCTTTCATGAGAATTAGAGGAACTTATACTGAAGGGATCAATGTATTTGTTTAGATCCGATGGGGGGTCGCCCGAGATTTTAGTATCTACAGGACAAATCCACTCAATGGAGCCGGATGAATTATTATTTGGAGATAAGAGTTGAGTATCGGCATAGAAGTTTGCATTAGGAATTTTTCTATGTCGGGGAGAAAAGATATCTTTCCACCATTCGTTCATTAATTCGAGAAGACCTGCATCTGTTCTGTAATTGATTTTAAGTGAAATTACACCCTCTTTTCGAAGTTTGATTTCTTCCGGCGAAGGGGCTTCTTGCTCATCATAATGTTCGAAGTTTACCCAATTATCTAGGTCTTGCCCTCCTCTTTCAAGGTGTTTGCTTGCTCTTGAAATTGTAAGATGATTAGCGTTCCTTGGATCTCTACTTTTATTTTCTTTTCTTAATGGTGGGAAATCTGTGAGAAGCTTAATACTGGCAAATTCATGCTTATTGATATCACGTAGATAATCAGAATATAGCCTAAAGCCTCCGACTTCAGCCTGTCTAAATGAATAGATACTTTGCTTGATATCTCCAACATAACAAATTGTGGGTTGCCAAGGAGTATCCGGAGGATTAACCTCATTGTCATTGAAGTATCTTTCACCCCATAATCGAGCCAAGATTTGCCATTGAAGTGTCGAATTATCTTGAGCCTCGTCAATGACAAAGGCACGATATCTCCTACGTATCTTTCTCAGTAATTCAAATCTGTATTCAATATCTCTACGAATTTCTTGAAGATATGAGAAGGATTCGCCAGCAAGACTCGGTTTTGATTCAAGATGTTTTAATCTATCAAAAGCCAGATGTATATGATTATCATCCCAAGGAGTAGAGGAGTTTGCATTGTCAAGTGCATCAATCATTGACTGATGATAAAAACTTCTACAATTCTCAGGGCAGCGCGATAGGAGTAAATCTCTTACTAAATCCCTAGTATCTGAAAAATCATGAAGTTCATCGATCTGCTTTAACTTACTAAGAATTTTAAGAAATCCGGATAAGACTACTCTCAAATCATCGAGATGTTGGGCTTCTTGCTCGATACTAAATCGATATACTACTTTCTCATTATATGGCGCTTGATTGGGTAAAACAGCACCTATATCAACAACACTTGGAAGCCAGTTCGGTGGAGAAAATGGAATTTGGGTGGAATCTATTAACATCATAATTTTTGTATAATGTAATATCGCTTCTGCTTCGTTAGATTCCCATAAGGATCTAAAATTATTAACAATAGGTAATAAATTTGTATTTAGTGCTGCTACATTACCAATTCCTTTTTCCCAAGAATCTTTATCTGGAAGGCTAGTTTTCTTCTTACCACTGAAGAAAGTAAGGTCATTTTCTTTACCATTCAATGTTTTAATTATTGAAGAACGTGATGCAGTGCAATGAATTACGTTACTAAGCCAAACTAATTTTTCAGAGATATTAGTATCGGGAAGATTTTGGGAAAGATAATCTAAGCAAGATATGCGAGTATTGGTATCCCATTGCCCACCATATGCAACAATATTATTTTTAATATATTGGCAATAATTATCTATTGAACCTTTGATTTTCTGATTAAAATTATCTAAACTATTCTCATCTACTGATTCCAGTAATTTTTCTTTCAAAAGAATTGGACTTATGCTTAGACCATCTTCGGTTAGATTTTCCGTGGCTTCATCGAGAAAAAGTGATTTTTCGGAAAGATTACGGATTACTGCCATAGCTCTACGGCGACTAGAATAATAATTCTGAATTCTATCTCTGGACGATATTAATTTTTCAACATCTTCGGGATAAATGCCCGCATCAACTGCTACACTGAGAGGGTATGATGGCAGTCTCCAAAGTGTATTTAATGCAGAATCTTTCAATGCTATTCTTTCAGAGGTTGTCATCTGTTGATGACTGAGAGAGTTTCCGAGAATTCCTTTATATGGAGCTATTAATTGATGGAAGAATGAGTCTATTGTCCCTATAGGTGCATCATCTAAAAGGTATAGAAATTGTTCACTCAAGCCGGCTCTCAATATCCTTGGGTCCGACATATTTTCTCCGTCATTGTGTTTAGAACCTAAACTTAGATTAACTAATTTCCTTCTAAGTCTATCTCGCATTTCATCGGCAGCTTTGGTAGTGAATGTTAGTAATACAACTTCACTGGGAAGTAAACCCTTATGATTTTCTAAGTCCACCCTATTTTTTGGTTCTGTAGAAATTAATCCACTTGCTAATTTTGATGGCCTGTCGGGAGTAGGTAGTATTCGTGTAGCTCTTTGATCTGCAGACAAGTAATGCTCGATTACTCTATCTATTATGGTTCGAGTTTTGCCGGTACCTGCACCTGCATCGATAACTATATGAGAATCTATATTTAGAGCTAAGCGTTGAGCAATATTATGACTCATTGAAGGACTCTTACCTTCTTTGCTATCTTCTGACATTAGAAACTGGCCTCCACTCTTACATCACAAATATCTCTTACTTTGCAGAATTTGCATAACTCCTGAGGTATAGGATGAAAATATCCATTATCAGCATTATTTGAAATGTTTAATGCGGTGGAAATTCTAGATGCAAGCCATGCTCTGAATGGGTCACTTTGAGGGCTAGAATCTTCATTTAAGAAACGATATTTATCGTGGGTAATCGTAGTCTTTTCACCTATATTATCGACAGATTTTGTATAATCAGAAGCCGAAGTTTCAACATAGTGTGTTGTCTTTTGACCAAGAATAGAAATTCCCACACCGACAACTAAGTCTCCGGGATTTTCTAGTTCCCATGCTCTAGCATACAGAGCTAACTGCAATTCTTCAAGAATTCCTTTTTTATGACGATTAGATAAATCACTGGATTTAGTTTTCTCAGAGGTTTTTAAATCTCTAATCACAACGAGACGACGTGGTTTCCATTCAGAATTGTATAATTCTAATGGGGCTATATCTTTATTTCCATTTTCATTAATCCAAATTTTTTCACCATCAATGACAAAAGGGATAATATCGACTCTATCTATCGATCCTTTGACTAGAATTGACGATAGTTGTTCGCCATTAGGCATCGTAAGTTCTTTAGAAAGTGATAGATTTAGTCTATCGAATCTCCATTCAAATACTATCGGTATAGAATTAGATAATTCTAATTTTTCTGACTGTATCATCTCACCTAGTCGACCTGAAAGAGGAATTGGTTGAGGGTTTGCAAGCCAGTTTTCCCATTCAATTGTCGACATACCACTCATCATCCTAAGTCTATTTTTTGATACCGAATCAGTTCTAGTTAACCATGGGGCTAGGTTATCCAAATTATGAAGACCTTTGGCCATGAGATGTTCATCAGAAATTGTACAATTCGCTAAATTAGACGGGGTTTCTAAATTATCAATATCCCTAATTTTACCTAATTTAAACCCTAAAACATCGCATAATAAATCATAATGCAATTGGTGAAAGAATGAACCATGGACTCTGGAATCAAGTCCTTCATCAAGAGATGATTCTTCAATACCTGCTTTTATTCCATGAGTGAGCCAGCCTCGACGAGGGCAAATTAGCCAATCTTGAAGAGTTGTGGGGGACCATGTGGTCTTGCCTAACTTAGTATCAAATAAATAGCCATTTCTCTTATCGCTAACTAGCACACCTGTCGATTCAGGAACAAATGGCCGGGGATCAACTGTTGGAGTAACGAATAATTTTCCATTCCATTCTTGTGTCCCAGAATACACCGGCCACCTTTGATTTAAGCGAGGCCATTCTACACCCTCAGGAAATTTTTTTGGCTTTTTTTTCCATAAATGTGAGGGTTTAAATTGAAATATTTTTCCTATATTCTCTTCTGAAATGTAACCATCTATGTCTGCTTTCTTCGGTTGACGTCGTTCTCGATCTCTTTGAAGACCGAGTTCATGAGATATTGTTATTGCATTTCTGTTAATAGGTGAGAGTGTAGGACCGATATTGTTTTCCAGGGATTTCCCATCTTTTTGGCGTAAAAGTTTAGGGATAAAAAGATTTGATAATTCTAAATCAAATACTTCTGATATATCTGCACAATCATTTTCTAAAACCCATTCACTAATGGGGGCGGCAGCGGGTGTTGATTCGTCATTGCTTGGATCAAGAATTATTACCTCTGGCGAACAATGGAAAATATGTTCACGTATATGGCGAGCATTTCTAACGGGACTATCTGCTCTTAGAAGATTATACTTATTCCTTTCTTCATCACCTAAGAAATGCATCTTTGGAACCTTTAAGTTCCAAGATTGTGAAGAGATATTAGCTAAAATTATCATATCAGCAGTACAGCCTAATACTTTTTCAGCAGGCAATACCCTTAATCTGCTACTTGTTTTATTAGACGTTACAAATGTTTCAATATTATTCATTAAATTTGATATTTCTTCGACCCAGTCCGAAGAAATATTATTTTGATTTAATAAATTTTGAATTTTTCTAAGTTTATCTAATTCTGCCCATATATTTTGTATTACTCCTGCAGAAGAACAGGATAATCCATCTAATTCTTCTATTCTAGAATTCTCTTTGGATAATTTTAGAGTTTCTAAAAGCCATTGATCACCAGACTTAGTAGCTTCTGGTAACGGAAATGATTGGTCCGATAAAAGTCCATTTATCGTTTTACTCTTATTGATAACTTGTTGATCAGATTTACTGAGTATGGGGTAAAGCCATTGGGATAAACAAAGTAACCACCACAGGGTTTCTTCTTGCTTCCTTACTCTTTCTAAATCAGATGGTTTTGTTATTTTATCAACTTCGATATTTGTTCGAGATAAATTATTTATCCATCTTTCTAAAGCACCGGGCCCACCAAGAATATGATTTTGCATGGAAACTCTATTGAGAACTTCGATATCAGGAATGGGCAATAAATCCTTATCAAAAGGGTGCGGGGGCACTTCAGGGAACAGATTAATTGTTTTTTGGAGGGACAATGCTCGAAGATTTAATAATGAAAATGAATCGGAATCATGGCCTAATTTAAGATATTTATTTATCCAGTAACCTAATGGATGATTTTTGACATTTATAGATACAGGATTAATTGGAATCCCTAAATTTTTAAGACCTATATTCCATTTAGATACATTGTTGTAATAATCTGGATCGACAATTATTATTCTTGAATCTGAGCTAGAATCTAATTTCTCACGGGCAAAAGAAAGAGCCGCATTGAAAGAATCGCTCTCCTCTTTGATTAATACTCTTCGTATTTTATTTAATCGTGTTTCTTTCAAATTATCGAGTTTATGTTTAGGAACCCAAGTCGGTAGGCTTGATTCGTCTTTTACTGGATAGTTATCTAATAATAATAATCCGTGTTCACCTTTACGAAAGTTGCCTTTATTCGCTAATTGGTGAATTGGACAATGATAAGAAACAGCGGAAATGAAATCTAGATATGCCTTGGAAGTTGTAGGCGAATGATTCAACATTATGATTCCATCAATTCCTATTAAGGAGAAGGGTTTCTCTATTTTCTCTAAATAACTAACAAGACGGCGAGATAAAAAATCAGGATATGTGAAATTCATTTTAGTCTCTAAAGAAGTTAGAATTTTGCTTATTGTGGGGATACCAGGGCCCTGCCACGAAAATGTGTCTACACTTTCTGAAGAAAGAAATTTATGTAATTGAAGAAGGGCTCTAGTCTTACCATGACCCCAATGCATTGTAGGTAAAGGGTTGATTAGAGGAAATCCTAGTTTTGTTGATTCTTTGACGCATTCTTCATGAATTATTGAATCAAAATATGGTGCATTCTTGAATAATTGTGGCATTCTAAAATCATTCATAATTGAAATCATTAATGAATTAACTGTATGGTGTAAATTTCGGTCGATTACATATCCTTCGTCAGCAATTTTTGAGAGCATCTCTAGTCTAGATTCATCATTAGGGTATATGATTAATAATTTAGGAAGACCGCCTTGCGAATATGGAATTGGGTTGGAAATTTCAGAAATTATATGATCATACAACCAAGCAGGAGATTGCCCCGAGAAAATCTCTTCATTGGTTATATTCATATTATGGCTACTCAAGTTAGCACCTCCGAGTATTAATCATAACGACGAGGGTTTTTGAACCCGACGATATTACAATGTGAAAATTACATTGATAATTTATTTTTCCGAGGATGTATTGCCGCAACAAAAAGTGAAACTAATACAATTAAATTGGGGAATGGAAGAGCACTAAATGCACCAGTATCATCATTATAATACCAATCGAATACTAGAACTACGCTCAAATCAGTGCCATCGTAAGCAGAATTGTAATCTACTAAAATCTCGCCTTCTTGAGAGGGGAGATTCACAATATCTCTTAGAATATTATGATAATACTCTTCTCCGTTACCACCTTCAGGAAAGTAACCCACTTCTTCGATGAAGAAAAGTTTAGGACTTACCGTATATGATTCGGTCAATGAGGGAGTAGAAATATTCCAAGAAAACCTGTCGGTATCTGACTCATTGAACCAATTTAATGTTGCTGAAAAATCCGAGTACTCTATTGATGGAGCGGTGTCGAAAGAAATTTGATAATCAGTATCTAAAGAATCTGATGAAAATGTGGTCCCAACATGAAGTCTCTCGCCATCAAATACGTTAGATGGAGCAATACGTTCTAAATCACCTGCTATATCTGAAGATTTACCATATCTATCAACCCACCTATCATCAGTTTCTTGTGACCCAAAGGGGTCTTGGACTTCGGCAATAAAGCGGTGGTAATGAATTTGCATTATACTTTCATTATCAGATAAAATTAGAGAATTGGTTATCGCCTCTGTCCTTACACAGTTAGTACACCAAGTAGCGGTGTATACCTCGATTAGATGGGGCCATTCTGCAGAACTCATAGTATTGCTATCACTGGAAACATTCTCAGAAAGAGAAATTGAGACCCCACCTAAAGTACCAGTGTCAGTTGAATCAGAAAGTACATTATGCCATGTCTTTATGTTATCAGACTCAGCAAAAGATTGCTGTGAAAGGAATATTAGAAACAGTGTGACCACTATGGCACGTACACGAGTCATGATAAATCGGAAATTGTTTAAACACAAAAACTAGAGGGTTAATTGTTTGTATTTTTGAATGCAGTAATCGTTCTTTCAATATCTTCATCAGTAATATGTAAATGTATTACCACCCTTACAGTAGAATCATTAATTGTCAAGATATCTATGCCTTCTTTAGATAAATTGTCGACTAATGATTGAGCTTGGCCATCTGCACAAGAGATGTAAATCATATTTGATTGAACGGTTTCCAAATTAACTGAGAAAGAGTCTATACTATTTATCGCACTTGCTAAACTCTTGGCTCTAATATGATCCTCGGCTAAACGATTGATATTATTCTCTAATGCGTAGATTCCTGCGGC
>CABXDN010000009.1 GCA_902511005.1 uncultured Candidatus Poseidoniales archaeon | reverse complement strand
ATCAGAATTAGCAAACATCTCGACAACCCCATTACCATTAATTATCAAATGTTCAGTAAAGTCTTCCTGAGATAAGGTGCGATTGTATTGGGCATTGGTTATATTAACAGAAACAAATAGGCCATCTGCTACAAGTTTTATTGAATTTGCGGATGGAAATATAGCGCTTGAGTTAGAGGAATTTAGATTTAATGACTTATGGGTATATGGAGTCCAAGAAGAACAATTATTCAAGTATACAGGTAACGGAGATTTTAATTTCATAGTTTCAGAATCAGAGCCATATATCTTCTCTAACGGGACTGTTGATAATTTCCATTTTGAAGAACGAAATGGTTTGATTATTGTGGATACTCTTAGAGTAGACGGAACCTACAGCGGCGATGCATCTGGTTCCTTTGGTATAATTCGGTATATTGAAGAAGCAACATCTCAGGTTAATGCTTCGGGAGCTAATTTTGAAGTTAATAAGATAAAAAATGAGAATTGGTTTAATGTTTCATCATTCTCTAATTTCCCAATCAATCAAGATCTCACTGCTGAGCATAACCTGACATATGAATATACAGTCCCTCAGTCGAGTTGGGATAATCCAACTATAAGATATTTGTACATTGAAGATAATGGTACAACTTATGATGAGTACCCCGAAGTTTCACCCATTCCAATAGATGTAGAAAGGCCTCCTGCTAATTCAATTGATACGACACCAATAACTAAGGAAACCGGTGTAGTACCCGAAGTATTATTTCCTGGAGATGAACTTAAGATTTCTAAAAATTTAGACTTCATACTATCAGTACTTGTTAAAGATTCAAGAGAGGAAATTATAGACGGTCATGTCGTGAAAGTTATTGACTGGGTTGGCGATTATGGGAATGACAGTCATGCATATGGCAGTATAATAAATGAAGGACTTTTATCTGGACTTTTTAACTATGTGAATAGATCTGTTACTGTAGATATGGGATTAGATGTTAAGATAGATTTTTATGAAACTCAGAATCTTGATAAAATACGATATCCATCTGTAATTACAGCCGCTGAGAATTCTCCTCCTTCTTTAGAGTCAATTCAATTTAGAGAAGGTTCCTTATATGCTGAGGGAGGAATGGCACACTTGGAGATAACTGTCCTAGATATTGATAATGATATTCTTTCAGTTAATGTAGATTTGTCTAATTTTGGTTTAGGAATCATTGAACTTTCGGATAGAGGATTTTCAGGAGATGAAGTAATTCATGACAATATTTGGACCGCATTGGTAAATGCAGAAGGTCTTGAATTTGGTAACAAGTCGATAGACATAGAAATGATAGATATCTGGGAAACTATTACCATAACTGATAGTATAGAAATACTAAATCCCGCCCCTACTACATCATCAATAATTTTCACACCAAATATTGTTTATCGTGGAGATACAGTTAGTGTATCTATAGTTGCAGAAGATGCTCATGGGATCGCCTCAATTTCTTTAGAGTTGATGAGTTCAGGAGGCGAATCTATCGATATGGTTTTCACAGATTCACAGTGGTTAGGTCAGTTTAAGGTACCTGATCAAATGGCTCCCGGAGAGAGGCTAATCCCAATTCGAATGACTGATAATTATGGTTCATCGAGAATAATAACTGAATATTCATTGAATGGAGAAATATTTGATTCTCTACTAACGATAAAGAATGAGGCACCAATGATAGTTGATTATAACATTTCTAAAGATGGTGAATTTTCCAGTGTTGTCCAAGTTCCAACGAGTGGTGAGCCGATTTCTCAAGTTCTAGAAGTAACTATTTATGACCCCGATGGTATTTCTTCGGTCCAAGTTAAGATGGGGCGCTTGGCGCCAATTGGTCAATCTAATGATTGGATTTTGATGAATGATGATGGTTTGAGTGGTGATAGAATTTCAGGAGATGGTGTCTATTCAGTAGAAGTTTTTGCACGCTCTAGTTTACCTAATGGTGAACTTGAAATCCTAATTAGGGGTACTGATATTTATCTATCTACTACTCAACCAGATGATCAAAGAGTAATACTTGATTTAGAGAAAATGAATACTAATCCAGTATCAGAAAATTGGATTTTAGAAAACACATCTGTTCTAATAATTTTAGGACTAGTATTCACATTAATCTTATCTGCAGCCGGTATATTGTTAGTTTTCCGAGATTCAGAGTTTGACTGAATTGGTACGAGTGCCGGGATTTGAACCCGGGTTCAGGCGTTGGCAACGCCCGGTGATAACCACTACACTACACTCGTATGTATATTGGGAAACCTGAGTCACTTTTCTACGCGTCGGTCTGAGTTTGAGACAATTTTTGTAATAATGATTGTATTTTTTCTCTAGTTTTTCTATAAAAATCGAGTGATTTTCCAATAGGATCTTCTAATCCCCAATCTTCTGAAATCACTAAATTCGGGCATCTAACGCCACAGCCCATGCTAATTATTTTATCAAATGATTCAGTGTGGATATGATCTATAGATTTTGGATATTGATTATTAATTTCAATACCTAATTCTTCTATAACCAATATTGCATTTGCAGCTATATTTTTACCAGGATGTGTCCCTGCAGATTGTACCTTAAACCCCATATCTTTCGCTAAAGCTTCAGCCATTTGACTCCTACAAGTGTTTCCTACACATACGAATAAAAGTTTCATAATAATATACGAATTGTTTCGCTTAATTAAATAAACTACAATAGTTTCTTGTAAAAATGTAGAAGTAATGTTAACTAGGGTTGAAGTATCATTTAGTCTGCCCATTAATTAATGTCCGATGCCCCAATTAGTCATCATCAAGGTAGTTCTGAACAAAAAGAAGACAAACCAGAGGTTTCATCTGAACAGAAAGTTCAGATGGAACAGGCATATCAACAAATGCAGAGGAAGCTTAGAATTAACAAAATTGACGAAGATATTAAGCATAAAATCATGGTCTTATCAGGTAAAGGAGGAGTTGGTAAATCCACCGTTGCTACAGGTCTTGCACTTTCTTTAGCCCGTATGGGTAAAAAGGTAGGAATTATGGATATTGATATAACTGGTCCAAACGTTCCTAAAATGCTTGGTCTAGAAGGAACCGATTTACATGTTGAGAATGGAAGAATACATCCGGCAATCGGTGCTCATGGAATAAAAGTTATTTCTATGGCTTTCCTAATTGAAGATCCTGATAAACCTGTTATTTGGCGTGGTCCAATAAAACTAGGGGCAATAAACCAATTCATTGGTGATGTTGAATGGGGTGAATTAGACGCACTAATCATAGATTTCCCACCAGGTACTAGCGATGAGCCTTTGACAGTATCTCAAAGTCTCCCAACAATCGATGGGGTAGTAATTGTAACTACTCCTCAAGAAGTTGCACTCTTAGATAGCCGCAAATCAATAAACTTCGCTAAAACAATTTCAATTCCTGTAATTGGTGTAGTAGAAAATATGAGTGGCTATACAATTAATGGAGAAACAGAACCAAATACAAAAATTGCAATTCATGGGCCTAGCGGCAGCTTGATTGAGACTACTTCCGATAATGAGGGTAATTGGTCAATTACTCTTGATGTATTCAAGAGTGGTGGTGGAGAAGATGCGGCAGGCAATTTATCCGTGCCATTCCTGGGATCTTTGCCTTTTGACCCTGGAATTGTCCGTGGTGGAGACGATGGAGTACATCGAATTGTTGCTGAACCCACTGGTGCTACAGCTCAAGCCTTTGATAAAATAGTAGAAAAGGTTATTGAAACATTAGAAAAGCCTAGCAGTCCAACAGTTCGTATATCTTAGATCCTTACCTCACCGAAGGGTCAGTTTGATGATGGTGTTCCATCTCGGATAGATTGATAGTATGGCTGTAGGAACTAGCATCTATCTAACTTGGATTACCGGAGCTATAGTAATTAGTATAGCCTTAATGCCTTTTTTCAAACCAGATTACGCTAAAATACGTATATCTGGTTTTGTTGATATGTTCAGGAGATATTGGGCACATATGATAGTAGTATTTTCAGTCTATTTATGGAAAGATATACTCGATCAATTAGATAGAATTCTTATGGCAAATACTCAACTCGATATGACTCCATATGTCTATGCAATTGAGGGTGACATAGTTTTATGGATTCAACAATCATTAACTAATTCTATATTATCGGTAGGTCTGACACATTTTTATGTTATGGGATTCATGGCAGTAACGTTCTCTTCTTTTATTTATCCTATATTTTTTGATGACCGATATATGGCTGATCGAGTGTCATTATCTATGTTTTGGGTGTATATCTTAGCTATACCATTTTACCTTTTTTTCAATGTAAGGGTGACTGGTAATTATATCCCTGGGATGGAAACAATAGCATATGACTTAACTCCAGAAATTCATAATTGGTTTATCCAAATCGATCCATTTACTAATGGTATGCCTAGTTTACACATTGGACTCCCTTTTGCAATATGGTTGACTATGGAAAGATGGGATTCAGATGAAAGATGGTTACGTTATCGAAGATTATTATTACTATTTATCACAATCACAGCGTTCACAATTTTATACCTTGGAATACATTGGATTTCAGATATTATAGGTGGTATTATAGTAGCAGTAATTGCTGTTGAAATCACTTCAAAGACACATAAGCCTATTTGGCAGTTTGCAGATGAACGTCTATTTTCTAGAAGATTAGCACGCGCGATTGATAACCCCAAAAAGTGGTTTTCTGACAGTTGGATTCTAGTTAAAAGTATATTTAAACCCCTTCAAGAACCTAGTTCTAGCCAAACTAAGGCATTTATTGCGGTTCTATTAATATTGACTAGTAGTGTATTATTATGGGATGCTACTCACCAAGATTTCCCTATTGAAGGCGTGAATCCGACCAAATCAGCAGGTTCTGAAGGTTGGGTTGTAGGGGTCGAAGAAATTAATGAAGATATTAAAATCAAGCTTTGGAATGTTAGTACTCAGGACGAGAAACTAATTTCAGGTATGAATTGGAATAACCCCCCTAGTATTGAATTATCTAATAATAGTCTGGTCTTATTTGATAATTCACATTTAGATTACTTTAATTTAGAAAATGTCTCTTCAGAAATAATAGAGCCAATATTTAGTATTAATGAAGGGATGAACTTACAACAGGTATCAATTGGCCAAAATAATAATGGAGACCCATTTTTAGTTTTAGTTAAAAATGGTACAATCGAAATAATAGATGTTTTTACAGGTCAAATATTGATTACAAATGAAATTAATAATTTAACGACAGTTGAGGCATCTGATTCCTTCATCGCATCTGCATCTAATACTGTAAATGGCCCCATCATTAATGTCTCGACATTATTCAATCCAAGTGGTTTTAGATCTGATATAATTATTGAAACATTTTCTAACGATTTGAATGATGAATATTTAGAAAGTTTATTTGGAATACCTGTAGACTATAATAATTCTACAATCTTAGATATAGAAATGGATGGTAATTTTCTTGTTGCTTTAGTTGACATAGGGCCATTAAATCGTCTTATCTTAATAGATTTATTAAGCGGGAAGCAGGAAATAATTTCAAATCCACTATGGCCTGCTGAATCACCTAGTATTGATGGCAATAACATAGCATTTTTACAAAGACCAATTCCTGGAAATACACCTAATTTTGATCCTCTTGAATATAATCGAGAAGTATTTCTATGGGATATTTTGGGTAATAATGAATGGGTTCAAATTACTCATGACGGTAATAATCAATACAATCCATATATGCTAAGTGATGGTATTACTTGGATAACAATCGATGAAGATGGAAACTCTGAGTTAGTAATTTATTCGTTAGAAAATACGTTTGAGGAGTACTCTTCAGTTGTTTTACAATTGGCAGTTGTAATGCTCATACCCTTGTTATTAGTTTGGTCACATCAATTAGCAATAGAAAAAAGGTCAAAATATTAAAGTTCGGCATATCTGAACATTTCATCTAAAGAAAACTTGGCTTTTTCTATAATTTCTTGGTCTAATTTAATAATTTGTTCAGTACGTGGTTCTCTTAGAGCTTGTAAAATATCTTCCAGTAATGTTGCTTTCATATGTCTACACATGACACAAGTACCCACTATATTCATTTCTTGTTTTGTTTCTGCCATGACTCTGTCTGCAGTTCCGCATTCCGTGATTAACATAATGTCGGTCATTCCTTCTTGGCCTAACCTTATTGATTCTTTAATCAATACTTCACTACTCCCAATTATATCACTTTCTTCCAAAACATCTGCCGCACATTCTGGATGACTTAATACCTGTAAATCAATTCCTAAATTTCTAGCTCTTTGCTTCCATGATAATACCTTTTCTCCAGTGAATAATGCATGAACTTCACATACTCCATCGTAGATGATAACTTCTTTCTTACCTCTAAGAGAATTTTGTAAATGCTCACCCATGAATTTATCAGGTACGAAAATTAATTTATTACCGGGTAAGTTTTCACATATTTTCAGATAGTTACTACTGGTTACACAAACATCAACTTCTGCCTTTACTTCTGCTGTAGTGTTGATATAACAAGCTACTGGAACTCCTGGATATTTTTCTTTTAGATCTCTTACATCTTGAGCAGTAATACTTTCTGATAAAGAGCATCCTGCTTCTGGAGACGGGTGTAAAACTAGCTTATCGGGGCTTAATATTTTAGCAGTTTCCGCCATAAATCTCACACTTGAAAATAAGATTATTTGTTGTTCTGCATCTCTAGCAGATTTAGATAATGAGTAACTATCAGATACCTCATCAGCCACACCATATACTATGTCGGGTGTTTGATATGAGTGAGCTATCAAGTAAACATCTTTTTCCTTCTTTAATTGATTAATCTCTAATGTATAAGATGCTATTGTTTTACAATGTTCTACAGTCCATCTTTTAGGCTGTCTAATCACTTCACTTAGTCTAACTGCCTCTTCTTCGATTTGTTGTTGTGAAAATACTTTAGGCACTACTTTTCCACGCGGATTAGGTGCTAACGGTAGGTCCATAGACATACTAATACAGTCATTGGTCATGTTTAACCTCTTTCAAGGTATGTCACCTCCGATACACATGGGAGAAGAGTTGGTACCAATGTGGAAACAGTCTGAAATTCTTCACCAAGGTGCTGAGGCGATAGTAATTTCAGGATATTGGATGGGCGCCAAGGCAGTATTAAAAATACGTAATCCTCGTTCCTATCGTCATCCCGATTTAGATCGTAGATTAACTCGTCAGCGACTATCAGTAGAAGTCCGAGCATTGAATAAACTCCACTCTTCAGAATTGTCTTGTCCTTCTCTATTGGATGCGGATTTAGATAAAGGTTGGATTATGTTAAGTCATGTTGAAGGAGAAACCTTGTATGAATCCTTGCTATCAGGTAGGTCAGGGTTTGGAGAGATTAGAGAATTAGGCAAATTAATACGTGAAATGCATAACTTAGGGCTATCTCACGGTGATTTGACAACTCATAATATTATGATTAATGATTTTAAATCTCTTTTTCTTATTGATTTTGGTCTTTCTAAAATAGCACCAGAAATAGAGCAGTTAGGACTTGATTTACAAGTATTAAATGAATGTCTTAATGCTAGTCATCATGAGTTTGAAGGTGCAATTGATGTATTGGTCGACGGTTATCTTTCATCTACAGATACATTTTTGCCATCTGGTAAGGAAGTTATTGAAAGATTTAATTCTATTAGAGGACGGGTGAGATATCATGCCTAAGAAATTTAAAATTCTTTTTGCAACAAGCAATCAAAATAAGATTAAAGAAGCTAGGGCTGTATTAGAGCCATTGGGCTACTCAATTCAGCAATTATTGATTCAAGGTTCACCTCCAGATTTCATCGAGCCACAAACTGAAGATATTGAACGAATTTCAAAATCTAAAGTAGACCAGTCTCTAGAAATGATTTCTGGAACGGAATTCTCTGATTTTTCAATTTTAGTTGAAGATTCTGGATTATTTATCAATGATCTAGGTGGTTTTCCTGGTGTTTATTCTTCATATGTACAGAAAACTATAGGCAATCATGGTATTACTAAAATTTTAGAAGGTAATAATAATCGACAAGCAGAATATCGTGCATACTCTATACTTTATCAAGATGGCAAATACTTTAATTCCTTAGGGATTTGTTCAGGTGAGATTTCTACTGAAATCCGAGGTTCCCATGGATTTGGATTCGATCCAATTTTTATTCCAGATTCAGGAGATGGTAGGACATTTGGAGAAATGTCACAGTTAGAAAAAGATTCTAAATCGCATCGTGGAAAATCTTTGAGAATTCTTTATGACGAACTTAGAGGGCCGTCAGAGTGAAGATAGGTGACCGGTTCGAAGGTACGATAGTATGCCATCTATGATTAGAATAACTGGCTGGTTTTCCCTAATTTTAGGACTTATATTTTTCTTTATAGTTCAGGGGCAGTTAGAATTAGTATCTTCGGTCGCTATTGGTATAGTTCTTTTATCGATTCTCACTGTTTTGATGTTCACAGGTAATCAAAAGTTGGTGCCTCCTAGTATCTCGGAAGAATTATCTCCGAAAGAGACTACTCAAGTAGTGCATACTCCGGAAATATCTCAACCAATTAATGAGTTAGAAAATATTAGTGAAAAAAGAGATGAAAAACTCAGAAGAAGTCGTCGAAGAGCGAAAGATTCACCGATGCCACCCCCTGAAATCCCTCCATTACCTGTTAATGATTTACTTTCTTCGATGGAAAAGCCTCCTTTGCCAAGTATGGGTGCCCAAGCAGTAGCCGGTACAAAATTAGCAGAAAAATTAGTTATTACATCTGATGCTCAATCAGAAATGGAATCAGAAATAGAGGCATTTGTCGATCAACGTAGATCTAGACAGGCTGAAATTCGCTCTAGTTTAGAGAGAAAGCGAAGAATGGCACTGGCAGAAAGGAGAGCCGCAAAGGCTCGTTTATGGACTGAGGTAGAAGATGGCGAGGATTTAGCTACTCTTTTAAATGATCCAAATCATGGTTTAACGATTATTGAGGAACCTGAAAATTCTGATGGGAGTAAACCACTCGGTGTATCATACATTAGAATTGATAATATGAGAATACTAAAAATCAAAATACCTTTAGAAGTAGAGAAGAAAGATAAACAAAGAAATAATTTAGATGTGATTTCAGTACCTCTAGATGTGCCACCACCTCTTGGAATACCCCCTATGCCCCCGCCTCCAGGGATGCCGCCCATGCCTCCGCCTCCTGGAATGCCACCAATGCCCTCACAAATGGACAAGAATCCTGAGTAACATTACCGTATGTTCAAACATCAAACATCTTTCGAAGACATATGAATGAGGATGTATTGTTAATTGAAAACATAGAAGTCGAGGGCACTTATCCACAAGGTGGTTTGATTTCAGTTTGGACTTTAAATCGTCCAGATAAACTTAATTCATTGAATTCAGAATCTCATAATGCTCTTAAAGAGGCTTGTAGTATGGCCGAATCAAATGATTTAATCAGAGTTATTGTAATTCGTGGTGCGCCCCCGAAATCTCCTGCTGAAGGAAAGAGGCCTAAACCGGCATCCTTCGCTGCTGGAGCGGATATTTCTGAATTTTTAGGTAAAAATTCCGATGATGTAAGGGACTTTTTTGAAGATAATGCCTGGGAGCGAGTTTGGAATCTTACCAAACCAACTATTGCAATGGTTGATGGTTTTGCCCTAGGTGGTGGAACCGAGTTAGCACTTTCCTGTGACTTAAGGGTGGCTTCAGATAGAGCGAAATTTGGTACGCCTGAAATTAATTTAGGTTTAATCCCTGGAGGCGGTGGGACACAAAGGCTGTCGCGACTTCTTGGTTATGGTAAGGCATTAGAGATGGTTTTAACCGGTGAGATGATTAATTCAGAAACAGCATTATCATGTGGATTAGTTAATGCAGTCACAACTCCTAGTGAACTCGAAAATGTCGCTATGTCGTTAGCAGAAAATATTGCAAAAAAGTCACCATATACAACTAGGGTAGCCAAACGTGCAGTACGCGCATCCCTTGATTTATCTTTTACAGACGGAGTGCTAGCAGAAAGATCAGAATTCGTGGCTTTGTTTGATACTGAAGACAAAGAAATTGGTGTTCGAGCATTTCTTGAACGAAATGAACCGAAATGGGTTGGCCGTTGATTAATTGTATTCTCTCCAAGATATTACATTTGAATTGACTTGATTTCTAGGAATTCATCAAGTCCATGCGTCCCTAGTTCTCTTCCATTACCGGATAATTTGTATCCTCCAAATGGAGCACTTACATTAAATGCCCCTCCATTTATACTAACCTGCCCAGTTCTCATTTTTTTCGCAAACTCGATTGCTCTTTCATTACTCGCGGACCATACCCCCCCTGATAATCCATATATTGAATCATTAGCCAAAGATAGTGCTTCACTTTCATTTTTGTAAGTTGTAATGACTAGAACAGGACCAAAAATCTCTTCTTTCCATATTTTCATTTCCGACGTCACATTCGCAAAAATAGTTGGTTTTACATAGAATCCTTTGGCGACCCCATCTGGCATCCCCAATCCTCCTGAAATTAAGGTGGCTCCTTCATTAATTCCTGACTGTATATACTCTGTGACGCTAGACTGTTGTCTTGAACTAACCATCGGTCCACATCTTGTATTCTCATCTAAAGGGTTCCCTACTAAGTATGAATTATTTTTTGCAGCAATAATTTCGCAAATTTGTTCACTCATTTCTTCAGGAATTATTAATCTCGTTAGCGCGGAACATGTCTGCCCACTATTTTGATGGCATGCTCCTATTGCCTTCTTAGCCACTAATATAGGGTCTGCGTCATCTAATGCAACATTCGCACTTTTTCCGCCTAACTCTAATGTCACTCTCTTTATTGTAGGTGCTGCTGATTGACTTACAGATACCCCTGCTCCTGTAGATCCGGTGAATGAAACCATGTCTACATCAGGATGACTTGACATGTAATTGCCAATTTCTGAACCATGCCCAGATACTAAATTAAATACTCCTGAAGGTAAACCTATGTCGTCAAGAATATCTGCTAATATAAATGCACTAAGAGGTGCCTCTTTTGAAGGTTTTAGTATCATTGTACATCCTGCCGCTATAGCCGGAGCAACTTTTCCTATTATTTGGTGTAAAGGGAAGTTCCAAGGAGTAATAAAAGCACATACGCCCACAGGTTCTTTACAAATTAGTGAGTTTCTTACTACTTCTTCCCATGAAAAGTCTTCAAGAATTTTTGCATAACTTCTTGAAACCACCCTTGGAGTTCCTACCATAGCTACTCTTGAGTATCCAATTGGAGTACCAACTTCCGCAGTAATAGTCTGTGCTAATTCTTCTCCTCTTTCTTTGAAAGCATTAGAAAGTGCATTTAGCACCTCTATACGATGATTAATGTCACTTTTTGACCACATTTCAAATGCAGACTTTGCAGCAGCCACCGCTTTGTCTACATCCTCAGAAGAACCGATAGGTACTTTCCCGATTATTTCTTCAGTAGCGGGATTGATTACATCTATACTCCCCTTCCCTGTAGCATCTATCCATTTTCCATCGATATACAACTGGTCTCGTACGTGCATGTGCTTGGCGAGGAGTATCTACTTTAGACATTCACGCAGTATAATAGTAAGTCCCCACTCCGATAATCATGGCTATTACTGTCGAACATTTACCAAATAGCGTTGCTTTAGTCACTTTATCAGCCGAAGCATCAAGAAATGCATTGTCTCTTGATTTAATGAAATCAATGTCGGAAATATTTGATGATTTATTAGAAGATTCTTCTATTAGATCGATAGTAATGACTGGGACTGGCCGTTTCTTCTGTTCTGGAGCAGATATTGAATCCTTCGCATCTGCAATAGATGACGGGACCATTGGAGAGATGGTTAGTGGTTTGACTTCAATATTACATCCCATGCAATTGAAAATTCGTTCCTCTGAAAAAGTATTTGTAGCTGCAATAAACGGATCAGCAGCAGGTGGCGGATTAGGATTAGCACTGTGTGCGGATTATCGCATATGTGTCCCTGAGGCAAAGTTAGCTGCGGCTTTTTTCTCATTAGGATTATCCCCTGATGGTGGGACTACTTGGTTACTGCCTAGGCTCGTAGGAGTTCAGAGAGCCAAATGTTTCTTTTTCAACAATGAAACTTGGAGTGGCGAAAAAGCATTAGAATATGGTGCCGTGGATGAGTCAGTCGAACAAGAAAATCTTCTTGAAAGAGCCATCAGTATCGCTGAAAGTTGGGGTAGATGGTCTGAATCCAGTCGTCGTTCAACAAAGCAACTGATAGATGCCTCAACTTCAACTTTCATGGAAACTCAACTTGAATTTGAGAAATTACTTGTTACTAATTCTTCACTAACTTCAGATTTTGCAGAGGGCGTTTCAGCATTTCTTGAGAAGAGAGATCCAAAGTTTGGCGAAGAATAGATTACAATTGTGAATCTTTTTCTACCTCTCTCAGTCTAATTACACCTATTATTACAGATAATATACATGCCAATGCAGCTAGATTCGATATAATTATTGCTATGGACATAATCATTAAACCATAAATTAGCCAGAGTAATAATGCGGTAGATATTAAGTGTAATGTTGATAGTGAAATTCCTTCATGTTTCTCCATTATCCATACTTCTTTTAATTGAGGTATCCAAGCTAATACTCCAAGAGTCCCTGCAATAATTCCAATTGATTCGATGAATAAGCCAACCATGTCGAAACCTCATTCGGGTAAATCATTTCTTTCTTTCTTTCCATTTTCAGTCCAATCATATATTCCTTTATTGGTTTTTTTCCCTAAACTACCTTCTGCTACTAGAGAATCTAATAATCTATGGGGACGATATGAATTGTCTTCGAAAGAATCAGCGAGCCCGTTAAGAATATCTCTTCTCACATCTAATCCCACTAAATCAGAAAGTTCCAAAGGCCCCATTGGATGTTTGTATCCTAATTTCATAGCCTTATCAATATCGCTTGCGGTGGCTACTCCTTCTGCTAGCATTCTTATCGCTTCATTTCCAAGGACTACTCCCAATCTACTTGTTGCAAACCCCGGTACATCTTTTACTAGAATTGTTTCTTTCCCCATAATTTCTCCTATTGATTGAGCGTTTTCGATTGTTTCTTCTGAACATTTCTCATGTTTAACTAGTTCAAGAAGTTTCATAATAGGAACCGGATTAAAAAAATGCATTCCTATTACTCTATCTGGGCATTTTGTGACATTTGCGATAATTGATACTGGTATGCTGGAGGTATTTGTGGCAAGTATTGCATGTTTAGGAGCGATTTTTTCTAATTGAATAAAAAGTTCTTTTTTTAATTCCAAAATTTCAGGAATCGCTTCAATAACTAAATCCACTCCTTTCACAGCTTCTGATAAATCGTTATAATCGTTCAAATTTTTACTCCACAACTCTTTATCTTCTATACTTGTTTTTCCTTTTTCAATTCCCTTGTTCCAAAATGAATTAATATTATTCATTCCTTTTTCTAAACTTTCGGGAAATACATCAAACAATCTTGTATCCCAACCACTCTGGGCACAAATTTGGGCGATTCCTGACCCCATTGTTCCCGCACCAATGACCGCAACCGTACGTACTTGCATGGCTAGTCGTTATGGCTTTAGGCAATAGGCCTTGCTCATTCCTCTCTTCCATAAGCTGCAAGTGCGGACTGAAATAGTCGCTGCCTTGGAACATCATGTTCTAAGAAACAAGTAAATGGTGCAACGTCCTTCAATAACTCAATTGCACTTACATATGCCCCATAGATAAAAGGATCTGCAGATTTCGTAGATGGAATATTAATACCCAGTTTTTCTAGACCTTTACGTGTGTCTTCATCCCATATCGCATAGGTGTGATGTGTGAAATGAAGATATGATGATAGCCTCTTAATATCAGATCGAGGTTTTTCAGTAAAACTATCTAACAATAGTGTATCTGGATATCTTATCGCATACAATGCCAATTTTACTTCTCTAGTAGTTTCTTCTCTCCACTCTCTCGGGCCAGATTCCATCCATTCATCAATCATATCTAGCATATCATTGTCATAGGGTCTTCTCACCATGTACAGTAACTTTTCATATTCTTCTGGTTTTTGCTGCTCTGAATGATGATGTTTGTAAAATAGTTCAGTTAGTCTGTCAAAGAAGGGTTTACATCTTTCTTTGTCAAAAGCTAGTAGTGCGACATGTTGCATATAATCACCTTTATTTTCAGTTTCCTTTCCATTCACGGTACTGAATCCAATCTTGTTTCATATAATCATTCATCAGTTTCTCTTCATCCTCTTCAGTAGGCAATACACTTACCAAATAATCTTGATATTCTTGGTCGGTACCCTCAAAATTATCGCCTCTTATGGTATAATTTTTCCCTGCATAATTGCCAATACCTCTATTGAATTTATCCGACGGTATAAACAATTCAGGTTCGCCTTCCTTTCTAGCACTACTAATTCTTCTCATTTCTTCACGGAGTTCTTGGAAATATAAATCTCTACTGGCTTCGTTAAGATGACCTCTATCTGCCTCGACATCACTTTCTCTCTCGTCATACCTACCTTTCACTCCGTAAACATAAGCCCATTGTGCACTTGTAGAATCATCGGTTCCAAACAAATCTAATCCTGTACTAATCCATTTATTTAGATATTTTTGAAGTAATTCACAGGGTATTACTCCTTGCTTAACGATTCTTCTTAGACCATTTGCTCCTGTTCCAAGATGGAATGACTCTTCTTTTAACATCGGCCCCATAGAAGCAGCTAAAGGTTTGAATGACGAAGTACTGAGCATCTTCAATTGATATTTTCCATCTCGGTCAATGAAATGTGTAAAACAAAAGAAATCTAGCCAGTGATCAATTGGTGCGTTAAATGAGCCTAAAATTCGAGTACCATCTTGTGCATTTCTTTCTAGTAATTTAGCCGCCTCTCTTACACCCTGTTCTCCAAAATATGTGCAGAGAAGATATGCCATTTGCCAACCATGTCGTTGTTCTTCACACATTATTCTCATTGCAGACTTCTTGTCATATTCGGTAGGAGCGGTTGCTAACAAATGATTTTGCTGTTCAACACTAGCGAATTCCGTGTCTCCTTGTACACTAACCATACTGATAATCGCATCTCTAATATTTTGTTGAGGTATTTGCATTCTTCTTTCCCATTTCGGCATTCCTTTGAAATCTCCAAATTCTATTTGACTTCCTGCTGTGTCCCAATCGAACTTTATATCAAATCTATAATCACCTAACCAAGATGGATCAAATCCAATTCTGGTTTGCCATTCATTGAAGTCTTTTATCCAAGCCTCAAAGTTTGGTGTATATCCTTCTACTATTTCGGTACCTGACATGTAATTGCGGAATCGATATTAGTATATGAATAAATGTACAATTAGCATAGAGCATTATTTGCCCGTGAATCTTGGTGTACGGCGTTCAACGTAAGATGCAATTCCCTCTTTAGCATCCTCAGATTGAAATAAATCTGATTGTAACTCTCGTTCTAGAGCCAGATGGTATTCTAATGGTATTTCGATACCACTTTGTACACTGCGTTTGATATTTCCAATCGCTTTAGCAGCTGCAAGTGGAAGAGTAAACTGTCCTGCATAATCAATAACATCCATTCTGAATTCATCTAAACTTACACTGTCATAAATATCATGAATAAGATCCATCTCTCTAGCTTCTTCGAATGAAAATTTTCGGCCAGTAACCATGATTTCCATAGCCCTTGCTTTCCCAACGAGTCGAGCTAAGCGAGCAGTCCCTCCAGTACCTGCCAATACGCCTAAAGATACTTCAGGTAACCCAATTTGGAAGTTGCCCTTATGTGCAATCCTGATATCAGCTGCCATAGCAATTTCAAGTCCTCCACCTACTGTATGTCCATTTAGAGCAGCAATTACCAATTTAGGGGTTTGTTCAAGACGAGACAGAGTTTCGTTTGCGTGTAAGCAAAAGAAGTATTTGTATCTTGGAGAGAGTGTATTTAGATAATTTATACTAGCTCCAGCCGAAAAGAATTTTCCACCATGTCCAGTTAGTAAAATCACTGAAACATTTCCATCAAATCTCGCATTGAGTATTGCATGATCAATGTCTTGCCACATTTCACGTGTATAGGTATTTACTGAGGTTCTTCCTTCTTCTAGAGGTTTTCCGTCTGTATCGGAGATAAGCTCGATGATGGCAATACCGTTTTCGGTAACGCCATAATTCACTAGATTGTTGGGCATAGGCTCAAGGTCTGGCCATGAAGTCATGTGACTCGCACTAACAATCTATTAATGAAAGAAACGGAATAACTCTAATGTTAATTTTGAACATCTGATTCAGTAAAAGAGAGTTTCCCTCCTCCCTTTCTTATCATATTCCATTGCTCACCAACTTCTATTGCTTTACTACTTGGTTCCCAAATATCACGCTTCAATGATTTTCTAAATGGCATACGATGAACTAATCTCCCATCGTCTAACTTCTTTTTCCTGAGCATAGATATTTTGACTATGGGCCAAAGGGCTTTTCTTATGATTCCTGGTTGGTATACCCATTTCATAAATTGTAATCCATCACCTTTCTTTTTCTGATCCCTCATCCAATATTTAGCAACCATTTTGAATCCTCTATCTCCGACTCTATTCATTAGAAATCTATTTATTGCACTAATTTTTATCAAAGGCACCAGTCTCTTTTTAACTTCTTTTTCATAGTCACATTCTTCTAGAATTGATTGAGCCGCCAAAACACCACTTGTGATGGCATATCTCATTCCAAAACCCCACATGAAGTCTTGTAATCCTCCTGCTTCGCCCACATAGATCTTCTTCTCATGAATATATTTCGTAGGTAAACTAAAGTCTCCTTTCCCTCCAACTCTTTTTATTGGCTTTCTATTCAATTCATAATGCTCATCATACCAGGCGATAGTTTCATTCAGATATCTTCCTGATTTTCTTTGTTGTCTCCAAAGACAGGTACAAATCAGCCCTACTCCATCTATTATTATTAGGTATGAATAAGCCCCAGGTGCGAGTTTATCATTTAGCTGAAATGCGACATGATTGGGGTGTTCGGTATGAAAAATTTCTCCAAACGCTATAGCACTAGAATCCTTTGGTCCGGCTGCAATAATGTCACAAGTATTAGGCTCAACTTTAGACTCATAGTGTATTTCTGCACCGGCAGCAATAGCCATTCGTTTGAATCCTTGATCAATACAATGTTCATCCGTTCCTCTTTCTACAACTCTGAAAGCCGCATCTTTAGTTCTTGGATTTGTAATTACATCATCCGGATGTATTAAATCTATTATATCAAAGGCATTAGATTTGAATTCATCAGGATCCAAACCCCATTCTCTCATCTCCTCAAAAAAATCAATATCACTAGTCCAATTTTCGATTCCTTGGAAATCTCCGTCGAATCTGGCTCCACTATCTTTACGGATTTCATGAACATGAACTTCTTTTCCGGCTTTGGCGAGGATTGTTGCTGCAGCAAGGCCTGATAGCCCCGCTCCAAGAATGTCAATCCTCCCGTCCATGCATTTCCGTATGAGGTCTAATGTTTGAAAGGTTTGGTTATTCGCAATCAAAGAGTTCATTCGAGAATTTACTTTCGAACACATTAAGTCTGGAGTTATGAGGCATGTCTAGTAACCGAATTATTGTTCGTGTGGAGCCAAAAAAACTTGATCCTCAAGCACTTAGTTCTCTACTTAATGTTGAGAATTGTGGAAGTGTGGTTTCTTTTGTAGGATTAACTCGTGGTAAGGATAATGATGTCTTAGTGAAGAGACTTGAATTCGATTCTTGGGAAGAAAAATTATCTCTTGTACTCCAAGAAATATCGGAATCTTCGATTGAAAAATTTGATATCCACTCTGTCGTAATTGCTCATAGAATAGGTGCCGTGAAACCCTCCGAACCAATCGTCTGTATTCATGTAGGTTCTAAACACCGTGATTCGGGCTTCGAAGCCTGCTCTTGGCTAATTACTGAGTTAAAATCCCAGGCTCCTTTATGGAAGAAAGAAGTCAGATCAGACGGTGATATCTGGAAGCAAGGATTAGGCTAGAAATTAAATAATGATATTTGATTTGTATATATTTCTCCGCTTGCCTGAATAACGAGTACTTCTTCCGAGAGAATGTATGAATCACGAGGAACTAACCAATTCATGGACTGGAATTGTAGATGTTGGTAGTAAAGAAGCAGTTTTTCGAGAGGCAGTTGCGACCGGAACTCTTCATTTATCTAATGAAGGAATTGTTGCAGTTGGGGGTAAATCTCCCAAAGGAGATGTCAGAGAGATTTCCACAATTGCATCGATACAAGCCGTGAAAGATACGCCTAGGATGTTACCTCATTGCCATCTAATACCCATAGAAGGTTGCTCGGTAATTTGGAATATTGAGGGCAAAAAACTACGGTGTACAGTCACGGTAAGGACACATTGGCGAACCGGTGTAGAAATGGAAGCATTGTGTGGAGTTAATGCTGGATTATTATGTGCTTGGGATATGCTCAAATCAATCGAAAAAGATGATAATGGACAATATCCTAATTCTCAAATAGATGGTGTCCGTGTAGTCAGAAAGAGCAAGGGTGACCAACATCATTGAATGCTGATTCACTTTCGGAGGCTACATGGCAACTGTAGATTTTGAGAAGTACTTCCTTCAAGCAACTGAATCTGCTGCGATTGCAGCCTCTAGATGGATAGGTAAAGGCGATGGTAAAGCAGCGGATGGAGCCGCTGTTGAAGCCATGAGATCGGTTTTTGACAAAGTTCCTTTCAATGGCCGTGTAGCGATAGGGGAAGGTGAGAGAGACGATGCACCAATGCTATGGATAGGCGAGCCACTTGGTTCATTACAAGGCGATCCACTTTCACCTGCTATTGATATTGCAGTTGATCCTTTAGAGTGTACTAATCATGTTGCTTATGACATGCCTAATGCTATGGCGGTACTTGCAGCGGCACCCAGAGGTGCACTTTTACACGCTCCAGACTGTTACATGAATAAAATCGCAGGTTCTCCTAAATTGATAGGGGAGATATCTTTGGATGCTTCCACTGCTTATAATATTGAAGCAACCTCTAATGCTTTAGGGAAATCGATCAATAGTCTGAATGTAGTAGTTATGGATCGTCCAAGGCACGAAATTTTAATTAAAGAATTAAGAGATTTATCTGTAAATGTAGTTTTGATAGGTGATGGAGACATCGCTGCAGCTCTAAATGCAGCAGATCCTAATTCTGATATTGATCTGTTGATGGGTATAGGTGCAGCCCCAGAGGGAGTTATTACTGCCACTGCATTAAGGGGTCTGAATGCTCCATTTGAAGGGCGCTTAGTTTTCAAGAACGAAGGTCATAGAAGTAGGGCTGAAGAAATGATTGATGGCGACATAGAAAGGTTATGGCAAAGAGATGATTTGTGTTCGTCAGAAGACTCATTATTTATTGGGACCGGAGTTTGTCAAGGTCGAACTAAAGGCGTTATTCATGATGGAAATACGTATTCGGTTGAATCTGAAATAATTGATGTTGCTAATGGTATTCATAAGTTTGTAAGTGGGACTCACTCTGCCTAATTTCGGATTGTTAAAGCGATGCCTTCATTTTCTATAGCCTTCACGTAAGCGTGAGGCTATTATATGGATACTCGACTACTTGAGAAAACAGCACATGATTTAGTTGCTGCTGGCAAAGGAATTCTTGCAGCGGATGAAAGTAACGGCACGATGTCTAGTCGACTTGAAGCAGTAGGTGTAATTGCATCTTCAGAAACCAGAAGGTCATATCGGACCAATCTTTTTGCAACTAAGGGATATGAGGATTCGATCAGTGGCGTGATTCTTTTTGATGAGACAATTAGGCAGAAAATGACAGATGGGCGCTCAATCCCTGAGGCACTATCCTCCATAGGGGTGCATCCTGGAATTAAGGTAGATACTGGTGCGAAAGATTTAGCAAATAATAATGGCGAAAAAATTACTGAAGGTCTCGATGGTTTAAGGGTTCGTTGTAAAGAATATTTTTCCATGGGTGCTAGATTTGCTAAGTGGCGAGCAGTAATAAAAATCGATGATGGTATGCCAAGTAAGGCCTGTATATCTACAAATGCTCATTCTCTAGCAAGATACGCATCAATCTGTCAGGAACAAGGGCTAGTCCCAATTATTGAACCCGAGGTTCTAATGGCGGGTAATCACAGTGCTCAAACCTGTTATGATGTAACTGCCGAGATTCTCGATGCTACATTTGATGCGTGCCGTATCCAAGGGGTCTATTTGCCAGGGGCTTTATTGAAGCCTAATATGATAATGGCGGGTACTTCTTGTCCGAATCAAATAACGCGTGAAGAAGTTGCTAACTTGACAGTTGATTGCCTTACTAGTCACGTTCCTCATGAATTAACAGGCATTGTATTCCTCTCTGGTGGCCAATCGGATGAAGATGCTACAGCGCATTTGAATATAATGAACTCAATGAATGTTCAGCATCCGTGGCAATTATCTTATTCTTACGGGCGAGCTCTGCTTGCGAATGCGTTGAAAACTTGGGCTGAAGGGGACCATGAAAAAAGTCAATCAGTATTTTTACATCGTGCGAATATGAATAGTCTGGCTCGAACAGGAGATTGGAATACTGATCTGGAAATAGTCTAATTTCGACTTATTTTTGATTGTCTTGGGCACCAGGTCTTAGTTGCCAAACACATATCTCGTATCTACCGGAGAGCGCTCCTCCGCGTTTTGTCGTTGCAATCTTCATAATATCCTTGTCTTTAGATAAAACATTTCCCAACTGCTGAGGAGTTGTTCCATGCCTCATGGTTGAATTCACATGTTCTAGAATTTCAGTAGTATTCGCTTCACCTTTAGTATCTAGGAATTTTTTAATTTTCTGTCTTAGTCTAGTTGTTCTCATATTCACCTCTCCTTTTTTCCAGGCTGTTCTCTTTCATGATGATTCACCCACTCTTCGGTAGCCCATTCCGACAAGGGTGATTTTTCACCTACTAATCCGCTCCTCCTTACTCTTCCAATTCTCACTATGGTCGGGTCAGATTCTAGTATTGCAGCTAGATCGAATGATGAATTAATATCTTTTTGCTGTGATATCAACTCACTAATTTCTGTAGTGTTCCTTGGTTTCTCTGAAAGATATTTTTTGACCAACTCTCGAATTATATTCGTATCCATAGTCATCTTTCCTTCATTCAATCGGGCACGGCTACCTGTTCGATAAAGGTAGGGTGGCGGGGGGTAATATAATGCTTCTGCAACTTATTGTTCATTTTAGTTACATATCGTTGCACTATTAATTGAATTTCCATGTTATTTTTTGGTGTTAAAATGAAAGTGATTATCTTTCCACTAGAAATATGTAACTTAATGTAACTATAATGCATAATTTAATACATAGTTCTGTAGTGGTTGATTACGGAGAGGGTCATTGGTGTCAGAAGGTAGCAGTTTTGATACAGTTCCCAGTTTTATTTCCACACCTACTAAGATACGTAGTCGATATCGTAGAAGACTTTTGAATAGACTATCTGAAGGTGGAGAGACCGTCAGTTCTTTAGCTAGAGATATAGGACTCCAAATCCCTCATGCATCAGCTGAATTAAGAAGACTCAGAAACGATGGACTAGTCTCTAGTGACTTAACTGCAGGGAGCCGTGGCGCATATTTACATTTGACAGATTTAGGTTGGGATAGAATTCGTTCTGATGAGAGATCTCGAGCAATTGAGGCCCTACCTTTGCCTTCTGAAATAGATAAGTTCTGTATCTTAGACAAAGATGGAAGTAACATATTGATTGGATTATCTTCAATTCCAAAGTCCCCTATGATATTAATTCCTGATAGGCCACCTCAACTTGATATTATCAATCCTGATTCCATTGGAAATGAAGGGGTAAGGTGGAACTGGGCTATTTTCAAAGAAAGGAATCCCCGATGGTTCGACTTGCAATCAATGACTCCTACATCTCCTCCTTCTCTTTCAAATGATCCAGAAAAAATTGAAACATATTCTTCTCAAAGGTCAATTATTGGGATAATTAGAGCTAGTTTGATAGATGTAAAGAATCCGATTGCGATGACCATAGGGACCTGGTTTGACTTGCCTAAGGTTAGACAAAATCCACCATTGAACGAAAATACATTTCATCGAGGAGAATGGACATTGGGGGAATGCCATGAACTCAGTCAAGAAATAAGGCCGAAAGTACCTTTAATTGCCATTCTACCAGATAGCCTATCAAAAACAATGCTTCTAAGGACTGCTCGGATTAATTCCCTAATTATTGCAGATTTAGGCGGATTAAATCTTGAAAGTGACCATTATCCTCTATCTGCTCTTAAGTTTTGGATAATGAAAGCTCACCCTAGGTTACCTAAATCTGAATTAAAGAAAAGAGTACAATCATTAAGCGATCGAATAATGTCCACAAGGAAAGTTCGAACGGATGATTCTACTTGGCGTAAGTTTAGAAGAGACTGGAGTAATACAATATTCACAACCGATGAAGAATCAATAAGGAAGCTTGATATCAGAGGTTTAGGTAAATATGCGGTAGAATCGTTAGTTAGTTGGGTTATATCTTCAGATGAGAGGCCACCATTGGTCTTAGAGCTTGATGATGATATATCTAGTGAGATACAATCATTAGCAATTATACATCCAAAGCTGAGAGTACTTATCAAAGATAATATCTCATCATCAACAAATTCTTTGAATCTTCTTTACCCTGACTATCTAAGACCTTTGCCGTGGTTAAGACTTCAAACATCTTCCGGAGAGATAATTCCATTAAAGTTGGTAAATAATATACCTAATAACTTACCAATTAGTGATAGTTTAATTCCTAAAGAAATAACTCCTTGGGGAATACTTGGAATTAGTAGTTTTCATGAATATGAATCTGAAGAACTAGAGTCAGGATATCTTTCTATGGTCCACTCTGCTATTTCGCAATTCCCCAGTGGTAATGAAGAATGGGCTAATCAAATGGAATCCCGATATCCAATTGCCGCATGGATAGCATCTCCCAAGCATACCAGATGGCCTAGATGGCAACGTCTGAAAAATAGAATCTCAGTAGAATGGTTAATTTTATTCGATATCGACCATATCCCTCTTGATAAACTAGCTGAACTTGCTGATGAGGCCACCGAAGAAATACTTGATTATTTTGCAGAAAAATTAGAGAGAAAAATAAGAGAAGAGCGAGAGACGATAATTCGGACTAGACCTGCAGTGGATTCCATCGATGCCTCTAGTGGCACTGCTTGGGTAGCTGCACAATTCCTAGCAAATGCTGCTTGGATTCCTGACTATTTACATGATGATTTAACCGAATGGTCATTACAAGCTTGGTTAGCATCTCCACCTAAAAATTCTCTTAATGCACTTAAGGGAGTTTCTTGGTTATATTCTACTCAAAGAGGCCAAAATGATGAATTTCCTGAAGTAATAAAAAGAATTTTACTCAAAGGTCAACATTTGTCCAGTAATCATGATCTTAAGATTTGGTCGACATTAGTTAGCCATACAATTGAGAATAAAGAATTGAATTATGAAGAAATCAATCTAATAATCGAGAGGTTACCTTATGATTGGTGGGCACATTTATCCTCTGAAATACTTTTAAGATTCCTAAATGATGATTCTCTAACTGAATGGTTGTTAACAAATCCTAAACCCTGGATTGCACTTGTATTGAGACCGTCTGGTGAATTAGGCAATGCACCTGGTCTTGGAGATTTTTCACACCCCGGATTTAATCCAGAAATTCATTCTCTATTAATTCGTAAACTCAGAAGGCGGCAAGAAAGAAAGGGGCTACCTGAATCAGCAAATTCTCTGTTAGATCTTTTGGATGCAATTGAATCTTCAATTCGAAATGTTCCTCCAAATCCTGGTAGAACACATCTTCTTTCTGGTTGGCTTGCTCAACCTCTAAATAAATGGCCAGATATATCTCCAAAGGCGGCCTTTGATGGGAATGCAGAGATTGGCGAAAGATTACTTTCTAGGAAGACTGGTTTCTCAGAAAATATGGCTTCAATAAATCTATAATTAGAATTTAATAATATTATTTTTGATTTTTAATGAAACGATGAGTTATTCAATGGGAGTTGGTCACATAAACCTGCCCAACTGGCAACACCGAGTTGACAAAACCCCCAGCCGGAGGTAATAGGATGAAACTCGGTACCACAGATATGGGTCTCCGTCTGTCGAAGACCAGAGTGACTTATTGTGTAATAATTGAAGAGATTATTCCTTTCAGGATGACCTCTGGCGCAATACAGACGGTATGGATTGTGTAAGGTCCCCTGTTGACCGAAAGGGATGATTCTAGGGACTACCCCACAATCCAACATACGTCCTGGGGTGGGGTCAGGAGTCAGAGCATGAAAGTGCAGTGAAAGGCTCCGTTACACTCCGGGGCACACTTTACTTCCGTAGTTCTCAAGTCATATGTGTATAGTTGGAGAGTCAATGGAGAGCCTCGGACTCGTGGGAGGGACATTCGAATTCTTCCACATAGGTCATCGAAAATTGATTGAAACGGGTCTTTCCCATTGTAATAATTTAGAGATATGGATTGTTTCAGACAATATTGCCAAGAAGAAAGATTTACGAGTTCAATCTTGGGAAAAAAGATGCGATAATATCAAATCAAATCTTTCCGATAATGATAATTCTAGAGTCACATTTCACGAATTAGTAGATGAATTCGGTGCTGCAAGTTACCATGTTGATGCATCAACAATTTTTTGCACAAGTGAAACTATGCATAATTGCCTCAAAATTAATGAAATTAGAGTTATGGGGAATTTAGATGAATTAGAGATTATTGAGGTGCCACATGTTTTTTCTAGAGATGGGAAAATAATTTCTAGTACTAGGATAAGAAAAGGGGTCATCGATATTTTTGGTAATAACTGGTTTGATGAAAACCTATTCTCATCTGATATTCATATAACTAAAGATGCTGAAATTCTATTGAAAGAACCTTTTGGTACTTTATTCAAGGGCCCTGAATCTGATCATTCTATTGCTATAAAAAAAGCATTAGATTCAATCGTAGAAAATAATTCTCCAATAATTGGAGTCGGTGACGTAACCGTAAAATCATTACAGGATGTAGATAATATTGCTAATATTGCTCTAATAGATGAAAAAACAAAGCGTGTGGTATGGGAAGGATTTAGTGAAATAGATCAATCATTATATGATTGTGTAATTGAATGCCAGAACCCTCCTGGTATGCTAACTAGTTCATTATTCGAATCTTGTAAAATCGCTATTGATAATTGGACTATCAATCGCCTCAAGACTCTAATCATAGTTGATGGTGAAGAAGATTTATCGCCTCTTTTATTACATTTACTGGCTCCAATGAATACAGCCATACTATACGGTCAACCTGATCAAGGAGTTGTCCTAAGGATTACTGGCTTAGATTCCAAATCTCGTTGTCAGAGTTTGATTAATCTTTTTGAGAAAAGATAAAGTTTCGTCATTCGACTTTTGAATTTATATTCAAAGCTAATCCGAATGCTACAAATGAAATCATTACAGAATAAACACCAGGGTCGACCCATGTGGTATTTTTTATACTCCAAACAATGTAAAATAATATTCCTATAATCACAAGCCAACTTGAAACAGCTCCTTTGACATTCTCTGCTTTGATAATATTTTTTACAAAATCACTTTTTGGTAAATCTAAAATCCAAGATATAGCGCCTTTTGAAGAGACATTCCCTCCCTCATCTACCTCAGTATTTGCTTTCTTCATGCCATAATCGCCAACTCCAATTAAGGCAATTCCAAATATTGCAAATATCGCATCATCAATAACAAAACCAGTATCATTTGCAACAAAGGCATCTCCGGATAATCCTAGGAAACCCAGCCAAGTGACCTTGTAACCGGGCGAATAGGCACCCTCAAATATATTCACAATTGATAGTATTATCACCCAAATACCTACCATCACTGCAGCAGTTGAAACCATGTTACTTGGTTTTGTCAGTGTCTCATTCCAGTCTGTCTGAGTCATGTTTATCACAATCGGCGACCTGCCCTTTTGGTTTAACGCTTTCATCGATGGTATGAAACTTAAAGTCTACTTTGTAGCATATATTTTCCTTGAGCAGCATCTTCTATTTGAGGGTCATTAAGACTTAAAATTTTAATTGAATCTATAGTTTTAGGTATAGCAGAGTTTACTTCTTTACTACGCCCACCTCGGCCCTTACTGACATTTCTGGCCATAATCAATCCAAGAGTATCCAATTCATTGATTAGAGTCGAAATTCTTCTTGGTGTTAGAGGTTCAATACTTATTTTCATGCATGCTTGAGAATATGTTCTGACAATTTCTCCCGTAGATATATTTCTGGTTCCATTTTCTTCATTTATTATTATACAAAACAATACTAACTTTTGATGTAGAGGTAGAGTTCTCAGAACAGGTGTTACTTGGTCATGTTCAAGTTGAGATTGAGCTAAACGAACATGCTTTGGATCAACTTTAGTTTGAGATCTTTGTTCGGCTTTCTGTACTGAAATTCTCAATAAATCCAAAGCTCTTCTCGCATCTCCGTGTTCTTGTGCTGCTAGAGCAGAACATAATGGAATCACCCCCCCTTCTAAAGAATCAATCTTCAGTCCCATACGAGCTCTTTCTTGTAATATGTCCTGAATTTCTTGAGCTCCATATGGATGGAAAACAATATCTTCTTGACTTAATCTTGAACTAACACGCGGATCTAATTCTTGTGTGAAATTCAAATCATTACTAATGCCAATAATACAACAACGAGCATTTTTTAATATCGTATTTAAGTTAGTCAAACTATAAAGTAAACCTGAACCAGCCTTAGCGACTAGATTATCAATCTCATCTAAAACTAAGATGTGTACTCCTCCCACTCTATCCATTCTTTCTATGAGCGTCTCCAGAACCCTATCTGTTGGCCAACCTGTGAATGGGATAAGTTGATCTCCACGTTGCTTAAGTTGACTGGCAAGAGTCTGAACCACTCTATACTTAGTGTCAACATTTCTACAGTTTACTTCGTAGGTTTGGACTGGTTGCCCCATCTGTCTTCCTTTCTCAAGTAATTGACCTAGAACAAATCTTGTCACCACCGTTTTACCAGAACCCGGAACGCCATAAAGTATCATATTAGAGGGAATATGGCCATTTAATGCGTCAACCAGATTCCTTACTAACGAATCAACTTCTTGTTCTCTGTGAGGCAGATTATTAGGTTCGAAAGCGTGATCAAATGCTTTACGATCTATGAAAAGAGAATCTTGTCCGAGAATTTTCTCGAAAATATTTCCCTTCATTTTTTATCACCAATGTATTATGTTATCTCTCGTGTTCTTTTACCATACTCAGAGAAGGTCGCTAGAACAACGGGGATTCTTGACGAGACGCTCCGAGGTAATAAGTGATTCCAAACTAAGGTGAGGTTAGGCCTAGATTTTATTCCTCCTGTAGGGTTAATAGTAAAGTGTATTTATTGTTAATTTTTTGCTATTAACACTTATTCAGTGCCTTGTTTTATATCTTTTTTCAACACCTTAAACGATTATGGCATATGTAATAAATGTTTGATTCCATAATCATTTTTTTCTAGAAAAACAAATTCCTTCTATGGGCTTCTTGAATTTAATTTTTTAGATAATCTTCTATCGATTTCAAACGATATTTTTTTTATTGTATATAACTGAAGTTATTTTCTTTCGCTATTTTTTAACAATCTGACCGACCCATTTTCATCAAATGTTATTGCATCACCATCTTCTAGTTGATGAGTATTTTCTGGTAAATCAGGTATTGGAAAACCTTCGAGATTATTTTTCGAGCTTGCATAATTATGAGTGACTAGAATCATTTTATCAGGATTTCTTTGAGAGAAGTCTTTCACGTCTTTGGGTGTGTAATGATAAGGGAAATCTCCTATGTCCGGCATCCCCATTTCTAAGATGATGACATTAGCATTTCCTGTTCTTTTTTCAATTTCTTCACAAGGTCCTGAATCTCCACAATGTAGTACTGTAAACTTACTTTTATGTTTTAATTCATAGCCGTGTGGATCAGTTTCAGGAGTATGACAGACAGGAAATCTTTCGAATTCCCAGTCAGTTCCTGCAAGTTTAGTTTCCTCAATTTCATTCCAATTAGCTATTTTATCAATATCATTTTCTAAACTTCCTGGAAACCCCATATTGCATAGATTAGTCAGGAATTCTTTACCTCCGGGCCTCAGATAAATATTCAGTTCTTGTTCATTCTTAGTATCAGAAATATATTTTCTTTCCAGTAAGAAGAATGGGAATCCAAATGTATGATCTGCGTGCCAATGTGTAAATAATAAATGACTAATTTTAGAAGTACTAATCCCATATTTTCGAAGTTGAGGTATGAGTGATGGAGGCGTATCAATCATAATTTTTTGATCTATCAATGCTAATGCATGCAATCTCCCGAAAGGCGTAAAGGCATTGCCAGTGCCTAGGAAGTCGATGCGACCCATAGTTGTCGACTAGGTATCTCAGACTTGACTTAATCGCTCTGAAGGTGACCTAACACTACTCTTCTTCAGCATCTATTCATAAACAGGTTTCAACTCGGACAGTATAATAGTTGAGGTGTTATAATGACTGACTGGAACGCAAAAAACCCCTATACATCTAAATTAACTGAGAACTACATTCTTAATGGAGAAGGTTCAGGTAAAGAAACTCGCCACATAGTATTCGATCTAGGCGATTCAGGCTTGGAATACAAGGCAGGTGATGCGCTGGGCGTAATACCCATTTGTCCCCCTGAAATAGTGGCTGATCTTCTCTCTTTGGGAGGTTTCACTGGAGATGAGCAAGTAGAGACTAATCTAGGTGTTTGTAGTCTACATGAAGCATTATCTACGAGATATGAGGTGCATAGAGTTTCAAAAAAATGGATTGAAGGTCTTGGTTCGAGGGTAGTTTCAGGTGATGGACCTATTGAAATCAGAATAGTTAGTCGAGATAGAGTTTCAACATCAGATGGTTCGACTGTTATGAGTTGGAATGGCTCAGGGAACGAAGATGATTTGCCATCGGGTTATTCTGAGATTATTTCTCCAAATGATCCTGCAGAAGAACTTTGGAATAAATTAACTTCTGATCCGAAATCAATGGAAGATTATATGTGGACTAGAGATTATATTGACACTCTTAGAGATTTCAGTAATGTTTCATTCACTCCTCAAGAATTTATTGATGGTATGGATCGATTAAAGCCTAGACTTTATTCTATAGCCAGCAGCCCTGAGTTTGAACCTGGAACAGTTCATTTAACTGTAGGGATTGTACGTTATAGCTACCATGAAAGAAATAAAGCAGGATTAACTACGGGCTATCTATCAGATAGGTGTATAGTTGAAGAAACTCCAATTGGCGTATTTATGTCTCCCACTAGGTCATTTATCTTACCCGAAAATGGCGATGTCGATTGTATTATGGTGGGGCCTGGTACTGGAATAGCCCCATTTAGGGCTTTTTTACAGCAAAGAGATTTGAATGGTGACAGCGGACGAAATTGGTTATTCTTCGGAGACTGGACTGAGGAAGGCGAGTATTACTACAAGGAAGAAATGGACGATTGGAAAGATCGAGGGATACTGGATAAACATGATCTCGCTTGGTCGCGAGATGGTTCTGAGAAAGTGTATGTCCAGCATTTAATGAGGAAAAATGGTTCAGAGATATGGGATTGGATTCATGCCGGTGGATATTTCTATGTGTGTGGTGATAAATCTCGAATGGCTAAAGATGTACACCAAACATTGATTGATATTTGCTCTGAGCATGGTGAGATGAGTCAAGAAGATGCCAAATCTTTCGTTGAAGAAAGTATGATGAAAAAGGAAAAGCGTTACTTACGAGACGTCTATTGATTGTTAAATTTAGGTTTTTTTTTCCGATGCAATCATAGTGTGCCTTTCGTTGCCAAAGAATGATGTTCAGAAGAGTCCTCATTGCAAATCGTGGAGAAATCGCTCTACGAATTCTTCGCTCGCTACATTCTTTAGGTATAGAGGCAGTAATGATACATGGTCGAGAGGATAGGATTTCGACTCCAGTAAGGTTGGCTGATGAATCCGTATATATCCCTCGTGATGACCCTCTAGCATCTTACTTAGATATCGAAGCAATTGTTGCGGCCGCCAAAGAGGTAGGAGCCGATGCAGTCCATCCAGGTTATGGTTTTCTTGCCGAAAATCCTACCTTTGCGAGGAGACTTTCTGAAGAGGGAATAACTTTCATTGGTCCTAGTCCAGAAGTTCTTCAATTATTAGGTGATAAAATCACTGCTAGGGAGGCAATGTCAAAAGCGGGTCTCCCTATTGCTAGGGGTTCACCCGGTCCAATATCAAATCCAGAAGAAGCATCAATAATCGCTGAAGAAATTGGTTTTCCTGTAATCATAAAAGCGGCAGCAGGAGGAGGTGGCATAGGTATGCAAGTGGTTGAATCTTCTAACGAGTTTGAGTCTGCGATGCAACTTTGTCAAGGTCGTGCACTCTCTGCTTTCGGCGATGATAGAGTTTTTTTAGAGAAGTTTATCGAAGGTGCACAGCATATTGAATTCCAAGTTTTGGGTGATGGTAAAGATGCGATTCATTTTGGTGAAAGATTTTGTTCAATCCAAAGAAGGCATCAGAAAATACTCGAAGAAGGCCCTTGGTTGTCTGAAGAAGTAAGAGAAGAAATCGGCAATAAAGTAGTTGAAGGCGCTAAGGCAGTGGGATACTGTGGATTAGCTACTTTCGAGTTTCTCAGGGATTCTAACGGGGAATTTTATTTTTTAGAAGTCAACCCCAGAGTACAAGTCGAGCATACAGTTACAGAAATGATTACTGGGACAGATTTAGTATCTCTGGGTATAAGGGTTGCATCAGGCGAAGAAATAAGGTTGAAGCAGGATGATATTAGTATCAATGGTCATGCCATACAAGTTAGGTTAAATGCAGAAAACCCTGTTACTTTAGCCCCATCTCCTGGCAAATTATGGGAATGCCATTGGCCAGGCGGCCCTGGGGTGAGAATTGATACTCACGCTTATACTGGTTACGACATGCCTTCTTCATTTGATAGTCTGTTAGCGAAATTAATTGTTTGGGCACCTTCTAGGGATGAATCTATTGCAAAATTGAAAGCTGCTTTATCTGAGACAAAGCTATTGGGCGTAGATACTTTGATTCCACTACATCAAGCGATTTTATCAGAAGACGACTTCCGTAAAAGAAATATTACTATACACTATCTCGAAGAACATAAAAACTTGTTATGAAGGGGGAGTATTTTGGAAATAGTGATTGTTGGAAGTATTGGTTATGACGACATATCAACTCCCGAAGCAGAGGGTTCGGACCTATTAGGGGGCGCAGCCACATATGCTGGGTTATCAGCAGCTTTCCATAGCATAGACGATACTCAAAAAATCCCTAAAATAGGCATTGTAAGTGCTGTTGGACAGGATTTTTCTACTTCTGATCAATTAAAACTAGAATCTTCAGGATTAAATCTTGCAGGAGTAGTAATGCGAAATGGTGATACATTTCGTTGGTCTGGTAAATATCAAGGTTCTATGGAAAATGCTGAAACAATTTCTACAGATGTCAACGTATTAGAAAACTTCAATCCCGAAATACCAGAATCGTGGCGAACCCCTGAAGTCTTATTCTGTGCTAATACTCATCCTGCAACTCAAGTTTCGGTATTAGATCAATGCCCGAGCGCAGTAATTACAGCCCTTGATTCGTTTATGTTATGGATAGAGGAAGAGAAAAAAACACTTTCAGAAGCCCTTCGTAAAGTCGATATTGCAATTCTGAATGAAGAAGAAGTCTGTGCTATCGCAAGTGATGATGTTCTTCCACGTGCTATTAGTTCTCTTCAGTCGGGTTCAGCTTTGTACGGCGGAGAGTCGGCAGGGTCTGGTCCGCGTTGTATAATTGTTAAGAGAGGAAGTAGTGGAGTACTTGCTAAGTTCCCATTTGGATTTATTGCCCTACCTGCTTATCCGATAGCTAATGTTGCCGACCCAACAGGATGCGGCGATTCATTTGCTGGTGCATTTTTAGCAAACATATCAGGGAGGGTAGGGGCACTGAATGATATTGATACTATTCGGAATGCTTTAGTTCACGCGACAGTTACAGCATCTTTCACTATAGGTGGCTTAGGTACTTCTAGTATCTCTAAAATTCAGCGCGGATTATATCATGCAAGATTAGATAGATTTAGAAGAATTGTCGGCCTGTAATTTATTCTAATCTTCTGATACCTCTTACATGTCCTGAGTCATCTTTATTCGAAGTTCTACGCATTTGATTGAATTTCAACATGGGTTGTTCTTCAGCAATCAATACAGTAGGGCTATGTTCTTCGCCTCTTGAAACACGATTTACTACTTGTTCCATAGCATCTCTTCCAGATAGAGATGGCTTAGTATTATTTTTATTTAAAATTCTATTATTCGCACTATCTGCTTGATGTTCCTGATCACTTCTAAGTCTTAGGTGCTGTTGAGTCTGAAATCTCGATTTTTCATTTATTTCGATTCCATCGGGGTCACCATATTCAGAGGAATAACTTGGTTTTTCATCCATGTAATTGCGAGATCGAGGTACTAAAATTCTCTCAAGTATGGTTAATCTTCTCTTTTTAACTGGTGGTTTTCTTAGTACTAGTCGCCCATCTCCGAGTGAATGAGCAATTTTCAATAATCCAGGGAATTCCCCTAAGTCAGTGGGCTCAGGTAATGCAGCATTAATTTGTGCTTCTCTTCGTAATGATTGTTGAGCTCTAGCCTTTTTTACCAATCCTGGTTTACATTCGATTCTAACAGCTTCATCGGTTGGTGCTGGCAATAGACCATTCTGATAATTATTCATTGGACTACGTTTTAATCCGTTAGCTGACTTTATCATTTCTGCACTCGACATTGATCTTTCGCGTATCTCTGTTTCCGTACTGTATAATCCAAAGATTGAGACTTCAGAATCATTATTTTTATTCTGTTGGTCAATGTATTGTTCAGGTACAGAATATGGTGATTGTTGCGTAGGTGGTGGAGAATAATTCACAGGTTCTGTTGATGAAGAGGGGGCAGGATCTGCATCAAACATACCTCCGGATTCAAAACCAAACATATCAGAATTCACATTCTCTGTATCGAATTCAGTATGACTTTCTGTTTTTTTCTCATTATACCATGATGGTTCATTTCTACCCCATGTTTGTTGATATGCCGAAGTTTTTTCAGAAATATCTTGCCTATTATCATTAAAATCCATATATGTATTAAAATCTGTGTCTATAGTCGGTTCTTGAATTCCAAAAAGCGGAATATTTACCTCAGGCTGTACTCTATTTACCGCGACTTGAGGTTCAATATAATCTTGTATAGGCTTAATCTGACTCTCAATATTTATATTTATTTCTTCTATCTTTGGTGCACTAAGGAGCCCTTTCGGTTCTATTATCGAGTTTATACTTCTAAATTCTCTTTCCAAAGATGCTTTTGCTTCTGCAACCGATTGCCCATTACTCACTTTTTGAATCATCATTTCTATTTTCAATAGAGTTTCTTGATCATTTAACTTCGATTGTATTATGTGCCGGTCTCCAATATTAGTTTCAATTACTAGTGCAGGATTTTTGAATCTAAAGTATGAGATTACTGCACTGGCACCTAGAATTGAGACAGCATATCCAAGAGGCGGAATTAATGCTGTAGCACCTAAGTAACAGGCGGCTCCCCCCCATAATGCAACTCCCCCAGGGACTTTTGGAATATCTATACTTCTAGTTCTAGAAATAGAAGCTAAATCAAGTCTTATACCCTTTTTTAGGCTATTTGATAAAACCAGCTGACGCTGAGTAATGGTGATTCTGAATTTACCCCCTATCCCAACCAAAGAGAGGTTGCCGAACAGTGCCGACTCTCCCTCATCCGGTCGGGCATTAAGCCCGAACGTGTGCATCCAGCACGCGAGCGACTCTTTGACGATATAATAACTCGGTTCGTTGACCCGACAAACTAGTCTCTTCGCGTATGTTTTGTATCTCGCCGTTTTTTAAAAAATAGTGGTGCCAATGATACGCATCGGCATGGCATCTAATTGACAGATAATTATCGGGGGACTTTGTTCTTGCCTTGTCCATAGAGGTACCTCCCAATCAACAGTTACAATTGATTTCTCTTTATCGGTAATCCTTCCAACTACAAATTGCATATCTACCGCTGCATGTATAACGTCACCAATCTCTAACTCTCGCTTTTGGAATGGTGCTTTCTTGATTTCAAAAGTAGATTCAGTATTCTTAATCAATGCACCTGAATCTAAATGTGTTACCATACAACCTCTGTGTAAAGCTTCTTCTCTGAGGTTTCTTAATGCTAAACCTACTCTATCTCCTGATACAGCGATTTCTACATCATCATCCATTACTTGTAGGCTCCGAACAATCCCATTTTCCCCCGCTGGTAAAACCTGTATTGTATCATGTTTAGATACTGAACCAGATTGTACGTATCCAATTGCTACTAAACCAACTCCTTTAACATTGAAATGTTGATCGACAGGTACAATTAAACTTCCTTCATTTTCTTTTTTATATTCAATTAAAGAAAATAGCTTTTCACGAATTTTATGTTCATCCGGTACCTTTTCAAACAGTTCCCAATCTTTTAGCCCTGATTGTTGGATAATCATTTTCACTTGGTCTGGATCAACCCATCCTCCTGATTCAGGATTTATTATTATCAATCCTTTTTTTATCCCTGCGCAGCCAAAGGATACACAGATCTCTCCCAACGATGCATCTACTTTAGAAACCTCAATAATTCCAACTTTAGCTACATTTAGTACTGAGAGTAAAGGTCTTATTTTCTCAGGATGTTTAAGTGGCCTTAGTAATGAAATTATTTGTGTGACGCCATCTCTTTCTTCTTTGAATACATAAGATTCAATATCTCTAACATCTCCTTTTTTAGCGATATTTCTTGCAAGATTTTCCGAACCAACAAAGGCAATATTGAGTACAGGCACAAATATCCGAATAGCCATCCCTTGTTGAAAGGAACGGTGACAAAGTTATCGTTATATTCAACTCATAGCTTCTCTAGCTCTTTGAGCAGCATTCCACAAATCATTTTCTTCATCAGTTTTTGGTTTGAATTGAGGTATATTAATTGCTTTCATATCTCTATCTATTGCAACCATAAAAAAGAAACCAGAGCAAATTTCTTCCCCAATCCATTCTGACCTTGATAATCTACAAGATATGACGTGTATACCAGCAGTCCTTGGCGAGGTCCAAACAACTTTTGCAGTGGTGCGAATTACATCTCCCTGATATGCAGGTCTTCTAAATTTTAGTGCATCTACTGATACGGTGACAAAATTCCTATGAGCAAACTTAGAAGCTGCCATTCCAGCAGCGGTATCCATTATCGCCATTAGTTTCCCTCCAAATAATGTATCTAGAGCATTGGTGTCTCCGGGGAACACCTCATTTAGTTGTATTACTGGGTCTGTAGAGTAGGCCTCATTCATGTCTATCAAGTCCTCTCAAACACTCATCAAACTTGAAACCATCATATTGTTTTTACGAAAATAACTCATTTTCGAACCGTTGTATTCAATCCTGAGTACTGTTTCGGGTAGCCATGGAGATGCCGGAGTTAGTATGGGATGAATATCATTTCAAAGACCCAGAGGGTGGTAAAATCATCTTTTGGCCGCATATTCCATGTTTACGCATGCCTTCTAAATTAAGATCACATTCTAGTTTTCATGGAATTGCATTTATGACCTCATCAATAGATCTGAAGTCGTGGATAGTTGAAGCAGAACAAGAAAAGGAAAGCCCAGGAGTTCATCGTGATTCTGCGATTGCATCAGGAACTGTACTTGGAAGATTAATGAGTGATTTGAATGAATTAGATGTAGATGGGCCGATGATTCCTGATCCCGAACAGATACGTTTACTTTTACATGCTCAGAACTCAAGAGGGGGAATTCCAGTTTATGCTATTGAACCGAGTCTTGATGATGAAAAATGGGTTGAATGGCAGATAGATAGTGCAGATCAACAAGTGACTTATTCTAATTTAATCTTGACTTTAACAACAGGTCGGCGTTGGAAAAAAATAAGAACAAATGCAATCGGTTCAATTTCAGTTTCTAAATTTGTTAATGCAGACCTAGGTGCAGCATCCGCATCAGCGGCGACATGGTGGATAGAAGAGCAGCGAGGTATTTCTGAAGAATTAATTGCTTTGAGAGATAATAGATTTGTTTCTCGAATAAGAGGTGCATTAAGAGACCTACACAATAGTAGGGTTGATGATACTGAAGCTCAGGAGACTACTTTGTTGGTACCTATCCATCAAGCTTGGTTGTCCTCGATAAAGAAGGCAATTGGTTCTTGTTTGGATATTGAATTAATAAATTCGGAGGAATAAATATGGATACAACAAAAATAAATTTAGATATTGAAACACAGACTTTTCGTTTTACTTCATCAGAACCAATAAATCAAGATGAAGCAGTTCGTTTAGCGAATGGTGTGTTATCAGGTGAATATGTAGTTATAATTCATGAAAATCCTCATGCGACATTAGTAATTGAGCCTGAAGGATCCGTTTTAGTTCATGGAATATCAAGAAGTGAAGTTGCCCGCCTCGCGGTTCAAGAATTATTATTGACATTAGGAATGTCCGATGAATGGTTAATTGTGGATTCAGGAGAAATGATTATCCGTTTTTCAATAGGTAGAGCAGTATTGATGGATTTAGCAGCGGACAGATTCTCTGAAATTAATTATGATGATCGAATGGGAGCCTTAAGAATAAATGCAGAAAGGCATAAGTGTACAATTTTATTATTCAATAACGGCCATGGTGTAATTCTCAAACAAACTTCCAAGAGAATTGCTGAAATGGCGATAAGACATTGGTCATCACAATTAGATGATGAAGGCGCATTGGCGTGAGGAATATGTTTCAGAATGGTCGATGGATAGGCCCGATATTAGACCAACACATGCATCTTGATCGTAAAAATCGTTTTTTTGAAGCAGTTAATGAATTTATTATTTCAGGTGGCACCGCCATTAATCTGGTACACAAACCTGATTTCTCTAATCTCCCTAAGACCCCCTCTGATTATAGAAAAGCATATCAAAACACCTTAGAAATGGCTACAGAAGTGCGTAATAAATTTGGAATCACTGTCTCTGTGATACTTGGCCCTCATCCAGTGGCATGGGAGCATCAAATCCATACTATGGGTTTAGAAAAATCTAGTTCTCTTCATCTCCAGGCAGTTAAGATTGCATTAGAATATATTTCATCCGGGCATGCGATGTGTTTGGGAGAAGTTGGCCGCCCTCATTATCCAGTAAGTGATGAAATATGGGATGCATCTAATGATTTATTACTAAAAATAATGAAATTAGCAGCAGAAGCAAAAACAAGTATACAATTACACGTGGAAGATAATGGTGAAAAAACATATTCAGATCTTGCAATACTTTGTGACAAAGCTAAATTATCTAGGCATCTTGCAATAAGGCACTATGCTCCTGCAAATATAAGTGAAGAATTTACTCATGGTTTAAGCGTAACAGTAAGTGTAGGGAAGGACAGTATATCAAAGATTGTTGAAACACTACCAATGTCTAATTCATATTGGGGAATGGAGACAGATTTCCTAGATGATGAAAAAAGACCTGGAGCAGTGCTAGGTCCTAAGACAATACCTAAAAGAACACAGCAATTATCTAGTTTGTTAATTAAAAATGGATATTCAGAAGGTCAAGTTTCCGAGATTTTAAATAATATTCATTTTAATTGGCCTCAGATTCTTTACTCAATCAAATGAAACGCGAACTTAAGTTTTGGAGTGAATGTCATTATCCCTCCTCCTAAGAAAAGAAAGACACAGATAACAAAGAAATCAAATTCTCCTATTGGCAAAGGTCGATTAATCAGTTCTTGTATAACCAATCTTAATATTGGCCCATTTATCGGTAAGAAGAGTATCATGAATAGAATTCCAATTCTTTGACGCACAAGCATAATACTCCGAGATGCTACTAACATTTGAACAGATGTAACCGAACTAGTTTAGAAAGACCCTATGCTCGGACGGTCAGCGCGCCTGTAGTGAAGGGGTTATCACCTGAGGTTTCCAACCTCATGTCCCGGGTTCAAATCCCGGCGGGCGCACCAAAATAATCACAAACTTTCAATCTATCATATTGAAACACCTTTCCCCCTCCGTCAGTCTATGTCCGACAATGAAGTCACTCCGATGTCTAATGAAATAGGACTGAGTAAAGATAGTTCAGATATCGTAGATGATAAGCAAATTGTTGGCCGAAAAATCTGGAGAATAGTACCATATCTGAAGAGATACTGGCGAAGGGCACTAGGTGGAGTGGTTACTAATGGTATAGCTCGAGCTTTCGACTTGATACCATTTGTTGCTATTGGAATGGCTGCAGACTATTACAGAGACGAACTAATCCCAGATTCAATTATTGGAGATTTTGTCACCTCAGATATTCTTCCTTCTTTGGGTCCAATGAATTCAGTAGAGTTTGGTTTTGGTTTCTTGATTCTAATGTGCTTTACTTGTCTTGCTATTTTCCAGGGACTTAGTAACCAACTTTGGCAATCAACTGCTTACATGGCTCAACATGATATTCGAATGGATGCCACAGATTCATTGATGGCCATGGAAGCATCATATTTCGAAACAAGACAGACAGGTAATTTGATGTCTGTTTTATCAGCTGATGTTGCCCAATTAGAGGACATAATTTCTGACGCTAGCACCAGTATGATACGTTTAGTCATGACATTCGCGACTGCATTCGGTATTATGTTCTGGATGTCCCCTACTCTCGCTGTAATTTTATTCGCTCCTTTAGCCCTAATTGTCCCTATGGTAGTATGGTTTTCTACTAGAGTTCAGCGTAAATATAGAAAGACAAGGGAGAGCACAGGAGGAATAGTAGCCATACTAGAAAATGTATTGTCAGGAATAACCGTTGTACAAGCTTACAATGCTACTAGCTTTGAAAGTTCTAGGATAGGGCGGCAAAGTGGAGATTATCGCGATCAATCTATTTCCGCGGCATTTGTTAGAAACCGTTTCATCCCTGGAATCTATGTAGTTGCTGGTATATCATTCGGTCTTCTCGTTTCTGCAGGAGGATGGGTTATGGCCTCAGGTGAGATTACAGTGGGGCAGTTCGTTACATTTCTTTTGATTTCAACTAGAATGACTATGCCTATGTTCATATTAGGTATGCTTCTTAATCAGTTACAGAAAGGTGAGGCTTCTTCTAAGAGAGTATTTGCGATAATTGATTTAGAGCCATCAATTTACGATAAAGAAGGCGCCATTGAATTAGATGGACCAATAACCTCTATTTCTTTCGAGGATGTATCTTTCTCCTATCCCTCGTCTGAAGGAAATGTCCTCAATGGTATTTCTTTTACTGCATCTTCTGGTGATTCACTAGGCGTCATGGGACATACCGGTGCAGGGAAAAGTACAATTCTAAAATTAGTAGAAAGGTTTTACGAGCCTCAGAGTGGTGAAATCCTAATTAATGGTATAAGTATAAATGAATATTCTATTAAATCTGTAAGGAATAGGATTGGTTTCGTGTCTCAAGAACCATTCCTCTTTTTCGGTACCTTACGTGAAAATATAGCTTATGCGCGTGATGCCACAGATGATGAAATTAAGTCTGCTTTGGAAACAGCGGGTGCATTGGAATTCACCTCTAAATTACCCGAAGGAATTGATACCATGGTAGGTGATCGTGGCGTGATGCTTTCAGGAGGCCAAAGAGCACGCATAAGTCTAGCACGAGCACTTCTTAATAATCCTGATTTATTAATTCTCGATGAAGCGAGTGCTGCCTTAGATGCTGAAACTGAAAAGAGAATTCAACAATCTCTTTTCGGGGGATCTAATGGTGGTAAAAAGAGAATTACTATTGCCGTCGCCCATAGGTTGGCGACAATAAGAAATTCGGATGAAATAATTGCATTAGTTGATGGGGTTATTGTAGAACGTGGAATACATAATCAATTAATTGAAAATAACAATGTTTATGCATCTCAATGGTCAATTCAAACGGGAGAAATTGATTCTTAGAGGTGTTTTTTTGGAGATACAATGGATAACTGTAAATCCGGGGAAAGTATACGTTGGCTCTGATAATCGTTCAATTATTTTTGGAGGGATTGGTCCTCGTCATGAAGTAAAAATTGATTATGAATACGAGATTTCATTCTTGCCTATTTCCCGAGAAAATGCTTCTAAGATATTAGAATCAACTGACTGTTATATTGCTTCAGAAGCTGAGTGGGAGTTAGCATTCCGACAAAATTTAATTTCTGGAAATAATGAATTAGAAGAACTATCTGATCGTATAAGAGGTTCATATTGGTCTAAACATTGCGATGGTAGACCATTCATAGAAGAAGATTGGATAATGAAAATCGCACGTACTTGGGATTCAGGAAGTGCTTCTAATAGTCCGATTACTAAAGATACTAATTCAGATTACATGAGGTTAGTTAAGAGACCTAGTAATGACATGTTTACAAACGAATCCCCACAATTGCCCGAATCTTCGAATAAGTCCCGATTAATTCTTGAAGAATCCGCTATCTCGCTGATTTTTGGCATAATTCCTTCTTTTCTATGGGCTCACTTCAATGCGAGTGAAGGATATATTTTAGAAGGCTGGTTAAATCTTGTTTTTGGTGGTATTTTTATTGGAGTATTCACAGTTATTTTTTGGAGGCCTAAAACAAAATCTTGGCGAATTGGAAATAATTGTGGAAGAATGAAATAAATTTAACGTTCTCTATCGTCTATTTGTAAGCCTGAATCCCCTGTTATAATTCTCATCCATCCAGTTAGAACTCCCATACCATAGTTCCAGTGTAATGTGTAAGTTGCTATTGAAGACAAGAAGATAGTTTTCTTTGTTTTACTTGGTGAGTTTCCTTTCCATGAGCCATACCAAGCAATTAAATTGTATATCAAAATAAGAGTTGGTAATGTGTGAACTCCTAATCTTGGAAGCCCCATTGGAACTGTAGATAAACTAATGTCCCAGAAATCAGGCCAAGCTAAACCTCCATTCGCTAAACCCCAAAAAAAGAATGTAAATGCTGCAATTACTATTGGAGGAAATAATGCTACTGCTGTATGTGTGGGTGCTCTCAATTCAGGATATTGATGACTTGCTAAAGTCCTCACAAGCCCATAGTTTCTAATTTGTTTCTTGACCCTAGACAAATCTCTCCTTCTATGCCACATAATCGCAGTTCTATCTGTCCATAATTTCTTTCCAGTCATTCTTATTCTATGATCAAGCATGACATCTTCTGCTCCTATTGCACCTTCATCAAATCCACCAATTTCTTCGATAACAGAGCGTCTGTAAGCGCAATTAACACCTGGTAATTGTTTTACTTCATCAAGTTCCTTCGTTCCAACTTTACCATAATTAGTTCCAGCAGTAAATATTGTGCTACAAAATGCAACATCAATAACTTGTTGCCAAATTGTAGATTCTTCTACAGGTGCAAAATTTGGTCCACCTACTCCACTTACCTCTTCTCTAGAAAACCATGACACTAACTTTTCAACCCAATCCTTGGGTACAATTACGTCATCATCTGTGAATAGTATAACTTCTGATTCAGTAGCATTGATTGCAATGTTACAAGCATCCGCTCTAGTTCTAGAGCCATCATCATCTATGAATCGAATATTATTTTTTTCACAAACTTTTTTTGCTGGATCATTTATAGGTCCAACTACGACTATTTCACAAGGGCCTAGGTAGGTTTGATTGCTTAATCCTTTTAGAGCAATATCTAGTTCTTCATGATTCCTAACACTAGGAATGATTACAGTGACTGAGAGATTACTCATGACCGCGCGTAAGCATCAATGCTTTCAATAACATCGATGAACAATCAAGGATCATTTGTAACTCTTGGGGCTAGGAAGTAAACCCAACTAGCTCCTCCGTCATTACTATTCCATGTAAGTCGTAAAGGATATTTATCTTGGAATTCTAAAGTTACAGCATCAGTTAGACCACCAGCAAGTTTTCTTGTTAGAGGGTCTAAAAATTGTAAAGAATAAGTTGAATGAGTAGGGTTCGGGGCTACCAATTCACTTAGTTCTCCCGCATCAAATCTAACATTAACAGATTCACCCGCTTCTACCGTGACGGATACACTCATTTGATTCGTATCTAGGCTTAAATCTACTAATTCTCCTACAAATTTTGCAGCTCTTAATGCGTTAGATAATTTAGTAGGATCAATAGTTGCTTTGCTATCGAAAGTTAGTTGAGGCATCTTAGGTTCATTCATAGAACCTGTATCTAATCCTCTCAAAATTCGATGTACTGCGCCTACTCTCACATTAATTGCACCTATTGCTTCATCATAATCTAATTCAACTAAATCAGAGGGCCCTGCTAAACTCAATAAGTCTCTTAATTTAGCTAGTTCTAGGCCTATTTCTACCGGTTCGACTTCATATGTTTCAAAGCAAGCATCTCCTATTGTAGCAGATAATAATGCTACATGCGAACCATCAACTACATTGATGTGAAGTCCATTCTCACCCCATACTAATTTTGCTTCTTCTGTTAACACAGAAAGCAAGTCTACTATTTCTTTCATTAATTGCGTGTTTGCTGTGACTCTCAACATAATGCCGCCCCTTTCTTAACTTACCCTTAACTGCTGGTTATTCATGCTTCTGTTTGAGCAATTAGTCATTTAACAATATATTTTATTCTTTTTTCGCTAATTTATTGGTATTCTCTAAACTTATGTCCACATTCAGAACAAGTACACATTTTTGTTTCTGGTTCATCAGAAGATCTAGTTTGTTGCATCCAAACAAATATCTTCTTGCAATCACATTTAGGGCATATGTAGCTGTCCTCGTATAAAATCCCTCTAGCTTTATCTTCGCCGCGAGTTCTATCATCTCTTTCCTTAACTTCTACTGATGTTCTTGCTGCTCCGAGATCAATTGTTTCTCCTGTCATTGGGTCAGTAAATTCTGCTCCTTTCCCATCTTTTCCTGCTAGAGGGCCTTCATAGCCACACGTATAATTAGTGCATCTAATATTCCCATTTGCTTCCATAAAACCTAACGTACCGCATTCTGGACAAAACATAACTTCTCACAACCAGTTGATTTCTATCTTCAACCGAATAGTGGTAAATCAATGTCTTATTGAACATTACTCATCCAAGACCAGAAATATCTTCTAAATTATGAAAACAATCCAATTCCAATCCTATATCCTGACCATGCCAAACCAATACTTCCCATAATAGTCAGAGTAACATAAATCATCGCAGTAGAAAATTCATTTTCAGATAGATTAACGGTGTCCATTGCGAAAGCAGACATAGTGGTAAATGCCCCAAGAATACCAGTTCCAAATAGTAATAGATTATCTTGACTAATTAATGCATCAGCAGCGATAGCACCAAACATAATTCCAAGTAACAGTGATCCTATTAGATTCACCGTTATGGTGCCATAAGGAAGTCCTTCTGATGGCATAATATCTGAAATAATATATCTTAAAATGGCCCCTATAGCACCACCAATGCCTACCAATAGCATCAGCCTACCGTCCATAACCCTGCCAATAGATACTAGTTTTCATGCCTTCGCTCGGAATCGCGAGATTGAAGCCTGAAGTCGATGTCGAAGAGTCCGTGCGTATCATCTATGATTGGAGATTGGCCCGCGTTATAGATGATAACGAAGAGATTATTGATGAATTATATTGGAACAGAATCTCAACCAAGTCTCTCGTAAATCGCCTTTCAGATTTACAATCAGGTCGAATGACTTCTGAAGCACGTTCCTTGAAAGAAAGGTTTCCTGACGCTATTCCTGATTCTTTAGGAGTATTATCATGTTCTGATTGGCCTGAATTGTCAGAAGAAGAAGTTCTGAAGTTCACCGAGGCATCAACTCGTTTAGCTAAGCGAGGAGTTGCAGATTCTTCAGGAGATATCGATAGACGTCTGGATATGATGGTTGGAGCAAATAATGAACTCAGAGCATCTTGGACTACTCTTGAAGCTAGGTGTATTGAGTGGATTGGTCTTTTTTTATCTGAACTTGATCTTGATAAAATGAGAAGAGAAATACCTGAGGTAGTTTCCTCCTCTTCATCAATTAATGAGGTTTCTGAACGATTTGAAGTCCCCGAAACTCTTCACCAACCCTCCGAAGACGAGTGGGGGGTTGTAAAATCTCAAGCACAATCAGTAGTTGATATTGCAGATAGGTTATCAAATCATGAAAATGCAATTAGAGTTTTAGCGAATGATTACTTGCCCAGTTTATCAGCATTAATTGGTCCTATTGGCGCTGCGAAATTAGTAGTTTTAGCGGGTGGAAGAGAACGATTAGCCCGTATGCCGTCAGGCAGTCTACAGGTATTAGGGGCGAATGCTGCTATGTCTGCACATCGACGAGGTGCACCTCCACCCAAGCATGGGGCAATTCTGTTTTCGATGCCAGCAGTCAGTCGTAGCCCTCGCTGGGTTCGAGGTAAAGTAGCAAGATATTTGGCAGGTAAAGCAAGTATAGCTGTAAGAATAGATCATTTTAATGGTGAACCGTGGACTAAGGAAGAAGTTTCGAAAATACATAAAGAAGCAGAGTCGATAAAAGATAGATTCCCAAAACCTCCTAAGAGGAAGTGAATTTATGGCTCGAAGGAAACCTCAGAAATTAGCATGGGGGATTCGTAAAGAGGGTCGTTCATTGTGGACCCGAAATGCAGTAAGGGGTGTTTCAGTTAGAGGCGAGAAAAGGAAAAAGGACAGTCGCATTGAATGGCGTCACTGGGACCCTAGTAAATCCAAAGTGGCTGCTAGTCTACTAAAAAGTAAGAAAGAGACTAGCCTTATGATTCCAGAAGTAGGTTCAACTTGTCTGTACTTGGGTGCGTCTTCAGGAACCACAGTTAGTCATATCCATGACCATGTCTGTGGCTCAGGAAATCATCATAATGGTCAAATTATAGCAGTAGAAATAGCCCCAAGAATGATGAGAGATTTGAGCAAATTATCGGAAAATAGGCCCGGCTTGATTCCAGTTTTGGGGGATGCCAGAAATCCATTATCAATTGCTCCTTATCTTAGAGGAAAAGTAGATTGGATTCATCAAGATATTAGCATAGCAGATCAAACGAAATCATTTTTACATATTTCAGAGACATTTCTCAAAGTTGGAGGGATTGGACTATTATCGCTCAAAGCTGCTAGTGAAAGATGGATTGAAGGCGGCGATGATTCCAGATTTGAACAGGCCAAGGAATTAATCGAATCCGATGAAAAAATTTCTTTATTAGAGAATATTGATATCTCTCACTTTGAATCTCAGCATCGAGTTTTTGTTATTCGGAAAGAAAGTAGTTAACTTTCTAACAAAACAGCTCCGCCAATAAGTCCAGCGAATAATAACCATACTAAGATTCCTATAATAGTCAAAACAACCATAATCCATCCAAGAATTTGTGCTGCTTTGGCCAGTCCTTGGTCAGGATGTCCCGGTTGACTAGTTGTAATCGCCAATGCACCATTGGCTAAAATAACAGCAGGAACCGCGGTACAAATCCCACACATGAAATATGAAACAGCAGCTAAAATTAATGCTAAAGTTGCGTTAGTTTGAGTATATTGGCCCATAGAGGCGCCTTGAACTTGAACTACGCTATTTGGATTCTTTGAAGGGTTTGCCCAAGGTATCTCATCTCTATTATCCATGTTAACCCTAGATGTGGGGCATTATTCAAGTATTCTATGTTTATCAGATAAGACATATTCGTATAGTCAATATAATGTGATTACCTTCTATGGTTCAATCATGCCAGAAATGCCAGAGGTTGAAACGGTTCGCCGGGGACTCGTCCCACATTTGGTAGATACTACGATTAGTTTTGTAGACTTAAGGCGTCCAAATCTTCGTTTTCCATTCCCTTCTGATTTTGAGGAAACACTGACTGGAGTTAAAATACAGAAAATTGATAGGCGTTCCAAGTATCTCTTATTTCGTCTATCTAATGGATATACTTGGATGAGCCATCTTGGAATGACAGGAGTTTGGACCATTGGTTCAGATGGTTCTGGTAAACACGACCATGTATATTTTGAATTTGATGATGGTGCTAAAACTGCTGTATATACTGATCATAGACGTTTTGGTTTCATGGATACATTTCTGACATCCGAAGAGTCAGAGCAGAAATGGCTATCTAGTCTTGGTCCTGAACCTCTTACTGAAGAATTTACTGCTGAAATTTTGAAGTCAAACCTTCAAGGTAAACGCTCTCCAATAAAGAGTGCATTATTAGACCAGAGAGTAGTCTCTGGTCTTGGAAATATATATGCCAGTGAGATACTTTTCCGTAGCAAAATATCACCTCTAAGAACTGCGGCAGAGATTGCTGGTAAAAGTAAGAAAGTTGGAGTCAAAGTGCAGCGTATTTTTGAGCATACAAATCAAGTTATAGCAGAAGCAATAATGGTAGGCGGTTCAACTATTTCAGACTTCAGAGGCGTATCTGGAGAGTCTGATTTGGGTTATTTCGCGCAAAAATTCAAAGCATTTAATCGGGAAGGCGAAGAGTGCGTGACCGTGTCATGCAAAGGAACTATTCTGAGGATAGTT
>CABXDN010000008.1 GCA_902511005.1 uncultured Candidatus Poseidoniales archaeon | reverse complement strand
AATCTCAACATCTTCAGGGTAAACCACCTCACTTACACCTGCTTGAATAAGAGAGCGCGTACATCTGGAACAGGGTGGCCATGTAACATACGCCATCGTTCCCTTTAATGAAATTCCAATTCTAGCGGCATGCATAATTGCATTTTCTTCAGCATGACAAATCATAGGATATTTTTGCTCGCGATCTTCAAGTCTCTCGATTTTATCTTCAATACCTCTTGGAAAACCATTGAATCCAGTAGAGCGAATCTCTCGGTCCTCACCAACCACTACACAGCCAACTTTAGTTGAGGGATCTTTTGACCAATTAGAAATATGCTTTGCCAATTCCAAAAAACGTTTATCCCACTTATTACTCATGCTATCACCTCGTGAATACATCTCATAAGTCATTATCCCTATTGGCCTCAGTACGGCTTGCATCATAACCATCTAAAGTTGTAGGATTAGAGTAACAATCCGGATCATCACGATCTGCTTTACCACCGTTGTCATTATCAATACCGTCTCCACAATTTCCGATATTTTGATCATCGTTTGAGGAAAGTAGACTATCGGCACCGCCACCAGCAATTATGGCAAATAGTAAACCACATAATACCAAAACCAAAGCAACAAGAATGTATTTAGAAGTGCTATCTTGAGATTCAAGTACCACCTTTAACTCAACTTTCTCACTCGTCTTATCTGTCATCTACGAGCCATCCACAGGGGTCATCCTTTTTGATTATCGGTGAACACGAAGTTCTTCCGAAAGGTCTAAATTTTTTGTAATTATCATATCATTCAATATGTCTCCTACAAGATAAACGCTACCAATTATAACAATTTCGAGCCCCTCATTATTGGCTATAGAAGAGGCTTTATTTACAGCTTCAATGGGATTCTTTATTATTAGTCTTGGAGTTAATTTACCATTACAAATAATTTCGTCTAGCTTTTCAGCAGAAACTGCTTTATTTCGACCTGAGAGAGGCTCTGTAAAAATAATCTGATTAAAGACTGAATCATGAAGAGAGTCATTTGTTAAAGGATGTAGTGTATCTTCAATATCTGCTTTTTCACTAACACCTATTACAATAATACACGGTTGATTAATAGAATTTAGTTCTACTTCGAAACCTTCCTTATTATGGGCAGCGCATATTTTCGATTTTGTTTCAAACCATGAAGAACCGTATCCAGGGGAGCGCCCCGGCCAATTACAATCTAACATTGGTTTATTCCATTGATATAACTCTGCAATTTTCTCTGATAATTGAATCCAGATTTCCCAAGGAGATAATGAATTACTTGGTTCATGTATCCATAAGTCATCTCCTACCTTATCTGAAATTACTTTGAAAACGGATGGACTTAACTTATCACTTTTTGAAATAATTAAAGGCACTCCTGAACGATGAATACCTGCTTTTTCTAGAGCTATTTCTTCTAATGTATCTCCTAAAAACTCAGTATGATCTTTGGAAATTGTAGTAATTACACAAAGATCAGCATCAACTAATCTAGTAGAATCTAATCTACCACCTAATCCTGTCTCAATTATCGCTCTATCAATATTATTCTCTCTAAATGCTAACATAGAAACTAAAAATGTCACTTCAAAAAAAGTAGGATTGCAAATGGGAGGAATTAAACTGGCATCTCTTATTTCATTCAGAAACTTATCAAAATCATCCGATTTAATCGGAGAGCCATTAATCCTAATCCTTTCCTCGATAGTAATGAGATGAGGGGATGTAAAAAGTCCAACATTTAGATTATTTGCACGAGCTAAAGCAGATAATTGAACACAAAGAGAGCCCTTTCCATTTGTGCCTGCTACATGAATTGAAGGGAAATTAAGATGAGGATTATTCAATCTCTGTAGAATAATTTCACAATTTTCAAGGCCTAATTTGACACCAATTAATTTTCTTTCTTCAAGCCATTTCCTAATATCAGAAATACAATCACCCACTACTGCAACTACGCACTTGTATTAGTCAAAGTGATATGGGCTTTGAACTTCGTGGGGGTTGGGGAGTGAAAGTGAACGAGACAATTGAGGCTATGAGAGACCAATGGAAATCAATGTCCAGTATGGCTGGAATGTTCCTAATGACTATATTTCTAGGTATTACAATACAACCAGTTTGGGATGAAGATGAAGTTAGAGCATTTGGAGCAGAAGGAACTACTCAGACAGGATATATATTCCTAGAATTAGCATTAATTGGGATTTTTACGTTTGTAATTATATGGCTTGCAAGAAAGAACCTTGAAATAATAATCAAAGGATTCATCATGTTTTCACTGTATTTTTCGCTAATGTATGTAGTAGCACCCTACGTGGCATTGATATTAATGTTAACAACAATTGGGACAACGACAAATGTATTTCTTATTACATTTATACTGAATTTTATTTTAATGGCTACATTATGGAAATATCCAGAATGGTACATAGTAAATCTCGTCGGAATATTAGTTGGTTCAGGAGTTATAACAATGATAGGAATAAGTTTTGTTCCTATTCTAATTATAATTTTTATGACTTTTGCAGCAATATACGATCATTGGGCAGTTAATGGAAGTAAACATATGCTAGAATTAGCTGATACAATGATTGACTTAAAACTACCAATATTGCTTGTTGCACCTAAAGATAAAGGGTATACATTCTTGGAAGAAAAGGGAGATGTAATGAAAGGAAAAATTCAACAACCATCTCAAGAAGATTGGAATGACCCTAAAACTAGGCCAGTTAAGGTTGAAAAAGGAGGTAGAGATGCACTATTCATGGGTCTAGGTGACGTAATTTTCCCAGGAATGCTGGTTATTTCAACTATTACATTCTTACCTGAAACTGGCGCTGTTGTGGGTTCTTTACCACTATCATCAGAGTTTGGGTGGATACATTTAGACCCTCTTTTGGTTGGTTTGGGTACATTGTTAGGAGGTTTGGTTGGTTATCTAGGACTAATGACTCAAGTTGCTAAGGGGAAACCTCAAGCCGGACTACCTTTACTCAATGGCGGCTCGATATTAGGTTATTTTATTACAGGATTAATAGTATATGGCCCATCAGATTTAATTCAACAAATTTCACTATTCTGACCCCAAAAGCCCGATTCATTGAAAGAAGATTGGCCAGCCCTAGGGTTGTTTGTTATGCTAGACATGAAGATGTTCCGTGAGAATGCGGAAGTTTTACGCGCTGATCATGATAAAAGAAAAATACCTCAGGATAATATTGATGAAGTTATTCGATTAGATAATGCTTGGAAACAAGCAAGTTATGATTCTGATCAACTTCGTAAATCAAGAAACGAGGCAGCAAGAGGTATTGCTGCTGCAAAAAAATCAGGTGATTCTGAAGCGGTAAAGAAAATTATGGAAGAAGTTTCTAGTATTGGCTCTAAAATTGAAGAATTGAGCAAAGTATCTGAAGATTATCTAAAACAGAGAGATTCTATCAGAATGAGAGTCCCTAATCTTCTTCATGAAAGTGTCCCGGTGGGTGAAGATGACCAGAAAAATACCTTACACAGCCTACATGGGCAGAAAAAAGATATGGGGTTTGAACCTAAAAATCATAATGATATAATTGAAACCAATGGTTGGGTGGATTTAGCAAGAGCCGCGAAAATAACTGGCAGTAGATTCTATTTTCTGCAGGGAGATTTAGCTCGTCTTGAGATGGCCCTCCAAAGTTACACAACAAATTTCCTTGTAAAGAGAGGCTATACTCTCGTTCAGCCACCACTTATGATGAATAAAGAGGCATATGAGGGAGTCACAGATCTAGCTGATTTTGAGACGGTTATGTACGGGATAGAACCAGATAAATTCTACCTAATCGCAACCAGTGAACACCCGTTAACTGCTATGAGAATGGATGAAATAATCGAACCATCAGAACTTCCAATAAAACTCGTTGGAGTTTCTCAATGTTTCCGTAGAGAGGTAGGTGCACATGGACTCTCAGATAGAGGGATATGGAGGGTGCATCAATTTACAAAAATAGAGCAAATAATAATATGTAATCCAGAAGATTCTTGGTCTCATCATGAAGATTTACTAGCCAATGCTACGGAACTATGGGATAGTCTAGATTTACATTATAGAGTTGTAAATATTTGTACAGGAGATATGGGTACCGTGGCTTCAAAGAAATACGATCTCGAAGCGTGGCTACCAGGAGTAGGGGATTACAAAGAAGTTGTTTCTTGTTCCAACTGTACCGACTACCAGGCTAATAGGCTGCGCATGAGATACAGAACAGCTGAAGGAAATTCAGCAGTTCATACTCTTAATTCAACCGCTGTGGCTACAAGTAGGGCATTAGTAGCAATATTAGAGCAATACCAAACTGAAGACGGCATGATAATGATTCCGAAGGTACTACAACCATATATGGATAATCAAGAATTTCTTAAACCATTAAACTGACTTGATTTTCTTAGATCTTGTTGCTTGGCGAAACAATAAGAATACCAAAATTATTGCGAATATTGCCGCTAATAATGGCGCTATAAGTGCAGCTAATGTAAGGACAAGACTAGCAATATTTTCACCCGATGCAACAATATTGTTTCCAAATCCTAACGTTAGTGTCGACGATAAACCTCTCACTGCGACAGTCGTTGCTTGAATAATTCCTGCGGAACCTCCACCAGCAATGATAGCAAAAGACCATTGCATTATTGGATCTGAGCCTACTAAAACCATTGAAGTCATACCTATTCCAGATAGGACCGCTGCAGGCGAAGCTATTGTATCAAGGAGATTATCCAGCCAAGGAACATAATATGCTCCAAACTCTGCGATACATGCTATCCCTAATATCAAAACTGCTGCATTACTGTCGAAAACAGCGAACCCTGTATCTGATAAATCTAAACTAACCAAGGTATCAGTTCTGACTGCTATGGAAAGAAGAAATGGAGGTAAGAATACTCTGAAACCAGATGCCGATGCTAGACTTAGACCCATCAAAGCCGCTAGTATTGTTGTTTCAACTCCCATAATTATGCTAAGATATAGGGATTAATTAACTCATTGCCTGCATTATTATCTTAATTTTTGAACTATTGAAAGAGATTATACACTATTCTCCGATTTCAACAAGATTTTGGCCCATATCTACCCTGTCGCCCTTTTGGAAATGGACTACCGTAACTTCACCTGCTTTTGGTGCCTGAATTCGATGCTCCATTTTCATTGCTTCCATTATCAAAAGAGTCTGGCCTTGCCTAACTCGTTGGCCTGATTTAACTAATACATCTAATATTGTTCCTGGCATAGGCGCACTGAGACTTCCTTCCGATAAAGAGGAATCTTTGCTTCCAGGTTCATGCATATTTGTAACATAAATATGTCCTTGGAAATGTATCCACCATTTATCATCAGAACGTATAACATGAGCGAAACTAGTAACTCCCTCTAACTCAATAAGAATTCTTCCAGGTTTTTCATCTCTACTTATTGAGATATCAGGAATTAATTGCTCATTATTATCCGAAACTATCTTTGATAATTTTAATTTACCATCCGTCTCTGAGAAAGATGCAATATATCTAGGACCAGAATTATCTATGCTCCATTCCATAATATCACCTAGGGAAAAGACCTCGTTAAAGTCCTAAATGGATCATCCGAATGTCCACTATATTCGTCAATTAAGCTGCTTTCTGGATTTGTATTTCTTGAATATCTATCTATTCCAAGACGATTCGAAGCAGCAGATATTGAAACTAAAATTGAGTCTTCAATCTGCGGCTGTGAAAATTCATCTAAAGAAACATTATCCAAGAAATCTGTAGTCACCATTCCTTCAGAGAAAGTATTACTGCGAGCAATTTGACGTAAGAACCCAACATTAGTTGTAACACCAAGCACAATAAATTCAGATAAAGCTGAATCCAATCTTCTCAACGCAGCAGGTCTATCTGGTGCATGAACAATTAATTTTGCTAACATGGGGTCGAAATCTACTGTTACCTCATCACCTTCTCTAAAACCTGAATCCATTCTGACACCAGGGGTTGATGGTGGCCTCCACATAGCTAATTTACCAATTGCTGGAAGAAATCCTTTACTTACATCTTCGGCATAAATTCTAGCTTCAATAGAATGACCGGTGATTCCAATATCGGCTTGTGAGAGGCCTAGGGAAAGTCCCGCGGCAACTTCGAATTGTTTCTGAACTAAATCAACTCCAGTTATTAATTCAGTAACAGGATGTTCAACTTGTAAACGAGTATTCATTTCTAAGAAGAAAAATTCTCCCTTTGAAGTTAGAAGAAATTCTACTGTGCCAGCACCTTCGTAATTAACAGCTTTTGCGGCTCTTATTGCTGCTATTCCCATTGCGTTACGAATCTCACTAGTAACAGCAGGTGAAGGAGCCTCTTCGATTACTTTCTGGTGTCTTCGTTGTAATGAACAATCTCTCTCATTAAGATGAATTGAATTCCCATATTTATCACAAAGAACCTGAATCTCAACATGTCGAGAACCCGTTAGGAGTCTTTCGACATATACCGTGCCATCACCAAATGCTGCTGAAGCCTCGCGTGCCGCGGCTTCGTACTCAGTTCTGAGCATCTTTGGTTCATATACAGCACGCATACCTTTACCGCCACCTCCTGCACTAGCCTTTACCAATAATGGATAGCCAACTCTTGCAGCGGATGATGCTAGGACACCGAGAGGGTTGGAATCTGACTCAATAGCGAGTTCTTCTCCTGGAATTATAGGGACTTCGGATTCAATCATCCTCCTACGTGCTGATATTTTATCTCCCATCGTTTCGATTGCTTCTGGGGACGGACCAATCCAAACTAGGCCGGCTGATTGAACTGCTTTAGCAAAATCAGCTCTTTCGGATAAAAATCCATACCCTGGGTGTATGGCTTGGGCTCCGGATTGTTTTGCTGCAGAAATTATAGCATCCATATTTAGATACGTTTCTGAAAGATTGTCACCTGGTAAATGAATTGCATCATCAGATGTTTCTACATGAAGTGAACCTTTATCCGGATCTGAATATACTGCGATGCCTCTCAAACCTGACTCTTTAGCCGCCCTAAGAATTCTAACTGCAATCTCTCCACGATTAGCAACCAATACTGAGTCGAAAGGCTGAGTGGCATTGTTCATCCAATCTGGAAACATTTTCAAACCTCATTTTCTTATTTGGAAGACCAATTAGGCTTACGTCTCTCTAAGAATGAAGATAGACCTTCTTGTCCCTCTTCTGACCCTCTCATTTGACTTGTTTTATCCAATGTCCATTGACGTAGTTCATCATCGCTACCATCCCATCTATCAAAAGTCAATGTTAACTTTTTAGCCTCAGCAACAGCCATTGGCCCTGTAGAAAGTACATCTGAAATAATTTTTTCTAAAGAGTTAGAAAATTCATCCGATGACTCGGCTATTGCATTAATTAATCCGATTGACTTGGCTTCCTCGGAATCTATTTTACTAGCCATCATTGACAAACGACGAAAGTTAGAACTGCCTATTTTCCTGTATACATATGGACCAATTACTGCGGGTAGTATTCCTAGTTTGGCTTCTGACAAAGCAATCCTTGTCCTTGGTTCCGCTATCACATAATCAAGACATGAAACTAATCCTGCACCTCCACCTAATGCCACTCCTTGGATACACCCTACTGTGAAACAAGGATGAGACCATAATCCATAAAATAGTCTATCTAATCTTTCAGAATCTTCTCTATTCTCCTCAACGGAACGAGCACCAGCATCTCTCATCATATTGATATCTGCTCCTGCGCAGAAATGCTTTCCTTCAGCAATAAGGACAAGAACTCTAAGATAATCAGAATCTTCAGAATCTACTAAAGATGAATTCTTTGAAACGCTACGATCAGTGGTCCATTTAATATTATGAATTAATTCTGTTATTAATTGGGTATTTAGGGCATTGAAAACATCACTACGATTCATATTTATTGTAGCCACATTACCTTTAATCTCGAGACTGCATAATTCAGTATCTGGAAGTTTATCACTCATTTTCATAGTATCCATTTTCTCACCTTACATCCTGAATACGCCATATTTCTGATCAGGGAATGGCGCGTTTAAGCTTGCAGAAATACATAAACCTAGAATATCTCTTGTATCTCTTGGATCAATTATTCCATCATCCCATAACCTCGCTGTTGAATAATAAGGAGAACCCTCGGTTTCATATTTCTCAAGTATAGGTTTCCTTAAATTATCAAGTTCATAGTCACTCATAGGAGATAAATTTTCTCGCATCCTTTGATCTTGTTTTACCGTCGCCAAAACGTCAGCCGCTTGGGGTCCCCCCATAACTGAAATTCTAGAATTTGGCCACATAAAAACAAATCTTGGATCATATGCTCTACCACACATTCCATAATTTCCAGCACCATGAGAGCCTCCAATGATTACTGTAAATTTAGGCACAGGTACACAAGATACTGCAGTTACTAATTTCGCACCATCTTTTGCTATACCTCCTGATTCAGCATCTCTACCTACCATAAATCCAGTAATATTCTGTAAGAATACTAGAGGTATTCCACGTTGACCACACAACTCGACAAAATGAGCACCTTTCAAGGAAGATTCTGAAAATAATATTCCGTTATTGGCAACAATACCTACTGGGTAACCGTGAATCCTAGCAAAACCGCAAACTAATGTATTACCATATCTTTGTTTAAATTCGTGAAATCTGCTGCCATCCACTATACGAGAAATTACTTCTCTAACATCGTAAGGGGTGCGATTATCATCGGGAATAATTCCCATTAAATCTTCGACATCATGATTTGGATCCTCCGAATCTTTAACATCTAACCTATGTTTTGGTTTTACATTTAGATTCTCAACAACATTACGCACCATTCTCAGGGCTTCTGGTTCATCTTCTGCAAAATGATCAGCTACTCCAGATTCACGAGTGTGTAAATCCGCACCGCCGAGATTCTCAGCGGTAACTTCTTCACCAGTTGCAGATTTAACTAAAGGCGGTCCTGCTAAGAAAATTGTACCATTTCCTTTGACTATTATTGATTCATCTGACATGGCAGGAATATATGCTCCACCTGCTGTACAACTTCCAAGTACAGCCGCAACTTGAGATACTCCTTTACTGGATAATATTGCCTGATTTCGAAATATTCTTCCAAAATGACCTTTGTCAGGAAATACTTCATCTTGCATTGGAAGAAATGCACCTCCACTATCTACAAGATAAATACATGTCAAATTATTTTCATCTGCAATTTCCTGTGCACGAATATGCTTCTTTACTGTCATAGGATAGTATGAACCCCCTTTGACAGTAGCATCATTTGCTACAAAAAGACATTCTTTGCCGTGGACCACTCCAATCCCTGTGATTATCCCTGCAGAATGTGCACGCGAGTCATAAAGACCGTTTGCAGCAAGACTTGAAAACTCTAAGAAAGGTGTACCGGGGTCACATATTTCGTTGATGCGTTCTCTTGCCAGCATTTTGCCACGGCTTCGATGACGGGTGACATATTTTTCACCGCCACCTTTCTTAACCTCATCAATTCGTTTCTTTAAATCTTCAATCAAACTAAGATTAAATTCTCTTCTACGAGCGAAATCTTCGGCACTTCGGTCGACTCGAGTTGGTAGCCTATCCATATCTCTCATCTCTCCAGAGTACATTCGAACTTTCAATTGAATGGATTCACATTCATAGATTCATCTGTTTTACACGCCAAGAGCCGCTCTACCAACGTCTCGTAATCCGGGTGCCATTCCTACAACCAGCATTGCTAATCCTATTAGTAAACGGAGATGTCGCTGTCTATGCTCAAAGTTAGCGATTGTAAAGAAATATAGAATTGTTCCAGCGAGTATTATCTTGATAAATGTAAAACCAAAAGCATTGCCGAAAAGTTGAATAATTTTATCAGATAATACGTGCTTCTCGCTGTAACCAAGATATTCTAGCCCGATTGCAGTGGCGATTCCATCAAGAATTTGACCCGCTACAGCAAGAAATACTACTGGTGATGCAAATACTGCTTTAGATCTTAGTTTTTCCATCATATCTTTTTCGGAAGATTCTGAATTAAGATACTGGTCTTCGTTCATTCCAATAGGTAGAATACCAGAAACCATTCCATTTATCGCAAGTATTTCTGCTGATTCTTTACCATAAAGATACATCTGCCAGCAAACTAAAGCAGGAGCACCTATGACGAAAATAAGTGGCCATAACGTTAGTTCTGAAGAATCGACACTCAATGCATAACAACAAATAGCCCCAAGAAAGATAATTGTTCCTCCAAAACCAGTGAGATATACTGTACGCTGAATAATAGTAAAACTATCTAAAGAATCACGTATTATTACAGGTAATAGTATTGCTACAATACCGAATAATATCAATATATTTAACTCAATATTGGTATCCTGTGTCCCGGTAGAAATAGAAATGGAGTATAATATAAACTGGCAGAGAATAAGAAACATAGAAGCAGAATTGGCTTTATCACCTTTATTTTCTTCCGAAATATAGGGGTTATTAGATATCAAATACCCTAATGTTCCAGCTATGATTACCCAAGCAGCAGTTTGGAAATGAACACCAGGGCTTACAAAATATGAGGATAACGCACTACTAAACATCTGAGCATCTTCTACAACCTCTCCGGTTGCAGCCCATAATACGAAAGGAAATAGTGCAATAATTGTTTTATCACTGCCGTCAATTCCAAGTCTACGTAACCATGCTGATAATGCAATAACAAACATTCCTAATACAATTGCATAAGTTGCTGTGTTAACCCAATTATATCCTGAATCGCCTGTTGCTTCACCAGTAATAGGATCCAAATAATATTTGTAAATAGAATCGGTTAGAATATTATCTATGCTCATTTGATCTAATGCTAATCCAAAAAAAAGCAAAAAACCAACTGCATAAAGGACATTTATTGACCAACGTTCGTAATCCTCTAACTCTTCGAGTAGATTAGACATAACACTCGCAGACAGACTTCTCGCTTAGGTATAACGCATTTACAGTTAGAGTGAAGATCATTCTTCTCCATAAACAATTTTCTCATCATCGGCAAGTTTCATCATTTCTTTAATTGCATCTTCATCTAATGGATCTACCTGAGAATTAGTGAACCTTCGCTCTCTACGACGTCTGGCATCAGCCAGACTTGGCACTAAGGTTTCAAATGTTGATGAATCCTCAGTTATCTTTTCTTCGTATGTTTCTAGACTATAAGAGCGGATTCTTTGACGCTTCCGATCTTGTTCAAGGCCGAATAAGACTGTTCCATGTTCAGAACCTTGTAGTATTCCTTCAATAGCAGGTGTGGCTAAAGCTAGTGATTCCTGATTACCAATTACCAAGACTGTAGAGCCGTAAATTGCCATTTCTGTTCCAGTTAATTCTTCAATAAGACTTCTAATACGGCCATTTGTTCCTATCAGTCTACTACGCATTCTCCTAGTTTGATTCGGTTGTCGGCCAACCCATTCTCGAATATCATACATTCTCAGGAACACTTCATCATCGATAAGTTGGACTGCTCTTTTTGGGGCTAAACCCCTTCCTATAGCAAATATAACATCCGGAAGTTTCATCTTAATTATTGGATCAATGATTTCTCCTTCGGGCCAGATAACGCTAACATCGCCAGAATTTGACTCAATGTGTATCGATGCACCACATGCCTCTTCGATCATTTTCCTAGTAGAGCCGTGCTTACCTATGAGCACCGCAATACGATTCTTCGGGATTCGAGCTAAGTGCTCCATGTTTTGTGGGAATAGTGTTCCTGTTTTAATCTCCGCCTGAAAGAGGAGGTAAGGCAGGTACTGGATCTTCTAAAACTCGAAGTAAACTTTCCCCTAAATCTGCATTATATCCTTGTTTGTTAATCCATTGTACTAATCTTGTAACATCTCTAACAAGAAACTCTTCAGAGTGTGGATGTTGTTTGGTTACGCTCTGACCAACATCAATTACCCAAGGTTCACCATCTTTCCATAAAATATTATATTCAGAAAAATCTGCATGGACTAAACCCGCAGTTTGCCAATTAATTGCTAAGAAATCTAATAAATCTTCGAATACTTCATATGGTTCATCTATAGTTATATCTTTCAGCCTTGGACTTACTCCGTCTCCTTCTCCTAAATATTCCATAATGAGAACATTTTTCAGATTAGTAATCGGTCGAGGTACCCTAAGACCATGTTTTCTCATTCTCTTTAAATTTCTGAATTCTTTCCTAACCCAGATATTAACTAATTCACGGTGCCTTCTAGAAAGACCCCCGAATCTTGGGTCACCATCTATGTATTTGGCTAATCCTTTGAATACAGCGTTTGTTGTATGGAATATCTTAACTGCTACAGGTCCATGATTTGAAGTCGCATGGAATACATGAGCCTCTTTTCCTCTGGCAATAGGGTAATCTACTGTTTCAATTTCTCCCTTTTGCATTAACTTATGAAGGGCCATTAAAGTAGATTTATCAAAAACTGCATCAAAAACTCTGCGATCAACCCAATCATATGTTCCTTTGCCTAGAACCCCTTGGAGTCCATCTTCGATATCTGAGAACATTTGCTTAAATCTTGGCTCAGATAACCATTCATGTTTCTTTTCACCACGCATTATGGCATCGAGGTCGGGTAAATCCCAATCCTCTGATTCGGCCATAATCTCACCCAAAGAACGAGTCTATGTCATCTTCGTTAGAGGTTGTCTCAACCTTTTCTGGTTGCTCATCGATAACAACTTCCTTCTCAGTATTATTTTCATCTTCAATAACTTCCTCATTAGATGATATTTGACTAACTTCGGAAACATCTTCCGACATTCCAAATAAATCTACAATATCTGGAAGTACTCCCTTTCTAGACAGGTATAAAGATTGAGTTTTAGTATATCTCATTACAACGTTAGCCTTCTCATCTTGGAAATCCCAAGGTTGTATAACAATCAAATCACCCTCTCTAACCCATTGACGACGACGCATTTTACCAGGAATACGAGCAAGACGGCTATCTCCATCTTCACAAACTGCTCTGACTCTTCTTCCACCGAGTATTTGATCAGCAATAGCAAACATTTCGTTGACTTTACGATTAGGTAAAGGTACGCGTATTTTGTCTCCTCCGCCAGATTCTAACCTTGCTAAAAGCTCAGCATCAACTTTCTCCTCTCGACGAGCCATAGTTGTCGGTCTAGCGTCACCTATGTGAAGTTGAGCCTTCTAACTCAGTTAGAAATAAACGAATCTATTGCATCTGCTGCCATCTGTAGGAGAGAATCACTAAGTGGTCCAATACCGATAATTACAGTAAATAATGCACAGAATGCTATTGCTATTCGTAGACTTAATGCATCTTTCATCGGTTTATTATTTTCTGGTTCTTCGAAGAACATCACTAACCCAATTCTAAGATAATAGAACATAGATAAAGCAGAATTCAAAACTATAGCAAATGCTAACCAAAAGACTGGTTCGACGCTAGTAACCCAATCCATAACTGAAGATACATCAGATGTACCAGTACCTGCAGATACATTGACTATTCCATTAATCATCAAGAATTTAGATAAGAATCCGGATAATGGAGGAACACCTGCTAATGAAAGCATGAATAAGAACATTGAACCTGCAATCAATGGTTCTCTTCTAGCCAATCCATGAAGATCTTTTAGTTCGTGACTGCGGCCTTCTGTCTCGAGGAGAGAAAGTACAAGAAATGCTCCAAACTTGAAAACAACTAGAACTGCAAGATGGAACACTATAGCAGTTAATATCAGTTTCATGGCTTCTTCTGATGCTAAACCACTACCAATTGCTGCTAATCCTGCTAACATATATCCTGCATGAGACACACTTGAATAAGCAAGTATACGTTTAGGATTCGTACTTGTTAAAGCGGCTAAATTACCCCATGTCATAGTTACAACAGCAATAATTGCAATCGTAGTAAACCAGAAAGCCTCGCCAGATTCAGGCATAGTTACGGTGATTAAAATTCGCATTAGAGCAACAAACCCCATCGCCTTAGAAGCTGTTGCTAGTAGACCAGCGACAGGAGATGATGCACCAGAATAAGCATCAGGAGCTGCAAGATGGAAAGGTGCTGCACCGACCTTAAATCCGAAAGCAACTAACATTAAACCTACGGCAATTCCTGCTATAGGATCTACAGTTTCAGATTCAATCCATGCCAATGCAAGAGCGTCTAGAGAAAGGTCTCCGTTCCATAAGTAAAGCATTGACATACCATATATTCCAATTGCTGAGGCAACGGAACCCACAATGAAATATTTCATTCCTGCTTCCCCGCCAACTTTACTCTCTTTATGGAAAGCAACAAGAATATATGATGAAAGTGAAGCCAGTTCAATACAGACGAAGAGCATAAACAAATGAGTTGCCATAGACATAAGACTCATACCAAGCCCAACCATTATCAAAATAATATGGAAATCTACTTGACGACGATTATCGATTAGTGCATTAATTTTCTTTGTAGCTACATTTTCAGAATCGCTGTCTTTAGGTGCGTTGAGATTTGCCCTAGCTGGGATTCTATGAGTTGTTGCAATAGTCGCTAAAATTAGTGCTGCTGTAAATATCAATGTAAATAAACGGCTAAATGGAGTGACTTCTAATGTATCTCCTACTTTACCATAGGTTGTTTGCATTAAAGCGAAGAAAAATGCTGTAGAGAAGATAGCTAGTGAAACTCTGTTAGGTAATTTAGGATTACTTGTGAGCTTGAACCGGTTACCTCCAATTAATATTGGAACCTTCATTCTGGACAATGGTATTCTGAAACTTGCATCTCCGAAATTAGGAATTAAGATTATAGCAATAAGTCCTGCTAACATTATTAATTCAGGAATTATTAGTTCCGCTTCGGACATATTAAGAGGTAAATTCATGGTTTAACCCCCTGGTTAATTATTTCTTCAAGTAATACATCTTGAATAAAACTAGTAGACCAATCTGACATCATATCGAAGAATATAAACGGGAAAATACCAAATAAAACTGTGAGGATTCCGAGAATGAACATACTTGTATTTTCATGCCAAGTTATGTCACGAGGTTCTTCCCCATGTAGTGATTCGGGGAGAATTCCATGGTGTCTATCATTAGATTCAAAGATTGTCTTTTGCATCGAATTGAGATAGTATACTGCAGTAATGATCAGTGTTAATGCAGGTAAGATTACCAACCAACCGAAACTCATCCAGAAAGCAATCATTATTGCAACCTCTGCGACGAAACCTGCAAGTAATGGAAGACCAAGACTACCCATCCATCCAAGCATCATGTGAGCTGCTAAGTAAGGTGAATGATGAGCAATTCCTCTCATAGAACCAATTTCAAGAGTATGATAATGATGTTTGAAGGCACCTGCTACCGCGAATAATAGGGGGCTGATTATTCCATGAGCGAACATCATGAAAAGTGCTCCTGCAATCCCTAGAGGTTGCATAGTAGCAATGCCCAAGAATATTAGTCCCATATGAGATACTGATGAGTAGGCAACCATTCTCTTAAGATTGGTTTGCCCCATGCAGACCCATGCACCATAGACCAAACTAGACATTCCTAGAATGAGTAATATTGGAATAAACACAACTGTTGATTCGGGGAACAAAGATACTGCAACCCTCAAGAAACCATATGCACCCATCTTCAGCATTACACCAGCTAGCAACATTGAACCAGCAGTTGGTGCCTGTACGTGAGCATCTGGTAACCATGTATGTACAGGGACACTAGGCATCTTAGTTGCGAATCCAATTAGTAAGAGTATCCATACTAGATGTCTAAGGCCTTCAGATTGTATCATCTCACTATTCATTTCTAGGAGATTAAAATGATGCCCCGTGATGGAACCTGATACACCTGCTATATCTCCAGTATGGAAGTACATAATGAGAATACCAATAAGCATAACTACGCTTGCAGTAAATGTATAGATGAAGAATTTCATTGATGCGTATTTTCGATCATCTCCGCCCCAAACCAATATCAGGAAGAACATTGGAATCAGAGTCATTTCCCAAAATACATAGAAAACAAATAAATCCAGAGCAACGAAAACTCCAATCAGAGCACCTTCCATAACTAAGATTAGTGGATGAAAAATGTGCCCTTCTTTTGCATCCCATTCTACTAACATAGAGAGTGGAATTAACAAAGCAGTTAGCCAAACCATGGGTAGAGAAAGAGCGTCAACACCCACTATCCATGATACACCAATAGATGAAATTAGAGTTACAGGTTCATCGTTCATTAACTGATATTCACCCATATTAATGTTTAACCAGTCTATACCACCAAAATTTTCGAAAGCGATGTATGAGGCAATAACAAATAATGCCATAGATACACCAAAACTGATACTTCGATTCACTTTACGAAGAGTATCGGCCGAACTTCCAGGTAATATTTGTGGAAGTATCAAAAGTAGTAAACCAACTCCAAGAGGAGTTAGGGTTAGAATTGTCAGCATATCGCTCAAGCGTTCACCCCCACTAATAGTGCAAATATACAAAGTGCACCGACAGTAGCCATCAAAATATAGTCACGAGCACTGCCAGTTGTGACCTTACGAATTTGAACGGAGCCAAGAACAGAATTCGATTCAACTTGTTTGATAATGCCATCAATCACATTCTTATCAAACCAAGCTGAAAATTCAGCAAATGGAATCACAGTTCTAGAAATAATTCCTTCATACAGATCATCGAAATATAGCCTCTTATCCAAAGCCTCTGCTAATTGTGATTCAGCCAACCAAGTGACGTCTTGAGTCCCCAACTTTCCTGACAGTTTGACTAACCAGCCCACGAAAATATTAGCACTCTGACCCTCTTTAAGTTGGCCGCCATGGATTCTAGCAGCCATTACAGGCCCTATCACGAATGATAGTAATATTGTCGTCCAACCGACCAAACGTAACTTACTATCTTCAGGCAAAAATGCATGCTCTAACTCATGTATTATTTGCTCTGTTAGAGAATGTCCATGCAAAGAAAGATGTTGACTCTCATTAGATAAGAAATCAACAACGCCTAATATTGCTAATGCAAACCCTCCGATTGCCGTGATTAATGTAAGGATAAGAAGTGGTTCTTTAATCCAAGGAGTGGACTCATGTACATGGTCTATAACATCACTCTTAGGCTGGCCAGCAAACGTCATAAACCACATTCTGGACATATAAAAACCAGTCATTCCTGCTGTAGCTAAGATTAGAAGTGCTGGACCAAGCATCATTGTTTCGCCATGGAAATAAGCAGCCCAAGTTTCTGCAATTATTCCTTCTTTAGACCAAAAACCTCCAATTAGCGGGATACCAATAATTGACATAGAACCAAACATCATTGCAGTAGAAGTAACCGGCATCTTAGATGCAAGTCCCCCCATATTACGCATATCTTGTGGATCAAAATCATGATCTCCATGATCAGATCCATGATGTAAGTGGTCGTGGGCATGATGGACTTCGTGAATTACAGAACCACTAGCCATGAATAACATTCCTTTGGCCATAGCATGGTTAAACAAGTGAAATAATGATGCACCTAAAACGAAGTACCCAGCATGATGGTCCCCAGTGTTGAGGAAATATAATGCTGAACCTAAACCTGTGAAGATATATGCTAATTGAGACATCGTTGAATAAGCCAAGACTTTCTTGATATCATTTTGGACGAAAGCTATTGAAGCGGCCATAAACGCAGTTATTCCTCCTATCCAAGCGACTATTAAGCCGAAATCTTCTAGGCCAGCAACGCCATGATGATGTACATCAACGAATGGCATCAATCTAGCAACCAAGTAGAGTCCAGCGTTAACCATCGTAGCAGCGTGTATTAGGGCTGATACAGGAGTTGGTCCTTCCATCGCATCAGGTAACCAAACATGTAATGGGAATTGAGCACTCTTTCCAACTGCACCTATGAATAGCATCATTAGAGCCCAAAATAACTGACTAGATTCGACTACTGCTCCGCCAATACCTGTTGATGGGTCATCAAATACTACAGCAAAATCAAGAGAACCATAAATATCGTATAAAATTAGAAGGCCTATCATCAAAAATACATCACCAACTCTGGTAGTTAGGAATGCTTTCTTTGCAGCCGCGGCCGCACTCTCTTTCCAGTAATAGAAACCTATCAAGAGATAGGAACATAATCCCATAACTTCCCAGAAAATAAATAACCACAGGAAATTATCCGCGAGAACCATTCCAAACATACCTAGACTAAACAAAACAAACTCTGCAAAGAAGCGATGATTACTATCTTCATTTATAGGATCTGTAGTCATATAACCAATAGCAAACCAACAAATTAGGAAACATAAAAATGTCGCGACAAAAAGAAGCATCAAAGTTAAAGAATCTACCCATACATCGACTCCTAATATACGATTCTGAGAGATTGTATAATCAGATTGTAAAACATCGAAAGATATCCATTCTAACCAACTTGCTACAGTATTCTCTTGAATATCAGCATGGCCAATGAGATAGTCATAAACTATCCAAATAGTTGTACTAAGAGATACTGAAAGTGCGGCTAAACCTAAAATTCCACCTTCTTTCCAAGTATTCTTCCATGTTTCATTCTTATTATACACCTGGCCAGTTATTAGAATAATTGGAAACATGATAAAAGGAGCAACTACGATTAGCCAAGCAAAATCTGTTGGAGAAGAATCTGATTGTAATGAAAGTAACGGGACAATTGCTAAGAATGGCAATAACGGAAGTAGGAGACGATATTCATTTTTTGTTTCACCCATAAATATCACCTTAGTTCCTCAGAATACTTGCTTCATCCAGAGATATTGTCTCTTGTGTGCTGTATAGTGAAAGAAGAATTGCTAAGCCTATTGCGACTTCTGCGGCAGCTATTGCTATGGCTATTGCAGTGAATACCCAGCCATCTACATCGCCATAATGAGATGCACCTGCTACAAAATTTAGATTTGCTGCATTTAGCATAACCTCGATACACATTAGAACGATAATAGCATTTTTTCTAGTAAATGCGCCAAGAAGACCTATACCAAATAGGATTACTCCAAGACCCGAAATCCAACTTGGATCAATCATAAATCTTCACCGCCCATATCCCAAATTAAATTGATTAACCTTTCATCCCTTACAAGATAGGATGCACCAACCATTGCCATAGCAAGAAGAGCTCCAAGAATTACTGTAGCAATAGCCCATTGATCGCCATACAAAGCAAGAGCGAAATCTACAGTAGTCGGAGGAGATGCTGTGGAATTATCCCACATAGGGTGTGACATGACTTCGTTAAGCATCACTAATATAAATCCAAAAAGCCCTACCTTAGTTAATGCAGAAATTGCTTTCATTCAACGTCACCTTCTTGAATTTGACGACGAGTTAACATAACTCCAAATTGGACAACAAGCATCACTGAACCAAGATAAACCAAAATTTGTATAGCCGCTAACATTTCTGCTGCTGCCAGAACCATTACTCCTGCAACTGCCATGAAAGTTAGCATTAGGGAAAGGAGGGAGTGAGCTACTCTCCTAGCATATACACAACCTAATGCTCCAATAATAGCAGCAGCTGAAAGAATCACAAATACTAGGGCTTCGAAGTCTATATTCATTGGAAATCATGCCTCCGCTTTAGCCGCTGCTGCTGCTTTAGCTGCCTTCTTCTCGCGCTTAGCCTTCTCTTTCTGTGCTCTCTTAGCAAGTTCCATATCGACTCTTTCTTGATGAACGACAGGTAGAAGTCTCGTACGATCTGCGTCAAACCAAAGATCCTCTCTTGAATATCCTGACATACCGTCATATTCATTTGACATAAAGAATGATTCGAAAGGACAGGCTTCTGCGCATAAACCACAGAACATGCACCTTCCAATATCTATACGACCTGATACGATATCAACTTCAGCTGGCTTTAATGAAGAAATTTCTACTGATTCTATGCCGGAACCATCCTGCCAACGAACAGTTGCCTTGTCACCGCTAATATCTATTACTTCTGCAAAATCATACTGTTGAGGGGGGGCTTTGTGTTCTAGAACTAGGTCGAAATTCTCGATTTCTTCAAAGTCATCTTTCTTCCGTGCGGCTAGTCCGCCAGATTCAATCTCACTTCCAAGACCATGCCATTCATCATCTTTCTCGGTTGTATCAAGAACATTCACACGTGTTTCTGAAGTCATATGGAGACAATCATTTGGACATGCTTTGACGCATGCCTTGCAAGCAGTGCAAGTCTCCCAAACAATCCCTATTCTTCCATTGTAATTTCCAGGGACGAAAAGCCAAGGCTCCATATCTTCGAGTCTTTCGTAGGGGAACATGATTGTAACTGGCCTTTCTAAGAAAGGGAGGGCTGGTGAAGATTCACGATCTGCAGCATAAACTTGACCTGAAGAAGGATGATTGTCTCCAATCCTTTCAAGAGTATATTCATCAGTCAAATTAGTTTGCTGACCATGATAATTATTCTTGAGGAATTTTGCTTTACCGATGTAAGGAACTGTTCTGAGGGCCGTCTTCATGGTAATCCACATTGGTTTAATTACCAAGTTTCTGAAATTTGGTGTTGCGTGAGGGTGTCCTGTATTATAATCCATTTTTTCACCTCCTATTCTCTTCTACTTCCCGGATATGCTTTATCCAATGTTTGAGTATTATATGGCCTTCTAGAGTATTCTAATGCATCTTTATCTTCATCTATCGCGTAGATAACGAATAGTGCAATCGCGACAATACTAATCACTGGAGGGACCCAAATAGGCCATCCTGAAGCAGTCCATACTTCTAGACGAAGATACATTGCAATTGCTAAATTGACCATAGAAAGTGGTAATAAATATCTCCAACCGAATTCAAGAATTTGATCCGTTCTAATTCTATGTAATGAAGCACGGACCCAAACGAAGAAAGCGAATAATAACCAAGCTTTCAGTAAAACTACAACTATACCAGGTATAATCAAAAATAGATTTTCAAAAATAACCCCAACCACAGGAGCGACTGAAAGCCAATCTTGGAATGGAAATTCCCATCCTCCGAGGAAGAACAAAGCAAAAAGAATACAGGCAGCGTAAGCACGCATCATTTCAACTGCGAACATTAAGCCCCATCTTATACCTCCATACTCAGTCCACCATCCTTCTACAAGCTCAGCTTCTGCTTCGGGCATATCAAAAGGAATTCTTTCAACTTCTGCTATCATTGTAATTAAGAAAAGTACCGCGCCTAATGGCAGTATGAATATATTCCAAGTATCTGAATTCTCTATCTGGAAATCAACTATTTCTAGAATATTAAATGACCCACTAACTACAGCTATTGAAAGAACTGTAATTAGTAGTGGTATCTCATATGCCGTTAATTGCGCTGCAGATCGCATTCCACCAATGAGAGTATATTTGTTATTAGAAGCCCATCCTGCGAAGAAGACCCCCAAAGGTGCTACGCCAAAGATGGCCATCAAGAAAAGGAGTGACAAGTCTGGATTCGCCGCCCAAATATGAGGCCCGAAGGGAATGAATGTATAGCACATTATTGTAGTTGCGATAATAATTACAGGAGCGACTTCGAAGACCAATTTATCTGCCTTATCAGGAATTAAATGTTCCTTTGTAGCAAACTTAAGAAAATCTGCTAATGCCTGGAAAAATCCAGGGAATAGGAACCAAATGCCATGATATCCTCTATTCCCTACTCTATTTATTGTGTCTAAGTGATGAGTATTGCCAAAAGAGGAATTAAGGCTTCGATTAATCATACCTATAGGAGCTCCCATCCCCATTGGTAACTTATTCCACCAATCTCCAGCCGTCGAAGGACCTTCGCCGATCCATAAACTTCGAAGCGAAGTAGTGGCGCCAATTCTATCCATCAGACGGCCTATGAATTTCCTCTCAATATATGGAACTACCATGAGAGTCAACATCATTGTAGCGAAAACTACGGTGCACATTATTGTTGAAACGAAAAATGCTTCAAGAGAAGGTTGAATATCCGCAAACCCTGATTGTAAATTTATTTCTGAACCTATCACGATTGGCTCTTCCAAGAACCATCGTGGACGAGTAATTGAAAATTCTAAATCGATATCGCTTGAAGGTAGAATGTCATGAGTTTTGTCCATAGACCACCCAATGATTGATTCAGTCCAACCACGAATGTCCAACCAATCGCTACTTGCCATAATCTCAACTCACCTATCTGTCTCGCCAATACATGGGTCGAATGAACCCATAATCGCAGGAATATCTGCCACCTTGTATCCAATCATACATTTTGAAGCATAAGGAATTGTAATGAACATCGGAGAACGAATAGACACTCGGTAAGGCATCTTACCGCGCCCTTCACCACCACCAGCTATGTAGAACATAGATTCGCCACGGCTGTCTTCGAAATGGTGAGAACCCGATGTTCCTTCTGGCGCCCTCGTTGGTGCTTTCCCCAAAATTTTAGGATCACCTGGCTCATGGTATGTTTCTGCTCCACCTGGAATCTTATCTAATGCTTGGAGAACTAAATTAGCGCTCTGCCTCATCTCTTCAACTCTAATACGGTATCGATCATAACAGTCGGCACCCTTGATTGAAGAACGTTCTACAGCAGGTGCCCAATCAAGTTCTGAATAAACTGAATATGGGTGAGATGTACGAATATCATGATTCACTCCTGCTGCACGAATATTCGGACCAGATACTCCATGATTTATCATTTCTTCAGGTTTCGCATAGCCTACACCTTGACTACGAATTAAGAAGACTGTAGATTCATCGAAAAGAGCTTCATATTCTTGTATGCGATCTAGGAATAATTTCAACTTATGACGAGCCCTTAGAGCAAAACCATGCGGTAAATCTCTCTTCACACCGCCTATACGAGGGAAATTATAATGCATTCTAGAACCACCAAGTTCTTGCAATAAATCCATCATCATCTCTCTTTCACGGAGACACCAAACCATTACGCTCAGATTACCGATATCTGGACCATAAGCGCCTAACCACATTAAGTGACTAGCTATTCTCTGAATTTCTACTGCAACTAATCGGATATATTCGGCACGTTCTGGAACTTCGACCCCAAGCAAATCTTCAGCCGCATATATGTAAGCATGAGACCAAGTATTAGCAGAAGCATAACAAAGTCTGTCACAATATGTTGTGATCTGAGTGAAATCTCGAGATTCACAGATTTTTTCTACACCTCGATGAATGTATCCGAGATCTGGTTCGGTATCTACTACTGTTTCACCATCAACTTTCACCTTAAGTGTCCAAAGCCCATGGGTCATCGGATGTTGAGGCCCCATTGAAATCCACATTTCTGCCATTTATTCACCTCATTTTATTCTGCTAGAATCTACTGGTTTACGCATAAAACCTTGAGCGTCATCATACATTTCTTCAAATCCGTGATAACGTAATTTATGCTGTTTCTGTAATGGATGGAAACCCACTGGTGATTCATGAGGGTTGAGAACCCTACGCATTCCCTCGTGACCATCAAAATCAATTCCGACTAAATCCCACGTTTCTTTTTCGTTCCAATCCGCTCCGACCCAAATGTCTTGTACACTTGCAACGGAAGGAGTTCTAGTCTCTTGAATCTTGACACTAATTTGAATCTCTAAAGGTACATCCTTACCTTTGACCTTAGAAAAGTCCACTATATTCGGAATAACTAAACCTCCTTCAATAACAGGGTTTTTAATTCCAGTCCTCAGGAAATGATAGACTACTTCCCACGTTTTATCACTTGATTCAGGCCAGTGGATACCAGTAATCATTGAACAATGATCCACTTCAAATTTGTTTTTCAGATCTTCAGCAACCTTGCGCCAGTTCTCAGGGGAAACAGAAGCGTTGACTATAGGTCTATTTTGGGTTCCGCTAGTTCGGACATCTACTGATGATTCAACACCATCCATCTTATCCAAGGCCTCTGCTAATTTCTCAGCCGCCGCTTGTTGTGTTTTTTCGGAAACAATTGCCATAAAAATCCCTCAAATATCTCCGACAATTATAGGAGCTTCACTTTCTAACCTAGAATGACTCGGCATTGCGCCTATACGGATGATTTTCTCCCTTAATTTACCAAATCCATCGATTAATGCCTCGGGACGAGGCGGACAACCTGGAATATATACATCGACTGGGATTACTGTGTCTACCCCTTCAAGAATGTTATATGATTGGAAATAAGGACCCCCTGATATCGCACATTCACCCATTGCAATACACCATTTTGGTTCTGGCATTTGCTCCCAAAGACGTACTATTGGGTCTGCGAATTTCTTACTTATTGGGCCGTTGACTAAGAGGACGTCACATTGTCGCGGACTTGAACGGAAGAAAACGCCAAAACGTTCAGCATCGAAACGGCTTGCACCTGCTGCAGCCATTTCTAGTGCACAACACTTGATTCCAAGATGAAGAGGGAATAATGATTTTCTTTGACCCCAATTAAACAGACGTCCGGCAAGTACACCTATTACATCTTTCAAACGACTAGCCTTCAATGCCTCATCGGTTACATCCCCTACTGTATCGACTAGTAATCGACTACTGAACATAGAATAATTTTGTCCGTCATCCGCCATATTAACACCTCAAATGTATATTCTTCCTCTCTTACGGAATACATGCCAAACTCCGAGACTCATTAGAGCAATGAATATTGACATAGTAGTTAACGCACCCATTATTTGAGAATTGGATATTTCTTGCTGGATTGAAATTATACCGCCGAATGCTAAGAACATGAAAGCAATATCGAATACCAAGAATATAATCGCGTACCAATAATATTGGAAATGGAAATTAATATGAGCATCTCCAACGGGAGCAGAGCCACATTCGTAAGTACTCTCGCGTCGCACATACAAAGACTGATCAATCTCATAACCAGGTAATAACCAAGAGCGTGTTTTAGTAGAATCATTAGGGTCGACAACCGGCCTTAGAAGCCTAGATGCGATGAAACTACCTACTGGAAATCCTATACCGACTAAGGTCATAACAGCGAGTCCTAGATATGCTTCGGAAACAGACGTCATGGGGCTCACAACCCGGCCCCTGAGGGACCGTTAGACGCGCCCACTAAAATTAGGGCAATAAGTGTAACCTAACAATGATTTTCAACTTGACAGTTAAGGCTTAGATTCTAGTTCCAATGCTTCGAGGATTCTTCGGCTCTCGTTACGTGACCTCATTACCAACATTATGACTAGCAGTACTCCGATTATGATAGATGTCCAAACTAATATCTGGACTGCTTTATCTGAAAGGATAGAAATTCCAATAGACATTTCTGCTGTAACTGAAAGGTCAAGAGGTTGTCCTGCCACAGGTAGACCTTTTGGCATTACTATAATTGTAAAATCATAAGTGTCATCTTGGAATAAATCATTGGGTGGAGTTACCCTTATCTCAACCTCTCTTGTTTCACCGGGAGCTAGTTTAAACTCATCATCAACTGCATTAACTGACCAGAACCTAAGTGGATCTGAAGACTCTATCACAACCGTTTCTTCGACATTGCCATGATTAGTAACATAAATAGTAAATACGGCTTTCTCAGGATAGTCAACTGTTTGGGAAGTCGCTTCTTCAATTACCATCCTAAGATCATGTATAGTAATAACATCAATTAAAAGATTCACTGATGTACTTTCAATCGCATTTAGTTCGGAAGCAGCTAAGACTTTAATGAGCCCTGAAGCACCACTTTGCACACCATCCAAAACTTCGAAATCTAAAGTGACCAGAACTCTGTTCTCAGGCCCTACATCGACATGGAATGGTTCATCAGTAGCCACACCATTAACTTTCAATGTTCTGAGAACTGTAGACTCCATTCCTGCGATTGTAATTACCGCATTATCACCATTTGGAAAATCACCTGTATTTTCAACCCAAAAGGACACTTCTCCAGTCCCTCCCGGCGGTAATTGAACTTGAAGTTCGTCAGGTATCTCCCCTGGCTCAACAGGAGTTATGCTCATACCATAATTAAAATTAGAAACTTCGATATTAAAGACGTGTGAAGATGAGACATCTGTGCCAAAAATCGTGATAACGGCAGATACTGAAGCCCTGTCTCCATTTTCTTCACCCTCTATTGTTACATCAAGATATACTTTCTTAGTAACTCCTGAGTCTATACTAATTTGAGTAATTGTTGCACCCTGAGAATTCGAAAATGATGAATCCCAAAGTGGGTTATTGCAACCAGTAACATCATTCGGATCACAGGCTTGAAGTTTGAAATTATCATCGACATTGCCTGTATTTGTTATGTCAATAGGGAATCTTAGAATCTGATTAGACTTGCCTTTTTGTGAATCTGAAATTATAGAACTACTCAAGTCATGAACTTGAGCAACAGATACTGAGAGTGTTTTCGTAGCATATGGCGTTGAACCGCCTCCATGACCTATGTTGAAAGTTATACTATCCGAACCAGCTGCTGCGCCTTCTGGTACTAAGACATCGATTGTGATAGAGCCTTGATTATTCGTTGACTGAGAACTAGCCAGCGTTACTGAAGATTGTGAGAATGATACTTGCCAGCCTGTAGGCACATTTGCAGCACTAATCTGAATAGTATCGACACCATTGCCTTGGTTTGTAATTGTCATGGATACCGATTTAGAAGTCCCTGGATCAACATTAGATAATGAGGATTGACTTAGTGATGCTGAAGCATCATAAGATTGGCCAACATTTAGGGTCACTATTTTCTCACAACCAACTTCTGTACCTGAACGGCCTTGGATTTTTATTGGAACTTGTGTGCTGGCCTCGACAGAATCGTCAGGTGTCACTTGAAACTCAAAGGTATGTTGATCATCAGCAGTATTTTTCTCACCTAGGAAAGCACTGGAAGGGGCAGAAAAATCGACCCAGTCAGAAACATCAAAATCATCAGCAACTGCTCTAGCCGATACCGTCCATTCGGTATTTCCTATATTTTCTACTGTAAATCGATTTGAACCAGTTTCTCCAGGATTAAGATTCATAGAAGTAAATTGAAGAGATGGATCGCATTCTTTAACTTCTGGAATATCAACTGTTAGTGTCAAATTATCTTCGGCTGGATCGGCAGCATTGGGGTCATTAGTAACGGTTGCTTTTATGATAAAACAATGGATTCCCGATTCTGTTGAAGAACCATCAGGGAGGTCAACAGTTACATCAACAGTAGTAGAATCTCCTGACTCTAATTGAACTGTAGCCGGACTTACAGAAGCATCTAATTCGTCAGATTCACAATCATTATCTGAAGTCATCTCGAGTTGAATATTTTCTTGTTGCTCACCAGTATTCTCGACATCGACTTCCCAGACTACTTCGTCATCTTCACCATCATAAGTAACAGTTTGATCATCAACAGTTAGAGTTACAGAATATAATCCACCATCACCTGCAGTTGTTGTAACCTTGACATCATCGGTTTTAGGTTGATCAGGAGGAGTTCCTGTCGCAGTCACTGTGACTGTTGTTTCACATTCTCCACTAGCTTGGTCATTTACTGAAACTGTCAAAGTTACAGTTTCACTTTGACCTGATTCAATAGTCCCACTAACCTGCTCAACATTAGAAGTAAAACCATTGCAATCAGCAGCTTGAGACGTACTTAGGGACACGGTAATGTCATCATCACCAGTATTAGTTACTGTAATATCATATTCCGCAGGATTATCTGAATCCGCTTCTTGAGAACTTGGAGACGCCGATATTGAGACATCTACTGCTGCATAAACAGGAGGAGAAATCAAAGATAACAAAAGCAAAACAAGAACCAAACGCGCGGAATCCGCTCTCTTCATGGTTACTCGGGAGCAATCTTCCCTCTAAGGGCTTCGCGCTTCACGTGCACTATAATGCGTATATTTTTCACACTTCAGTTAGTTGGTCTATTCCAGCGTCACAGTGTAAACAGTGGCTTTTTTCGGTAATATTACAACCTGGTACTTGGCCATCCATGTGATATCTAGCACCACATTCAAGACAGGCCCAAGCTTTACCAATAATTACATCGCCACTACATATCCAGCAAGGGATTCCGCTTGCTTCTTCTTGAACTTCTTCCGGTAAAATATTTTCAATTCTCTTTTCTGGAATTAATGAATTAATTGACCCTTCTCGGCGGAAATAAATGGCCAAACCGACTCCACCTCCGAGTATTATTATTATAAGGATTATAAGTATAAAGTTGATACTCCCCATACTATCAGAAGTTGCAGCAGGTAATACATCAATTTCTACATTTAATGATGAACCAGTGATATCATCAGAATTTAAGAATGAAACCGTAACTACGCCATCTGCTCCTTTGGACGGAGTATATGCAATTTCTACTGAACGAGTTTCCCCCGGTCTCAAGTTAACAATTTGACTATCCAATATTAATTCATTCCAATCTTTGGGGGCTTCCAAGTTCAAGATTTCTGATATATGTGAGTTACCTATGTTCTGTAATTCAAGAGAAAGAGTTGTTTGGTATCCTTGAGGAGAAGGATTTTGCTCGACTATACTCCAAACAACTTCATTCACTGAATCGACATAAAGAGAGATCATATTTTCAGAAGTTAGCCCCTCTCCACTGAGAATTAGAGAAATCATTGGCTCGGAGCCGGCTTCTGCAGATAATGGAATTATAATATTACAAATTATTGTTACCGTTGATCCTGTAGATATAGTAGGATTACTATTTTGACAGGAGTATTCCCAGTCATCATTTGGCACATCCATAGAGACAATTGGTCTCCATGTCATTGTACCATCGTTAGTAACTTTCCAAAGTAAATCAAAACCAATACCCCCTACAGGGTGAGAATCAACCCCAAGAGGAGTATCTGCTGAAGTTCCATCTGGTAACGCAACCTGATAGAATTCTATTCTAGGAATCGCACCTGAGAGAACATCAATTGTTCTGTTCCAGTCTACGACAAATCCATCTTCTGTAACAAATCTTAGCTTCAACTCACCGCTCTTAGCAAGGCCATTACCAGTTATGGAAATTGGTAAATCAAATTGAGAACCTGACGACACTATGAATGAGTTCTGAGTTCCAGAAAATGACCAACCATTCGGCTTAGAAAGAACATACGGAGTTAATTCTAAATCCCGATTACCTTGATTATTGAAATTAATTTGCCATTCAAGTGAATCATCGGCAGAAACATCATACTCTGTTCCATCTGAAATTGGAGTTAAAGTGACGATATCGATATTATCTACTACCAAAGTTATGTCTTCAGACCAAGAATCTGAACTAACTCTAGAATGAACGGAGACAGCAGCAGAAAATACTGTGCCGGCGGGAATCATCGCACCAGGAGGATTGATTGTGATGTCTATTGTTCGTGATTCCCCCTTATCTAGGGAGCCTGTAGACCCATGAGACGAACCAGCGAATGATCCAATCGAATCTAAACCAAGACTCCAACCAGATGGCGAAATTAGTTCAATATCATAAGTTTGTGGACCGTTTCCATCATTCTGAATTTGAATTTGCAGTGGAGTTGAAACAAGAGGATTTACTTTAATCTGACTAGTAGGGATTAGAATATTGGCATCGGATAATAGTGGCACCTCGAGATATATCTCAAATTCTGATTCAATTTGATTTTCAACATCTGTCCCAGTAACTAACATTCTGTAAAGCCCTGGTTCTGGAGGCGCTGGATGAACTACAGATAGGCTTACAGTAGCGGATTCTGCAGGCATTAGATTAAAGGTATTATTAGAAAATGATGAAAACCAATCAAATTCAATTCCATCCTGCATCCTAATAGGTTCAGACACCTCAATTGTTGCATTTGTTTCGAATAATGCTGTATTTGTCAGGTCAAGTGACCAAGTTGTCGAACTATCGGTGGTACCTTCAATTAATTGTAGTGGATCTTGACAAGTAACTCTGACACCTGGGACACTGACTATGATAACCTGATTATATTGGTTATTAGACTCAGATACTTCGTCGACTAAATCGTTAGGATCTATGTAGAAAGATATAGTATTCTCGCCCTCTACGTCAGGAGTCCATTGCCATGTTAGTTCAGCAGATTCACCGGGGGAAAGACTGAGAGTTTTTGTACTAATTGTGGCACTATTAACTGCCGCTAATACAGATAGTTCAGGAATACTTCCAGCACCCTGATTAATCAAAGATATTGAAAATTCCACCTCTTCATCAACTTGAGGAATTGGGACAGATAATACAAACGAATCGGATACAAATGTTGGATCTGGATCTAAATCATTTACATTTACGCCTCTAACTGCAATGGAATAAGGTTGGTAGAAATTACTTCCACCATGAGATGAATCTCTAACTCTAACTGTCCAAGTACCGACCGCTGCGTTATCAACAAGTACTACTTCAACGTTATTTTTTGAGTCTTTCTGACCGTTCACCACTGACTCGCCATTGGTGAAAACATTACCTTTGAATAGTAAGCCATTTGGATTAGTAATTTCTAAATCTAAATCATTTCTTAATTGAGTTGATGATGATGACGAACCGGGGTAATCCGACCAAGCCAGAACTACTTTGAGTTCCTCGCCACCCCTTGTAATATCGAATGAATAATCACTAAATTGTCCTGAAGATAATCTAGACCTATCATCTACAAATATGCCTACATCACTTTCTGGAATTAGGGAATTAACGAGATTTACACGCCCCCAACCTTCGTTATTATTTGGTATATCACGAACACCCATATCTTCCGCCCCTAATATCAATAATGCCTTGATTAGGGCCGCTTGAGGTGCGGGCCTAGATGCGATTTCCATTAGATACTCACGGACTAAAACTGCAGCCCCAGCAGTTGCAGGAGTTGCCATTGAAGTCCCGCTATATTCTAGATACCAATTATTACTCCAAGAACCTGATGCACTGCTTGCTTCTTGAGATTTACAAGAACGGACATAATCTCCTGGCCCTACTAAATCAGGTTTTATCCTACCATCATCTGTTGGTCCGCGGCTACTCCAGTAATACATATCATCTGGAGCGCCATTATATCTGTTGACATGACCGCCTACTGTTATAACATTCTTAGCAGTTCCTGGAGATGAAATCCCATCATTCCTTTCATTACCAGCGGCAAATAGTACAGTCATTCCTTGATATTGCCAATATTGATCCCATGTTGATACTCTATCGTCAGCATCTTCGGATGAGGTTGTATATTCCCCGCCAGTTGGAGAACCCCAACTATTGGTATGCAAACGAGCACCTGCATTATATGCTTCATTGAGCATACTATTAATTCCAATAGAATACAGGGCACCTGAGTCATCATCTTCCATAGCTTGGAAGTAAAGATTTGCTTCAGGAGCTATGCCCTGGTATGTTCCACCGCTTCTCATTCCATCGCCAAGTACAGTACAGGCGACGTGAGTACCATGGCCATCAGAAGGATCGGCGGTAGAAGAGTCACCAGGTGTGACTGAATCAAGACCTGAAATTCGGCCATTAAAATCACCATGATCATCATCTAATCCTGAATCACCTACTGCAATTTTTTGTCCAGAACCGTTTAATCCAGTAATGAAAAAATCCTCAACTGTATCTATGCCCATATGATTTCTTGCTTCATTATTCATTAACTTAAGAATCGGTACTGGAGCAATATAAGAAACTGAAGGATGTTTTATTATTTCTGGAATATCATTTGTTTGAATCTCCCCCCATATAATTCCTGTATCTGGAGACCACGAATCGGACAGCCATGAATTAGCAACATCTTGTAAATTATCATCTAGAGAAGAAGTTTGACGTACTAGTTCTGAATTCTTCCAGCCAACGATTTCAACAACTAAAATTTCATCATCAGGAGCATCTTGAAGTGCTGGGTGGATTAGAAGCCCTGCTGGAACTTCATGTACTGATTCGACTGAAGTTAACGATTGTAGATTTTTCAACTGCTCAGAATTACCTTGAACTAAATATCCCGATGGAGGAATTGTAGAACGGATTTCAATCCCTGAAATTTCCATTATTTCCATCCGAGCATCCCATAGCCCTGTGTCTCCATCAATTATTACAATAGCAAGATCTATTCGTGAGAATGATATGTCTTGAGAAAGATAAACACTAGGAATTAGTCCAGAATGAGTGTAAACACCGATAGTAGAATCTGCGCTCTCGGAACGTAATATTTCGGAACTATTAGATATCCTTGGTGCTCCTAAATCAGAGATACTATTTGGATCAGGAGATATCTCTATCCTTTGAATTGATTCATCCAATTTTTCTGTGAATGAATCGGGGGATTCATGAACACCCTGATTAAGAGGTATGTAAGAAAGAAGAAGAACGCCCAAAATTAGACATACTGTTCGCTTGGACATAGAGTTGCGCCTTCCAAAGACTGTTTTGAGTATATGGGTTAGTTGAACCCTTAGGGGTTCATACGTTTAGGATAAAATAGATGCGCTCTAAAAGAAGTCTATACCGGTACCATGGCTGAATTGTTCCATCTTCCATTCACCTACTAGGTATTGTAATTCTACTTTAGAATCCTCTTTATTATGGTTAGTATATTGTAACTCAATATCTATCGTATAGTTTTCCCAAACGGATTCGCCGATTATTATTAGTTCTAAGGCATCACCAGAAACTGAACTATGTGCAGGTAAAGAAGATTTATTGAACGAAGTTCTATCTATCTCAATATTATCTGAATCTATAAATCGGATGATTAGAGTTAAGTCACTGATATCTCTACTTCCATCATTATCAATTTGAGTTAATATCACATGACCAGAACTACTCTGGATATAAACAACATCAATTGTTACCTTTTCATATGGAACTATCCAAGTTAAAGCCACGAAAGTTGCAGCAAATAGCATTAGAGCCACAAATGATACCAGAATTACTCTCAAAGGAGAGATTCGACTCACTGAATCTTCTAGCCTAACTAACACCTCATGTGCAAACTCTTCATCAAGAGTTTCCTCTACTTCTTGATTTCGTGATTTCTCAAGCAATCCCATTCAACTACCTCCTTCAGTTAGTGTTGCAATTACTGTGAGTATCGCAGATGTAAATGGTTCAGGGACGAGTAAATGATGTGTTGAACCACTCAAACCTGGCACCAAATTGAGAATTGAAAGATCTGAAGAAAGACCGTTGACACCAAGTGTGGTTCCAGTAGGGACACCTCCGGTAGTTTGTGCGTCAATTAGTACTCCTCGAATTTGTATATCGCGTCCCGCAAATTCTGTTGTAACTCTAGCAGATGCAATGATCTTTCCACCATCTACATCATCAACTTCGATAACGCTGTATGGCCCTACTAATTCCCTAATATGCAATGTTGCACTTCGAAGATTCTCTCCCATCGCCTCCATTTCTTCAAGGAAAACTGGCGGAGTTCCTACCTGACTGGATCCCGTAGGGACATCATTCATTCTAACATAAATTCTCTCAACACCACTACCTCCCGAACGAATTTCTAAACCAAAGTCATTGGTTGGCTTGATTATCAATTTGTCAGTCATACCTTCAGCTAACAAGATAATATCTCCTCGAGAATTTATAGCCCTACCAAATGCCTCGATATATAGGGACATTCCATCATCTGAAGAGGTGAAGTCGAGGTTAGGTAAACCTTGGAATGCAAGATTTCTAGTTATATCAAAATTCATTTCTGGAGCTGTTGTGAGATTAATATATCCAGGTATATCTTTCAAGAATACTGTAGCAGGCCACCAAAAACCATCCATCCATTGCATTTGTTGCAACATTAACGAACCTACTGCAAAACCTTCTATTCTCTGTTCTTCTGGAACACTCATATCTATAGAAATCGCTGTACCGAGGCTTGCCTGTAAGGAAATAGATTTAGGAATATCATTGATTAACATCTCAGTCCTACTCTGTGATTCTCGATTAATCAGCACCATATGGATCCAATCAAGCTTCTCAGATAACCCGAACTGAGTCCCTGTTGAAACCTGTGTTATACCTCCTGAATCTCGAATTTCGAAGACAGCATCAAGGAATAGATTCGTTGGTTTGCCTGGCTCAAGGCCTTGCATGGTCAATAACAAATCTTGACCATTTACGCCATAAGCATGAATCATAAATTCTTCACGCCCTGGTTCCCAACTATCCAATGAGGCTTGAATATACCAATCCTCACCATTCTCGAGAGTATTTCGAGAAATTGATAAGTCAATTAATGGCGGTAATCCAGGTAACCAAGTTTTGATATGAAATCCTTCTGACAATCCATTAGGAGATGACTGGAAAGAGATCCCATGTACCCAAGGAGGTTCCTTAGTAACCTGATCCCCATAAGTTGCTTCTACAATCAAATCGAAAGAAGTATCTGATTCTAATTGTAAAGCATATGAGAACGAATCATCAACTTCTTCTGTACCTGTTGAGATATCACTGGTAAAACCAGCAAGAATTGAGTTTATTGAACGTCCGAAGTCAGAAAATCCACCAATGAAAAAGGCTACGCCAGATAGTCCCTTGGTAGAATCATATTCAGGAAGTACTAATTCAGAACCGTCATCATTACCAGTTGGTATTTCAACTGAAAGATGAGATGGGAGCGGATCAATCAAAGCTAATGCAGATAGTCCTGATGAATCAGCAGTTGGAGCGTTGTCTATGTTGATACTCATAGGCCTATCACCTGCAGATTTCAAGAAAGCGGTACCTCTTCCGGGCGCTCCTAAAGCACCTTCTTCAATTGGAGATATCCATCCTAATTCTTTGATTCCAGTCAGGCGTGTTGATATCGTGGATGTTTCATTTATTGAATCATGATGGAATAAGAAATGGTCGCCGGTCATTGTTATTGGTTCGGATGCATTGCTGATCTGAACTTCCACAGTTGATATTGGTGTTTCAGCAGTAAAACTTGTTTGTTCGCCAAACTCAAAAATAAACTCAGCGGGCATGTCATGGATATTTGCACCCTGCTTCTGATTGCCATCAAGACCTACATAAGTCATCAATTCAATACCCTCATTAGCAACATAACTTAGAGAATTTTCATCTATTAAAACTGATATATTATTGGGAATATCTGATAAATGTAGGCTCTGGAAAGAAAGATTATCAATAGAATTACTATCATGTTCAATAAAAGAAAATCTGAAAGGTTCACTAGAATCTGTGATTAGACCAATTGATTGAGTCCCTAATACTTCATCATCACTAAATGTAAATTGTGAAAGACCACTAAACCTAACACTGGATGCTACTGGAACTAGTGGATCTCGAGCTCCAAATTCTCCCATTACCTGATCTAGACCTCGATCTTTAGAGATTATTACATGATTATCGAGAGTAACTGGATGAGGGCTAGAACCTATTTGCACAGCAAGTTCATCAATGTGCATATTTACTCTATCGGCAAGTAAATTGTCAGTCATCAGTAAATTTACGTCTCGCCCTGCAAATGAATTAAGCCCACCACTACCCGAATCTCCTGTAAGAACGGAGACTACTTCACTTGGAACTGAATTAATTATATCGCCTATATCTAAAAACAAATTAACTAGATTTAGTATCACTGAATCTAAAATTTTCGACAAAAAGTCAAGATTATCTCCGCTATCTAGGCTTGTATCAGTTGCAGATGAACTACCCAGTTCAAATGAACCATACAATGCTATCGAGGTTGGAATATTCTTCAATTCTAAGTGTATTTTACTATGATCAGTGATTATGTCTCCACGTTTATGCCATGAATCATATTCTATAGACTGGATACTCTCTACAGAGCGAATAAGGACGAGGGTCTTTGGAGGATATGCAGGATTTACAGGTAAAGTTGGATCATCAACATTCTGTGTTGTATCTCTAGAGAAGTTCTTTATTGCAATTATCATACCTAATTTTTCTGGCTGACCACCAGGTAATTCTGGTGACGATTTAGAGCCTAGCATAGTAAAAACTCTGTCAATTTCATCTGTTGACAAACTACCTGCTGGCATACCTCTGAGCCACCCAATACTGTCTGTTGAATTTCCTCTCTGGTCACCGGAGTTTTCCACTGGTTCACCCGCTTTATTTTCATGGAAATGAACATGAAGGTCGGCTCTACGGTCTGCATAGTATTCTATTGTATCAAGTGCATTTTCTCCAACTACACCGGGATCTTCAGCTAATGTTGTATCTGTTCTAATCACTAAATTTACTTCAGATGGAAGTCGAGTAGATACGCCATTAGGATGTACTGTTGCTTCTATGTAAGCAACTTCCCAAACCTCTCTGTCTCCGTCAGTATCTGCTGGCGAGAAGTGGACGTACCCAAATCCAGCTACAACCCCACAAGAAATTTCATTAGAGGGGAGAGTGGATAACTCAATTTGAGAATAACGATCAGGGCAATATGTTTGTCCATTATTGTTTATTAAAATAGCATATGGGGCAGAAAGACCAAGGAAAACAATATTTGACTCATCGGCACCTGGAATTGCTATCCCTAAACCAATGAAAGATAGCAAACTAGTGACTAAGCTTGAACCTGCATCAGATATATCAAAGAAGATACGTTCTAAACCTATGTTGATAGAAAAATCATTTGGTGGGGTAGTGAACTTTGAATCAATAACCCATACATAACTTTCTCCACCAGTGAGTATTCCTTCAGAATATGCAAAAGCCTTCAGTAAAGATACTTGTAAGGTATCTAATTCGTTCCAATCAGGATCATCTCGACTATCTTCTAAAACTAGAACCGTAAAAGAAATTGTTGGCTTAATCCAAAGAGTATCCCCTTCTATGCCGAAATCATCTCCTAAATCAAAGGAAATTTCTAAGCCGACCTGGATGTCATTATCTCCATCATCATCTATATCGATAGCATGTAAGAAGGAATTAGTCTCTGGGTCGAGTAATGAAAATAAACTTGTAGTGAATGTTACGACTTCAAATTTTTCAACTTCATTGCCGTCTAAATCCATGTATTTGGTCCAGATTAAATAATCTGTCAAATTAAAAATTGTTTGCCAAACTGTATCTACGGCCCCAGGAGGCGATTTATCTGGATTAACTAGAAGTTCATATGGACCTGGATGGGAAACTTCAGGAGGAGTTGTATCAACAATTGAAGCATCAGAAAACATATTCTCAATTCCAAAAAGAGGATCGTTACTTGTTGTACCTGCAACTGAGTTAGCTACTCCTTCAAGTGATGGACTTGCCATGTTCTTCACTAATTCTGATGAAATTACGTTTTCTCTTTCAGAAAGTACCGAAGTTAAATCGTCAAGAATTTCAAAGTCATCCGCACTAATTCTAGTCTCAGCGGTAACTGAAGTTATTGGAGAAAACATTGGAAGTAAGAATATCAAGACAAGGAGTATTGTCTGGGAATGATTAATGCCGGGGGACCTACGAATAATGCGTACAGCACCTCCTTCCATGAACATACCTCTAGGATACATGGTAAAGGTTATTCCCCTACCTGATACAACATAAAATCAATTTTTTCTCATTTATGAAAAATAGAAATACACTAACCTAAATTATATTGTTTAGATGATTTCCTTCCAATCCATATACAAACTGCGATTAATAAAATCTGCACAGTTGCCCTAAATATATGCCAATTAGTTCCAAACTTTGAGCCTCCTATCGCAATATCATTAACCCACATATTGAAATTTGCTGTGTAGAGAACAACCAACATTAAAGCAATCCCATAACCAGAAATTTCACGAGTTTTTGGGATTATCAAACCAATTCCTAAGACTATCTCAAATACTCCACTTGCGTATACCCAAAATGTAGGAAAACCAATCAAATCAGGAACTATTGGTTCGAACCACGCCGGATCTTGAAAATGTAAAATACCAATCCAAATTAATGGTAAGCCAAGAATTAATGACAATATTGTCAATAAAGTCTTAATCATAATAATCACTCAAAACGAATTGTCTCAATTGATTCACAGTGTGGACAGGTTGTTCGGGCTACATCCACACCCTCGGGCATATCCACTTCGAACAATTTCTCACAGTTAGAACAAGCACTCCGGACGGTTCTGTTACTTGTAACGGGTTCTGGTTCTGACTCTGGTTCTGGCTCTGGTTCTGGCTCTGGTTCTGGCTCAAGTTCAGGTGCCTCGACAACTTCAGAACCAGGGAGAGAAATTCCTGCAAGAGGATCTTCTGAAGGGGTCCATATCTCTTCTGAATTCGCTATATCATCAAATACATGTTCAACATTTTCGATATCGACTGCATCATCTTCCAAGAAAGCTGAAAGTAACTCACTTGCTTGACTATTAATTGGAGCGGAAGTTGGAGGTGGAGAAGAGGTCATTAGTTCCGCTAAATCTGGGTCTAATTCAATTGTTGAAGAAATCGTTGGCGTACCTGAAGGAGGAGGAGTAGGAAGTCCCGACATCCCCGAAGAGTAGCCTCCGAGACCCGTCTGCATCCCAGGTTGTGAAAGAGGATTTACTGGATTTGATGAGCTACCCCACATTGCTTTCTGTTCTTCAACAGAAGGAGGTGATACATCTTTCGTAATTTCTTCTTCGGCCTGTTCAGCTAAAATCGCTGCTATTTTCCTATTCTCTAGTATTCTAAAAGTTACAAAACCAAGTATTGCAAGTACTACCGCTATAACTACTATTATTGTAATGATTGATAACCAATCAATACCTTCTGAATTACCAGTTGGCGACACCACAGTAACTAATATTTCTGCCTCTGTAGTGAGGCCTTCATCATTCTCAATAGTGCAGACTACCCAAAATACTCCAGCTTTAGGAAATACGTGGTTGACTTGAGGGCCGACGCCTTCATTATCATTAGAAGTGACGCCATCTCCATCAGAATCTTTGTCTCTATCAAAGTCCCAAGTATAGATTAAATTGGTTGATTCAGAATCAGTTGCTGGAACTGAAAAAGGGTAAGCTTGGTTAACTACGACTTGTAACTCTGACATAAATGTTGAATCAATACTAGGTGGAGTTGGATCGTATAGATTGATATTTGCAACATCATCTGTTATTAGCCCTGAATTATCTGTAACTCGAAGAGTTATAGTATGCATTCCAGAAATATATGAAGAATCAAAAATATGGTTAAATGAAGTTGCTGATGAATCAGCACCGGAATATGTTTCTAAAACCACGTCATCGACTAACCATTCAACAGTTGCGACACCATAATTATCTGAAAATTGACCACTAAGTACTATGTTTTCTCCATAACCACGAGTTATGTCAGAAGTGATATCAATATTAGCAACTGGATTAGAAATATCTCTAATCTCTATATCTTTGAAAACTGTTGAACTGCGTGAATCTGTAGAAATAACAGTTAATTTGAGTGTAAAATTTGTCGGATTATCCCAAGAAACATCTGTTGAAAATCCGCTAACATCGTTGAATCCATCTCCATCAATATCCCAATTCACACTATCTATTTGGTTTGAGAGGTTTGGTGTTTCACTCGCGTTCAATGTAATGACTTCTCCAACATCAATTAGCGTTAGAGAATCAGAGTTTGAGAGTACTGCTTGGACTACTGGTGTCAAAGAAGAAACAACAGTTGTGGCAACGGCTGTAGTACCTGCACCTCCTGCCCCTGCACGATTATCTACAATCATGTAAAGGGGAATCTCAGTGTATGGAGATATTGCGGACCAAACGGTGCTACCAGAACTTGTGACCGATAGTAAATCTGCTTGATTGATTCTTGAGGCGGCTACTGTTCCATTTGCTGCTGCAGATTCATACGAATTCTTCTGCGCTTCCGTCATCAAGAATATATCAGGAGCACCTTCCATAGTTGTGACATCAATAGATACTTGAGTCCCTTCATCTAAAGTAAATGGGCCTGCTATGATTTCATATCCATTATTATCAAGTCTGACTATTGTATCTGCAATTGAGAAATCAGGGCTTACAACCTGTTGAACATCCATGATGACATTAGCAGTGCTACCTCCTTGAGCACCTTGACCACCATCTTGAGGATGGGCCAAATTATCTATCACCATGTACCAACGAGTAGATTGGCCTTCATCTGGAACTGTCCAGTGCCAAGAACCCTGGCCACTGAATGATTCAAAGACAGAATCTTCTTCCCAGATTAGATCTGTTCGATAATTTTGTTCGTTTTGATAGGTAGTCCTAGCATTGGATGTAAAAAGTAGTATGTCAATTTCTGAATCGCTATCAATTTCAAATGAAAATGTCGTACCAGGAGCCAATACTTCGAGGAAATCTATAGTGACACAAGACTGATCGGATATCGCCCAACTTGCAGGCATCATATCTATATCCGCACTAGTGCAGCCAATAATTCCCTTGGAATCAGCAGATGCCAGAGGGCTAGCAATAGAAAGAAGAAGGACAAGCAAAATGGCTGACGTGACTCTACGCATTACCTTAGCGTGAACTTTTCCTTTTTGAATCGTATTGTGGTTACGTTCGCTCATGCATCATACAAACTATGGCTTTTTAGGTATAGGAGTCGGAGGAAACCAGCGTAAAATTACAACATCACCAATCGATCTGACCCAGTTCCAAGGTATGGCCACGTGAATTCTTCCTTCAACCAGACTGGGAGGAGGATCTGAAACGAATAAATGAGTACAAGACCATGCTTCAGACTCTGCTGAAAGCACAGTATCGTGCACAGTCCCTAAAACTCTTCCATCTGGAATAATCACAGGAAGACCACGAATAGAACTCATGTCTCGCTCGACCATTGAGATAGTCCGTGGGCTCAAGTGAAATCAACCTTCGGCTGAATATTACTTATTTACCACGGTTTTTGTTAGCCTTCAAGCTTGGGCGAAGTTTCTCTGCACCCTTACCTTTGTTGTACAGACCACGACCGCGCTTTCCAGCACTTGTCATACCGCGCATAGCTCGACCTTTGTGATGATTATCTGCAACCCAAGACCATTGACTATCCGCTTTAACGACTGGATGATTAGGATCTAATAGAATAACTTCGAAAAATTTGTTCTTTCCATCTTCTCCAACCCAATATGAGTTTAGAACTCTAAGATTTGGATATCTTCGAGAAACACGCTCTTCTGCGATTCTTTGAATTGACTTAGCCATAGTAATTTTTGTTACACCTGACTTTGAAGGTTTACGCTTCATGTTTACTACACCCTTACGTAGTCCACCACGGCGAACACGTGTTCTGCAGATTACTACACCTTGCTTTGCACGGTATCCAACACGACGAGCTGCATCAATACGAGTAGGTTTATCGATTCGCTGAAACACTGGTTCGTGGCGCCATACAGCCATTCTACCGGTTCTATGACGAGGTTCCATGCTTTGCTTTGGACTCTTCCAAGCCGAACGTACGTACTTTGTGACTCCCATATTCATCCCTCGTAGCGAGTCGCCGACTTGCCATCCCTTTATGAGTCTATATCCAAGACCTTGATTACGATTATGTCTCTTTTTTCAACTTAGATTCGGAAGATAATCCGTGAAACACCCCATAAAGAATAACAAAAGGACCTAAGCCAAAGCATCCGAATACACCCCATCCGAAATAGATCCAGCCGTACCAATCAACAGCGACAGCAGACTCTTCACTACCTCCTAGAGGTATATTATACACAATTAAACCTATGAAAGAAATTATTAATCCTAAACATACGATTAATGCTCTCTTAACTAGACGCATAGACTGACGCTAAAGTAGGGTATTATGAATCTAAGTACGGATTAAGCGATTAACAGACAAATCAATGGGTTTCTGCTTGAGCCCATTAGTTTGTTGAGACTGAACTCATCGGCTATCTATCCGCCTTTTCAGAGGCTACCCTCTCAATCAGAGGTGGTTGGATGGGATTGAATGGGTAACCATTTGAACCAGTCTTACAAAGTGAGTGCGGTTCATTATATTGTCATAATTATCAACATAAGAGATCAACGATGAGTTATGTTTAAGTACTATGGACAACAATATAAGGTTAGGCGGAGCCTAACCTTGGAGTGGTGAAAAATGGAAAATGAAGTGAAAAAAATTAGAGAGAAAGAAGAACAAACAGCAGTAGCTGACAGGCTACCTGAACTAACCGGTGACTGGTTAGAGTTGGCTCAGTCTAACATAGATTGGGCGATCAGTTATACTAAGGTAGAATTGGGTAAAGTATATCATGAAACGTTGGGTATTAGCCTACAACTAGTCGCTAAAGATACAGTAAGATGCCTTTCTGTAGGTAATCATCCAGATTGCTATACGCTCTTGGCTGGTATGTTTCATTCTTTCGAGTTAGCAGGTATTAAGTTGCAGTTGGATCCATTCACAATAGAACGTTTCCCATCACCTAAACTCACTGAGTCTTTGCAAAATCCTACACCTGGCATGGAGGTGGCTTGATTGGCAAATAGAATAATGTGTATTCTAGATGATTTACAAGATAGGACTATTAGTTCAGAACCATCCATGGAGGCGTTATAATGTGGATTTTTACTAATGATGGCTTTTTCTCTATCGCTCAACACTATACTGAAATGGATTGCTTTCAAGTTAAATCCAGAGTTCCTGATGTTCTAGAAAAATTATGGCCTGAATCGGAGATTGAAATACTCGAAGATGCTGATTATAGATATAGGATTACAATAGAGAAGGAAAAAGTAATCCCTGTTATTATACAGAAAATGGACGAAGTAGATTACTCTAATTTTAAGAGTAAATGTTTCCATATGAAAGATTATCACCACGCATTAATGGGCGTATGGACTGAAATGTACAGATACCAGAATAGAATGGAGTCTGTTTGATATGCCTAAAATTGCGACAGCAAGATGGTCTCAAAAATGCTCATTTTGTAGCGGTGATATACTCTACGGTGATGCTATAGTTACTTATTCTGGCAAAGGCTCCTACAAAAAAACTCATCACCATCTAAAAGAGTATTGCTCTCTATATAATAATGAAAAAATTGTAGTCGATACACAAAATCATAGCATGAAATACTTTGATAGATGCCTTGAAATTTTAAAGGAGAAGGATGGGGATTGGGCACTGGAAGAAATCTCTAAAATTGCTAAGGTTGATGTCTCATCAGATATATATGGCGATAGACCCGTAGAATTACATGCACTTGGTTGGTTAGTTCTTAAATTAGAAAGTAAGGAGATCGGACTAGGATTAATCAAGGATATTTCTCACCACGCCATAAGAAATGATGTTAAATCAGAAGCTATCAAGATACTGGAAGATTATGAATAAACTCGATAATCGAAGCTTAGCATAATCGATTAAAAGACGAATCAATGGGTATCTGCTTAGACCCAAGAGTTAGTAATTACTGAATTAATGAGGTTACAGTCCGCCCTTTCAGTGCCTACCCTTTACTTGAACTTTAATTTTATTGATTCCTTCGCCGCTTTGATTTGGAAGAATGTGAAAGACGCACTTCCTCATCCCCAAACTGAACTATCAATGTTCAATACAGACTGGCGGGGATGACTTCTTGGTTAGAAAGCATCTCGACGAGTTTGAAGATAGGTGTTGATTTGACAATTAGTTCGCCGTTTACTAAAGAGTCGGTCGCTGCACCAAATGTTACACGTGGTTCAAAGGTATTGGAATTTCTAGGAGGTCTTGCTCTTGGCTTCATGCCTATCGTGCTTCTGATCTACATTGAAATTTTTACAAACCTAATGCTAGATTCGCTACTCCAGATTTTCATCAGTGCTATACTTGTGATTAGTTGGAGTGTTTTCGCGTTTGCGAAAAGAAAAAATGCAATGGGAGCAGGTATTTTAGTTGGATTCTTTGGCGGTTTCGCATTGGTTTTCGTCCTTGTTATGCTTTTTTTGATCTTAGCATTGAGTGCAATTCCATAATTCACTCATTCAACCAAGATAACCAACGGGCAACCGCATTCTGAACGCCTCCCATCGATTGATATTTCTGAAAGCGGAGGCTATTGAAGTCATTCGTTAATACAATATCCGTAGCTTGTAAGCATTGAATTTAGAAAAATAGAAAATCATCGATTAACGTAATTTTTCTAACTTAGATACTGTATATTGTAAAATTACTGAGTTTTAGTTATTCAACCCAATAATGGCGTAACACTCATCACTGTAATAGCGAAAGAAGCGTAGAAGCCAATTAGTATTGTTAGTATATGTCCTGCGTGCATTGTTATACGTCGTAATGATTCATTAATGAATGCCTGTTTACTTTTGTATTTTTAACTTAAATATACTTGTATCTTTTCGTACAATTTTGAAATTTAATTTTCTTAATTTGTATTTTTTACTCCGCGCTCTCGGACTTGAACCGAAGTTCGGTACCCGATAAATTTCTTAGAGATAAATTTGGGCAAGGCCGGTCCCGTCAGTGGTATGGAAGTAAGGCCTAGAGTCACTACTCAGAGACCTCTCTATGTAGCGTTATTAGGCGCTGGAAGGTGGCTTGAAACTTGTTCTGAGCCACCTCCAACGCTGAAGCAGCATTAAGCGCCCCATTCGCAACAGTGTTACGAAGGTTTAGCTTAAGCTTGTTGAGCTCCTTAAGGTCGGACAATGCCTCCTCGCAGATATCAACGACAGCATTGCTGTCAATACTGGAGTCATCCCCAGCATTATTTGCGTTCTGGATAGCTACGATTTCGCGAACGATTGGATATAAAATTTCTAAAATCGTAAAATCGTTCTCTTCCCAGTCCACGCACACTAGATGTGTATTCGAACTGGTTCTAAGATATCCAGCATTTTTCAATCGTGCCGGTGCACGCTTGGAATTTACTATTCCAATCCCTGCATCGGCTCCATAACTTGTCATGGCTTTATTAAGTTGGGATACAATTCCCGAAGCACCACCGATCAAAGTTTGACCGGCCTTATCTTCGAAGACTATTTTTCCAACTACCTTGGTACCATGCATTACAGTAGAAAGATGGTCGCCGACTTTGGAATTACCAATTCCATCGGTCTCAGTTCCAACATCGGCAAATTTATCGCTAAAATGTCCCGCAATAGCAGTTAAATGCTCTGAGACAGCGTCTTCAAATTTTAGGCCTTTAGCGGTCGATTTATCTTCCGCTTCATCCAACTTATCCTTCAAACCGAGAGCTTTCCAAAGAGCCTCGTCCTTGGCATCATTCGCCTTTTCGAATGCAACAACAAAGCTGTTGTGTGATTCGTGGAATGATTGAAGGCTCTTAATGAGCGCATCATTCATACTAGAAACATCCTTCTTACGCATTAACTCGAAGTTGTTGAATGCCTCTGTCAATTTCTCAAGCATCACCTGAGCTGTTACAAAAGGTAAACTCTCAGTGTTGTTGGGATTTGTCGCAGCCTTCATCACAGCTTCAAGCTGTGACAATGCTTTTGCGAGGAATTCAGCAGAATCTTGGTTGCCCTTTGTATGGGCTTCAGTCAATGCTTTAACCATTTCATCATGTACAATTTTCGCTTGCTCCGCCAACTCGTCTCGTTCTTCAGCCAATTTCTTGGTACCGTCATCAACGACATGTTGGAATTGGTCTAATGTAGCAATTGAGCCGAAGCTCTGCCCCATTGACCACGCCTTGCTGAAAAAATCTGCAGCCATGCTCATTCCAACTTGAGCGTCGGAATTAACGCGGGACATTATATCCTCAACAATTTGTTCAGGTAGTTCTACCCTGATGTTTCCATCAGTTAGGTACCATCCCGTTGCAGCGATCATGTTCATACTTTCATTCATTGTTAGTTTATTAGTCCCATTAATGGGACTTGTTGGCACTTTTTCTCCGCCACTTTCACCAACGTGTGCGGATTTATTATTGTTGTCTTCTATCATGGGTTTTCACCTCGAAAGACCTGACTTCCATACCGCCGACGGAGCCGACGAAGAACTGTGTTCAGCAGCTCTTTTCCTCCAGTAAGGCGCCTAGTCAAGCGGATCTTCGTCCACCCAATATCGTCAGCACACAAACTGGATTCTTGCCTCAACGCCGGTGATGCCGACGTGACCCATATCTCATATGGGCAGCCCTCGGACCGCGTCTTCTTATATTATCTCTCGGTTAATCCGTTTCGGGGTTAATATGTAATTCCGTAGCAAAAGGCTCAGTTTTTATTTCGCGGATAGACATGGCACGAAGTTCAAGAGTAAATCTCCGAATTCTTTTTTTTGCCAGATTAAAGCGGTCAGATATATCCTCGAGATGTCTGAAATCTGAAGATCTGTCGCTTGAGTATTGGTGGTGTTCCGATTCAAGTTGAGAAAACAAATCCAATAGAAGAACATCGAGTTTAGCCATGTAAGTATTAATTTCCTTAATTATACGTAGTTTTTGAGATTCCTTATCGATAAGGTTAATCGCATCCTTGAAATTATTCGTCGCCTTTTCTAATGAGGATCCTTCGATAAAGTAACTAAAAATACTGTCAATAGAAGATTTGTGTTTAGTATGCAACCATGTCCCGCGCTTACTACCGGAGCCTACTTTCCCTTCTTTTTTCATTATTGATTGGATATTGGATGAACTCTTTTTCCACCATTCATCGGAATAAGCATCGGAAACCCATTGTTTAAGTTCTGATGGGAAATTTTTTCTGTATGTCATTGTTTCATTAATATCGATTTCTAGGGCTAATTGAATGTTTTTTTTGCCATCAATCAGGGTTGGTAATAGGGTTTCCATGTCCAGGGAAATTACCGGAGTAGAGAATTTTGCCGCTTTTTCTGGGTCCTCTAAAAGATCTAAAAAGTCAGGATGAGTTTCATAGCTTTCATGCAGTAATTGAGCCCAATTCTTAGTTAGATAATATAGTTGATTCCAAGATATCTCATCACGAATAGGAAGAAGAATAGCCGGGATTATTTTGGCAATCATTTGGTCAGTAAAGATTGGTCTACTTTCCTTATGCCGATAGGTCTTGCCTCTTTTTTCACCTCTGATTAATATGTGAGGGTTGCCTTGAAGATGTTTAGATATTCGTACAGAACTTGTTTTGTAAAGCTTGGAGAGCTTAAAATCATCAAACTGAGTTTTGGATATGTCTGAGTGCGGCCTAAGGAAGTATTTCTCACGAAGGACGCCCATGCTTAATTCTGATAGTACTGGCTTCTGTGCCAGTTCCTTTAGGTGTTCAGATATCCACGAGGCTTCTTTCGAAGAGGACTGCATAATAGTTAACCCAGAGATAATCCCAAATAAACTTTATCTTAGTTTTTGTGTAATTGGTCCGCGCTCCCGGACTTGAACCGAAGACCTGCAGTAAGGAGATTTTTCTCTTACTGAAGGAGATATCTACACTGTATTTGGAAGATATTCGTAAAGGTAAAACTAGAACTGTAAAGCAGCTGCTGACTTTGCTTTCAGGGGTGAAACAATGACATTTATTCAGTTTCATTTGTGTCATTGAGAACCCATTCAAAAAATGTCTCTAAACTAGGAAGGAGAGATGCACCGGAATCAGTCAATTTGTACACAACTGTCGGAGGTACAGTCTCATAATCTGTTCTTTCTACTAGATTATGGTCCTCTAATTCGCCCAGTCTTCTTGTTAGTGTGGTAGAAGAGGTATCAACTCTATTTTTTAATTCTGTAAATCGTATTGGATTTTCTTCTGAATGCAATGTATGAATAATTTGAACCATTTTTGATCTAGAAAGAAGTGTCAATAGTTCATCTGCTTCAACATCTTGTTTCATTATTATGGAATCTAATCGTGACTTGGGAGATCTTACTGCAGCCGTACCGACTAGAACCAATACCATAGCGAACAATATTATCGCTCCAAAGATTGCACTGCTTTGGCCTAAAACAACTGAAGGTCCACTGTCATCAACATTGGAGCTATCATCCTGTAAAGGTATATCATCAACT
>CABXDN010000007.1 GCA_902511005.1 uncultured Candidatus Poseidoniales archaeon | reverse complement strand
GGTCAAAGCTCTGTGAGAAGTAAGCCATTCATGAGAATTTTGAAGACCTGCAAGATAGCCATATTGAGCAGGAGTCGAAGCACAAAGACGACTTCGTAAAATTCTCTCTACACCATCCCTGACCAAAGCTAGTCTATTCTCTGGATCATGCCAGGCCATATATCCAATCCTCCATCCGGGCGCAAAATATACTTTAGACACCCCATTAAGTGAAATCACAGGAGTTTTTTTAGAAAGAGAAGCAACAGATACAAAAGAATCAGTGAAGTCTAACCCATCATAAATTTCATCAGCAATAATTGTACATTTAGGCCAATCCTGAGCAATCGAAATCAGTTCCTCGATTTCGGACTTAGTTGCAATGTTCCCAGTTGGATTATTAGGATTTATCAAAACCAATAACTTCACAGAATCATTCATCTTTCGTCTAATGTCATCTAGATCAATCTTCCAATTATCTAATGAATCTAGTCTGTATTCTACTGTTTTAGCGCCATACATCTGTGGGTAAGCCATGTATGGTGGATAATGAGGGCCAGGTGCTAATACAGTGTCATTTTCTTGAAGAAATGCTGCAAAAATAATCTGTAGAGCCTCGGTTACACCATGAGTCACATAAACATCTTTTTGACTACAGAACCAGCCTTTAGATGATTCAGAAAGTGCAATAGCGTTTCTTAATTCATCTAATCCATAAGAAGGACCATATCCATTATCCTGTCTTTCTAAAGCTTCTTTGTATCCTTCTATCATATGTTTAGGTGTAGGCAATCCTTCATACGCCAATGGATCTCCAATATTTAATCTGATAATCTTATGACCTTGCTTTTCTAATTCTATGGCAGGAACTACTACATCTCTAATTGCATACTCAATGGATGAGGCTCTATCCGTGACCTCAACTTGCTCTACCATGTCTCTGCGAAGATGTAAACTGTCATGAACCAAACGGATGGATGGTCAAATATCTAGCATTTTTCTAGCAGCATTAAGTGCTTCAGGGATTCCATCAGGATTGGAACCTCCTCCTTGAGCGAAAGTAGGCCTTCCACCGCCACCGCCATTGATATGAGATGCTATAGAATTTAATATTTCAACTGAATTATAATTCTCAGATGCCTTGGTGTTCTCAGTAGTAGCGACAATTATCTTACCTCCTCCATCACGGCTTCCTATAATAGCTAATGTTGGTTTGGATTTGTCCCTTGTCAATTCAGAGAGCATTTTCATTAACTGTTTCGAGTCACCATTAGATTCCATAACCACGTACCTAATCCCATCCCTCATAATGGCTTCATCTCCACCACCACTTGTCCTCAATCTAATAATTTCTGCTTCCAGATTTGAAATCTTTTTTTGTTGTGACTTCCATTCTTCAAAGAATTTCTGAACAGCCTTAGGGAGGTCATTAGATTGCACTCCTAGTATCTCTGATGCTTCACTAAGTATACGCTCTTGCTGTCTTGCGTGTTCACGCGCCGTATCTCCTGCCACGATTTGCAGACGCTCTACCCCGTCTTGGACTTGACTAGACCGTATTATCCTTAATTCACCTACTTTACCAGCTGTATCATGATGAGTTCCTCCACAAGCCTGTGTATCGAAATTACCAATTTTAATTATACGAATTAGATCATGTTTCGGAGGGCCTCCTTGATATATATCGAAACCGAATTTAGCATCAGCATCGGCCCTACTCATCATTATTTTCTCGATTTCAGGGTTTGATTGAATAATTTCATTCGCTTTGTCTTCTATAATATCAAGTAATTCCCTAGACATTCTTGAATGATGAGTTAAGTCAATACGTGCATATTTCTCCCCTTTATTAGATCCTGCCTGACGTATATGAGGGCCTAAAATATCCCTAGCGGCGCCACCTACGATATGAACTGCAGTATGGTGATCCATCAATTGTGTTCGACGAATTCTATTTACTTCTGCGTTGATTAAACCAGTACTTAATTCGCCATCAGTAAAATGAATTATTACCCCCTCCTCTATTTTTGTATCTAAAACTTTTATTGATTCTTCAGAATTAATAGAGAACAAACCCTGATCACCTAATTGACCTCCACCCTCAGGATAAAATAAAGTCCGGTCTAAAACTACTATGTGAGTGGGTTTTTCTTTAACTTCATTTGAAAATGATAAAGATGAAAAATTAGTTTCTGATATTTTTTCACAGTGAATGACATTTGCAGAAAAGTCTGTAATATTAGTGTCTAAATAATAGTCCTGAGAAGTTTTTTCTAAACTTCTCGAAAGAATTTGACTTTTCTCTTTCACCTTAGCGGCATCTTTTGTTAATTTCGCATTCCTATCCGCCATATCTGCAGAAAAACCAACTCTCACAGATAGTTTATCCCAACCTAATTTATGCGATATTGAAATTGCCATATCTGGGGTTATTCCTCTCTCTTCAGATAATCTAAATAATATTTCATCAGGTACTTGTAAAGCATCTCTGGGAATTTCTTGGAATGCTGTTTTAACTGCTGACTCACCTTTCCTTAACATTTCATGATAGCGTAATTCTTCTAAATCTAGCAACTGTAAAATTCCTTGTTCTGTTTGCATAAATTTAGACATATCTAAATGATTATCCATATGGTGTTTACCTAATTCTAGGAGAGTTATATCAATATTCAAATCTGACTTCATACGACAAACTCGTCTTGCCAGCATTCGGGCTAAATATCCGGCTTTATTATTACTAGGAATTAGTCCATCACCCAACATATTACATAATGCATGCATGTGATCGGGTATTGCATATATTGAAGATAATGGCTCCGTCAATCGTTTTAACTCAGAAACAGATATTTTGATATCCAAATCATCTAACCTTTCAATTAATTTAGTGTAAAGTGATTCGACGTCTGTCCCTACATCAATATTTAATATTCCGGCTAACCGAGATAATTCGGATAATAATGCAGAAGTATCCACCTCAAGTTTTAGATCATTAACCATTGACTCAAATCCTATAATTTCTTTAAGCCAAGAAACTGATTCAGGATAAATCGCCTCATAGATTGTAGGAGTTCCCGCAGCAGCCCAACAGAACCTTTCTAGACCATAGCCAGTGTCTATGATTTGCAGATCCATTTCACGATATTTTAGCCCCTTAATTTCAATGTTCCCATTTTCATGTTCTTCCAAATTCATGAATACTAGCGTAGCTAATTCTAGACCTCCAACAATTACCTCAAGAGCGGCTCCAGCATTTCCACCGCCAGACCACGGATTTTCGACATAGGTTATTTCTGATGAATTAATTCCAAATGTATTAACTAACATGTCATCACAGAAACGTACACACTGATCTATCCAATAAATGACATCGCCATCATTAGGCCTATTGAATGCGTGATGAGCCATCATCTCAAACGTAGTTAGATGCCTTCCCGAACGACCGACTGCCGCAACATCAGTGAGTCTAATACATGGTTGAGATATGCATAACGGATTTGCAGGTGGAGGGACTTGCCCACTAGTCACATGAGGCTGAAAGTCTGCGATACTAGCTATTGTCAGATGAATATCGTCTCTCCATCGAGCAATAACAGGGTAGGGATTCACCATAGTGTGACCATTTGATGAAAAATAATTCAGGAAAGAATTGCGCATTGCATCTTTTAGATCTTTACCTCTCATGGAAAAACCATCAATTATAGGGCTTCCAATGAATGTATATGGATCTTCATTTGTGTCCCCTGAGGTTGTTCTTGATTCATCTCTTGTCCAGAAGTATAATCCCGTAACAGAACACGTTTTTCGATGATGACCCGAGTCTTCCCAAAATGGAATATGAACCTCTCCAAACGTCATCTCATCTACAACCTTGCATGTCTCGGAATAATTAAACTATCTTGAATGCGATTGTTGTAAGTCCTGTCCGACTTATTGAAATGTATTGGTTAATACGCAGAACTATGTCGGCAGTATGGAGAGAACACCTTCAACCTGATGGTCCTGGAAGAATCCGTATAAATAAACATGGTTCAATGAAAACAGACGCAATATTAGTTGCTGACTCAGAACATTTAGGCGAACATGCAGATGACCGTTCACCTAATCAACTAGTAAATACCGCCTCATTAGATGGAATTGTTGGGAATGCATGGGCTATGGCAGACTGGCATTTCGGATATGGATTTCCAATTGGAGGCGTTGTGGCTACCGATGTCAATGCAGGTAACCAGGGGGGCGCAATTTCACCAGGAGGAGTAGGATTTGATATTAATTGCGGAGTTAGATTATGTGCATTAGACATCAGCTTTAAAGATATTAACGCCAAAGTTTTGGCTCAGAAACTTGCTAACTCAATCCCTGCAGGAGCTACAGGTAAAGGTGGGGTGATAATTGATTCAACAGAGATAGATCATATTCTATCAGAAGGGGCTAATGCTGCTATTGAGATGGGATGGGGAGAATCAAGAGATTTAGCGTCTATAGAATCTAATGGGAGATTAGAAACAAATGAGAGAAATCTTGGAGAAAGAGCAAAAAAGAGAGGCAGTAAATCATTAGGAACACTTGGTTCCGGGAACCATTTTCTAGAGTTACAGGTTGTAGATTCGATAGTTGACGAACAAGCAGCAAAGGCCTTCGGGATACGTAAAGGGCAAGTGACAGCGATGATCCATACTGGATCTAGAGGATTGGGGCATCAGGTTTGCTCTGATCATGTTTCGAAAATTGAACAAAATTATTCGAAAATTGACAAATCATGGTATGCCCGTAAGTGGGATATGACAATCCCTGACAGACAACTAGCTGCTGCACCTATATTCAGTAAAGAAGGTCAAGAATATTTTGATGCAATGTCGGCAGCAGGTAACTTCGCATTTGCAAATCGCTCAGCTTTGACCCAACGACTTAGAAATATACTGAGAGAGCAAATAGGAGTAGATAGCGACTTGGAAGTCATTTATGACGTAAGCCATAACATTGCTAAAATTGAGGATCATAAGGTACATGGTGTATCATGCAGATGTTGTGTTCATAGAAAGGGTGCGACGAGAGCACTAGGTGGAGACCATCCTGAACTAGCCTCGAAATTTTCAGGAATTGGTCAACCGGTTCTAGTCCCAGGAGACATGGGGACCGCGTCCTGGATATTGGCAGGCCCTAAGCAGGGAGGGAATGATGCCTTTTCTTCTTCTTGCCATGGTGCTGGAAGAAGGTTATCAAGAACTGCTGCAAGAGAACAAATTGATTCAGAAAAATTAAGAGAAACTCTTGAAGCAGCGGGAATTAATGTACATACAAAAACTCCGAATGTACTTTCGGAAGAAGCCCCTGATGCATACAAAGATGTTGACGAAGTTATCCGATTGACAAGTGAGGCAAGGTTAGCAAGACCCGTCGCGAGAATGAAACCATTCGCAGTTATCAAAGGATAGTTACTTTTGTTTGTAATAGATTTCGATATTATCTCCATCTAACATAACATAATTTTCATACTCTTCATTGATTACGCCGTTGACACGCATTTCAATGTCATATTCTGAATTAGCAGTATTATCAAGAATTTGTTCGGAATTAAATGTTTCACCCCAGATATTGAAGAAAGCACCTATCGGAGCATCGATTTGATTCGGCGTTTCAATATGTAATTTCCCCGTATCATCATGAGTATGTATGCCTCTCATTCCTTCAGGACATTCAGAATCTTGTATACCAATATTTGCAGATAGAAGAACTTCGCTGCCATCAATAAATATAGATAAACTACTGTGCGTGTGACTTATGTCACCAGAATGACTCCCTAGGCACGTCTCCTCGATTAACCAAGAATCGTTCTTCTCAATTAATTCAGTATTCCCAGTAGTACTTAGAATAACGAATAAAATAGTTGAAATTATTGCACCTCCGAATAGTACTTTCTCTAAGTTCATGATTAATGCGAGAATGGTAGCCATCTTGAACTATGAGGTCTTAGCCATAGCCATGGTGCAATTAGGCGATAAACCAGGGTACTGGGATAAAGCCAAGAAAGAACTCTCTGAAAAGGATGAAAAACTCTCAGAATTAATTAAAAAATATAAAAACTTGGAATTAGTTTCTAGAGGTGACTTATTCTATACGCTAATTAGATCAATAATTGGTCAACAAATCTCAGTTAAAGCCGCTTCGACAGTATGGTCTAGACTAACAGAAAAAGTAGGAGATATAAATCCAGAGAATATATTATCGCAAGAATTTGAGGATCTCAGAAAATGTGGATTGTCGCAAAGAAAAGTAGAATATGTGATAGGAATTGCTGAATCTTGGGGTACTTACTCAAAATACCAGTGGGAAGAAATGGATGATGAAGTATTAATTGAAAAATTAATTCAACTCAGAGGCGTGGGGAGATGGACGGCAGAAATGATTCTAATATTCACACTACTACGTCCAGATGTATTTCCAATAGGAGATATAGGAATGATTCGTGGAATCGAGAAAGTATATAATTCCGGTGATAAATTAACCAATGAGGAGATATATGAAATATCTGAAAAATGGATACCATGGCGCACAGTTGCTTGCTGTTATATGTGGAGTGCAGTAGATCCTGAGCCCGTTGAATATTAATTACATGCAATATCCACGTCGTGGCTGATTAGGAATAGTGGGCGCCGCTCCTGATTGAACACCATCGGCCTCTTCCATAATCACTGTCAAAAGAGTGTTTACCAATACTTTCAGGTCTTCTACTTCATGTTTTAGTTCTTCAACTGTAATCGCTTCGCTATTATTACTCATCCCAATCCCATCCAAGGAATTACTTCCTCAGACTATACATCGCTGCTAAATAGCCTATAAAGACAAGTGGTAAATAATTATCAGAGGAGGCTATTAGATGAGGGTTTGATTTCCCCCAACTAATATTTACCTACTCAAATTAATTGTCATCTTCTTCGTATTCCCAATCTTCTTGTTCTTCTTCGTAATCATCTTCATCATCATCATAATAATATTCATCATCACTACGACTTCTCATTACTATGATTGCAACTAATGCTACTGCAATCACAGAAACTCCTACAACGAGGTATAGAGTAGTAGAAGATTCTTCTTCAATAGGTAATGGTTGAACGTTTATACCCGTTATGTCTATATTTTGACCATTAATATTTTCAAAGTCAGGTTCACCTGTTTCAGGATCTTCAACAACCAAAACTAGCAAGGGTTGACCAGCTTCATACGACTCCCACTTGAATGTCGCTAATACACTGGATGATTGTGCATCGAGAGTTATTACTGTATTTCCATCTTGCAAGGTAGAATGTGCAGGGCTCCATGTATTAGTCTCTGGTTTTAATTCATACAAGCCAACTGTGATTGTACCTTCTCTCTTACCATCATTTTTCCAGAATGTTTGGAGCGTTAGAAGATCCCCCAGCATAGGCGTAGAAGTTGGGTTAATTACTTCTCGAGTGTACTCTGGATTGAATTCCATTATTCTCAAAGTAGGTAACCTTGGTGCTGATTCGCTACCAAGGCCAGTAACTGTGTTACCAGCCTTATCTGTTGAAGTAACCCAAAATGCAATTTGATCACCTTGTTCTATTGCCATGCCATTTAATGGTGTGAAATCTATTTTACTTTGATAAATATCTTTTGATTCACCTTCTTCTATCATTACTAATTGACCGGTGTTTTCTGAGCCTGCAACTGCAACTCCAGATCTCAAAATTACCCATGCCACATCTAATGGTCCTTCATTCATGCCGATTTCATCAACCATCGTTACAGTTACAAGAACATCATTGATTAAATCAGATTCTAAAAGTACTAGAGAGGAGTCTGGATATGTAGACTGATCAAACAAAACAGTAGGAGATTTACTGTCAACGGTTACAGAAGCATCTGAATTAATATCAGACACGCCTAATCCTGGTAAATTTACTATCTCTGTTTGTACATTCATAGTTGGATTCAATGGGACTCGAGATGGTAATATCATTGAAGTATCGAAACTACCGTCATCATTAACATCTGTTGAAACCTGAATAGGCTGAGTACCATAAATAACTGTATATTCAACTTCCATGTCATCAGGGATATCAAAGGCTACGATTCCGGAACCTGAATAATATACATGTCCAGACATTCTAAATTCATCACCTTGACCCAAGTAAACAGAAGTTCCACTTGGAGAAGATGAAGGAGGCGTTAGGTCCTCTATTTCTTCAGGTATAGCCACATACTTATTGTCAAGGTACCAAGATAGCTCACCGATATTATTCTGGTATGCTACTGTGGTAAAATCATCGACTATTGAAACACTGGGTTTACATGAATTTTGCCCATCTTCCCAAGGATAATCCCAAGAGACCTCGAACATCATCGAAAGTTGAATAATATCTGATGAAGTTTGGATGGTCTGAACTGAAATAGGAGTTACTAAACTAGAGTCATCTGACCATAAAGTACCTCTTGATGCATCATAACTCATTTTACCTAATTCACTTGTACCATCGCCACAGAGCATAACTGTGATATTATCTAATGTATTGAGGCCATTAGCTTCCTCTATTTGCATAGTAAAAGTATGTTGCTTACCAGGGAGAAGGAAACCTAAATCTCTATCGAGAGAATACCCTGCAGATTTGAGACTTGTAGGTTCGTCTGTTGCTACAACTACTGTTGCCCAAGCATTGGATGCACCGAAGCCTCCACCTGTACCTCCATCTTGATAACTAAGTCCTGCCCAATCTGTGCCTTCAAGATACATATGTACAGGGGAATTAAATGACTGTTGCGAGACATCTATTCCGATGAAATTTACTTGCTGTTGGCCAGTCATACCAGGAGTTAATGGTTGGAAAACTGAAAGATATTCTTCTTCGTCAGCAATACCGTCACCATTGGTATCGTCAACTGAACCTCGCCAATAATTGAGAGTTAATATTTCGCCCCTAGCCTCTGATTCATCTACTGTGACAAACAAAGAAAGCGGGACTGTTGGGTCCCAAACTTTGCCATGAGCGGCTTTTAATCCAGATGGAGTATTGACCTCTAATGGACCGGCTACAGGAGGTTCATGATCAACTCTAACATTAACTAATGGAGGCGTTCCTGTGACATCTTCTGCTCCTAAAGAGTATCCAGTAGGACCTACTGTATTCATCATAGGAGACAGGTAAACGTTAGATAGCCCGCTTGGAGCAGTGACTATACCGTGATAACCATCATCTCCTGATGTTAATAGATAACTTAAACCAGATATATTGAGACCCACAGTATAATGAATTCCTAAAGGCCTGACTGCTATAGAATCTTGGAATTTCACTGTACCTGTAATATTCAATTCACCGGCATCCATCATTGCATATGGATAAAACGAGGAGTATTGATTAGATAGTAGTCTACCATATTGATCTCTGACTTCAAAGGAGTCAATAATAAGATCATTTTCTACTGCATTTTTACCTGATTCTCCGCTGCGCGATACAGCAGGCCAGACTGTTTCACCTGATGAATCGAATGCCTGTGAAACCCAACGTATTGAACCCACGTCATCCCACATCCAACTGACATCGAACATCCAGTGTACTACCACATCGTCGTATCCGTCATTGTGCGTGATTATTTCTATGGAAGTTGAAGAATCCATAGGAGCTACTGATGAACCTGATTGTTGAGTAAATGTCACTGGATCAGATCCTTGGCCCCATAGACCATCCGCCCCATTAACTGCCTCAAACATGAGAATTTCGCCATCGGATGCTATGCCTCGAAGAGAGATTGTTTCTAAATTTGAGTTATCATATAAGTGATGATGTTTAGTAGTAATTTCAACTAATTCTCCATTGGGGTACAGTGTATTTGGAACTTGGAAATCTCTATTTGTGACTATATAATCAAACTTTAAGTCACCATCTATAGATATAGAACCCATTTCTGCGGTAATATTAACAGGTATTGAAACTTGAGTTGGAGGCGGATTATCTTGCGTCATAGAACTGTGGTATGCCGATATTGAAGGACCTAAACCAGATACATTTTCAAATATTAAGTAACCTATTCCGACACTTGATATCGACACTGTCTGAGCACTAGTAGAGTCAAGAGTTATGGAAACATCACGCCATTCTCTCCCTGTATCGGAATCAGTATGAGAAGTAGATAAATAATTAATTCCTGCTAACTGACTATTATCTAAAATACAATTGAAGACGTCACTACCGGAACTACCTGTCTGACTAGATGAACCGACAGTCAAAGTAACTGGAGATTGGAAGCCGCCGGAAGAACCAGGCGCTATTGACACCATACCATTATTTACTGCTGCTAGAGAAGGTAACCTTATCATAACTGAACTAGGTGAATTACCGTCTAGATTAACAACTGCACTTGTTACATGGTCATCGTCACCTGTGGATATCATTGATTGCCATCCATAATGACCGTAATCCGAACCAATAGGGAAGGACCATTCAGAAGAACCATCATTGATCACATCTATAGATGGATTAACAGCTGGTTCAGCGAAATTCGCTGTAATAACCATTCTATCAATCCATCCATTAGTAGGGAGAGAGATAGAAAGAGCGAAACCATTTTGTGGAATTGAAAATGCTATAGAACCTTGAGAAGTTTGACCTAAACTTGCACCAGTAGATGTCAGTGCGCTAATCATCAGACCTGATGAAAAGTTACCTGTTAACGTGATGCTTTTTATCGGCCTTGAGGAGTGAATATAGTCAGAAGTAATAGTTCCCGCAATACTTGTTGCATTCAACAGTTCATCAATTACTTCCACACTTGGACTGAATTCCCAACCATTGTAATCAGAACTTGTTGCAGATAAATATCTTTTACCACCAATACTAATTTTCTTCAGTTGAGGAGTTGCTTCCTCATCGCTAGTATCCATAATTACTTTCAGTCTGATTTGTGAATGTTCTTCAGAATTTACTCCGGCTAGAGAGAAGGGGAATGTTATGTTATCGTAACCTGGAATTACTGAATCATCAAGAGAATCTATTAAAGATCCTGTTATTGAAGTATTTTCAGGTATTGTTGCATCAATATCTACCCAACCATGATTGAATTGATCAATGTCCCCCATATTAATTGAAGGGCTCAACCAATAGCCGCCTTCACCATAGTTTGAAATTAGAATACCAAAATTATCGACGTATCCACCTTGATACTGGACACTAGAATCGGTCCATATGTGGAATCTGAATCGAAGTGTATCTCCAGCATAGGCGGAAAGAGGAGCAATTCGATTCTCGAAATCACTCTGTCCACAATCGCCATTCATCCATACATCTTCACCATACATAGCGTTACCTGAATAACCAGGTGAACCATCGTACCAAGTTGCTATTTGAGGGTCAAAGTAATCCCAAGCGCCATTATTTACTTTTATCATAAGACCTACTGAATCCCAATATGATTCAGTACATACCCACTTGTCAAATGTCACATAAGCTAATCCATCATTAGGTATTTCATATGTGGGTGAAGTGAGGTAAGAATTAGCATTATTCCCATAATTACCATTAAGGTTTGTACCATATACATAAGGGAAAGAAGGAGCATCAGATGGACCTGCTGAGGACCCTAATTGACCATACCCCCAACCGGTTCCTTTCGTCCAACCAGGAGCATTGTTAGTGGTTGGATCAGAAGCAGTTGAATCTTCAAAATTGAATAATTCTTCCATTGAGCCGAAATTCCAGGTGTAATAAGTCCAATCGTCAAAACCGTTTAGGCCATAATGTGCCATAGTTGAAGGATCCTCTATATCGTCTCTGAATAGTATCGTGCCTGAATCATCAAGTACTCTAATATCGGCAAGTGTAAAACCTTCTTTCTCATCGAGAGAACCACCATAATTAGTGAATCCATCTGTATCTACAACAAATCTGATATTTACGTTAGGTTGATTCAGATAAGCGGTTGGTATACTATAATCAACTGTTCTAATACTACCGCTCTGGTCACCAAAAACACCATCATACGAGGGGTAACCGGGTATTGCACCACTACGATCTTCACAAGCACTTGTTGTTGATGTGGTTCCAGTTGATGAGAGGTCATACCAAGTTGCATTATTCAAAGATAATTCTATACATGCATTATCATAGGTTTGGCCCTGTAAATCCCATTCCATATCAACTTCGATAGTAGATGTAGAGTTGGTGCCGGTCAAATCAATAGTTCTTTGAAGAACTCCGTATGAATTGGCTACGTATTGACATGTAGTAGTGGTGGTAGCGATACAACCATGATGCCAAACACCCCTGTCTATACCATCATTATTAAAATCAATATTATCGATAAACCAACCAGGCCTCTCATAAGAAGCATTAGGCGAAGTCCATACATGGAATCTAAACTGTATTTTTGAGGCGTTGTCAATATCAGAAATTGAGGAAATACTGACATTTTCTGTCAACCAACCGCTGTGGCTTGGTGAAGCAAAAACTGGGACCGCTCCAGAAGGAGCGCCGTTAGGAGATGGAGCTTCAGTGGACATAGTGCTGGTATATCCGCCACCTGATGCAGTGACATCAGGAGAGATATATGTCCAGTCATTCCAAGTTCCAGTATTAATTCTATATTCTATCCAAGCACCGTCACCACCACCTGAAACAGTAGTATCTAAGTGGTGCCAATGGTCAAAAGTCATGTATAGGCCACTATAAAATTCTGTATTTGGTAAATTGACTTGGGGTAAAAGGAAGTAACCACTAGTACCTCTAGGCAAAGCAGAACCTGGCATTGTACCAACCGATACTATGCCTTGACTCGCTTCAGATGGTATTGTCCCATAGGACATTGTTTGCTCACCACCATAATTAGTCCCATTAAGGCCTGAAAATGTAGTTGCTTGCCATAGTTCATCTATGTTACATAAATAATTAACATCTGTTATTTCATTAGAATCTAACATGTTATCTTCATCGGTATCCATACCTGCATTAACCTGATAACCGCCCAGCATACAATTAGATGTTGAGCCTGCTACTAACGTATTAATTACAACTTCATAATCAAAGAAACCCCCTAATCCTGCAGTAATATTTGCTGTAGAACCTGCAGAAGAGCTGGGTATGATTGTTGGAGCACTAGTATAACCGCTTCCACCATCTGTAACAAACGCTTGATAGATAGACCCTGTAGTTTCTAGTACTTCAGACAGCGAAGCTCCAGAGCCGTTAGTGGAAGAAACCATGATGTACATAGTTTGAGTTGTATAACCTGAACCACCATTGGCTACTGTTATCGATAATATTGAACCATTTGTAGCAACAGACCCCACAGATGCAGATGCATTAGTGCCTTCTGTACATCCGCTACCTGGACAAAGGAAAGAAAGAGTATCTCCCACGGCATATCCTGTCCCCCCACTATTTACAGATATACTAGCAATAGCAGAACTAATAGAATAAGTTCCAGAGAAACCACTTCCTGACCCCCCTGTAGCAGATAAAGTCCCCGCAGAGTAATCGTATCCACCATCATTTACTGTAAGAGTAGTGATACTATCTTCCAAAGCATTTCCACTACAATACATTAGAGTCTCCGTAATCTCATTAGTATCTAACTGATTGTTGAAATTATTATCGTATCCATGATCAACCCATGTACCTGAAAGATTGTTACATTCAGATACTGAAGTAGATGAACCAGTATCATAAACATGCTGCCAACCAGGAGCATAAGTGTATGAACTGTGCATCGATACAGATGCTACATTTGTATCAAAGGTGCTAATATTAGACCTAGTACCATCATCAAGGAGAGTTATTGTTTCTGTAGAATCAATAAAATCGGTTCCATAGAATCTTCCAGATGATAAGTCAGTCCCTTCCCATGAGATCCCCGCATCTAGAGAAGTCGCCATTTCAGTATCTGTTACGTGGAGCCATCCATCCTGGATTGTAGAATTCCCGGGTGCACGGAAACCAGTCAAGGTTATTCCATCATCTGGAGGATTCACATTACTTGGACCGGTCCAAGAACTTGTGGCAGCTGATGTAAGTGGGGCGATTATCATTAGTAACACTAGAGCAAGTGCAGTCCTACGGCGGTCAGACATATTCGTGTCGTTTGTTTATTAGATTATGAACTTATTTCCGTAAAACTGTGGGACGGTATAAAAATTAACATTTTCAAACTTAAAAATGTGTGGAGCCACTGGGGAGATTTGAACTCCCGACCTTCCCATTACCAATGGGATGCTATACCCCTAAGCCACAGTGGCGACATATGCTCGTGCCACAATTTCGATTTAATGACTACGGAGGGAGAGTCAAAACCCACAATTCAAAAGCAACAGACTCAAAATGTGGGGAACGTTCGGACATTATGAAGCCGAGGTCGCATAGCCTGGTATTGCGCATGACTGGAAATCATGTGGGATTTTCCCTCGGGAGTTCAAATCTCCCTCTCGGCGCCATGAAATCTATTTATTAGAAAAATAAAAAATAATATTTCAATGAACTGATAATAATCAATAAAGCAAATTTTTAATCCATGTAAGCGAGTTACTTAATGCGGGATTTCATCTCGGAGTTAATGTAGGAGGTGGCGAATCAATGGACATTAGTTCTGATGATAATGAAAATAAGCCTGTGAGATTGAGTGAAATATCATTAAATTATACATTTTCTGACTATAATGAAAGGTTGACTTTCTTAGATAGAATTTCGGAAGAAATCATATTCCATTTCAAAATGATTTCTAAAAATTGGGGTCTATTTGAATTTTCGGCATTAGGAGTCGCAGTATTGGCAATAATACTAGGGTCTTGGGATATAGGAATAGGAGAACTAAATAGCGGTGGGAATTACAATAGAGTAGGAACAAAAGGAATATTATTCCTCGATGATTTGTCACTAATGTTAACACTTCTGTCAATCATTGCATGGTTCGGATTTGCAGTGCAATTATTCATACGTTTTCCAATAATGAGAGAAAATGTCGTCTACATGTTCCTTGGAATGTTCATTATACAAGTAGGATATTTAGGGGCCCATCTAAATGCACCAGAATTCCCTAGTAATTTACAGATCGCACAACTAGGACCAGTAATATTATCTAATCTAATATTTACATTTCTAACAATATTCGTAGTCCATAGAGCAGTTGTTGAAACAAGAGACGTGCACGTATTGGAAAGACATTATCATCCCGACCCAAGGGTTGTACAAACTGCTTGGAAAGACCATAGTCTCAAACTTTGGAGCATAGGCTTGGGTTTATGGATGATTTTAGTCAATGTTTTTTCTTGGTCTGGGGCACATTCGATTTCAACAAGACCGGTTTCTGCGGAAGATAGTGTATTCCAATTCCCTTGGCTTTACTTAATCTGTAGCATAATATCAGTATTTTTGTTAATCCATATCATATGGTATCCTCAATTCATGCTTGGAGCAGCAGGAGACAGAATTCAATCAACTAGAGCGAGAGAAGTTTCGGGTGAACTGAACATTGCTTCTAAAGAAAACATACAAGGAATGTGTCCTATTTGTAAAGAAGATACTCCCGTCATACAACATCCTTCCGGTAAAATAACCATAAATTGTGTACAATTTAAATGTGAAGGAACGGGGGCACCGGGGACTATTTGTCAAGATTGTGACATGACACTCCCTACACGTATTGAATGTGGGAATTGTAAATCTAATACTACAATTACTAGCCACTTTGATAGACAAGACGCGTGGTGAGGCTAATGCTTTTCGAATCACTTTCAGCTACTGATGTGTTGTTTATCCTAGGTATTATTCTAGGTATTCTGGGTTTTATCATTACTATTTGGTTGGATAGGGACTTACTGGCGTTGTTAATATTTCCATTTTTTTTAATTTATGATCTATTCAGTAAGGATGAGGAAGATGATGACTCTAATTGGAGTGAAATTCCTACTAATCTAGTTTCGGATGATATATCTGAAGAAAGGGGTGACCCTATTGAAGATAGTAATTCACCAATGCGGGGAATTAGTATCAAGGATAAGAATGATGATGCCATAAAAATTGTAGTAGGTGTCTCTTTAACATTGATTACAACTTTTGTTTTTGCTGTAGTTATTCTTTGGGCTGTCTCTACAATAGGCGGAACTATTCTAGGGCTAAACCCTCCACAAGCATTGGTGACTTGGGAAGATGAATATAGAGACATCACAGGCATTAATTCTGTAGAATACTTAGATGGAACAGGCGTGACTCTTTGTATAGTAGATTCGGGAATTAATATAGAACATCCAGATTTAGCTAATATCAACCTAATTGGCTGGAAAGATGTGATTAATACGATACAAACACCGTATGATGATGATGGTCATGGAACTGCAATGGCAGGAATTATTGTAGCAGATGGAGGACTCAATGGGGTTTCTAAAAATGTCGATTTATTAATCGCTAAGGCAATTGATGATACGGGCTCCGGAACTGATGATGGAATAGCCGAGGCAGTAAATTGGTGTACCACAGAGGGTGCGGATATAATATCCCTAAGCTTAGGAGGTGCTCAAGGATTCGGATCTAGTATTATCACAACTGATACTCTTGAAACCGCTGTTGAAAATGCTATTGAAAATGGAGTCTATGTAGTGGCAGCAGCAGGAAATGATGGGGGAGAGAATGACGATGGAGATGTATCATCACCCGGTTCAGTAGATGATGTGATTTGTGTGGGCGGAATTACAAGACTTGGGAACTTATGGGTTGGTAGCTCAGAAGGAGATAATAATGGAAATATTTGGCCACCTAAACTTCCAAGAAATGACCCTGATAAGAAACCAGAAATTGTAGCGCCAGGTCACGAAGTTCCAGTATTGGTCTTCAATGCCGAATCATGGTGGGGTTGGTCAAGTGGCACTTCCGCTTCAACAGCATGGGTTTCAGGAGCACTTGCATTGTTCCTTGAAGAATACCCAGAATACCAAAGAAATTCTAATAGTGACTCAAGTAAAGTTGAGGAAATCAAAGAACTTATTAGTCTAAATTCACAAATGAAAGAAAGTCAAAACCAGCATGATGATAAATTTGGCTATGGCATTCTAAGAATTGACTTACTTATTGAATCAATAGATAATTCATCTGATGGCAATGCTGTTTCTAAAAATTATAAGCATAAAGAAAATGCTAAAAATAATATTTTCGACATATTTCAAATGGAACGACGAATGACGGCTAGTGTTCCACCTGATAATTCTGCAAATGCCATCGAATGATTAACATTACAATCTCGAATTATGTCCATCCATTCATTGAATGACTCGACTTTCTTTTGAGCATCATTTGGTTCTTGCCCCTCAATAGGAACTCCTACATCGCCAGTAGGGACTTCAGGTTCTTTAACTAATATGAAACCTCCAATAGATACGACATCTAACGCAGACAAAGTAGCAGATGGTCTATCAATCTCAGGCACATCAATAATAATTAGGTCAATTGGTTGAGGTAAAGGTGAGGGTTGAGCACTAGATGGCAAAGATGCTGCTGCTGCGGACCAAGATGAGGTTTCTGCAGTTATTTCTTGCCATGGCCGAGCTAAAATTTGAGACCATTGTTCAGCAGAATGACGACGGATTAATCTATCAATAATAACTCCAAATTTACCAGCAGGTTCTATTATTCTAAATGACTCTGGCCTTGAACGTGCCTCCTCAGAAGGATTTGCTGGATCACCGGTCCATAAATCAAGTAACCATGCGGATAAGTGACCTATTCCACCGCCAACTAAAACCACGTTTTTTGCAGGTATTTTAGATGTAATATCCCTAATTCTAACTCTAAATGCCCTAGTTAATGGCATGAGGTTCATATGTATCATTTGTTCGCCTATATTAGCTGCAATAGCAGGTTCTTCATCACTATAATTAGAATCTGATGAAAGTAATTTTTCAAACATTTCACGCTCAGACATTTGAGGCAATCCGAATCCGCCCGTGTCGTTCATGTCTGTGGCTATATTAACTCTAATTTCAACCATCCCATCTAAGGATGGCTTCAATAGAGGACGTCATTTCGAGGAGACATGGAAGATACTGACGTTGAAGAGGAAGTAGTTGATGTTACAGTTTGCCCTAAATGCTCGAAAATGACAGAGCATGAAATATTAAGAAGAACTATGAAAGGGAATGGCGAAGACCTTTTAGTCCGATGCATTGAATGTAGCAATGTCCAGAATCTTCAATTAAGGCCCCCTAAATCGGTATCTGTTAAGACTACATTATCTGATAGAATGGATAGTAGATTAGCGCTAGTTGAAGCGGATGAAGATGAATTAATATCAAGAGATGATTATTTTGCGCATGAGGAACAAACTTACAAAATCACAAGGATAGAAGATTCTACATCAAAAGAATCCAGAAAACTTGAGGCTTCGAAAATTTCAGCCATGTGGGCAGTAAGAGTTGACCGGACAATAGTCCCTATTACGATGACAGAAGGTGAAAGAAGTGTCGCTAGTAGTATTGAGTGTGACCCTGAGAGAGTTTTCTCTTGTGGCACTATAATGAAGATGGACGGTAGAAGATGGAGGATAAGAGCCCTCCACACTGGTAAAGGAAGGACTCTTAATGGAAAGAGATTAGCTAACGAAATAAGAAGAATTTATTTACATGTACCCGAGGATGATAAAGAGAATTATAATCCAAGATATTGAATGAAAAATTATCTTCTATTAGTCCAAGGCATGAGCAAGGTCTTAGTGACATGCCAGGCAATATCTGGATTCTCACGGATTCTTCTAATGCCGTATTCATACCATTTTGTACCATATGGCACATATAGTCTAGTGAAATGGCCGTCGGATGCTAATTTTCTTCTAAGATCGCCGCGTACGCCTAAAAGAAATTGAAATTCATATCCTATACCTTTTCCAGCTCTTACCCCAACTGTATTTTCTCTAGGGTCATGACTAGGGGATATCCCCATATTCTTTAATTTCTCTAAACTGTGATCAATTATAGGGTAGTCATGTGAAGCAATAGCGGTATACGACCCTGATTCTAACATTAAATCAATACATCTATTGGTAGCATCAACTATTTCTTGATAATTAGAATATGATATGTCTTCAGGCTCAAGATAAATTCCTTTACATATTCTAAAATCTGAAAGTGGACCTAACGAGTCAGAAATTTCTTTGACGTCATTTTCTGTTCGAAAGAGTCTTCCTTGCAAGACGGTTCCAATATTCTGGTAACCTTTTTCTTGCATCAATAAAACGATATCAATTGTATCTTGAGTCACACGATGGTCCTCCATATCTAAGCGAACAAAAATATCATTAATTGCGGCTTTATTCAGTATCTCTTCGATATTATCAATCGCTATGTCTTTGTCCAATAGTAAACCAAATGCTGTTGGTTTCAAAGATATGTGGGCGTTTATTCCATGTAATATAATTTCATCTAAAAGTCTTGAATACTCTTCTACAAAATATCTTGCTTCATCTAAATTCTTAATTTCTTCACCTAATACATCGATTGTAAAAGAAGTATTTTCTTCACTCATTTTCTTCATCAAAGTGACTGCTGATTCAATATCAGAACCAGCAACATACCTTCCTGCAATACGCTTAACGATAAATTTAGGAGCTATAGGTAAAAACCGAACCACAAACCTACCGAAGACAGCCATGGCACTACGAAGTGAAGGAGAGATTTGACTATTCTCTTTGGAGGATTTCTTTCCCTCTCCTTACAGGTATGCCTAATTCAGCTAATTTCTCGATTATTGCAGAACGTTGCCATCCTTTGAACGATTTTCGATCAAGGTGGGCGAAAATATTATTATTTGGGAATGAAATTCTTGTTGATTCAACAGTTTTTACAATACAATTAATCCATGGCCCTGTAGGCTTTTCAGAAGGATTATTATCATCAAATATTAATGAATAATTCGCGATTACATGCCCAAGATAAAAATTAGAATTAAGAATAATCGCCTTATGACGAGGAGCATAATGTCCACCTCCAAATCCAATCATAACATCAATATTTTCGTCTAAATTCTTTAATGAACTGCTATTCATCCCTAATGCATAGGATATTGATTCGGCCCAGCAATCAGCAACATCTGTGCGACTCCATTCTTTCTCAGTTGATCCTATTTCGACATAAAGGGTAGGTTTACTCAATACTGGCCCGTGATGAGTGGTTTCTAAAGTAAGGTCAAATTCATTACCAAGTTTTCTCTCTGTCGCTAACTTATTCATAGTTCTAAAAAGTGACGCGAAAAATGGATTAGGAGGGACTAAGGTGCCGTTTAAACCTCCAGAACGACCTTCTTCACCATAAGGTAAAACTCCAGGGATACCTATTGCATGTAGAGTCATGGCAGGAGTCTGAGATGAGGAAACATGCCTAGATAATATCAATACACTTTCAACGGGTATTCCTGTTGATTTTTCATAATCTATATCTACATCATTTGCTAAAATATGAAGTTGGTCAATTATTAGTAAATTAACTAAACCCGAATCATGAGTTCGGTACTTTCCGGTAATAGATAAATGTTCTTCACTCCAACCAGTTAAACGCAATACTGCACGGCATAAGTTCATTGATGCATTATCGGAATTGGAAGCTACAATAAGAACCACCATGGATATTCGTAAAGGCATTGAACTTTCAATCCTCTGAACCACACCTTCAAACACAGGAGATAATAGGCCATAATATGAGACACTCCGATATAGGATTCCCGCCTATAAAAATAGACTCGGGAGATAATATCCATATTATTACAGGAGTTTCAGGAGAGTTGTTAAAAATAGACAAAAATCTTCAACCGATAGGAGAGTTTTCAGTACCTTTTCCATCCTCAATCAGTTCTAGTGCAATCTTAGGTAAAAAATGGATTGGCACATGGATTGAGAGTGAACTTAGACAAGCAAGAATGGCTGCTTTTGATATTAACCAAGAGTGGTTGGATGGAGGGTCAAAAGCAGACCTTAGAAGTAACAAAGGAAGGAGTGTACTCCATCCCAAATCTAATACTTGGTCACAATCCTTAGATGCAGAACCTATGGGACTTTCAGAAATAAATAATACTCTCTGTTTTTCCTCAAGGAATAGAGGCATATACCGAATTAATAGTGATTCAGAAGTAATCTGGAAAACTGATTTCCCAAAATGGGAAGGTATAGAAGAGGCACAAGATAAGATAGTAGGTTTCACTGAAACGACAGAGGGTTTAGTCCTAGTTTCACATGCAGGAGGAATTGCGATATATGATGAAAATGGCATATTAATTGAGAAAAAAATATTAAAATTACCCGAGTTAATTACTGGATTTAGTTACGATAATGAATTGGGTTGGTTTATTAGATTAAATGGGAAATGTTTCGCTATAATGGATTCTATTCGTAACTTACCTAAGATATATCATTGTAAAGGACCAATATATGATGTAAAGATTAGAAATCATAATTGGATCTGGACTGGATGGAGACATGATGGGGTAATCACTGAGGGATTAATATCTACTGCATCGAGAAATGACATAGGAGTAGGTATAATTGGAGATAATGTACTTACTAATGATGGAAAGTGGGACGGAATAAGAATTTAATTACTCTTCTTCATTATTTGAATTATAACCACATTTACCGCAGGACTTGCGATCTTTATGGATTGCTAAGAACACGCCGGGGCCACAGCCAGGAACTGGACAACACTCTGCACGTTCTAATTTATCTCCATCTATCTTGTATTTTGACCACTTTGCTCGTGGATTAGGTCCTTCTGCCATTATTCATCGCCTCCGGTTTCTTTAGATGCACGGGTTTTTTGGTGCCGATCTTGAACAAACTTAGGCTCAAAAGAAGCATTTTCTACAGAATCATACACTAGTGCGATACCCGTTGTAAATGGACGGCCATATCTTGTGTTGACATTTTTTACGAATACTAATTCTCTGTTTGCTCCTGGTTCTGCCTTAGCTGCAGCATTTACCATTTCAGATAGAGTAGGTGTTGGTTGATTCACATGATTCCACTCAAAAGTTAGTTCTACTCTTCCGAGAAGCGGATTTTCTTTTCTTTCTATTATTTGCATGTTTTTTTCCTCCTTATCTAATATTTACCTTCAAAGCATAAGTGCCAGGACTGGTTACGTTTAGTCTTGCTGCAACTTCTGATCGTTCTGGATTTAGAATAATTACATATCCTTGCCAGTCAGTTGTTACTGGGGCGTTAGGACAATGTTTACATTGAACAACATCATTCTTATTTTCTGGGTCGGGTAGGATACGATTACATTCACCGCAAGCAAAAGGTTGCTTGGCCATCTTAATCTTGCTCCTGTATCCAATTGTAAGCACCAAGGCCATCCATCTTACAGTTAAGGCCTATTTTACTAGCCCTAGGGTCATTTTGATTGATTGCTTTTGAAACTACACGGGAACGGATATAAGATCCTTCTTCGAGGTATTTTCCAGTTGATGCACCCTCAATTCTTTTAATCCCTAAATTTACGTTAATTGGTTCATCTAATATCTGAGATTTGTGTAATAATGCTTCCATAGGACCTATTCTTACAAAGGCTCCATACTCTGATATTTCTGACGCGTAGCCATCTACAACTTCATTATTTTCCATATTGAAGAGAAGTGCCTTGAACCTAACTCGTTGGTATATGGCTCCATCGCCATGGATAATTTTACCGCGCCCAAGTGGCTCATGATCAAAAGTCAATAGCGTATAGTTTTCATTAGGGTCAAAACGTCCTTCGAAAGCATCATTCGCTAACTCATCTATATGATCAACTAAGTTACGTCCTGCTCGGATGTACTCTGCTGGTATGCGTATTGTGTCTTCACGGGTGACTATGCTGTACATTGTCTTCTTCCTCCTATCAACGGACCGCTCCGAGGCCTGTCGGAGGAAGGCGGAATGACCCCCCGTCCCTCATCGGCAAAGCCTCCAGAGGAGAAGTCCGTTAGTCTGCCGACCTACCACTCCTGTATAAGAGCAACGGGTAGTAATTATTGCTGGAAAGTAGCCATCTACCCACAGACCGTAGGTCTGGATGATAGTCTAGTGCGAATGTTCAAGTGGGTATGGAATCCCATTTGAACCCTGATGACAGGTCCTACTATGTCAATTGACCCTAGCAAATTTGCTATTTGCATGTCAATGACGTTCCTATTAGTACTAATGCCCCACTCTGGTTATTTATCAGATATCGATAATCAAAAATTAGATTTTAGAGAAGAAATACTAATATCACATACTTCTGAATCTGAATCTATTTGGTTAGATGGTGGGCAACCTTGGCCTCAATCTGGAAAAACTCCCGGTAGAGAATCACTCCCTCCCGCGCACAGCCCTGATGGAGGGGCAGGGACTGGAGATCCTGATGATGCATTAGAATATAATACGATAATTGACCCCGTTATTAATTGGCAATATGATAACTACGTATACTCTACAGACTCATTTGCCACACCTATCGCTGATTTAAGAAATTCAATTATTACAAGTGAGGGATCTGTAGAAAGGTGTGGAGGGGATTCATTATTTACCATAATTATACAAACGGAAGACGTTGGAGGTAATCTCCACAGTATATTGAAAATTATTGAAGGAGAGGATGCCGATTTAGCATGGCAAGTAGATCTAGGGGAAACAGATGAAATCAAAGCCGCTCCTGTTATTGTTGATTTGAATGATGATGGTATTCAAGAAATAATTGTAGCATTCGATATGAGTAGTACATTTTACGTAAAGAGCTATTCGCCTGAATTAGTATGTTCAGTTACTGGATGGTCACCAGGAGGAAGCCATAGTGCAGAGTTATTATGGACATATTCAGATTCTTCACTCATGATTGGAAGTACAGATGGCCCTTACGTAAGTAGTGCATATGGAAATCACAAACCAACTGCACAACCATTACTTGCAGATTTAGATTTAGATGGAACTGCTGAGTTAGTTTTATCACTTATTGATAAAGATTCAGATGATCCCGTAGTCTTAGCCTTGGACCTCACGGGAACAGCAGCAACTTCCATTTGGCAAAAAACATTGGATAAAGGCACTCACCCCTCAGACCCTGCCTTTGTCCAAACTGATGAAAATACTGCATTTATTTTATTGACTTCTGTTCAGAGTTCATCAAGTGCGATGTGGGTTTGGAAGTTGGATGCAAATGATGGCGATGCTAACTGGGATGGGAAATCACTTGGGAATACTCAAGGTTTCGATTCAGATGTGCCTCACATAAGATTACCCGGCCCTGTCATATCAAATTTAGACTCGGATGATGCGATGGAAATGATAATTACCATACCTTCAGATTTCGATGGTAACAGTGCAGCATATGGTGCAGAATATTATGGTCTGGAAATCTTTGATGGGACCGAAATATGGGATTTCGAAGCATCAAATGGATTTTCTGATTCAGCGCCTATTAGCATAGATACCGATGGGGACGGCGATCATGATAGAGTATGTTGGATAACTTGGACTACAAATGCTTGGGATACTAACAGAGATGGATTTGCAGGTTGTCATGACGACACGGATACCAGTAATCCACAAGAAGCATGGAGCAAAGAAATATTGGAACCACAAGGAGCACCTAACGATGGAATAGCAGTTTCATCACCAATTTGGATGAATATAGATGGATCTGATGAACCAGAGTTATTGGTTCCATACGGAAGAGAATTGAGAGCTTACGATGGCGAAGTAGGAACCATGGCAGGAATAAATGAAGAATGGAATGGAGCCATTTCAATTGGACACAGGTTATGGTCATCGCCGGCATTAGCAGATATTGACGGAGATGCCACATTAGATTTGATATTAGGAGATACTGTTATTTCCTTGGAAATTGCAGACATAAGACCTCAGCAAGATGGTAGAAGTATTGAATTTAGCCCGGTTGCTCCCGACCCGGGAGAAACAGTAACCATCACAGTTTCTTTTGAAAATGCAGGAACTGCAGAAACCAATGAGAATGCTGATGCAATATTATACGCTGATGGAGAAGTGATTGCTAGAGAACGATTTGGCAATATGCAACCAGTAGATCCAACTGGTACCGGCTCTCTTTCTACATTCACTACCGAGTGGTCAGGGGGATTAGGAGAGCATGAATTTGAATTAGTCTTAGATCCATATGGAAATATCTCGCAATCTAGATATGATAACGATTTTCAAATCACTACATTGAATGTAGTTAACCCATATAATGCGAGTTTTGAGATTCCAACTGAGCCAACAAGAATCACCCCCGGAGAAAGTTCAACGATTTCACCTAATATACGATCCACAGGAAGATTGGCGGGTATTTGGAGCCTATCGGTAGACTCTACAAATTTACCAGAGGGATGGACTTGGGAAGATGAATCGCCATCGGGACTTAATTCAATAGAAATTGGAGTGGATGAAATTTGGAACCCATACCTAAGAGTGAATGCCCCTGAAGATGCACTAGGTTCTGATTCTGGATACTTGACTCTAACATTAACTTTAGATGAAGATAATAATGTAAGTGTATATGCCCTATTGCCTGTAGAGGCAAATCGTACAAGAGGATTGTCAATTAGAGGTCCGGATGGTACTGCTAATAGCATGGGTTATGGATTAACTGGAGAATATGCTGAAGCATGGATTTTAATTCATAATTTGGGGAATGCTGGAGAAAATCAAATCATTACGTCTTGGGATACAACTGCCTGGGGTAATGATCTGAAACTATTTGATTTAGATAATAATCAAGTTTCTGCGTTAACACTGGAACCAGATGAAATGATATTTTTAACTGCTAGATTACAAGTACCAAATAGTGCCAACCTTGGAGATTCAGTCAATACACCTCTAGAAATATGTGTTACAGGAGATGTTTGTCAAACAATTGAATTAACATTTATGGCGACTGGAACCGTGACAGACGTCCACCAGAGAACCGTCCCCGATAATCAATTGTCGTGGGATATTTCTGCTGATATGCCAGTTGGAGAGAGCCAATTAGAATGGTCAATGTCAGATGCGGGATTGATTATACCAGGGTGGATTTGGAGTACATCAGGGGACTTAGAAATCATTGATGGAGATTTAATACTAAGTAGATCAGGCCCATCAAGAGTATATGGGACAATAAGCCTTCATCTACCTCACGATGCCGCTCCTGCATTCCATTCATTCTCTGACTCTAGCACTCAATCAACAGATCATAAAATACAATTTTCATTAGAGGTATTACAAATTTACAGAGCAGACTTGACAGTGACATCTCCATCTGAACAACCTCATGAAGTAGAAGTTGAGGAAGATGTTTTAGTGATGATTAAACTAGAAAATCCAGGGAATGGAGAAGATACTTTCAGGTTAGAAGCAGAAGTATTAACCGACTCAATTATTACAGAAGATTTGGATGTGACCATTTCATTTGTTAGCGATAGGGTAACTCTTGGTGCAGGAAGTTTACAAACTATACCTGTGATTGTAGAATTACCAGGAAATACCCCCGCAGCAACACCAGTTCAAATTAAAATAAAAATGACTTCAGAAGGAAATGAGGGCATAGAAGACTCTGAGATACTAGTCCTCTCAGCTAAGCAAGATCACAGATGGGAAATAGAGGCGTATTATTTAGGAGATGATCTAAGAAATCAAACCATAATATCTCAACCGGGTGAAATAAATCAGATAATGATGGAAGCAAAGAATATAGGGAACTTGGAAGATGACATCTCTCTTGAAACTACAATTAATGTAATTTATTCTGGCTCAGACATATCGACAGGTTGGAATGCATCAGGAACATCATTAGAGAATATTAATGTGAATAGCACTGCGAATTTATCAGTTAATTGGTTTGTGCCTGAAGATTCTTGGAATGGCTCAATAATGCAGATTATTGTAGATATTAACTCTAGAGGCGAGATTATAGAAACCATCATTTTCTATGTAGAAGTACCACATGTAGAGAAATGGAATGCCATATCAAGTCAAGTTGATTTAGAAATAGACCCTGAAGGTTCATCAATAGATTTAGAGATTGTCCAATTAGGAAATGCTCCATCGAAAGCTTTCGCTACTGTTTACGTGAATGGATCTAATAATTGGATTGTCGAAACACCTGAAGAATTACCTATTCTTGAACCGGGTGAGAGTGCAATAATGACACTGAACATAACCCCTCCGCAGAATGCTCAGCACGGTAAAACTGTTGAGTTACACATAAGGTTGAGAGAGGGAGTATCATTATCTGAAACTATAGTGCCGTTGAGAGTATCTGTAATTCATCAATTTGACTTAGATGGAGAAAGCCCTTGGGTTATTTCTTCAGAAGGAGGGTTTCCGCATGCAACAATATTGAATGAAGGTAATGCACCCACTACTATTTCGCTAAATATCAGAAGCGTACCTACAGGATGGAGCGTTATAGGAGACACTACTATTGTATTAGCAGTAGGAGAAATCAGAGGGGTACCAATACAAGTAATACCTGATATAAATTGGAATGGTGATACTTATACGATTAAAATAGAAGCTATTGATGAGTTAGGAAATGTAGATGAAATATTGCTTGACACCACTAAACAGGATTATTCATGGGCGAGTTCGCCAATAATTAATGCGGTTAGCGGAGATAATGTTCTTTTGAAAGTACATGGAACAAATTCACAAACTTTAATTTTAGATGGAAGTCAAGGATTATTAGAATGGGACTCAAGAGAAGGTTGGTTATTACCAGCATTCCAATCAATTTCAGACGGGGAAATTACTATCAATTCTGAAGAAGGATTAGTTTACACGTCATATATATCTATGCCCTCGATAAGAGAGGGATTTTGTACCCTAAACAATGATCCAAGTGAGATTCTGGCTTCATGTTCAATATCAAATGGGACAGGAGATTTTGACTATACATTATTATTGATAGATGATAAGGGAAAATTAATTGATTCATTGTCTGGCACATTGGGTGACAATATATCCCTAGATAATGCGAACCTTTCGGCAATTAATTGGGCTCCTGAACCAGGGATAAGAACTCTTATTTTGAGAGCAATGGATTCGAGAGGTATTGAATTCGCAAGTGTTTCTACAGATTATGAAATAATTAGAAGCGATTGGAATATTGGTTTGACAGGTATTGAACTGATAGGCACTGGTAAGAATCAACAAATTCAAATTACGACTATAAGGGAAAATCAGAATCTTCTGAATAATGCTGATTGTTTACTAAAAGTTGAATCAGATGGTTACAGTGAAGAACATATTATCGACCCATCAGGAGTTTATCTTTTACCGAAGATAGATCGCCCACCGATATCTGATGGAAATGAATTAGTAATACAATTCTATTGCGCATTCCCTTGGAATGTTGAATCCAACTTAAACGATAACGAACAGAGAATCATCCTAACTGGTGGAACTGATTTAGATGAAGGCATTCAGGACTTTGAAACTGGTTTAGCAGCAGCATTACTAGTTATAGGGTTAGCAAGTGCAATGGCATGGTTAGTCAAAAATCACAGAGAAAGAAAAGAAATGATGCAAATTACTGAGAAGGCAATTATGCAGCATCTTTCGAAGAAGAATAAGAGTCCTATAGTTACAAATGAGGTAGAAGAAGAAAATGAAATAGTAAATAATATCTCATTAAAGATAGATGATGATGAATTAAATTTACAAAATGAAGTTGAAGAAGTCATTGAAGAAGTCATTGAAGAAGAATTAGATGAATTCGAACTTAGACTGAGGCGTCTAGGTAAATTATAGTACGACAAATAGGAGTTTTATTCATGGGGAACTATATACCACCTTCGGCATTTTATACGTTTGAGCCAATAAAAAATGATCCGATATTACTTATTGAACCAATACTTTTGTCAATTGGAGGCGATCATGAAGAATTGAAGAAGATCAATCCTAATTCTAAGGAAATTAACTCTTTGAAAGAGGGAGAATTATCACCTTATGATCATGCAACTTCACTTTTCTTAAGTTCTTTAGACTGGAATAATGGAGAAGGAACTCCTATTCCACTCGATAACGGTATTGCAAGAAATAGAATAGGGAGGTTCCCGAGCGATAGTGGAAATGCTATAGAGTATATTTTAGAATTCACGAGAGAAAAGGAAGGAGAAATGTATTTCCATGAATTATTAATAAAATTGACTAATGGTTTATCTGCTGAAAATTTAGGAGAAGAAGGTTTTGATAAAGGATTCGCTGGGATGGAATTATTAGGATGGCTGAACAATGAAGAAGTCATAATATTACTAAATTCAATGCAAAGTGGAAAGTGGGAAATCAAGTCAAATGAAACTATTGACGGAGGAGTTAGAGACTCTTTGAGGCATTTACTTACTTTTTTGAAAGCCGCACAGAGAAGAAAATGCGGAATCATGATGCGAAAACATCAGTGAAATCAAAATTCTTGTCCAGTGAGACGAGTAAACATGGTTGCATAAAGATCGGATGTTTGATCGATAATTTCCTGAGGAAGAGCAGGAATTGGCGGTTCTTCAGCACCACTCTGTCTGGCTTCATATAATTCTTCATGGTGCCCGGTACCGAGATAATGACCGCGCACAAATTCTTTCGAAAGTTGGACGATTTCTCCTTCAGAATATTTCTTTGCATCCCACCAACGATCTTCATCTAGGGTCCCGAATGAATCTACCAATACTGGTACTCTATCTTTTCCAAGTGCAAATTCTTTCTTACCATCAACGTGTATTAGACCTCTTTTGCCTGCCTCAGATTCAATTATCTGATCAATTTTAACTACAATATCCATTATTGAATCAAACTCATCTTCTGTAAGATTAGAAATTTCTAAGGCTTCTTTTCGATCTAATAATCTATCAAATTTTTCAAATTTCGTGGAAACTTCGAGATATGGAGTAGGTAACCTAACTCCCTCCTCAAGAATAGTCCCGGGTTCAAAACCGAACTCTTCTGCAGGGGCATCTCCTCGTTGATATCTTCTCCAACCAGAACCTGCAAGATAATGTCTACAAATAACTTCTAAAGGGACAAACACATTTTCCCTATCTTTGGTTATTGCGCCCGGCTCCCTTACAACATCAAATCTCCGTGCCCTTACTCTGTCTGGAGCATTCATTTCAATTATATGAGTCTCACATATTCCTGCTTTTTCTACAAGATTAAACCAATAACAAGAGGTTCTATTCAATGATTCTCCTTTACGAGGGATTAAGCTAGGTATGATTTGATCGAAAACACTGATTTGATTCGTATACCTAAATTCAATGATATCAGGATCATCAGTACTCCAAACTTGCTTTACCTTACCATGGTATATCATCTCGCCCATGTTATCATTACGACGCATTAATCAAATGAATATTACTGAAGATTAATCTGAGAAATATTATCATCTATCTAGACAAAAATTCAGTAGCAAGAACAGTATTTGACATTAACATAGCTATAGTCATAGGCCCTACACCACCTGGAACTGGACTAATCCAACCTGCATTCTTTGCAGCCTCTGGATCAACATCTCCAGTTAGGCGGAAGCCGCTCTTTCTAGTAGGATCAGGAACTCGATTAATTCCAACATCGATAACCATTGCACCTGGCTTTACCCATTCCGATTTGACAAACTCGGCGCGCCCTATCGCTGCTATAATTAAATCCGCTTGGAGACAAATATCTGCTAAATTCTTTGTACGTGAGTGCGCTACCGTAACTGTTGAATCAATCCCTTTCTGCGCTAAAAGTATCGATATCGGCATACCTACAATACGTGATCTGCCTATGACTAGAGCATTTTTCCCTGAAGTCTCATAATCAGATAATTCTAACATCTTCATTATTCCAGCAGGAGTACAAGGAAGAAGCCCTGATCTGTCTCCCTGAACTAAATTCCCTAGATTCATCTTGTGAAAACCATCTACGTCTTTTAGAGGAGATATTGTATCGATTATTAATGATTCATCTATTGAAGGGGGAAGAGGACTTTGAACCAATATACCATGTACTGATTCATCTGAATTTAGTCTTTCTACTACTTTCAAAATATCCTGCTCTGAAACCGTACTGTCAAGATCTATTCGAGTACTTATTATTCCACAACGATTGCAGGCTATCTCTTTGTTCCTTACGTATACGTGACTAGCAGGGTCGTCCCCTACTATTACTACAGCAAGATGGGGAGAGACCCCTTTTGCTTTCAAATCATCAATTCTAGACATCAAATCTTTTTCTATCGTACGACCAAGTTCTCTACCATCAAGAGTTATCGCTGACATGATTAGTTCGAAAGGCATCGCACACTTCACATTGACGGAAGAGATTCTACAGACTCTATTTGTAAAAATACTTTTTTGGAGCCCCAGAGGAGATTCGAACTCCCGGCCGTCTGATTACAAATCAGATGCTCTACCAAGCTGAGCTACTGAGGCTTGTTTCCGGCGACGACGTTTGACATTTGAACCCTACACCTCTGAGACATGAGATTATCCGGTGTATTGATGCACTAAACCGTATTCGGATAGTCATGGAAGAGGGCCACAGCAATCATCAAAGGAGGTATGTGAAAATAAATATTGTAATTTCAGGATGGCTGTGCATATTACTAGGTAGCGGACTGCTATTTACATCAGGAGGCTCTGGCTTAATATTATCATTAGCGGCGCCAATAGCAGTATTAGGACTGATATTATTATTTGTAGGGTTACTATACAAAGATGAAGATAATGTAGATCCTGAAAAAATTGCAGCATGGGAACCTGATCGTTCTAAAATGCCGGACTCAGGACGTATCATGTATAGAGTAGATACAACTCTCGTTGAGCCTATTAAGACCTCAATATTATGTGGTAAATGTGCTAACTTGTATTGGTTAGATGGAAATAAACCAAATACATTTGATTGCCCAAAATGCTTAGTCACTCTCTGGCATGAAGAAGAAGAATGAATTAACTTCCATAAGTAAGCGTCAAGAGTGAATGCTCACAGGATGAGATGAGGGGAAGGCATGACGCTCGGAAACAATGAGAAAAAGATGCTCAGAGCCATGCTTACTAAGGCAAATCATATTTGGTCGTTAGAAGAATTACTAGAAGTTACTGAATGGACTGATCAAGTTCATGTAGCTGGCTCAGGTAAAATCCTAATGGAAGAAAATCTAGTTCAAATTACAGAGATAAAGGAAAAAATTGTGACATTAGGAAATGAAGGTAATAATGCTGTTAATAATGGTTTACTAGAGTTTAGATTATGGAACTGGATCATCCAACAATCAGAATCAAATCGAACTATGAAGGGATTGTTTAGTGCTGGTTTTGAAAGGCACGAAGCAGGACCAGGAGTAGGGTTGTTGAAATCAATGGGTGTTTCTATTAACTCTGGTATATTTATCTCAGAGAGTGAAGATGAGGTGTCCCGTCAAATTAAAAAAAGGACTGAATTCATCAATAAGTTATCTAAGAATAAGGTTAATGCGGAAGAACTAGATGATGAAATGGTTGAACATTTTAAGAATAGAAAAGGTCTGATAAATATTGAAGAAAACACTACTAGAGAATGGAATTTGACAAAAAAAGGCATGGCGATACAAGATTCTGAATTAGAACAAATTGAATTAATAGGAGAAATTACCCCCGAATTCTTACAAAGAGATGGATGGGAAAATGCACAGTATAAGGAATTCGACATAAATGCAGATGCTCCAATACCGATGGGAGGAAGGCCACACCCTATGCAATCACTAATAGAAAGAATAAGGTCTGTTTTCCTTGAAATGGGTTTTTCAGAAATTGAAGGAGATTATGTGCAATCAGCCGGATGGAATATGGATGCTTTATTTATTCCTCAATCACACCCTGCGAGAACAATGCAAGATACTTTTTATCTCGATGAACCAAAAAAAATAGACATTCCAGAGGACATGTTAGATCTCTGGGAATCAGTTCACGAGAGTGGACACGACACTGGAAGCCTTGGATGGGGGTCTAAATTTGATAAAGAGGAATCTAAAAGAGGTCTTCTGAGAACTCATACTACAGTTAATACAGTAAAACACATAGCAGAAAATCCAGAAAGTCCTTGTCGTGTCTTCGGCATAGGTCGAGTTTTCAGGCAAGAGACTATTGACAGAACACATTTGCCAGAATTTCATCAAATTGAAGGAATAATACACGAACCAAATGCTAGTCTACCTATGTTAATCTCTACATTAAAGACATTCTATTCAAAAATGGGATATCCTGATGTTCGAGTTAGACCAGCATATTTCCCATATACTGAGCCGAGCGTAGAGGTAGAAGTATACTGGCGCGGAAAATGGTTGGAACTAGGTGGGGCTGGGATATTTCGTCCAGAAGTTACAGAGCCACTAGGTAGCGAATGGCCAGTATGTGCTTGGGGGATGGGTCTAGAACGACTAGCTATGCTAGTTTTGGAGTTAGACGATATTCGCGAACTCTACCAGCCTGATTTAGAGCGCCTAAGCCGAATGCCGATTCTCTAGAATATCTATAAATCACTGTCATCATTAATGCAGAGATTATAATCAATCCAATATTTGGAGGATTGGATGACCAAGGAATGGTAATCAATCCTCCTTCAGATGACTGACCACCTGGTGGGCCACCGCCACATCCATCAGGAGGAGGGCCTATTCCGGGCCCCCAAGTTTCTCCGTGGCCTGCACAAGGATCTTCTTCATCTCCATTGCTATCATCAGATGGTAATTCACCAGCATAACAATTAATGAAATAGGGGAAACCAATGCCTCCGTCGCCGTTAAACATAGTAGTATGATAATGGTATACTCCTTCTGGCCAGTCAGGAGTTTCACTGAATATTCCATTACAAGCATCTAATGTTCCAAGGCCTTGAATATACTCGTAATCATTAATTCCTCCAGAACCATCAGCACCATCTTTGAGTTGATATGAAGAGGTCATTTCAACTACTTCTCCTTCATCATTCCAACCTGTATACCCATATATTGAATACCCATCAAGTGCGAAACCTACTATTTTTGAGTGTGTAGATAAAGTCCTTTGAGAATCTAGGTTGTAGTCATACATTGTTTCTCCTTCTTCACCATGCCAATGTATACAATTAGCATCTGCATGATAATGGTAAACTCCACCAGGTCCAGAATGGCCATGACATACACCAAGGTCAACTTGCTGCTCTCCTTCTTCTTGCTCATATGCACCTTCTTCTAGAGCCACTGCATCTCCTCCAGGTCCATCCTCGGGGCCATAAATTGCAACCCCTGTGACTGCGAAGGCAATAGTTCCTCTAATTGGTGCCATGACACACCCCTCGGAAGAAATTGAGGGGTTACAATCTGAATCATCGACTGGGGTTAATGGTATGGTGTAAGTATCTGATTGAGCACTTGCACAACAGCCAAGTGTCGATTCAAAATCATGATTTGGCAACCCATTCGTACTGATTGTAATATTACCATCATCAATGACAAAACTCAGATGACACTCATGATTATCTTCCCCCTCAGTAGTATAGTCATCCACAGAAGGGACAGGGTCTTCATCACAAATTAAGGTCTTGGACCACCAAGCCAAAGACCCTGTTTCAGGACTATTTGTATCATATTCACAACTACCATCGTCTTCTGTAGCATTTTCATCATAGTTATTTGCTGATTCATTAGTACATCCAGTGATTGGCTCTGGTTCCGACTCTTCATCGTATTCACAACTACCATCATCTTTTGTAGCATTGACATTGTAATTATTAGCTTCAGAATCTGTACATCCCTCTACAGGTTCTGTCACATTAAAATATACCACTTCTAAATCTGAAGAGTCTTCCCAAGTGCCACAAGTAGCCAGTATTGAAATCGTCATATTCGATTCAATTTCAGATGGCCCCCATGAGAAATCACCTTGATCTGAAAATGGCAAATTTAAACTGAATTCATTGACGTCACTATCAGACCAACCTAAATCACAAGTCCCTAAATCAGGGTGTATCAGAGTACCATTAATTGTAGCACTATCTCCGCGTTCAAGAACTATCTCATTATCTTCTACTATCATTACTGTAGGGTCTTCGTAAGGGTAATGAATATTAAACGACGAGGATAATCTAGACTCTTGACCTAATGAATCCGTCACTATAATCTTCAATGCATGATTACCTACACCTATTTGTGAGATGTCGACTATTATTACCCCTGTAGCATTAGGTTGAACGTTAACTGAGTTTCCATTCAAAGTCATTTCAATATCTAATGAACTCATATCTTCATCATCCAAAGATATCTCAAGAGTATTCAATGAACCTACTAAAATATCATTTGGAATCTCACTCTCTATGATAGGTGCAAGATTAACTCCTTCAGATTCAAAATCATAGAACAATCCTCCCACCATTACGCTTCCAATCATTAATGCAGCCAAGAATAGAGACCTTGCAGCACCATCATCCTCATCTTTTGAACCACGCATGAAATTATGTGTGATGCAATTACTATTAAACAATAGCAACAAAAGGAGGTAAAAAGTTGTAATAAGTAGTAGTAATAATTTACTCAGAGGATAGGGCCTGAATATCAAGTAAGAATTCTTGGACATCCCAATTAATACCAGTCCAAGCAACTCTCTTTCTTGTTTGTTTATCAAGAATAAAAGTGACAGTTGAGTGACCGACTCCATATTCTCCTAGAGAAGCATCATGAGGATTGACTTCTGAAGAATTTGTATTCTCAGTACCAATTAGTGAACAGCCTAGCCAGTTCCCATCGGACCTCTCAAATCCTTCATCACACATACAATGAGCACTAGAACCTGAACCCATTATCCAACCATTTCCATTACAATCAACTCCAGGTGGGAGATTAGTCAGGTTGGCATTACTTGCCACCCAAGCAAGATGTGTCCCCACACTTACTTGAATTTCATCTAAGTCCTGAGAAATATTATTTGACCAAGATTCAATATTATTATCCCAATAATATAGATCCCAAGACCAATTTTCATTGGCATTCCAAGTATCAATAACACCCTCTTCCCCTGACATATCATACGTAATATTCGCTTCATTAAATGCAAAATCTGCTAAATCACTTCCATTCAAAAAACATTCATTAACGATAATACTCTGACAAGAATTATCTAAAGAAAGTGAACTATTATCTGGGAAAAGTACTGAAAAACGATTCATATTATCTTCCGGTGGTGAACTTGCATTAATATGGTCATTATCAACAACTATGTTCCAACTATTCCAGACATTAACTAGAGTGGATGCCCTTTCTGCAGAGAGATGATCCCACTCGTAACCATTTGCCTCAGTCCATTGGGAAAATCGTTCTACTGTATCTCGAGCAGGGTCAATAGTGATTGATAGTATTACTACATCGTCAGAATATTCTCCAAGATTTTCATGCACCCAAGCGAGATTAGCAGAAATAGCAAGACAAACATCTGGACATGATGTATAAATGAAGGCGACAACAATCACCTTGTCAGAATAATCGGATAGTGTAACCGATTCACCGTCCTGATTCAATAATGTAAAATCAGGTGCATCTGGAGGATTTTTATATTCAGTCCCATATAGAGATAGGTCATTACTTGACTGTAAACAACCGGATAAAAATAAACAAGATGTGACTAAAATTACAAGTGATTTATTCATCTAAAACACCATTTTATTCATCTAAAAGTAATTTTATATCCTCAAGAACATGTTCGACATTCCAGGCAGTATCTGCCCACCAAACGCGCTGATTCATTTCTCGATCAACTATTATTGTACCAGTTGTATGATCAACCCAGTAGCTAAGTGGATGATGCATTGTTTGTACCTGACTGGGTTCTTTCTGTGAATCACTACAGCCTTCATTATCCACAGTTTCGTTATCCTTAGTATTAGCACATGTGTCGAATCCATCTGCTACCCCATCGCCATCTAAGTCTGAGTCATAAGTTGTTAGACCTACCTCAAAATTTCTCCAAACAGGTTCGATTACTTCTAATTCACCAGTAAGATGAGGCCAATCTAAACCTCTAGCATTAGAATAATTGTTCAAAACTGATGAATTATCGGTCCAAGGATCTACTGTTACGGTGAGGATTTGAACCTCTGTTCCATAAAGATCACCTAATAATTGTGCTAAATAAGCAAGATTGGCACTAACTACTGGGCAAACATCGGGACAGCGAGTAAAAAGGAAGGCAACTACAACTACGTCACCTTCATAATCATAAAAGTTGAACTCATTCCCATCTTCATCAACTAATGTAAAATCTTCAGCGGGCATTGAAGGAGAAATATCTTCTCCATAGAAAATATCTACTTCTTGGTTACCTATACAGCCAGAACTGAGAAAGCACAGAGCCATTAAAACTGCAAACAAACTTTTCGACATTGAAGCCACTACTCCTCTTCAACTCCAGAAGGCCGCCCCTTTTTTACAGTTCGACTGATTGCTACTAAGGCAAAAAGAACTAACCCTATCCAAAGAAAAGCCATATTTGAGTCTGAATTTTTAAAATCTTCGTTACCTGATTTCCCACTAGGTAACTCGAAATTAGGAGTTGTTTCATTATGAGAATCTAGGACAATTGTGATATTTACGATGTGCCAAAGTGAATCATTCGAATATACCAATGCTTGATAATTGCCTACAGACCAGTTTAGAGGATCTAACCATAATTGACATTCATCATCATTCCCAGTGCTATTGTAGGGTTGAGCAGTGCAAGACCAATTATGAGTAGAGTTTTTTGGGTTCTCCATCTCAATTGTTCTTTCTAAGTCCATGACTACATTGTTGAATATTATGCTATCATTTTGTGTCACTTGAGCATCATCTGGTTGGATTGAGCCATTTCTCATGATAAATTGGAATGTATTAGCGCCGTGTGCATCAACTACTGGATTGATGAATAAAATAATCACGAAAACTACTATTGAAACATTTTTCATACGACTCACCTAAACAATTCATTCAGAATCCCATAGTGGAGGATAATCAAATCGTGGATCATAGTCTTCATCAAATTGGACAACATAAACTCCAGTTACCATGTCAGAGATGAATACAAATCCTCTAGGATCATATTGTAATCCCCAATCAAATGGAATCATACAAGATGCCCAGCAATCCGCCATATCGTAACCCATTTCTTCGGCAGGATCATCAATCCAAGGAGGGCCTGCTGGCAGGTAATAACCAATAGTCTTAGTCTCGGCTAACTCTGAAATTGCTTGGAAGCCTCTGTCAGGCTCTGGAACTCCATTTTCCCATACTATTTCATCCCAAATATCACCATGATCAGTTGCCCAAGCTCCTGCGTGATAGTGAGTGTAGTATACATGACCGGATGGTCCTGTGTCACCATTATGTGGACTGAAAATATATCCACCAGGTATCCAATGCTGCGGATGTGAACCATTTCCTTTCATTCCCTCTCCAGGAAGCTTCCATTTTGAGACTAAGAAAGGTTCAGCAGGATCTGTAGTATCGATTGTCCAGACATAACCTGTATGATTTTCATTGGAACCATATTCAGGAGCGATATAGGTATAGTGTCTCCAGTTTACTCCATAAACTGGGTCTTCAAATCCGGTTCCACAATTAGATGGCCATTCCTCTACAGGATCAAATACGCTAATTCCTGAGCAAATCAAGTAATCATTTGGAACAGCATAGTGTATGTTGTCATTTCCTTGGTTAGAATCAAGCCATTCATCAGCATCCATGTTTGCATGACCGCCCCCCTCAGGCCCATACCATCCATCATCTGCGGATGGGCAACCCATCCAACGACCAACTTCTGGAGGCCAATTAACTCCTAATGGGTCAGCAACTTGAGGAGGAGTACTAACATCTACTAATCTCAAACCAGCACCCCAATAAGAAACAGCGAGTAATCTTTGCTGAGTTATAGGGTGCACAAAGTAAACGTTGTCATGATTAAAGATTGACCCACCACATGTAGTGTAAGGTTCAGGGGTGTAACCTCCCCAGCGAATTATTTCACGACTCATATTATCTTGTTCTTCATTGTTAGTGGCCATCCAAGATTCCAAACCTCTTGGGACATAAAACACTTGAGTTCCTTTGTAGAATGTACCACTGCTTCCTTCAACCATTTCCGGATAAGGATCAGCTCCAAAGAGGAATAAATGACATTCTTCTTCATCCCAAGCATTTGTTGGATCTAAAGCGGGGTCCCAATCACAATAAATTGCCAAATCTTGATTGTGGAATCCTGCTGGTGGATTATTCCATTCTGCAACCTTTACTGGACTAGTTTTATCTCCAACATAAATCACATCCATTCTATTTGCTCCACTATTAGCATCATCATCATTTGGAATTGGATCAAGCTCACTGTTTGTTAGTTCATGATTAACTAAAACCCAATTATTATCTTTAGTAACCTTGATATCAATCATTCTTGCTATTTCTGCATAGTAAGTAGAAAGCATTCTGATATTGTTCGGATCGCTAATGTCAAGAATCTCAAATTGATTGTAACTTGAAACATAAGCGTAACATCCACCAGTACCGTCAGCATAGATTTCACAATCTTCCATGAAATTTCCTTCGATGGTGATTTCAGAGTTATCTCCAGGTGTTGGACCTACATTCTTGTATTCATCAGAACAAGGTCTTCCTGCAACATTATCTAAGTCAGCAGGAGGTTTCTCATTACCATCACAGTTTAGATTATGATAATCAATCAATTTAGCATTGGCTGTAGATAAACGGTGAGAAAGAAGATCATTGTGAGAATGGTTTTCATCTTCTATTTCTATTACTGGATCAATCCATTCCATGTCAGCATCATCCTCAGAGGAATCATCACTAAGCATTGACATACAGCCAGATAATGGCGTAATTAGCATTAGAAAAACCATTAGAAACATTGGGGATTTAGAAAACCGTGACATCGCGAAACCTCGTATTAGTTAGTACACAATAACTCCTACTTGTGAATGCTACGGTCGTAATATTAGAAATTAATTGACGTGATATGGTTTGTCAATATCTAATTGAACGATATATAGCCCCGTTGTGATACAAGAGAGATATGTGTAACCATTGTGGTACTCTGCAGCCCAAATAAATGGAGTCCAACCAAAATCATAGTAAGAACTTGAAAGAGGCGTTCCATCTTGCCCATGTGGTATGTGGTATCCTATTGTTGAAGCGGAGTGTACTTCAGTTCTATTCAGATCTGAATTTTTTCCTTCCAACATCAAAGTTTCAATATCTATTATCCACAAACCAGCATGATAACTTGAGAGATATATTCGACCATCCCAATTCCCACCTAAACTTTGATCGGGTAATCCTACAGAGTTAGTTTCGAAAATTTGGGCATCAGAATTATGAGGACTGAATAATAGCCACTCTTCACCACCAGGGATATGATGGTCTTCTGCAAATGGAATTTCCCAACTATGAATTACTTTGGGTTTGAAAGTAATTTGACCATTCAACATTTCATAATCAGTTGTATCAAGTAAATAGCCAAGACCAGTTCCAACTGTGGTTTCTAATACTTCAGTTGCTAAGAATGTTAAATGCATTTTTCCTTCTGGATAACCAAGATGTGATGCATCTACCATATCGTCCATTGGTTCAGCATAATGAATGTAGGAAGCACGACCTCCATTTTCATTTCCTGTACATCCACAATCAATTTGACCGTCTTCATCCAGATCTGCGAATTCCATCCATTGACCGACTTCTGGAGCTCTCCAATTACAAGTTAATTGTGTACCTAATGTGGCTGCACATCCACCTGCTATAAACGCATATTCCATAGGTGAATTCTGAGGGTGAGGGACGTCACTAACATCGAATATTCGCAGTCCTGCTTCCCAATATGCACCATAGATGTAAGTACGACCATAACGAGGATCTTGCTGATCTTCACCAGGCCATGTTTGAACAGTCATGTCATGAATATATATCCACCCACCAAGTGTATTTTGCCAATTTACTTCAGCCTCACCTACCTTCAGTATCCTAGGACTATCACTTGGTCCATCGAAGTTTAGATGAGCAATAGTGATACCACCGCAGGCATCTCCTTGACCCACATCACACTGTTCATAATCAGGATTTGCAACAAATATATACCACTCATCATCAATTAAATGAGTGTATAAATTATGAGGGCCACTCGGATGATCAGCATCATACCATGCATCTACATATGTAGGATTTGATTTATCTGAGACATCAATTAATGTCACTGTAACTTGAGCCGGATCTCCCCATTCGCCAACATTAGGATCTGCATTCCCAGGATCAACTAATTGATTTTGGACTACTACGTATTCATCTCCATTATATTGCAAATATTTGACATCTAGAACTTGAGTATTCGGATCGACATATACTCCAGTTACGGTCGTATTTTCTGGATTTGTAACATCTACAATATGTAACTCTGACCATCCAGCGATATAGGCATATGTATTGCCATCTGGGGACTCAGCAACCTGAATCTCAGCATTTCCGGGCGCAGTTAACTGATTGAATGAGACTGGTTGGATATTATCTGTGTACATCACATGCTGACTAGCATTCCTATGGTCATGCCCTTCGTCTTGTAATAACGGGTCTAGAACAGAAATACTATCATTAATTGAATTTGACTTTTCCTTAGATAGTAAAATTGTCGCAACACTTGCGGATAATAAAAAGAAAACAAGAACCCCTGCTAGAGCAACTCTCCGATTATCCATGGCGCCTCGGAGTTGACCAGTCATGTTGAAGTCATCGGAGACTTAGGGTGTAACATGAGAGGACGGGTGTTGCTGGTGATAGGGGTATTTTTTATTCTACTTTCACCGTCTATTACCTCTGCGCATGATCAAAAAGAATATAATATTTTGATTACCGAGGACGGACTGACACCGGCTTCAATTAATCCAGGAATTTTAGTCGAAACAGATACTCTATTCTTCCGTAACGTGGACGATAGACAAGACGTACAACATAGAATTCTAGTAGATGCGGATGGTGACGGAGTATTCGAAGGAATGGATGACTTCTCTACGGAATGGATTTCCAGTTCATGTGAATTAAATGAAACAGGACAGAAGGTGGATGATTCGTGTAATCAACATGCACTAATACTTCTAGATCCTTCAAATAGACTTCTTCCAGGGAATATTTCCATGATTCATCAGATAAAAGAAAATAATGAGACGTTCGATATTAATTTTTATGTGAATTTTGCTCAAGATATTCATGTCAATAATGATAATGCGCCAACTGGAAATGAAGATTTAGAAGAAGTTCAGAAGAGCTCGAGGGAACAACTTCTAGAAGCAGTAATATTCTTTTCATCCTTAGCTGTTATTTTGGTTGGTCTTGAAATAATTAAATCCGATAAAGAGTAGATTCCACAACGGTTGAACTCAAGAACCCCTTACGAGTCCGGAGAGACGTGGGGCGCTTAGCTCAGCTTGGAAGAGCACCTGGTTTGCAACCAGGTGGCCGGGGGTTCAAATCCCCCAGCGTCCACCATTAAGAACATATGAAAATATAATCCCCTAAGACTCTGTTGGGTCGAGCTGAGAAACGCGGCTACTGCATTCCTGCTAAACGAATGGCGATTATCTTCAGTGATTAGATTGGAATCAATTTGTAATGAAGTGGCATGGGAAATAGAGCTAGTTATGGAGTCCCGTTTGACGAAATCAAAATTCTATCTAGGGACTAAATACGGGACAATCCTCGAAAAGAAGAAATCACCAAACTTTACGATATATTGACTCCAAAATTGATTTCCGGGCAATTGAAAGTAAATTAGTTTAAATTAGTTACTATTAGGACTTTCATCACCTGCAAACATGTGATTCATCATCATGCCCCACCTATCCTCAATCCCCATTGCTACAGCTAGATTTCTCGACATATCAATAAGCTTAGTTTGATGTTCCTGAGGATGTTTTTCAAGGTCACTTACCAATGCGTCCGGTAAGTTCCTCATTCCGAGAATAAACCATTCTAATGCTTCACTTTCCTCATCAAGGTCGTTACAGTCGGCTGTTACATTAAAGCAGGATCTTACGAATAATAAGGGGTCGCCCATGAGTTCTGCGAGAGTATTTTGACGCATTGAATATAACTTTGATTCGGCAAATCGTCCCGATCTTATTAGAACACCAGAATACCGATTACAGGCTTCATGTATGGTCATGGGGGTAATCGAGTTGAGTTCAGTACCGGGGTCAATATCTGCTACTTGTTTGAAAATATCTTCTGCTTCCTTCTTCCTGTTCACCTCATCAAGATAAATAGCAAGCTTCAAACTTGAAATTGCCATATTATTGTATTTAATATCAAAATTTTCTCTTCCTACTACTGATTGTAAGACCTTGATTCCATCCTCTATTTTTCCTGCGACTCGAAGTCTCGAAGCAAGTTCGTTTGAGAATTCACATACAATATTGATATCTTCATTTGAGTTAATAATACCTAGTTCAACCTCAAATTCTTCATCGGTAATTTGTTTTGGAGCTAATTCTATTGCCCGGTTCATTAAATCAACTAAATCCCCTGCCATGAGTTTCCTTAATAGAAGAATTCGAGTTGAAAGAATAACCTTGAGGACTTGGTAAAAGTCCATCTCCCTATCTGCCTTCTTCGACATATCGTCCAGTTCCTTCCGGTATCTGAGAAGTGTTTCTTCAAGTGGTTGAAACGAACCATAAGTTTCGATTAAGAAATCCCAGAAATTGAATACTTCTTCCTGAATTACAGGAATTATTGAGAATTGTTCGCATATATTCAAAATTCTAGTACCCCAGATTGGCCAAGATTGTACATTAAAATGAATTTTACACCATTCCTTAACTGACTCAGCCCATAAATTGAACCATTTTTTCAGATCCTCTTCATTTCCTTGTTGATTAGTTAGCAATTCAATCTGATATTCAGTCATATGTTCAGCAATAATTGATGCATCGTACCAATTTTGAATCTGAGTTGCTTCTTCATAAGCCATTAGAGCGATACTTGGGAAGAATGACAAATGTCTAGCACGATTGTTAAACAAGAATGACGTTACTTCGTGTAACGCTGTGGCACGTCCTAACTCGGGGAATTTATGTGAAAAATCATCAATGACTATGAATAATTCTTTTGCTAAAGATTTCTCATCAGTGGATTTCTTTGCAACATCGAAAATTTCCTGCGATAATTCTTTGATATCCTCTGGGCCCACAACATTGGGGATTTAGTTTTGTTTAATTAATTTGGTATTTGAATCTTACACTTAATCAAAATAAACTAAGAGGTAGATTCGATTGGAAATTATAATTTAATATATTTGATCACTGACTGTAATTGAGAGCTTCCAGGGGTTCACAGACCCCAGCGTCCACCATTTAGAGTCCATACCCCTCGCTGTGAGGATGTCTAGCAAAGCTTGTCATTGCTGACTATCTACATCATTTAGATCTTCTAGGCCGCATCTGATCAGGTGCTGTCGCGTCTCTTCGAGTAAATCATTAGTGGGCAGATACAGTATCATCCCATCTCTCGCTCTTGTTAGCAACACCCGGTATGCATTCCGTCTGAGAGTAAAAGCGTCTTTTATGTCCGAGGTATGCGCATAATTACGTGCCCTATCATTATTCCATTCTCCTTTTTCTAAAATGAAATCATTACCCCAGCCGACTATAGTAAAATCAAGCTCCAATCCCTGTGAATCAAATTCAGTTACAGCCAAATCTAAAGCACAGCAGGAATCACTATGACTTTGATCTTCATTATACCACCTCCCGTAATTCAGAGTTTTCGGCCAACTCAAAGTTTTCATCCCATAAGTGCCTAGAGATTTATCTCTTGAAGAACAGATCATCCCATATCTAGCATCAGGAGATTTTTCATAGCGATTCCAAAGGTACATTTTCGCTTTCCTCAAATTACTTGTAAAGTATATCTTGAAACCTGAATCTTTCAATTTTTTGTATAACTCTACAAGATCTTGATAGGGGGTATCAACATGTCCAAGGACTCCATCAACCCAATGATGGAGCATTTCTCCAAAATGAGTTCTTATCGTAGCATTAAGAGTTAACAGAGGTTCCGAATAAGATTGAATATCTCTTGTTTGTATTTGTTCAATTATTCCAGGAGGAGCATGTATGTCCCAATTGTCAATACCTTCTATATTTTCAATAGCGTCTACCCACTGTTGTAATCCAGATTCTTCTCCATCATGTATTTCCTGACCTGTTCCAATAAGCCCCACAACTGCCCCCCACTCAGGTATTCTATTTGCCATACCAATGAACATGTCAGGCTCACTTCCTTCTACTGCTCCTTTATGCCTTCTTTCCACTTTATCTCTATCCCAAGCTCTTTGTGCTTCATCAAAAATTATCACATGATGCAAAGGAACTCTTTTTTCTCCACTTTCATGATGCTGAACATATTTTCTTACATCCTGAATAAATTGATTCGACCCCCTTCCTAATGCATTTTTTAATACAGCAACTAAGGGGCCATTGCCTGAAAGAAAAATACTGGCATTAGGTGGCTTTAATTCTTGAAATTCACCATTACTTCTTGGTATAATACGAGTAGTGGCTAATTTAGAAAATTCTGATTCGTAAGAGAGTCTAATCCCAACCAATGTTTTCCCTGAACCAGGCACTCCGGATAGAAGAATAAGTTTCCTTCTTCCTGTCTTGTGAGAATTATTAATGATTTCTTGTGCTCTATTATATGCTGGATCTGTATTAGCACTAGCCCTTCTTATAGACGGTAAATCTGAGTGTAAAAAATGTAATTTTGCTGCTTTAATTAGTGAAGGGAGAGGTAAATATTCGCCCTTCAAAAAATGTTCTGCATCCAGAGGAGGATAATTACTATCTTGTGTTAAAGAAGCTAATAATTCTGGAAGTTCTTCAGGACCAGAAATATAGATCCCATCTTTTTGAATGTACGCTTCTTCTCTTCTAGTCATTACCAGAATCGCATGGACGGGATGTTGCTCCTCTTGGCAGATTGAATGATAATTCTCTAGATCTCTCTTGTAACCTATCGCTTGATCAACGTCAGAAATATCCCAGTTATCTTTCCCTTTAAACTCTAAAACAACAACCACGCCATTCTCCAAGACCAATACATCTGGTCTACGACCCCCTTCCATCGGTAATTTATATTCCAGTAAAGTACCATCGTCAACGATTACACCTGCACCTTCATTTATTGTTTTCATTATTTTTAGAACACGCTGAAGCATTGGAATTGAATCTCTCCAAGCCCTGATTTGAGATTTCCCTGCATCTGAAATAAAAGATTCCAATGCCTTACGAACGAGAGACTTATCTTCTTCAACAAAATCCATAATTGGTCCATGCCAACCTGCCTGCTGAGATTTACTCACTCAATTTCCTGAACAAGAGAGTTATTGAATGATTCGATTTAAGAAAATTTATTATTAGTACATTACTACTCGGCCAAGTAGTGGCCAAACTTTGACCAAGATTTGGCCTATATCTGGCCATGTTCAAAAAGACTGTGGAGGATACGATGCAGACCCCAGCGTCCACCATTAAAATTTCAATTTTGATTATTTGATAGGCTACTTCCAATAGACCGTCCAAGACGTGTGATTCGATACTGACGCTTGCCTAAAGATTCGATCAAAGGATTCTGAAGGTTAAACATGTGAGTAACATGAGTGGAAATAACCTGCTGGCTTAAATCCGTGAAATCCGATATATCGATAGTTCTGAACTCTTTCCCCCAGTCTTCTTCTTCCCTATACCAACTATAAATTTCCCGTAGAACTCTTCTAGTGCCAGATTTATTTCCGAGCCAATCCTTTGCATCCTGAATATGTCCGAGTAATGGAATTTGTTCAAAACTTTCGACTAAATTTTCATCTGGTTTGAACTCCCCTATCTTTGGTTTCCGGATATCATATCCAATTGAACCTATTAGACAATTTATATTGTATCCATCTCCTGATAACGACATAGAGCCAATCAAGTAGCCAGAAGGAGATTCTTCAACCAATAAAATATGATATAGAGGGTTATGAATATCTTGACTTTTCAGAGATTTATCCACATCACGTTTTATTATATATTCGAAATTAGTTGCAATCTCTAACGGTTTCTGTGAACAATCCATAGCGATAATTTCTATTTCAGGGATCATATATGACCTCTTCTTGAGACTTTTTTTAGTTAAGCGACGAATGAAATGTTCTCTTAGATGCTCTGCATTAGCATTTTCAGAACCTTTTTTAGACCAAGGATGAACCATTATTATCCTATCATATTTTTTTTCTTCCATGTATGAAAATGCAGCAACTCCAATAGAAGCGTGCATAGGGACAACTAAGATTTTCATAATTAATCGTATTTTAATGAATTATTAAATATATCGTTAAATAACTTTTAATTTAATAATTTAATTTCAAATTAATCTGAAAAAATGAATAAAATATTTACGTACATCTTACTAAATAATGCACTATCCAAAGATTATGGACAAAGCAGAATCGAATCTAATTATGCTAATTGACTGGGAAAATATAAGCTATGGGAGAAATCAATATGTACATCTAGAAAGAATTATCCAAAAGGCGAATACTTGGGGGAATTTGAGGCACTCTATCGCATTTTCAGGATTTAATGAAAAGTATGCAGGATTAATTGGATATTTACATCATCACGGAATAGAACCAAGATTCACTCTAACTAAGCAATTTAAAGATAATAAAAAGTATGCAATTAAGAACGCTGCAGACATACATCTTTCAGTTGAAGCGATGACAATTGCACATACAAATCCGGCAATATCAGGATTTGTATTAGTTAGTGGAGATGGAGGATTTCTCCCACTTATTAGAACACTCAAAGTTCTTGGAAAACGCGTCTATGTCATTGGAAAGAATCGGAAGAGTACAATGAAAGCTATGGCACAAGAAGTTGATGGCTTGGCCTATCACTCGGAATTAGGTGAAGAAGAATGAAAATAGGAATTATCGGATGGGGTTCGGTGGGTAATGCTGCCGTTCTAGGGCTTAAACCATATCATGATGTATCTGGTTACGACATAGATGGAAGAGGGAGATGGAGTGATGTAGAAGAATCTGAAATCGTCCTTATATGCGTCCAGACGGATGGAAACGCTGATGGAACATTAGACATGGGCAATGTTTTCGACGTTGCTTTGAAGTTAGATAAATCAAATTTCAAGGGTTTAGTTGTAATAAAAAGTACTCTTCAACCAGGAACAGTGGATGAACTGGAATCAATTTATCCCAATATTCGTTTCGTATATATGCCAGAATTCTTACGAGAGAAGGATGCGATAGAATGGTTTGCAAATCCCGATCGTATTATTGCAAGTGGTTCTGATAATGATATCGATTTGGCACTGGATTGTTTTTCTTGGGTTCCTGAGGGCATTCCAAGGATTAGAATGAAACATATTGAAGCAGAATTAGGGAAACTAGCACACAATGCTTACATCGCTACTAAAGTAACTTTCACCTGTGAGATTGAAAGGATTTGTCGATCTAAAAATGCAAATCCAATACCGGTTATGGAAACTGTTTGGACAGATAGGAGAGTGAAAAATAGTTCACATTTAACTCCAGGATTAGGAGGATTTGACGGGAAGTGCGTACCAAAAGATACTCGAGCTCTTGCATCACTAGATTTAGATGAAGAGTCCATGATCAAAATACTCAATATGAGAGGAGAGAGAGATGAAGTTAGTAAAAGAACAAAAAGAGAAAATACTACCAAGAATGAAAAAATCGGGAAAAAAATCGGAATAATCATCTTAACTACAATGTTGATTTTATCACCTATTATGATGTTAAACTGGGATTTGGAAGATTCTGGTGATGAACCGATCCACATGATATGGGATGAAGGAGAATTACCCCCTTCGGGTTCTGTGATATTTTTTGAAAACCTGAACTCAAAAGAAACACATACTGAAAATTATCAGTCAACCACTTGTTACCGAGAATACGGAAGTAGTATAGAATCGTGCGATACAACATATAGAGAAATTACTTTTCTGATTTTCACTCTGAATGAGGATACGATTTATGCAGAATTCCAAGATCTAGATGACGCCATAGAAAAATGTATAATAAATTCTTGCGATATTCTTGGACAAATGGAAGATGATAATATTTTTTACATACTTGATGTAAGGTGAGTTAATGAATATTATCGCAATAATTCCTACTCATAATAGGCCTGAGAAATTTTTCAAATCATTTGATTCTGTATTATCTCAATCATTATCTGCTGACAAAATTATTGTAGTCCATGAGGATTCAGACGAATACCCATTATTAATTGAAACAAATAAAGCCTATGTGACAAAAAATCAAAGAACAAAATCTCTGAGTGGCGCCGTTAATCATGCAATTGATCAGATAATAATGAATAGACATGTTTGGAATATAAATTTAGAATCTACTTGGTTAGCTCTACTTGATGATGATGATTGGTGGGACAATAAGTATCTTGAGAAATGTACATCAATAATTGACAACGATTGTAATCAAGTGGTTTCTGGTATAATTCGTTATGACCTTAATAATCCTGGAGGATTAAAATTAACAATTCCAGATTCACTAAATTCTGAATCTTTTCTAATTAAAAATCCACATATTCAAGGTTCTAATATTTTTGTAAGAATGGATTCTTTTCTGAAATCTGGAGGATTTGATGAATCTCTACTTTCATGTACCGATAGAGATTTCAATATACGTCTATTCGAAAATAAAAATCATAGTTGGAAGAAATTGAATGAACATCTTGTACATCACGACGCAAGGAGTGAGGGTAGAATTTCTGATCCAAAGTCTCAGAGAAAAAAAGATGGTCTCACAAGATTTGGACTGAAACATCAGTTCCGCATGAACAAAAACGATTGGATTAATTTTCTAAAAATATCAGAAGAAAGATTTGGTATAACACCGGGAAATATGAAAGAAGAAATATCAATTGGAAGCGAATCAACAATCACTCCTAGAAAGAAGATTCAGGATTATAATTTGACTATAGGGGTCACCTTCAGTAATATGAAATTATCAAAACAATTTACTAATTCATTAAGAAAGATATTTTCAGCATGGCCGTCGAAAATAAGACTAATAACATGTCTCCATAAAATTCAGGTAGAGGAAATTACTCCTCTACTGGAAGAATTAGAAGAGGATAAATTTGAATGTATTATTTATGATGAAGTTTCTGGATTTGAACTTGGAAAAAAGGGATTGTTAGGGCCATGGTTTAGAGATGTTAAGCAAAGATCTGGGGTTTCGTGGGGGAGATGTGTCTTACATCGAAGAATAGTTGAAAATATAGAGAATGATGAAAGACCTTTGATTTGGATTTTGGATGAAGATATGAGGATTGACAGATGTCAAAATAAATACTCGAAAAATATTGGAGTAGATTCATTAATTGAAACTATTTCTTTAATGGAGGAATCAAAAATTGATGTAGGAGTAGGCCATGTCATAGGAGATCCTCCGATAAATGAAATTTTCACACTAAGAACTCAATTACTAGATTTACACTACAAGAATATGGCTGAAAAATCAAATATCAATCATAAAAAATGGAGCTCATATAATCTTCAAGAAATACATCACGACCTTTCTGAAAAAAGATTTGATCACCTCGAATTCCCTTGGGGAGTATTTTCTATTAAAGGAAATAATAAAACTTCTTTAGACCTAATCAGAGCAGGTAAATGTTTGTCAAGACCAGTGCATTCTGATTGGACAAATAAGGAAGATATGGATTTGATAGTTAGAGGTGGCAATACAATAATCTTGGATCCAAGCGCACTAGCAGATTGGTCTAATGTTGCACCTTTATTTGGAAATATTCAGACTAGAAGAGGGGATTCTCTATGGTCATTTTTTTCACAGCGTATTGCAAGTAGTACTAGAGGTAAAGAAAAAAGAAAAGTGAAATGGATTCCCTTTGCCATACCGCAAGAAAGAGAATCCATAAAGAAAATAAAACATAATTTGGAGAATATTAGAGGAGATATAATAGGCAGTATGATGCTAAAAGAATTATCTTTAAAATTCCCTACGGGCTGCATGTATGAAAATAGGGAAACATGGCTTAGAGGAGGTTGGAGTGAAGACATAAGTCATAAAATAGTAGAAAAATCTAGACAAAGAGAGGCTAGACTGATTTCGAGTCTGTACCGTGTAATGACTTTAGAGAATTATCTTGATTCAAAAACATCTGTGGCAGAGATTCTTGAGAATTTATATTATTCTAATTACGAATATGACCTCAGGAATGATATTCAGAATTTTTTAGATGAACTGCCATCAAACATGATAGATTTTCGCTCATTACAACCAAAGATTCGGCCAAGATATAGGATTATTGAAGCCAGGAGAAATTTAAAAGAATATACAAATATAGAAAATTTTAATCTGAAAGGTGATGGATCAGAGGGGGTAGTATTCAAGCAAAATGAGAAAGCAATTAAAGTCTATCACAATGATATTTCATTAGCAAATAATTATTTTGATTATATTACAGAGATAGATTATGGAAACATAAATTGTTTACCCAATAATTTTGAAATTTTGAATATTGAACCATATATCGTTTCTTATGATTGGGTGGAAGGAGTACATCCAGAATTTCAGACAAACGCAAGACCATGGTTAGATTTACTTCGAGAATCTAGAGAAAATATGTTTGTTTATTGGGATTTGAAACCACTAAATCTTATACTTAATCACGAAAATAAGTTAACAATAATCGATGTAGGTGATGATCTCAAACCTTTCAATGAAAATGATTGGGGAAGTATGGTAAGGAAAGCATATCTTTGTTGGAGACATTGGGACAAAACAAATCTCAAAGAATTATTGACTAAATCGGTAAGAAATTCAGACCCAGAGAGTTTTCTTGAATTGAGAGGTATAGAAGAATTTAGAGAAGCAATAGATATTAAGGATAAATCTGATTTACATGATCCTTGGTTTGTATCAATAGTTGGTAAAAATTCCGGAAAAATACTTGACTGGGGTTGTGGTAGCGGTAGATTAACAAGAAGTGTTGCAGAATTAGGGTTTGAAATTGATGCTTATGACCCAATTATTGAATATAAGAAAAAGGTGACAGCTAATCCTAATATTAATTGGGTAGATGGCCCAAAAGACATAGAATCGAATAGATATTCAGTTGTTATATCTAACTTAGTCTTATGTGAAATTGAAAGCGATGATGAATCAAAAGAAGTACTCAATATAATTTCTAAATCATTAGAATCCAATGGCAAAGCATTGGTTACTGTCTGTCACCCAGATAGCGTTAATGTCAGATGTAGTTCAACAATAGAAAGGCCACTAATATCTCTAAATCAGGGGAAAGTCACATACACAAAAATTGTTAGATCCACAGGAAGAGAACGTCTTGAGCATACTAGAACGCTAGAAAAAATTAGAGAAATGGCTAATTCTGTTGGCCTTAAAATCAATCAAACATTTAATTCACCTGGGATGAATATTGATGATTGTACACATACATCAGAGTACTTATGTATTGAATTCATAAAAGTTGAAAATAAGAAAGATTAACACACAGAATAAAAACGAGAGAATGGAGGAGATAAAATGGTTTACAAGTTTCAAATTGCAATTATTGGTGGAAGAGACATCGATTCAGATGGAGAAAAAATGGTTGAAGATATTGCAAAAATGATCATAGAAGAAGGATATAGAATTGTCACAGGGGGATTAGGAGTTCTTCCTAAGGCAGCACATAAAGGAGCAAAATCAGCAGAAAATAGCACTGATTCAGATACTATATCTATCCTCCCAGGATTTGATCCTAAACCAGCAATGGAGTATTCAGACATCATTATCCCTACGGGCCTAGATGCCTATAGAAATGCCTTAGTTTCTAATTCTGATGCTATTATTGCAGTCGGTGGAGGGGCCGGAACATTAAGTGAAATCGCTTATGCGTGGCAATTTAGGAGACCAATTATAGCGACATTAGTTGATGGTTGGGGCTCTAATCTTGCTGGAGAATCAATAGATTCACGGAATAGGAAAATAGATGATTCCGTAGAGGATATTGTATTTCCCTGTGAAAATATTGGACAAATTCGTTTGAAACTTAAACAATTATTACCATTATACACGAAAAGACATCGTGGTATTCCTGAGTAAATAACATTAGTTTAAAGTTTCTTCCGAACGCCCCAGTGTCCACCATTTAGAGATCTACCAATCTTGTCAATGAGTGCCGCCGTCTTGAGAAATTAGAGACATTATCGATAGATAATCTAATAATTGCAACCCCGATAATTCCACTCAAAGCGAAAAGAATCATTGCAGAAATACCTGGAGAGGAGATAGCAACTCGTATAATAACAGTAGATAAAACAAAGCCAGTATTCCTTGCTAGATTGCCAAAATCAGTATAAAACCAGTATGAGATTAAAAGAATCAATATATCTGCAAGAATCAAAAATGTAAAGAAATCCAAAAAGAATATCTCTCTATTAACTCCTCCTTTGCCTTCTAATACAGACTCAATCCATCCCGACATTGATGTAAATGTAACTGTTAAGAAAACTACCAACATCAATAGTGCAATTATTTGCTTTGAATAAATAAATGAGGATAGTTTTTCAGAATGAATATTATCATTTTTTATTTGTTTACTAATCTTGTGATATACCAAAGAGGTGTAGAAAAGTACTAAGAAAGTAAAACACTCTACAATTAGAAATCCCAAATCAGCATCTATACTCCATCCCTCTTCGAATTCAATATCTGAAAGTCTTTTCAGAATATCTCTAACAACAAGAAGAGTGGCAATTTCATATTGTTTTCCGACAGAAGAAGAAAATGATTCTGGAATGGTTCGTATTAATTGGTACACTTCATAAGCCAATAAGATCGAAAATGGAGTATACAATGAGGATAAAGGAGAATTAAACATCCCCATATTTTCTTCAGAAAGGTTCAATGAATTATTCTGAATTAAAACCCATAGCAATAGATGACCGAAAAATCCGATAATTGCCAGAATTATAGCCATCTTTCTAATTTTATCATCTGCATCATATCCCAAAAAGAGCTCATAATACCCCCTCGTTGAGAATTTCATGAGCGGTTTCATAATCATTCACTTTTTATTGTGAGTTAGAGTAAAAAATACAAAAACAGGAATAAAATTTGAACAATATTCAATTCAATTTTTTAAGATGCAATTCTGATACTACTCTCCCAGAGGATTCAATCGCTGCGCCAACAGTTCCTAGAGGTCGAGCGAAACCATCTCCAATGATCGATACTCTCTTTGTATGGATAATTTCACCTGGTCCTTCGACAGAGTTGGCAAATTTCCAATAATGAGACTGCCAATTTGTTGAGTCAACTCCCAATTTATTAGTGACAAAATGTATAATTGTTTGTGAATCAAATTTGCCCCCATCAAAAATATCATTATTTTTGATTCTGATTTCTAATATTCCTGAATCGCTGGAATGGTAGTATGATTCCCAATTTTCTGGAATGTTATGATTTTTATCAGATGGACCCCAAACAACCCAAGTTGAGGCACTCTCTCCAAAAAATTCTAATCCTAATGAGGCACAAACATCAATTGCTTGCTCAATAGGTAAAGCAACTATAACTCTATCATAATGATATTTCGTTAAACTATCTTCATTATTGACAGTAATTTCCACAGAATCATCTTTTTCATCTAAATTAATCACTTTACATCCATAATTAACTTCTACTTTTTTATTCAAATGCTTAATTATTTCATTCAGAGGTTCGATAGGAATCAAAGAGTTTTTATCCATTTTGACCAAATTCAATCGAATCCATTCTGCAGTATATCTTTCGAGCCATTTCGGTAGAGAGTCAAGAGACTTCGAACCAACTTGGATTGAATAATCATTTGTTATTTTTTTTGAAGATAATCTCCCGCTGGCTCCTCTTCCTTTGTCCCATATTGTGACTTCATGACCTAGTTTTTGCAGTAACATAGCAGCAAAACTCCCTGAGATGCCTCCTCCAACAATCCCAATTTTCAATTTGTTTTCTAATGTTGATTTTTCAGTCCAATTTCTATATCGTTCTAAATTAATTCTATTTTGATGCGTCTCAGTAGTTCTTTTTCTGACATTTCCCGTAACTAAATCAAATGGTGAAAAAGGCCTATCGAATAGTCCAAAACACCACATTACTCCTGCAATAGAGTTAGGATCTCTACCATCAAGAGCGTATCTATTATTAAACACCAAAGATGTATTCATTGCTTTTTTTGGATCTTTTATCCAGTTGGCGAATGCTTTTCCCCAAGTCATTCTGACATTATTATGCATCACTCCATGTCTAATAAGTCCAATTTGCGAACTATCCCATAGGATGTCTCCAGAATCTCCAAACTCTAATAAATAGGGTGACTTTTCATTATGGGCAAATACTCTTTCATCCCATGAAATTTTAGCCCATTCTGGTAAATTATTCCAGCTCTCCGGTTCAATTAATTTATGACAATGGTGTTGAGCATGTTCTCTGAATATCAATAACTCATCAAGAAATTTTTCAGCACCTTTGCCACCTATTTCAGAAGCTTCTCTGGCAATTTTTGTAACAGCGATCATCCCATGATGTATGTACGGAGACATCCCACTAACACCAAATCTATTTGCAGCATTATTTCGTGTTTTGTGGTAACTTGTTAAACCATTTTCGCGCCACTTTTCCCAATGACTAATAGCTGCTCTGTAACCTCCTAGGAAATTTGTTACTGGAACTACAGTAGGGTCAATATCGCAAGATGAAAGAATTTCCCTACCACCATCTATCGAGAGTTCTTTTCGAATATCCACCGGTGTAAATGGAGGTTTCCAATTCGGAGGAAGACGGATTATATTCGTATTAATTTCTGGCCAATTCAAACTCACTCGCTGACGAAACTTCTTTTTCGTGGCATTTTTGAATCTGAAAGGTCTATCCAAACTTTTCCCAAAGAAAGTCCTAGGCAATACACAGTTTGAATCAACTTCTATTACTGAATTATGTTCAGTTAAAGATTTAATCCACTTTTTCCAAGGATTTAGATCTATCAAATCAGTCACAACAATTGCCGATTGCAGAGATAGGTCTCTGACTACAGGTTCTCGATGTTTATTTCTAGAAATATGAACAAGAAACTCAACCCCTAATTCTTCAGCCCGATTAGCAATATCTGCTGCACCTTCCATCAAAAATCTATGATGTCTGTATGAAGCATGAGGATATCGTTCGTCTATACCTTGGTATACTAACAAAGGTAGGTTTAGTGAATCAGAGATTAAGCGAGCAACATCAAATGTTGGGCACTCGTCAAGTCTTATTGCACCCCTCAACCAATGCAAAACAAATTTTGGATTCTCGACTTTAGGGCCTTGATGAAATAAACATCTCTCTGATAGATGAGAAGGTAATGCAAAATCAGATAACACGAACGAATCAAATAATTTGTTTTTTTCAAATGTTGTTTTTAATTCTTGATTTAAAATCAATTATTTAGAGGTTTAAATCTCCCAACGTCCACCATTTAGAATCAATCACAGCAAGTCTTCTCGATACTGTTCTGTGCGCAGAAACATGTCTTTGCAGGCATAATATCAGCACGGGAACTGCGTTCGTTAAACAAAGCAGTAACTTCAGCCAACTCTTCAGGTGCATCGCCACGAGCTTCGAGACAAAGTTTGAGACCCAATAACCCCCACATGTTATCTTTCCAGAGTTTGATGTCTGCACGATAAACTGCTTCTGCTTCTTCGATCTCTCCTTGTTCATGGAGAAGAGCTCCCAGAATGTGACGTACTGGCTGCATTTGTCCCCAAGGTTCGTTATATGCAAGATTCAACGAGAGATCTACGCCACGACGTAGATGATCAAACGCTTCATTAAAGTTAGAATCATTTCCACTTTCCTTGGCTAGATACTGTCTGCGATATTCTATCTCGCCATCAAGTATAGCATCATTTACCAAGAGGATGCATGGACCGTCATTTGGATCTTGATACATCAAATTATTATGCAGTACTCGTCCTGCAAGAGCAGGGTTCTGTAATGCTTCCTTGAACAAAACTTGTTCTGCCTCTGCTTCGGGCACCATTCCCTTGGAGGCATAAGCTACACCTCTAGCATAGTGCTGTGTTGCAATTGCTGCAGGAAAAACCTCTTTATCTGTATGAAGAGGTTCGTCGAGAATTTCATCCCACTTACCAAATCTAATCATTACATGCCATGGCATAGTAACATATGATTCAAGGAAGATTGCACCCATTGGTATGATTCCAGCTAACATGAATTGAACTCCGGATTCTGCATCTCCAGCAGGTAGTGTGCTAACTGCTTTACGAGCATACTTTAGTGCTGTTTCATATTGGCCTTCGAACATTGCACACCATACAACAAAGTGATGGTTGTGCATCCTGTAAAACTTGTAGAATTGTGACTCATTACCTGTAATTTCAACATATCTATCGTCTGCCTCAACTGCTGCAATATTACATTCCATTGCCTCTTTCCATTGCCCTACCCAAGCATCAATGTGAGATGGCATGTGAACCAAGTGCCCTAGCCCTGGCATTAGAGTACGTAGTACATCAGCTGCTGGCAAAGCTCTCTCAGGGAATGGTGAAAGTTCTAGAGCGTGGCAGTATAGGTGACAAAGTGCTGGATGGACTTTTGCTTCGTCACCACTATCAAAAGCATCCTCCAAAATTTCAACCAGAAGTAAGGTATTATCATCCGCAGGAGTGATTTCTCCTGTTGCTGTATTTTTATCCCATAATTGCCAAGCCTTTAGATTCATTAGAGCCTCTACGTAAATTGCTGTAATATCTAAGTTACCACTATATTTCTCATAAAGAGGAGCCATAGCATGCGCGAATGCTACGTTTAATTCGGGGCTATTGCCCATGTTAAGGACTGAAGGATCTGCTGCATCACGAGCTTCTGCAGAGTGACGTTCTGCTAGCGCATCAATAAGGTCTTTTTCTAACTCAGAACAACCATCTTTGAGAGTTATTGCTTTTTGGATATGGTCATGCCCTGAACCTAGTCCTGGGGCCCAGTTGTAATTTGAAGAAACACAATATGCAATTCCCCACCATGCCATAGCACAATCGGGATCGAGTTCTGCACATTTACTGAAGCATGCAATAGCTTCTTCATGATTATAATTCAGCATATGTCCATAAGCACGAACAAACATCTTTCGGGCATCATCATTGGCACAAGTTATCGTAGTTGCGAATGAAAAATTCGCGGCGTTTCCGAAATCATAATCAGTTGGGGCTAAAGACATATTTTATCGAAAACTGATTCTGACTTAATGATTTACGATTAAGTTCTAATAGGATATAATCATTTTTTGATAAGTGAATCAATTATCTTGTTTAACTGTAAGATGAGGATATGGGATACCGATATTATTTGACTTAAATCTATCTAACATTTCTATAAGCAGCCAATCTTTAGCTTTCCTCTCACTATTGTAGTCATCAACCCAACAATCGAGTCTGAATACTAGGGCAGTTTCAGTCACATCGTATAGCAGCACCTCAGTTTTTGGACTATCAATAGTAAAACTGCAATCATTAATTATATTATTTATTAGAGATTTTACAATTTTAGGATCTGCATCCAGAGAGGTTCGTATTCGGAAACGAAGATTCATTGAGTCTTTATCTCCCAGAGAACCTCCTAATGCATAATTCTCAACTATTTCACCTGAAAGTGTTGTATTTGGTATCACTACTAAACGTTCGTTACCCGTACGTATCTTAGTAGTCATGAGGCCGACATCATCAACTCTTCCTTTCACCCCCATTACTATCACTTTATCACCCTTTGAGAAAGGTTTGTCGAGCAACATGAGTAGCCCAGAAACTAGATTTGCTGCTGTTTCTTGTAATGCAAGTCCTATCACTAATGTCAATATAGTTGCAGATGCAACAATTGCTGTGACGTCGATATTCATTTGATCTAGAGCGATGAGAATTGCGGCCAGCCAAGCAAGGAGTTTAGAAACACTAACTGTAATTGTTTTTAGTGTTGATAAATCAAGAGATGTGTTTTCATCCATTGATTCAAATAATGGAGGTATGAACTCATCGACTATCGAAGTAAGAAACTGAGCAAATAATATGAGCAATATAGCCGCTGATCCACCAGCAAAAGCAGATCTTTCGAAAGAGCCCTCTTCAAATGCAAAACGAAATGTCAACCAAATTCCAATAAGGAATACACCTGTATTAAGAATTGGTGTAGCTAGATTGAAAATTCGGTCATCATATATGTTATCACTTGAAGAAATTACCTTCAATACTGGTCCACGTAATATCAATCTCGAAATTAAAGTTGCAACTATACTTGCCCCTATTCCGATAAGAATTTGAACAAATATACTTGAGGATCCTAAATCATCAAAATATGATTCTAATAGAGCCATCATCAAGCCTCGAAAGTGATGGATAGTTTATTTCATTTTTGCCGGCAATAATGTGAAATTAGTCGAAAAATAGAACTTTTGGTGCTCGTGCCGGGATTTGAACCCGGGTCGCCGCCTCGAAAGGGCGGCATGATGGACCGAACTACACCACACGAGCGGTAAGCCGCCGAGAAGCAAACCCCACATAATCGCAACGGTTCAAACCACTACAAAAAATGTAAATTAATCTTCAATATCATCTTCAATTGACTGACTAGAAGATGAATAAGAAGAAAACCAAAAAAGGAGTAAAATTAAACCCAATAGATAAAATATTGGCAACGGATTTTGAGTATCCGATTTAAGCCACCTTTCAGGATCTGTAGGGAAAAAATCCGAATTATCTCCTACCCCATCATCATCAGAATCTAAAGTCTCATTTGAATCATAAGGGAAGGCATCAGAATTATCTCCCACTCCATCGCCATCTGAATCTAAAAATTCTTCAGGATTATTCGGGAACACATCAGAATTATCTCCCACTCCATCATTATCAAAATCAATTGTTTCATCAGGATCATATGGGAACATATCTG
>CABXDN010000006.1 GCA_902511005.1 uncultured Candidatus Poseidoniales archaeon | reverse complement strand
AACATCCATCCTAGTTCTACCTTGGTAACGACTTAGTAAATCAATGCCTTCAAGATATTTCTTCTGGCTCTTTTCTCCAAAGCCACTCAGTGGAGCCACGTGCCCTAATACGCATGCCGTTTTTAACGCTTCAACTGATTCTATACCCAATGATTCATGTAAGATTCGTGCTCTTTTTGGGCCTAAACCTGGAATTCCAACAATCTCGATTAAACCTGGTGGGATTTTATCATATAATGACTGCATCTCACCCCAAGTTCCCTGCATAACTGCTTCAGTGATTAAACCACCAATCCCCTTACCTATTCCTTTAATCTCGACAATGCGATTTTCAGACACTACAGTGAATAAATCTTCTTCCATGGAAGCTAAAGTACGTGAACCATTTTGATATGCACGTACTCTGAAACCATTCGCCCCTGATAATTCTAATAATATTGCGATTTGTTCTAAAACATCAACAAGTTGAGTCTTACTGACGTAAGGTGCTTGTTGCCTTCGAGATTTAGGAAGAGTCCAGCCACCCACCTTCGCCATGCTTGCATGAACTAGCCACAGGTCTTGAACCATACCATTGAGATTAGGATTGACGTTCCCCAACATAAACAAATGAATGCCCCTAGCATCAATTATGGAGTTAGTTTCATTGTTAGAATCCGCATCTATCACACTTTGTGGTTTTGCAACTATTTTATGGATGGCAATTGGTACTTTAGCAAGATTTGAGAAAGGAGAAATTATCACGCAAAAGGCTGTGGCTTCACTTTGTATTATTTCGGCTATTATGCTTTTTTCTTTACATTATTTAGGAGGAGAACTTTGGGGATCTACAACTGTAGCAAGACCACTGGCAGTTACTGCAATCATTGTGGCTGTAACTGGAATGCTAAATATCAAAGGAAGAGATGTTCAAGGTGAATCAAATCCGCACCAGATAATGAAAATGAGAGCCGCAGAGAGGGACGAATGATTACTGCTGACCGAGCTTCTCGTCAATAAAAGCCCGCATATATGCGGGTAATTCTCCATTAACGAAAATAACATCATTTACATCATCAAGTTTCATGAGAGAATAATAAATTTGCATAGCAGTCATAGGGGTTGAACTACAACCAGTGCAGCCACCCTCTAGAGAAATCATAATTATTCCATCAGTTGTATCTACAACATTAACTACACCATCGTGAGCGTCGAGGATAGCTTGGACAGGCCCTACTGAATCTAGAATTAACTGTTCATCAACCATGTCTACACACCCTTCTACCTGAGCCTACTGGCCGAGGACTAATGAACCTGAGGCTCTTTCAACTACACATGAGTGCTACTTCTAGAGTCCTAATGATTGATTTATTAGTTGAAAGAGCAGAGTTTGGCCACGGAGGAAATCAGGAGGTGATTAAGCCAATTGCTGCATTATCTGATGTAGAAGTCCTACTAATTACACCACAGATGCAATCTTTTGATGCTGGGCATAAGATAGAAACAGAAGTTAAGCTAGAAATTAATGACGTTCCACATTGGGATAATGAATATGAATTTTGGAGCCAAACTGAAGAAATTCTAGAAGGAAGAAAAATAAATTTTCAGAGAATTGTTATGCCTATGCATGAAAATGAAAGTAAAATGAATGATTGGCTGAATAACTTAAAAATCGATGCTGTAGTTTGCTCAGGTTCTAGAAAAAATGTCAGTATTTGGGAAAAATGGATGGGGCCTACTGAAACTATGTTTAGAGCCGCTGCAAAATCAGGTACGCCCACATTAGGTATTTGCTTTGGACATCAGTTGCTCTGTCATTCGCTAGGTTCAGATGTTGAGCGGGCAGATGAATTATCGAGTGGAATCTGGAGTTTAGAACTAACAGTGGATGGAAAAACTGATATTTTACTCACTTCACATAAACAAAATGATGAAGAAATATCAGGATTATTTAGTCATCAAGATCATGTGGCTTCGATACCTGAAAATTGTACTTTATTGAGTAAAACATCGCATAATTTAGTGACTGCTGTGAGAGTTAACAATGAATCTGGTAAACCATTACCTGCATGGGGAATTCAATTTCACCCTGAGGCGGCCAGGAAACGAATTGAACGTGCATATGGCTGGGGTCATATCTCTGAGGAAGAATATAATTCATTTAGAGGAGAACATGATGGCGCAGGAATATTGTCATCTTTCGCTAAAATCGTCTTAGAGAAATCATCCTGAGCCACTTATCTAGAGGGCGTTTATTGGGATTCTGATTATAAGTAACTCTTTGGTCGGCGGGTCACAAAGGTGAACACCATGTTAGATGATATACCGTTAATTGCAGCAGGAGCAGGTCTTTTAGGTCTGTTAATTGCATTTGTATTATACAGAAAAGTGAATAGTGTAGAGATAGATAATGAAGTTGTAGCAGATATAACTGAAGAGATTCAAGAGGGAGCTATGGCTTTTCTTTACGCTGAATATAGAGTATTGAGCGTATTTGTTGTTTTGGTAGGTGTAATACTAGCATTGGTTAATGATACTGAGACTTCAGTAGCATTCTTTGCTGGTGCTATCGCATCTGTAATGGCAGGATTCTCAGGAATGAGAGCTGCTACTTCAGCAAATGGAAGAACGGCAATGGCTGCAAAAAATGAAGGTCAAGCTGGAGCTTTGTCAGTTTCATATAATGGAGGCGCAGTAATGGGTCTTTCAGTAGGAGGACTAGGTTTACTTGGTATCTCATTAATTGCGTTCTGGCTCGGTGCTGATGATGTAGACAGTAACCTTTCTGCTGCGGCAGGTTTTGGTATGGGTGCTTCATCAATAGCACTTTTCGCACGTGTTGGAGGTGGAATATACACCAAAGCCGCAGATGTTGGAGCAGACTTAGTTGGTAAGGTGGAAGCAGGTATCCCTGAAGATGACCCTAGAAATCCAGGAGTTATTGCAGACAATGTTGGAGACAATGTTGGCGATGTTGCTGGAATGGGGGCAGATATCTTTGAGTCATTCGTAGGATCTATAATTGCAGCTATGATAATTGCAAGTAATTCCCAAGATATGGGCGTTGATTATGTAATGATGCCTATTATGCTTGGATTAATTGGCTATGTAGCATCCATCATAGGTGTATTCTCAATGACTTTCCTAAAAAATGGATCTGACGCTGCTGCTGCATTGAGAAATACTACATTCATTGCTGCTATTTTATTCTGGGTAGGCGGTTACCTGTCGATTAATCAAGAGTTAATTAGTGTAGATATGGGAGTGATGCATTCAGTAGTGTTAGGAAGTATCGTAGGAATTATGATTGGACTGGTTACTGAATACTACACTGGCATTGAACCAGTTTTTGGAATCAAAACTAAAGCTATACCACATATTGGAGAAATGTCAAAAACAGGCCCAGCAACAAATGCGATTGCTGGTCTTTCAGTAGGTATGATGTCAACTTTCATACCTATTCTCTTGATATCAGCTGGTATTCTTGGAGCAAACTACTTCGGTGGAGAGGAATATGGACTCTACTGTATCGCAATGGCTGCTATGGGAATGCTAGCGACTGTTGGAGTAACAATGACTGTAGACGCATATGGACCAGTTGCTGACAATGCTGGAGGAATTGCAGAGATGAGCGCTCTTGGAAAGGATGTTCGTGCAATAACTGACGAACTTGATTCAATTGGAAATACTACAGCAGCAGTAGGTAAAGGATTTGCAATAGGTTCAGCGGCATTAACAGCACTTGCATTATTCGCAGCATATACTGCTGCAATTACTGCAGATGGTAGCACACTTGATCTTACATTAACAAATCCAATGGTAGTTGTAGGACTTCTAATAGGAGGAGGATTACCATTCGTAGTTGCAGCTATGACAATGACATCAGTAGGAAAAGCTGCAGGAGAAATGGTTCTAGAGATTAGAAGACAATTCAAGGAAATACCAGGACTCTTAGAAGGAAAAGAAGGAGTAAAACCTGATTCGAAGAAGTGCGTAGATATTTCAACTCAGGCTGCATTAAGAGAAATGGTTGGACCAGGTATTGTCGCTGTTTCTGCCCCTGTAATCGTAGGCATGACCCTAGGATGGGACGCACTTGGTGGTCTCTTAGCCGGTTCACTAGTAACTGGAGTACTGATGGCACTATTCATGGCTAACGCAGGTGGTGCTTGGGATAATGCAAAGAAAGCAATTGAACAAGGACATATTGAAGGTGCTGCTAAAGGAGATGCTGCACACGACGCTGCAGTCATTGGAGATACAATTGGAGATCCTTTCAAAGATACATCAGGACCTTCATTGAATATTCTAATCAAGTTAATGTCAATAGTTGCGGTTGTACTAGCAGGAACTGGTGAATTAACTCAGAATGGAATCCTCTGAAACAAAACACCGTTAGCCTCTTGACCAGAACATAGGAGGAGTGGACATGACGAAGGTCACGACATTTGGTATGATAATGATAATACTGATTATGCCGTTATCTGGCTGTAGCAGTATAACCAGCGGAATAACAGGTAGTTCTGCGAATGAAGAAATTCTAGTACCGAGTTGGGAAATTGGAGACTACTGGTTGTATACATTTTCTACTCCCGATTACAGTGATGATACTACAAAGTTAGTTGTAGCAACAACTGATATTGAAGAAGATGGAACTGCATATATGCTTGCAATTTCAAGTATTGGAGAAGCGAGAAGACATGCTGTTTTGAATCATAATCCATTTCTTGGAAGAATTACTCATGACCAACTAAGCCCATTTGAGAATGGTATAGCTCAGCCAGTACTTGACTTCCCATTGACAAAAAATAAAGCATGGAGTTTTGACCTATTCGGTAACGAATGGAATGCAGTAGTTAGTTCAATTGATTCATCGATTGCATCAATAAGAGCAACGGCAAATGATGGCTCTTCAATAGACTATATATTCGATGGGAATCTTGCTTTCTTTTCTTCATTCATATGGACTGATTCGGAAGGCATTATTCAATTGAAAATGAAAAATGCTGACCAAGGAGTTGGGCATACAGGCGATGTATATTTTGTAAGAGGAGGCGATTTATACAGTAATAGCTGGTATAACAGTGGACCAGATGCAGAATTTGTAGATACTTTTCTCGTTAATGATCACCCCAAAGACGGCGAATGGGATGAAATGATATATTTTCTTGATGCATCTTGTGGAGGAGGGTCAACAATTTCTCTAACCTTAAGAGATCATTTTTCAGTTTCTGCTCTTGAACGCTTTTGGGGGCCAGGAGCAGAAGAAACTGGTACCCTAGGAACAATACCATATCCAAGTGAAGATTATACGCTTACTGTAACCTTCACCGGAGATACACATCTACGAATTTTATTAGCAGGTGGAATTACTTATTCTTGGAATCTTTAGATGATATTCATGTCAGGTACGTTTGTAATGATGCATGGGATGACTGGAACTTCTGCAAAGATGCAGCCACTGGCTAATCAATTAGTCCCAGACGGTTGGAATATCATTTGTCCGGAAGCAAAAATACCTCATCCAACCAGAGGAGGATATGCTTGGTGGTTACGTTCAGATAATCCTACTGAACCACTTGATGATGAATCATTATCGCAAGTTAGTGAATCAATTTCAAGAGTTATCTCTGAGATTCCAGATGGCCCTATAATAATAGGAGGATTTTCTCAAGGTGCTGCTATTGCCTCAGCCATGCTTGAATATGATATACAGACAAGAATAGTTGGGTTAGTACTACTTGGGACTAAAACTGTTAGACCGGATAAACTTAGAGAAATAATACCATTTATCAAAACAAGGAAAGTAGTGTGGATGCATGGTTCTCGTGACCATCTTGTTCCATTAAAACAAGGAATAGAGCATATAGAAATCTTCGAAGAAGCTGATTGGGAAGTTACAAAACTACAACATGAAAAGGGTCATATGGTTAATCTAAACCAATTAGATGAATTAAGACAGGAAATACAAAATATGGCTAATTCGATTCATAGATAATCAATTAGATGATCGGAACCACCTACAAAAATTGGTTTCTCGCCCCTCATATCAAAACAAATAGGAACTGTTCGATGACCTGTGACTCCGACAACTTCTGAACGAAGATTATCTTCATGATCAAAATTCACTTCAGAAAATGTCAGATTCTTAGATTTTAAAACATTCTTCGCTCGATTACAGTAACCACATATTGTTTGTGTAAAAAGTAAAAAATCAGTATTGCATTCTTCTAATATCTCTGAAAATCTATCCATGACTACACATCCCGTAATAGTCGTAATAGACAAGGACTAATGAACCTGAGGATATTTGGCTATTCTTAACAATGAAACTTACGAGGTAGATGGTTCAAGGTCTTCAGGAGTCCACCATTCTGGCCGTTCACCTAGGTCAGTATCTGGATCTTCTTCTACCCATTCTTCATCATCTTGAATCCGCCCCTCGAGGACTCTGTCAGTCTCATTTTCATCAATAAAAATTAACATTATAACAGTAATCATTGTCAATACAGCGCCTAAATATATAGCTGAAGAGTAATCAAATATACTAATCATTCTTGCAGTTAAGCCATAAGCAATTACACCAGATAAATTGAATAATGACATATATGCAGTAAATTGAGTCCCTCCAACCTTACTCCAGGTAAGCCTCATACTTAATGAAATAATACAAATCCATGCAATTCCTGCTATAAATGCCTGGACAATAAGGAAAATTGTCATCAGGGTAGTTCTAGTCCACAATGGTTCGAGGAAAGCCAAAGTAGCATTTGCAAGTGCAAGACCTAAGAACCCTACCATTGCAACTCTTCTTGTTCCATATCGATCTCCCAAAAGACCTCCGAAAATCTGACCAAACATACCACCAAAAACAACTATCCCCCCAACAATTCCACTATATTTAGCAGGGGACCAGCCGGCATCATTGACGAAAATATCAAACGTTATTGGAATGACGAAAACATATAACTCGGATAGAAGACAAAGTCCAATTAATAATAAAGCAGATTTTATAGAGAATGCTTTAACAAGATAGAAAGAAGTTCTTGCAACTGTATTTCTACTATTTGCCGATAAGACCGAAAATGGATTAGGTATCTCCGGTAACTTACTTTCATCATCTGAATTTTTCAATACTAATTGTATCAAGAATAATAATAATGCCAATCCTAGAGAACCGTAAGCAATTGGAGAAGTAAATGAACTAAAAATTGCGCCTGCTTCCCAATCTATGGTGAATACATCGACAGCAAATCCAATAAACCATGTACACAAACCCATGATTACAAAGAAAGCAGTAATTGAAACATTTGTTGCTGAAACATTGTATCCTACATTTTTAGCAACTCGGAATTCTGCTTCATCGGCCCATGGAGTAAGCGAATCTTCATCTTTATCATTAATTACTTCATCATTTCCTACATCGACTAAGATTGCATCTACCTTAGACCAAGGGAATAACTTAACACCCGGTTTTTCCCTTAATGTAAGAGGAATAAAGACGATTAATAGTAATAAGGCTAATTGTGCAGCTATAACGCCCGTAATGTCAATCTTTGTTATTAGCACACCCAGTGCAGCACCTCCTACAATAATTCCTCCCCTCTTAGCTGCAAACATGAATCCATTGACTTTAGCAACTTCATCGGGTTGAAGAATTTCTACTGCAAGTGCGTCAGTTGCTACATCTTGAAGTGATGCGAAGATATTGTGTATGAATAGAATTCTAGTCACTAATTCAATTTGGCCATTAAGATCGGGTATAAACATTAAACTACCTAAGGACAGAGCCATTCCAGTCTGAGCAAAAAGAATCCATTGTCTACGTGGACCATACTTTTCGATAAATACTGCGTCTACTACAGGTCCCCAAATCCACTTGAAAGTCCAAGGTAAAGCAACTGTTGCGAATAAAGTTGCAATTTCTGCTGCACTAGTGCCATTGTCAACAAGATATGCAGCAAATACAACACTAGCGAACCCCCACGGGAGACCTTGGGCGAAATACATAATACATAAAGTAACAATTCGTCGAGTTTTATTCGATGTAAGATCGCCTCCTTGCCTCCATTCTTTAGACGAATTCCTAGTTAATTCAATCGATGAAGGAACCCATATTAATGGATTAATCTTTTTTACTGAATTAGATGCCCAAGTATTGATATCAAAAGAACCCTTTTCTTCAGATATATCTCCTGCCATCCATTCTTCACGATAAGCTATCCAAGCCAGAAGTAGAGTAACTGCTAGGAATGGTATGATGAAAAACATAGGGCCTAGAGAGGTTTTTCCGATATTGGCAGCAGGGTCAGTAATCGAAATATAAATTGGAAAATCCACATAAACATCGCCCGGTTCGCCTCCTTCTTCGGAATAGTACATTCTGAAACTACCTGAACAATCTACTTGACCTAATGGATCAGGGACTGCGCATGGACCGTTTGTTTGGGCTGGAACTGCATAAGATACTGTGATTGTTGTCCGAGTATCTTTTGACCAAGTTCTGATAGAATCATCAACTATGATATCCCAGCCGGTAGTGTAATCGTTTCCATTGTTTACTGAGTTTGCAGGTTGGGTAAATTGAGAAATTTGTTCGTCACCTCTTAACAAAGTTAGTGTAAGGTCACATTCATCACCTCCACAATTTCCTGATTCAATATTAAATTTCATTCTAATCGAGATTGATTCGTTAATTTCCAGAATAAAATTCTCTGAAAATCCAGATTGAAGTTCGCAAGAAATATCAACAATTACGTCCTGACCTTCCGGGAATAATATCTCACCATATCCTTCTGGCGCTGAGCTTTCTGATAAATTATCGAAATTAGTCCAACAATCATCTAAATTTTCTGATCCCCAGATATACATATACGGGTCATCATTCGTTGGGTGATTCTGAACAGATTCAGATTGAGCACCAGCAAATAGGGAAAAACAACTGATAGTCAAAAGTAATATAACCCCAATAGAAAGACTGCGACTAGTTGACTGCATAAGCAAAGGGATGATAAGTAACGTTTGAGGCTTATCCCAGCATAACCTGCATTATTTTCTCTGAATACCAGTAGTATCATAATCCCAATCTATTAATTGCCAACCAGATTCAGTTAGTTTTTTTCGAACGTCTTTAATTGACATTGGATGGCAAAAAACTGCTGCACAACCCCCCGCACCTGCACCCAAAGCTTTCCACGCCATTATACTGCCATTTTCTCTTAAAGGGTCTATTACTGAGTTAAATGGGGCGTTTATTGCGGAATCAATCAAATCTATCCCATTAGAAATTTCATTAAATGATTCAACAAATAATTGACGTTGATCTCTCTGTAAAGCATCTACTATCTTGCGAGTTGCATGACGAATTTTGTGTAGACCTTCAATGACCTCTTTATCTCCAGATTCATATCTTGCCCAAATATTCTCCTGCAAATCTCCCGATTTACGAGATATTCCTGTATGAGCTATTATCATATGTTTTTTAATCCATTTTATTGCAGAACGAGCAGGTTGAAATGGAGTTATCTCAACATTTTCTCCATGGAACATAAAACGATTGAAACCACCATATGTCGCTGCCCATTGGTCTTGTCTTCCACACCTATTACCTGAAGATACTTCTGCTTGATAAGCAGCCTCAGCTACCTCATCAGGAGAAAGAGAATCATTTCCATCTAATAGTGTAATACGAGCAACATTAAGTGAACCACTAGCTCCCAATCCTGAATTTATAGGAATATCAAATTCATATGCTATCTCTCCCGATTCTTCGAACTTAGCAGTAACATACTTATTGATAGTAAAATTGACTACTTCACCACCAAAATCAGTACAATATGGATTAACATCTGTCCATCCTCCTGCTAAATCTACACGGACGGGAACTTTGACTTCAGTATGTGCAACCATGGGTGAGCCGAGGCTTAATCACATGAGAACCCTCCGCCATAGCCTAACCGTTTGACCGAAAACAACCCATATGAGTACCTTCTCCGAGACATATGGCTGACACAGTTGACGATGCAATATTGGCGTTTTCAAAAGGCAAACCGGTAATGGTGTTTGACTCGGATTTTCGTGAAAAAGAAACTGATTTATTGTGGCCAGCCACAGCAGCAACTCCTGAAGTAATGAGGAGATTAAGAACTGATTGCGGTGGTTTACTATTCTTAGCGATAGGAGATGAAATTGGTCAAATGTTTGATTTACCATGGCTACAAGATTTACATACTCATAAGGGATTAGTAGATGATAATCCTGTACTCTCACATTTAATTACAAATGACTTACAATACGATACAAGATCTGCATTTACTTTATCTATAAATCATCGAGATACATATACTGGAATTACGGATAGAGATCGTTCTCTAACAACCAAAAGATTTGGGGAACTATCAGGTGAATTAATGGATAAATCCGTCACTGGAGAAGAGGCATACAAGAGATTAGGCCTTGAATTTAGAACACCGGGTCACATTCCTGTTTGTAGAGAATCACCCGGCGGTCTCTCAGCAAGACAAGGACATACTGAGTTAGCAGTAGCTATTGCTAGGCTTGCTGGGCAAGTCCCTGCAACAATTGGTGCTGAAATGCTTCAACCAGATGGAGATGGCGCACTTTCTGTCGAAGACGCAAGAATTTACGCCGCTAAATATGATATTCCTATGATTACCGGGGACGATTTAATCAATGCTTTAAACATGCATAAATAAAGGAAAAAGATTTACTATATGTCATCAGGAGGGAAGAAAATGGTTCGTGTAATGGCTGTAGGTGTTTTTGATTTACTTCATGCAGGGCATCTACACTATGTCGAACAGGCAAAATCACTAGGAGATGAATTAATTGTTGTTGTCGCTCATGACGATACCGTGCGTAAACAAAAACATGAACCAGTAACAAATCAAGAACTGCGGAGAAGGATGGTTGAAGGATTAAAGCCGGTCGATAGGGCAATAGTCGGAAACCCACCTAGCGAACCAATATTTGATATTCTAAATACTGTAAAACCAGATATCATTGCCCTTGGTTATGATCAAAAACATTCTCGTGATTCAATAAAAAGTGGACTAGATAATAATGGATGGAGCCAAGTAGAAGTAATTAGAGTAGAAGGACTCGCTGATGATTTAGATGGTACCCGAAAAATAATTGCTAGGATACTAAGTTTATGGTCAGGCGAAACTGGTGGACCTTACGAGGAAGATTGACATGTATACAGGTATTGTTGCAGGGACTGCACCCGTTGTAGAGATTAAAGATGGTGAAATCATACGTAGTTTCACTATTGATTTAAATGGATTTTTAGAAGACTTACAAATTGGAGCAAGTGTAGCTCTAGATGGAGTATGTATGACTGTTGTTTCAATAGAAGATAATCTTGTTAGGTTTGACGCTATTGAAGAGACTCTGAGTCGTACAACTCTGGAAAATCTAAAGGTAGGTTCATTGGTTAATATAGAGAGATCTCTGAAAATGGGTGATGAACTAGGAGGGCATATGATTTCTGGACATGTATGGATGACTGCAAGAATTATTTCTAGAGAAGAACGAGGAGAAGGTACTAATTTTCTGATTGAAAACCCATCTGAAGCAAGTCCATATATACTTGAGAAGGGTTTTATCTCAATAGATGGTATGTCTTTGACCATCGGTAAAGTAACTGAGGAGAATTTCTCACTACACATTATCCCTGAAACATTGAGAATTACAACAATTAGCGATAAGAAAGTAGGTGATTACGTGAATATAGAAATCGATTCTAGAACACAAGCGGTAGTTGATACAATTCGAAGAAGTATGGAAGTGAAGAAATGAAAATTGCAGCGATTTGTGGTTCATTCCATAAAAAAGAAATACAAAAAATGTTGAAATATGCAGAAAATCAAGCAGATTCTAGAAATTGTGAGATCTCCGAGATAGTATGGGTTCCAGGGTCAATGGAGATGCCTTTAGCTCTAGAACGTCTTCTGAAAAGAAAGGATATAGATGCTGCGATTACTCTGGGGATTATTGAACTCGGAGAAACACAGCATGGTTTGGTTATGGGGCAAGCAGTCACTAGAGCAATTATTGATCTACAAATAAAGCATAACAAGCCAATCGGATTAGGGATTATTGGCCCAGGTGCGGAATATCACCATATAGAGCCAAGATTGGAACCCCATGCTAGAGCCGCGGTTGAGGCAGTAATTACAATGTTTGAGTAACCTATTAGAATTCATGATTATATTTGAAAGATAAGCACTCAATAGTGTTGTTTTGAAGTTAATGTTCAAAGCATTCCTATCATTCCGAGAACTATGACCGATGAAGTGCGCAATGTGATAATCATAGGCTCCGGACCTGCGGGTTATACTGCTGGTCTATACTCTGCTAGGGCTCTGTTAGAGCCATTGATGTTTGCAGGATATATGTCAGGAGGCCAATTAATGCTAACTTCAGACATAGAAAATTTCCCAGGATACCCTGATGGAATAGGTGGCCCCGAGATGATGATTCATTTGAGAGAACAGGCTGAAAAGTTTGGACTAGAAGTTCAAGATAAAAATGTAGAGAAAGTAGACTTCTCAGAACAACCATTCAAAATTTGGGTAGAAGGAGAACTATTTTTGACGAAATCTGTTATTATTTGCACTGGGGCTGAATCTATATGGCTAGGAGCAGAGGGGGAAGAAGAGCAGAAAGGAAGAGGAATCAGTACATGCGCAACATGTGATGGAGCATTTTTCAGAGAAGAAGAAGTATTGGTAATAGGAGGAGGAGATTCCGCTATGGAAGAAGCAACATTTTTGACTAGATTTGCTAGTAAAGTCACCTTATTGCATAGAAGGGATGTTTTTAGAGCATCTAAAGTAATGTATGAAAGAGCATTGAACAATCCAAAAATTGAGATTAGACCATTTAGATCTGTAAAAAGTTGGCTTTCCGATGATGCCGGACTAAGTGGCGCTATTCTTGAAGACCCAAGAGATGGAAGTATCGAACAAATCTCATGCACGGGAGCATTCATAGCTATAGGACATAAACCGATTACTGATTTCTTAGAGGAGCAAGTTGAAACTGATGGATCGGGTTATATTTTGGCGAAAACGCATACTATGACAAGCGTGCCTGGAGTATTTGCCGCAGGAGATGTTGTCGACACAAGGTATCGACAAGCAATTACTGCTGCAGGTATGGGATGTCAGGCAGCAATAGATACAGAAAAATGGCTTGAAGATCAGCATTGAGGGTAAAGATGCAAGACAAAAATACTACTTCGAATCAGATTACTGATGGAAGTCTAACGTCAGAACAGAAAGCGAGATATGCTAGGCACCTAATGCTACCACAAGTAGGTGAAAGTGGACAAGAGAAAATAAATTCTACCTCTGTTTTAGTTGTTGGAGCCGGTGGTTTAGGTTCTCCTGTACTGATGTATTTAGCAGCAGCAGGAATTGGTAGAATAGGAATAGTTGATGATGACTTTGTCGATATTACAAATTTGCAACGACAAGTAATCCATTCGACATCATCCGTTGGAGAATTAAAAGTTAATTCCGCTAAGAATAGAATTAATCAAATAAACCCCAGTGTCAAAGTTGAAGTTTTCAACTATAGGTTAGATATTAAAAATATCGAGAATATAATCAAAAATTACGATATTATTGTTGATGGGACGGATAATTTCGTAACGAGATACACAATAAATGACTGTTGTGAAATATTAGGGAAACCTTGGGTTTTTGGAAGCATACATAGATTCGAAGGACAGGTTTCTGTGTTTAATTTGGAAGGAAGTCCGAATTATAGAGACTTATTTCCAAAGGCACCTCCCCCTGAATTAGCACCCAATTGTGCTGAGGCGGGGGTACTAGGAGTGCTGCCGGGAATTGTGGGTTCATTCCAAGCGAATGAAGTACTGAAAATCGCATTAGGTATAGGAGATACGCTAGATCATGAATTATTATTAATAGATGCACTAACAATGAATATTAGAAAACTTAGTTATAGTGCTGATAAAAAAAGAAAAAGAATAACTCAGCTTTCTGAGGAAGCGATATCTTGTTCGGTGAGTCAGGATGAGCAACAATCATTAGATTCCTCACAAATCGAAGAATACATGGGAGAAATTCAACCTTCAGATTATGTAGAAAAACTGAAACAGGGCTGGGATCCATTTTTCTTAGATGTAAGAGGTGAAGCAGAGGAGAAAATAGTAACTCTTCCAAATACTAATCTCCGAATCACGCATACAGAAATACCTTCTAGAATTGGAGAAATACCAACAGATAGAGATATTGTAGTTTACTGTAGAAGTGGCATGAGGTCAGCAATGGTAGTTAAGTTCCTTAGAATGTCGGGGAAATATTCCAACAATCTATACAATCTTTCTGGCGGCATTCACTTATGGTCAAAAACAGTAGATTCAAGTATACCTAAGTATTAATCTTATTTATTCGTTAATTGTGGTTTAAATTTTCGCAGTGCACTTTTTAATTATGGTATTTAAGTGATATTCTCTGATTGAAACGATAATATGTGGTATTTTAATTTAATTCAGGTATAAATATTAGCAGTCTACTTTATAATTAAGGTAAAAACTGTTTGTAAAGATTTTTTTTAATCCCGAAATACCATAATTAGATAGAAAATACCACATTTGTATCATGGGAAGCGATTACTTGTAGTACTTAGATGGATTCGGAGCGCATATGGCTATAGCACGGCAAGGGATTTGGCTGTGCCCAGAATGTAATAATCACGAAGTTTGGAAAACCAGAGACGTAGATACAAAACAAATAGATAGAAAATGCAGTCATTGCAATAAAAGAGCGAGAGTTACACTAGATCGTTCAGATACGGGGAAAGGTCGGAAAAGAAATTTTCAGATATGGGAAAGAGATTTATCGATAAGTTTCGAAGAGGTCAAAGAAGAAGCGGAAAGAAGGAATAGAAATGATTCTACAGATATAAATACCTCCATTATTAACCCGTTCACAAAAGAAAAATCTAGTCAAGAGGAGTTACCACCCATATGGGGAGCCAAATGGGAACCAAAGGGACCATTAGTCTTTACAAAAAAATTGAATGAAATTCAAGCACGTAAAGAAGTATTACGTTTTGTTGCTGAAAGACATGACGGATACTTAGAATTTATATCGAAAGAGTGGAAGAATATGGAGCCCCATTCTGAATTCAATGGAGACACATTTCATAAATTCAGCATAATGTTTTGCGATAAAATATCTAATTCACTTAAAGAAAGGCTATGGACGACGGATTTAGCAATAATAGGTGATGATGAAATCATCCCTCGGAGGAAATCCGAATTATACTTGGGCAGAAGAAATATACGATTTTTGAGAGATTTGTCACTATGCCTTAGAAGAATCGCACATTTATCCAGCGTTGACTTAGACACGCATTTAGAATGGCAACGATGGATGACAAGAACTAGAGCTATTGACGAGCATTTAAAGGATCTTTTTACTAATGGAATAAGTACTCCAGATGGAGGGACGTTTGGAGGTAAAGGATTCAGATCTACATGGCAAGAAGGAATCGTGGGGTGTGCAACGTCCTTAACAAGAGCTATCGACTTACCTATCGAAGAAAAATTTCGTGCAGATATAATCGCCCCGATGATTAGGGACGTAGGGTTAGCACTTGCAGTTGGTCAAACCCCACTGGAAATATTTGCAGCCCAGATGGGTAAATCAGGATCATATATGGATGGTGGCAATTTAGATTCAGGTGGGCGGGATTTACACATCGGAAATTGGGAGAAAGGAGTTCTTCCCCCCACTGCACCTCTCCCAATAGCTAGTGCGACTGCCACTGGAGTTGCTTTAGCAGCTAATTTACTAGACATTAATCGATTTCATTTGGCCCCCGTCGGTGAGGGAACCAGCAGTAATGGAGAATTTTGGGAAGCAATGAATTTAGCAGGGGCAAGAGGTTTACCTATAGCATTCATGATTCAAAATAATCAAATAGCTTTAGACACATTTACCGTAGGACAATCAGGAGCCGAAACCTTTGGAGACAAAGGCTATGCTATGGGAATTCCTTCATGGTCTATTGATGGGTCCGACCCTCTGCAATTTCATGCTTCGACTGCAACAGCTAGGGAGTATGCACTCGACGGAGGAGGCGCCACATTAATACATGTAGAAACAATGAGAGGTTGTGGACATGCACACCATCATGATGACCTGTATCTCGGGTCAGTGACAGGTAACCCTCCAGGTTACGTAGGAAGAGATTTATTGACATATTGGGCAGAAAAAGACCCTTTGCCAACACATAGAGAATTTTGCATCTCACTAGGTGCTAATGAGAAACAATTAGCTGCGATGGAAAAGGAAGAACAGTACTATGTCGATGACGCAAGAAAAGAAATGGAAATGATGCCTTGGCCAGAAGGAAATACCGTAACACAAGGTGTAACATCTAAGCATAATGCAGATTCGCACTCTCAACAATATGATCGTTTTGAGAAAGACGATAAGAGCATGGTACTAGGGCCACTAAAAGATGGTGAATTGTCAATAGAATTTTCCAATGCACCCAACTCATCCACATATAGTAGAGCTATCCAGAATGCAATGGTAGTTTTAGCTGAAAAATATGGCAATCAGATAGTTTTCATGGGAGAAGACATGGAAGTTGCTGGAGCATTTGGTATGAATATACCACTTAAAGCTAAAGGGCATTCAGATAAGTTACTCGATATGCCGCTGTCAGAATCAATAATTATTCATTCAGCCACAGGCGCGGCTCTAGGAGGCATGAGACCAGTTGCAGAGATTCAATTCGGAGGATTCGCGGCATTAGCGATGAATGCCCTAGTAAATAATGCTGCACAATTACGATGGCGGTGGGGAGCAGAAGTTCCTTTAACAGTAAGAATCCCTCTAGGCGCCAAAATTAGAAGTGGACCATTTCATGCAAATATGATTGAATCATGGTTCATGAACGATCCTGGTTTGACTATAGTTTTCCCAAGTAATCCACAAGATGCATATGATTTATTAATTGAGTCTCATGAAATGAATGACCCTGTAGTTTTCCTTGAACATTTGGGTTTATACGGCCTCGGAGGAGGAAAAACAGGGTGGGGTGAATCAATTAATCAAGTAATCGACACTGAATCAGTGAAGAAGAGATTAGAGAATGGTGAGACTTCGATAGGTAAAGCTAAAATTATCAGAGGAGGTAGTGATTTAACGATTCTGACTTGGGGTGCCATGACACATATTGCCCTAAAGACTGCTGAGATTTTGAGTAGAGAAAATATTGAAATTGAAATTGTTGATTTGAGAACAATACTACCATTTGATAGCTCAACTTGCATCGAATCAGTTTTGAGAACAAAGAAAATGATTGTGCTTCAAGAGTCTCAATACACTGGAGGTCTGGGGCATACCGTAAGCAGTAGAGTAATGGAAGAAACTTTTTGGGATATGGAATCTCCACCTATAGTCATAGGAGCACTAGATACGCCTGTTCCGTTCTCGCCAACACTAGAAGACTATACAATACCAACCGTAGAACTTGTAGCAAGGCACGTAAGAAGAATGTGCAAATAAATTAGAAAAAGGAGATATTAAATGTTTGATTTCATGTTAGATTTACCTGACTTAATACTTGTATTATTGGGATTTATTCTTCTTATATCGGGTGGAGAAAGCGTAGTCCAGGGAGCTATTACTCTGGCTAGAAAAATCAACGTATCTCCTTTACTAATTGGTTTTACCATAGTAGCAGTTGGGACTTCGCTACCAGAATTAGCTGTCACAATCAAAGCAGTTAGTAGTAACAGCGAAGAACTCGTAAACTTAGCAGTAGGTGGCGTTTTAGGCTCAAACGTTGCTAACATAATGCTTGTACTAGGGACTGCTGCAATGCTAGGCGCTTGTGATGAGCCCGGATTAGGGATCAAAAAAGATGCAATCGCAGTAATGGTTGCTTCTGTAATACTTCTAATTACAGTAATACAAGAAGAGATAAGTGGATTAACTGGAACTCTAATGCTACTATTGCTAATATTTTATTACATTTATTCTTATAATTATTCTAAGAAATTAGGATTAGAAGAGGAAATTGACGAAACTTGGATTGGTGAAAACATGATATTAGCAATTGTAATTACAATCAGTGGAGGGATTATGATATTCTTAGGCGCGGAATTCTTGATTGAAGGAGCAACTGGCATAGCGGATTCAATGGGGATATCCGAAACTATAGTCGGATTAAGCGTAATTGCCTTAGGGACGTCATTACCAGAGTTAGCAGTGACGATAATTGCTGCCTTGAGAGGACATGAAGGAGTCGCAATAGGTAATGTGCTAGGATCAAATGTCATCAACATATTAGGAATTTTAGGAGTTTCTTCTGCTTATGCAGGAGGAATAGTAATCTCAAATGAATTTGCAGGAAGAGATATTTGGATTGTTTTAATTACATCTGGACTTATTGCTGCAATGTTACTTGGTGAAAGAAGAATTGGAAAAAAAATAGGGGCAACTATGGTTGCTGGTTACCTTTTTTACATGATATTTCTTTACACAATATGAAATTGATAAGAGGCGAACTGCTAAGTCTGAATGCTTCTTGCGGGCATCATGGTTAACTTAGAATTGAGCGATGAGCAACTTATGTTGCGAGAAATGGCACGTGATTTTGCTAATGAAGAAATTAAGCCAAATGCTGCATCTTGGGATCGCGACAGTACTTTCCCTAGAGAGGCTATATCTAAGGCTAATGAATTAGGATTATTGACTCTCAAAATACCTGAAAAATATGGTGGTGGAGGAATGGGATCTTTTGAAGAAGCAATTGTTCTCGAAGAGTTAGGTTGCGGAGACCCTGGATTTGCTACTGCATCGGGTAGTTCAATGCTAGCATCTTATCCAATAATCACGGGAGGTACTGAAGAGCAGAAAGAAAAGTATCTTCGAATGGTTACTGAGGGTAAAATTGCCGCATATTGTGTTACCGAACCAGGAGCTGGCAGTGATGTTCAGGCAATTAAAACTGAAGCAGTCAGGCAGGGAGATGAATATATCATTAATGGGCAAAAAATGTGGATTACAGGGGCAGGATATGCAGACTGGTTTTTCGTATTAGCTTACACAAATAAAGAGGCGGGATACAAGGGGATGAGTGGTTTCATTGTTGAGGCGCATCTAGAGGGAGTGGAATTAGGTAAGAAAGAAGAAAATATGGGTCAACGCTGTTCTGACACGCGGTCTGTTACATTCAATAACGTAAGAGTCCCTGTTGAAAATTTAATAGGAGGTAAAGAAAATGATGGTTGGATGAATGCTATGAAGGCTTTTGATTTATCGAGACCAAGTATTGCATCTCATGCAGTAGGAAATGCAAGAGGAGCAATGGAAGAAGCCATTAATTACGCAAGTGAAAGAAACGCATTCAATAAACCTATTATTAGACATCAAGCCATTTCATTTATGATAGCCGACATGGCAACAAAAATAGAAGCTGCAAGAATGCTTGTCTGGAAGGCGGCTTTGAAAGCTGATTCTGGAAAAAGAAATACACTAGATGCTGCTCATGCAAAAAGATTCTCAGCAGATATGGCTATGGAAATTACTACAGATGCGGTACAAATATTCGGAGGATATGGGTACTCTGAAGAATATCCGGTTGCTAGAAGAATGAGAGGAGCAAAAGTAGTACAAATATTTGAAGGTTCTAGCCAAATTCAAAGATTAATCATAAGCAGAGAGATGCTACAAGACATTTAGACAAATACAGAATAAAGAAATCAAATAACCGTTTGATTCAAGTCTAAGTTCTTTGACGGATGTATGTGAATATGCGCAATAGGGTTGGTTTGTTGAAGAGATTAACTGCAATAATGATTCTGGGATTAATGCTACTTCCAGTATTGTCTAGTGCTGTACCATTACAAAATGATAAATTAGTTCATAATCAAGTAGATGAAGTCCTTTGGTGGGAAAATACGAATATGGATGAGAATAATGACTACATACATGATGCCATATGGATAGCAGCAGAGAACAACAGATATGAGTATTTAGATGAAAATAATATGATAAGTGTAATTGTAGATTTTGATCACACGCCTACTATTGAAGACGAATTAATGCTTGAAAAAAATGTACTCTTTGAAGTTCAATTCAGGTATTGGCTTATTGATAGTATAGCAGGTAAAGTAAATATAAATTTAATTCCAAAAATTATCGAATTACCTGGAGTTGTTTTCGTAGAACTTGATGGCCGACTAGAAATACAAATGAACGATGTGAATGAGGTTCATGACGTAACTCAGGTGTGGGAAGAGACCGGATATACTGGGGCAGGGAGCGTAGTAGCAATAATTGATACTGGGATAGATAGCGATCATGTAGGTTTAGACGATATTGATGATTCAAACTACACTAATGACACAAAAGTAATTGCATTTTATGACGCCGTTAATTCTCCAGAATTGACAAATGGCACTGAAATTAAAGCATATGATGACCAAGGACATGGGACACATTGTGCTGGAATAACTGCTGGCACAGGGGCACCTGATTTTCAGTATAAGGGAGTAGCTCCTAAGGCGCAATTAGTGGGAGTGAAGGTACTAGATTCGGGGGGTTCGGGTTCATTCGCAACTGTTATGGCTGGTATGGAGTGGACTGTTGAAAAGAGACACATATTCAACATACGTGCAGCAAGTATGAGCTTGGGTGGTCCTGGAGCTATTGAGTGGACTTCTTCGGAAGAAGAATCGGTTAACAGAATGGGTAATGAGATGATGAGGGAAGGAGTAGCACTTTTCATAGCGGCAGGAAATAGCGCTTTTAGTGCACAGATAGGCACACCCGGTTCTGCTGAAGACGTAATTACTGTAGGCGCTCTAGATAAAAATACTGCAATAGCGGTTTACTCAAGTCAAGGACCGACTGAAGAAGGGAGAGTAAAACCGAACATAGCATTTGTTGGAAGTAGTGTCATGGCACCTGATTTTAACACAGTTGATGGTTACACAAGTAAGTCCGGAACTAGTATGGCTACACCTGGTGCTGCAGGATTAGCAGCATTAATGTATCAAGCGAACCCCGACTTATCGCCATTTGACATTAGAAATATCATGCAAGAAACTGCAACTTATCGAAGATGCGACTACATGTTTGCAAATGAACCCTGTGCTGAAGATAATATCCCTAAAAATAGACAAAACAACGTTTACGGACATGGACATGTAAATTCAGTACCATCAGTAATGGAAGCAGCGAACAAAGTTTATGAATTATCTTTGACACTGAATATTACTCTTGCTAGCGATTATGATAGGGATAATAGAGTTCTCCTAAATCAAGAAGAGGGAGTTCAGTTTAATGTTGAAGGAGGAGCTACAAGAATTCAATGGAGAACATGGGATATGAGAGATAATTGGATGGATCTCGCTGGTTTTGATGTCGATGATACGACATTCACAGTAACTCATTCATTACTCGTAGATAGATTACAATATCTACCTAATAATACGGTAGAAGGGGATCAAGTACTATTAGTTAGAGCAATTACGAATGAAAAATCGTCAACTAACTTAGCAGTCGATATACAAATCATAGGTGAAGAAAAAATAAGTTCTGAAGATAGTTCTTCGAGTAATTCAACTATAATAATCGGGTTGTTATCTGCTTTAGTATTAATTTTATTTGCTGGTTTAACAATCGCAACTGTGAAACTAAAAGAAACAGGATTTTGGGGAGAGGAAGAATATGAGGATTTTTCTTCTTTTGATAACTTAGTAAAAAAACAGGATGAAGAAGTTATTGATTCCCATGATGAAAGCAGTGATTAATTTGCAATTAAAAAATGCAATAATACTTGCAGCAGGTGCTAGTGAAAGATTAGGTCAACCCAAGGCACTTGTTGAGATTAATGGGGAAACTCTGACTGAAATAATAATTAAAAGATTGAAAAAACATAATCTAGATATAATCATAGTTACACGCTCAAATTTAGAACAATATCTGAAATCTTTTGGCGAGAAAGTTGTTATTAATCCAAAACCTGAAAATGGTAGAACAGGGAGTATACAATGTGGACTAAGAGAAATTAAAGGTAAAAGATGTATAATTGTACCAATCGATAGACCTGGTTTCTCAGATCAGACTCTCAAACGATTAATCAAATCAGATATTACAACATGCCCCAGTAAAAATGGGAAAGGAGGCCACCCCGTAGCTTTGACAAAAGAAGATTGCGATAGAATTCTATCAAGTCAACCATCAACTCCATTAAGAGATTTAATTAATCCATCGAAAATAGAAGTGGAAGACGAATATTTACATTTGAATATTGATTTCCCAGAAGACATAACTATACTAAAAAATATGATTAAATAATTATATTATTGTGAATTGTATTAGCGAAATCAAGAAGAGTAGAACCTTCTCACAGGTTCATGTCTGTTTCAGTCCTAGCATGGTCTTTGAAACAGGTAAAGCTTGGAAAAAGAGTTGCTATAGCCACAGTAATCTCAGCTAAAGGAAGTGTTCCGGGAAAACCAGGAGCGAAACTAGCAGTAACTTCTGACAACCAAAATTTTGGAACCGTAGGAGGTGCAGGCTTAGAATTGAGAATTCAAAATAATTTGAAGAGGTTGTTAAATAAAGACTCGAAATTAAGTCGTAAGGAAGGGGGCTCAATAGAGATATTTCAGCTATACAAAGATGCGAAGGGAAAAGAAGTGACAGCCCTTGACAGCCTATGTGGGGGACAGGTGACAGTGAGTATGGAAGTGATTGAACCAGTACCACACATATTGATTGCTGGTGGGGGCCACGTAGGTAGATGTGTTGCTCTAGTAGCTGATTCTTTAGGTTGGGATTATTCAATATTTGATGTAAGGAGTGAATACTCTAATCCAGAAAAATATCCATTCGCCATAGATACTATTTCAGCAAGTGTGGAAGATTTTCTTAATTCTGAGAATAATGAATCAATACAACGTTTCTCTGATATTCTATTACTTGGTCATGATTGGTCTGTAGATCAAGAACTTCTATTGAAATCTCTTACAATTAGAGGAGAACAAATGAGACCTAGGATTGGTGCAATCGGTTCAAAATCAAAATGGAAAGCTTTCAAAAAAGCCGCCATAAATTATGGCGTAAATGAAGAATGGTTCGAATCAGCAAGATGTCCAATAGGAATAGACATAGGTGCTGAAACGCCAGAAGAAATTGGATTGGCTGTGTGTGCAGAAATATTACTATTAGAGAAAAAATCATAGATACGGAGAACTGAAAAAGAAGTCATCTCTCGGCTACTTAATGAAGAATCTGACTGTGGCTCTTGTGTTAGTAATGACACTAGCATCATTTAGTGGATGTTTGGCTAACGAAGTTGAAAAGGACGATATTATTGAAACAGAATATGACTTTAGAACTTATTCGGTTGTTGCACCAGTTGATACTGGAATTAATGTATATCATGACCATTTTAGAACAAATGAAACTTATCCACAGTGGCTGCTAGAAGGATTAGGAGTCACAATGACTTGTGAACTAACATTTGTAGGAACCTGGCAAGAAAGATATGATGCCGATAAAGAAGCATGTTGGGACATCATAAATTCAACAGATATCGTATATTTTCCTGGTACAAAGATAATAGGCACCACACCAGATGATGAAACGGATATACCAATACTTGATGACCCCTCAGATGGACATGGGTCAGCCGTCACAGGGGCTGTATTAGATGCGAATCCAGATGCAATAATATTCTTTGTCGAAGGATTCAGCGATGCTGCAGTACTAGCTGCAGCAAATCAACCATTGGTAGACATAATAACAACAAGTTTCGGACCTATTGGTTCAATACCAGTGCCAGGTATTGAAGATGCAACAAAAGTTGCAGTAGTCCAAGAAAAGAAAATTCATACAGGTGCTGCCGATAATTCCCCGTCACCAGCAGTTCAAGATTCTACAGCAGGTCCGCCTTGGAGTATAGGTATCTCAGGATATGCTGAAGAAGGCGATGATCAGAAAGAAACTATGAGTGGTTCATATCCTGACATAGCAGCAGATTGGACTCAAGTATTACCAAATCATGATGACATTGATGGCTATCATGAAACTAGTGGTACTTCTTTTGCGACACCTAGGACTGCCGGGCTTCTATCAAAAATTATCCAACAACTTAGAACAGAAACAGGAGATTACTCTTCTGGCGCTAGTCCGGATACAAGAGGTGGTTTCTTAGTTAATGGAAATAACCTAAATATTTCACAAGCACAAATAAGAGATGCACTGAATCTTTCTGCTTGGTATCCCTCATTCAGCACATGGGACCCATTGTCAGGAACAACCCCCGTATCTCCTGTAGCCCCTTGTACACAACTTGGATGGGGAGTTGTTAACGAATCAAACGTACAGCCAATCATCAATCATCTTAATGGCATGAGTGCACAACCTAACAGACCTTCTGATGTAACTACATGTATGGAAACAAATCAACAAATTAGAGAGTCGTACTGGAATTAGTCAGTATCGGCGGATTCAATAAGACAAAGGCACTGCATACTATTATGCGTAGGGTCATTCTAAGATGGAAGACCAGTTCTTTGCGTGGTTCGAAAGAAATTTCAGGGATTTTAGAAATTTGTGAAAGAATAGAAATTTTAGGACATCTTTCAATTACTGATCAGGGAGTAACTCAGTTAGCTGAAGTTAAATTGAAAGAAGGGAAAAAGATTGAAGAATTCAATGATTTAGATAACTTTGAAGTTATAAAAGTTCATGAAGAAAATGAAGATGGCGTTTTGATTAGTCTTTTCTGCAATCATAACTTAGCCGTTACTGCAATAGAATTATCTAATATTCATATCCACCCACCTTATGGTATTTCTGAAAAAAATGGGATGGAGATGAGAATTTCGGGACTATCAAACTCAGTTAGAAGATTTATTCAACTAATCAGAATTGTTTTACCTCCTGATAATATTTCGGTTCAAACATTTCAGAAAGAAAATAATGATAATGTTTGGAAAACGATTCTTACTGAAAGGCAAGTAGAAGTATTATCTCATGCAATAAGGAAGGGGTTCTATAGTATGGATAGAAATGTAACGCTAAAACAACTTGCAGATGAGATGGAAATGGCTAGAAGCACATATGGCGAACATATACGAAGAGCAGAAGTTGAAATAATGAAAAAAATATTCAATGATTTGAACTAAGTCAGAAAGTCTTGAACCGAATGCTAAAATGGAAACCCCTTGTGGTGACGTTGTTAGCATGAGTGTCATACGTCTTCCAATGCTCCCGGGGTCGGAAAAAATACCTTGGAAAGCAACCATAAATGGCAAACTAATTGCCAAACCAATTGAAAGCAATGCAATACTCCTTGATGTTTTAAGAGATCAAGTTGGGACTCTTGGTGTAAAAAGAGGATGTGACATGGGTACTTGCGGTTGTTGTTCGATATTAGTTAACGGAAAACCAAAACTTTCATGCCTTGTTCTAGCTCAAGAAGTCAGCGACTGCGAAATCACAACCGTCGAAGGGTTAGCAGACGGCCATCATCTACATCCTATTCAAGAAATGTTCGGAGAATATGGAGGCAGTCAATGTGGATTCTGTACACCTGGTTTTTTAGTGGTAATCTCTGCTTTATTAGATGAAAATCCATCCCCTAGCGATTCTGAGATTAAAACAGCAATTGAGGGGAACCTATGCAGATGTACAGGTTATCAACAGATTGTTGACTCCGTCAGAGCAGCAAGTGAATTATTAAACTCAGGACAAAATATCGATAATTCTACGGAACCTAAGAGTAATCCAAACCCTGGATTTGATGAATGAGGGATTTTTAATGACTGAAAAAGAAAAGAAAGAGATGGTTGGCTACAGACAGCAACCAGGTAAAATCTCTTTTTCTAGACCTGGTTCCGGCGGGAAAAGCCCATTCAGCGAACCTCGAGATGAAGAAATGATTCCTGAAAGTCAAGGAGGGCAAAAAGAGCAACCTTGGGGCGACCATAGGCATGATAAATTGATTACAGGAAGGATAGTAGGCAAACCAACATCACTCATCGATAGTAAATGGAAAGTCACAGGTAGGGCAAAATATGGTGACGACATAAGATTATCAAATGAATTAATAGGTAAAATAGTAAGGTCCCCATATCATTATGCAAAAGTATTGTCTATTGACTTATCTAAAGCATTAGAATTACCGGGTGTGGTATCTATAGCAACTGGAGATGATGCAAGCAACAAGTTTGGCGTCCTTCCGGTAACTAAGGATGAACACGCTATGGCAGTAGAAAAAGTAAGGCATATCGGAGATTTAGTTGCATGTGTTGCAGCAGAAGATGAGGCTACAGCTTTGGAAGCAGTGCGACTAATTGATGTTGAATATGAGATTTTAGAATCGATACATGACATGAAAGATGGCCTCAAAGACTCAAAATATCCCATTCATGACAGAGGGGAATACCATATCGGTGAAGCGAATGTTCAAAAGAGAGTTTTTCAAGAGTTTGGAAATGTAGAGTCTATGCAAGAAAATGCAGTTGTTAGTCATAAAAATAATTGGTTTTTCAATGGCGTAAATCATGCCGCTACAGAACCACATGCAGTAGTTGCTGATTGGGACCCATCAGGTAGATTGACACTATACACGCCGCAACAAGTACCTCATTATGTACACAGAGCATTAGCAGATGTACTAGAGATACCCATGCATCAGATAAATGTGCATAGGACATTTGTAGGAGGAGGGTTCGGAGGTAAATCAGATCCATTTCCACATGAAATGTGTGCTTCAATATTAGCTAGAAAATCTGGTAGACCGGTAAGAATTACATTTGACCGAGAAGAAGTATATTGGATAAATAGGGGGAGACACCCATCTCATATCGAAATGAATCTGCATGCAGATAAGAAAGGAAGACTCTGCGGTATTGAGACTGATGCTCTTATTGATGGCGGAGCATTTGCCTCTTTCGGTCATGTTACTACGTACTATAATGGAGTATTACATACAGCACCTTATGAAATTGGCGCATTTCATTACACAGGAGCGAGAGTTTGGACAAACAAACCAGCAAGTGGAGCAATGAGAGGGCATGGCGCTGTAAATTCTAGGTGTGCAGTAGAGGTTGGAATAGACGACCTATCTGAAAAACTACAAGTAGACCCGATTTCATTTAGATTGGCAAACCTACTACCACCAAATTCTGCTACAATAACTGGTTTTAGGGTAACAAGCATTGGCATGAGAGAATGTTTAGAACGAGTAATGGAAGAGTCTGGTTGGAAAGATAAATTTAGAAAAATGCCATTAGGACACGGAATAGGTATAGGATGTGGTTTCTTCATTTCGGGGAGTGGATTACCTATACATTGGGACCCAAATAAATTCCCTCATGCAACTGTACATCTGAAAATTGACATGGATGGAGGGGTGACAGTACATACAGGTGCTGCTGATATTGGACAGGGCTCAGATACTGTAGTTGCACAGTCGGTTGCAGAAGTACTTGGATTACCACTTGATATGATTAGAATAAAATCTAGAGAGACCGATACTTCTCCAGTAGATTTAGGATCATATTCTTCCAGAGTTACTTTCATGAATGCAAATGCAGCAATATCAGCGGCAATGAAAATCAGAGAAGATTTACTTAATGCGACTTCAAAGATTACAGATGCACCAGTAGAAAAATTAGTAATCGGAGATAGAAGAATTTTCAGAAAGGATGACCCGGCAGTCGGCGTATCATACCTAGAAGCATTGCATAAAGCACAAGAAGAGATAGGGGCATTAGTCGCTTCGGGCGCTTATAGAACCCCGCCAATGGGCCGTGCCCACAAAGGTGCAGCAGCAGGTTTAGCGCCTGCTTATTCATTCTCTGCATATGTTGCAGAAGTGAAAGTTGATGTAGAGACTGGTCAGACAAAAGTTGAGAAAGTCTGGGCAGCACATGATTGCGGTAAGGCATTGAATCCACTTGCAGTTAAGGGACAGATAATTGGTTCTTGCCATATGGGTATGGGGCAAGTTTTATCTGAAGAAATGCGATATGGAAGAACTGGTAATTTAATGAATACAGATCTTCTAGATTACAAGATTCCAAGTATACATGAAATGCCAGAAGTGACGCCAATAATTGTAGAATCAAATGACCCAGAGGGCCCTTTCGGAGCTAAGGAAGCAGGTGAAGGGCCTCTTTTACCTATTTTGCCTGCAGTTTGTAATGCGGTTTATGATGCAATAGGTGTCCGAAGTAATGAACTTCCTATAACACCTGATAGGCTATACAAAGACATTGAAAAGAAATGTAGGGAATTGAAAATCGATGACCCTACTGATTTACCGTCACCTCGCCTGGAAATTTCAAAATTACAAGATATTTTAGAAAAAAGAGCAGAACGGCATTCTGTAAGAGATAGGGAAAGGAGACTAAAATCAGATATCAAACCTTACCATAACGGAGCGTTATTTGGAATGGACCCCACAATCCCTCCAGATGAGGTTGATGAATCTTGGAAGGTTACTGTAATACCCTCAAAAGAATATTTGGAAGTACCTCGTTTAGCAGGAAGTGCATGGTTGCACACTGAGAGAAGGAAAAGAGGTGAATGAGATGAAAATGCCTCCGTTTAAGTTACATATACCAACCAGTATAGATGAGGCTATAGAAATTGCCAAACATATGCATTCAAATGAAGAAGAATTTGATTGGGTTGCAGGAGGTACTGATTTACTTCCGAACTATAAATGGCACCTAAATTCAAAGAAAAATGTAATTTCATTGGCTAAAATCTCACAATTAAATGAACTATCCGAAACGCATATTGGAGCAATGGTAAGACTACAAGATTTAGCTGACTCAGAATTAACTCATCCCGTTCTAGCAAAATCGGCTAATTCAATAGCCAGTATCATGATTAGACGTTCAGGGACAGTCGGCGGGAACATTTGTTTGGATACTCGTTGTTACTGGTATAATCAAACAGAAGATTGGAGAGAATCAATAGATTGGTGCCATAAATGTGACTGTGGAACAGGTGCGGATTGTAGAGTTATACCCAATCAAAATACATTATGTGTAGCTACGTATCAAGCAGATTTAGCACCGGTATTGATGTGTATGGGCGCTAAAGTGCACTTGATATCTATATCTGGAAAGAGAGAAATGTTATTGAACGACTTTTTTGAATTAGATGGGATGAAAAAGAATAAATTATTACCTGGAGAATTACTAACTCATATAACCATACCAAAAGAAACTCTGCAATGGGAAGGAGATTATCAAAAATTACGTCAACGTGAATCATGGGACTTTCCCGAAGCAGGCGTTGCAGTTCTTTGGAAAAAGGAAGGCGAGAATCTAGAGCAATTAAGAGTAGCAACCACAGGTTTAGAATCAATACCTGGATACCATGAAGATATATCTTCAGAACTAGTCAAAGATTGGAACGGAAAAGAAAGTATTAAAATTCTATCAGAACAAATTAGAAAAGCAGTGAAACCTGTCCAAAACACATGGTTTACCCCCTCATATAGAAGAAAAATGGTGAAGGTCTTAACAAAGAGAGCCTGTAAGGGTCTATTAGGTGAGTAAGATGAAGAAATTTGTTTATTTTGTTGTATTTACGTTTTTATTTTCCAACTCTGCTATGCTTACTTACGCACAGGAACCAGAGTTAGGTAATTGGGATTTAGGGATAAAATATATTGCAGACGATGAGGGGAAAGCGTTTGTTCTAAATGAAAATGGGGAACGAGTAATACAATTCTATGTCCATAATACTCAAATGTTTGAAGTTGAGATTAGTTTTGAATATGAATTACCCTTTGAAGGACTTGCGGATGGGCCTGAGTCAGAAAAAATACAAGCAGGAGACAATGAAACATTCGATTTAATTATAGAAGACGTAAATGTTTTCAATTTTGCAGCTATGTCCAAAGAAGAAATGAAAATTACGGCGACTTTAGTATCGAGAGCCGGAATTGCTGTAATTATTCCAGAAAATCAAGAGGCAGTAGCAGATATTGAAATCCCAACAATACACTCAATCGCAGTGGACATAGCAGATCCTGTGGGGCCAATGAACGCAGGAACAGATATGATTCTGAGAGTTACTGTGACCAATAATGGAAATATAAAAGATAAAGTGGGTGAAATTGATTTATCGGATAATTGTCCCTTAATGACATCAGATAATGGGTTAGACAAGTTACTTGTAACTGATCTTGAGAGAGGTCAATCAACAAATGCAGACTTGAAAATAACTGCATCGAATAGTCATCCGAGAAAAAATTGTAAATTAGAAGTCTCAATATATTCTAACGGAGCAATGAATACTGGAAACTCAAAAATATCAGAAGATGAGACTTCGATTACAGTAGAGCCTCCACTTGCTAAACCAGTAGATAATCAAAATGATGATGATGATGAAAACAGTGTTTCAGAAGTGGTAGATTCTAGCCTTCCAGCTTCAGGAATAGGTATGATTCTACTGTCATCAATCTTGGCCCTATTTTATGTAGGAATAAATAGTAAAAAAAGATATATTTAGTCTGAAAAGAGACTGATTGTAGTAGTGCTAAAAATAAACTTCAGGCATTATAAATGAGTTATCGACCTGAACTAGTGGCAGCAACATATAACTATCATTCATTAGTGGGTTGGGTTACTGTCAGCGTTTGCTATGTTCTATATCAGAAAAATGGATTGATTAATTGTGACTGAAGAAAGTGAAAATAATTTCGATTTCAATACAGTGGTGATAGGCTCTATAGCCGTAACTGTTGTACTTCTTTTACTCGCACCTATGATTATGGTTATCGGAAAAGATACCTCATATTCTGCGTACGAATCAAATGATTTAGCACAACTTAGTGAAATGAGAGCAGACATGTCAGACCCTACAGGACTACCTGATAGTTACTTCATTGCAAATACAATGTCAACTCCAATGCTAGTTAATGATTGGAAAGACCCTCATCGTACAATGTTAGTTATTATCTCACCTGAGAAACCAATTGATGAAACTGCTGCAGATGCAATTTATGAATTTGTAACCGAAAAAGGAGGAAAGGTAATAGTTGCTGCCGACAATACTAATGCAAATAGACTAGCTTCTAAATTTGGAGTATCATATTTTGATTCACCACTATTGGATCAAAATCAACATTGGCTAGAATATAATGAAGATGGATCAACAAAATATCCTGTCTGGCAGAATGTTTGGAGCGTTGCAAGTGTTGAAAACGACGTTAATGAAATGGAAGCAGGTGCTGCCAGGAAAGGTTGTTCTGAATTTCAAATTTCAAATAATGATCCTAAGTCATGTAGAATTCCAGTAATGTTTCGTTCCCCTACTGGAATAAGATTTGAACCGACATCAGAGGATTTGCCACAACAGAACCCAGATAGTCAGAGACAAGTCAGTGTTCTAGCATCTGCATCTTCGTCAGCATTCATAGACATCGTAGGAGATGGAGATTCCAGTAATGCTGAAAACCCTGCACCAGGAGATTTGTCGCTAATGATACGTGTCGATTATCCTAATGTCCCTGTTTATGATAGAGTAACAGGAAAGAGTGGATTAAATAGTGGATTAGAAGAAATAAGAGTCACAGGTAGTATCGTATTCGTTTCTGATGACGAAGCATTTTCAAATAGGCTATGGGATATATCTACGGCTGCTGAAACTGGGATGAGAAGTTCTTGTGAAGGAATTGTAGAATCAAAATGTTGGATGAATGAAATTAATGATAACAATGACTGGAATGGCAATAGCGTCTATTTCCAGATGCTAATACATTCAATGATGGAATTTGATAATACTCAACTTTCAAGCCAAATTAGGCAGGATACTGGTAATTTTCAAATTGTTTTCGATGAGAGCAGGCATGTAACGGGTACTATTTCTGCGCCATTCGTAGCAGCTATGTCTACTGTTGTATTGCTTACATCTAATACATTCCTTAAATGGCTCGTAGTTCTCAACGTAGGTTTATTGCTACTAGTGTCAATGATGGTTATACCACAGAAAGAAAATTGGAGGCATGTATTTGATTTGACTAGATTTAATCAAAGACCAAATAAATTGGATTCTAGCACATATAAATTAAGAGTCAAACAGGCGTTATTTACTAAGGTTAGAGTTCACCATGACCTGACTCGCGACCAAATGGCTTCAAAACCACCAGCAGAAGTCCAAGCAATGATAGGCGACCCTAGGCTAGTCGAACTAGCCTACAGCCAAACACGTACATACTCACCCCAAGAACTAAGGCAACTTATGGTAGCTATTAGGAAATGGGGTAAGAATTAAAAATTGGAGAGATGAAAAATGAACGCAACACCACCAGCAGAAAAACCAGCAGCACCGCAAGCAGACGCGGTCAGTCAGGGATATGCAAAGAAAGCCGAAACCGTTCGTGGAACTAAGAAAATGAGTGACAAACTCGAAGCTGTAGGGGCGATCGCAGAAGCGATTAGCCTAGAGGTTCAGAAAGTTATTATTGGAAAGGCCCATGTAATTGACAATGTTATGGTTAACATTTTATCTAACGGTAATCTTCTATTCGAAGATTATCCTGGACTTGCAAAAACACTGATGACCAACACTTTCGCAGACGCATTAGGATGTGATTTCAAGCGTGTACAATTTACACCGGATTTGCTTCCAGCAGATATTACTGGCACAAATATCTATGATGCAAAGAAAGGAGAATTTAGTTTCAAACCAGGGCCTATCTTCTGTAACCTACTTCTATCTGACGAAATAAATAGAGCACCTCCAAAGACACAAGCTGCTTTGCTGGAAGCGATGCAGGAAAAGCAAGTCACCATTGGTGTAATCACTCACAAATTACCCTCACCATTCTTGACAATGGCTACACAGAATCCAGTAGAACAAGAAGGAACTTATCCTCTGCCAGAAGCTCAATTAGACCGTTTCATGTTTAAGATGTCAGTGGGATATCCTGACAGAGCGGATGAAGATGAGATTCTAAGAAGAAGGATTGAAAGAAAGAAAGATGCAGTTGAAGTTGATGTAATCACCGACCCTGCTAGAGTTGTTGCTATGCAACAAGCAATCGAGGATGTGTACGTAGACCCAGCAGTGAGAATGTACATGGTAGAAATTGTGTCCAGAACTAGAGAAGACCCACGTGTATTGGTCGGTTCCTCTCCTCGTGGTTCTCAAGCATTACTGAAGACAAGTCGTGCTGCAGCCGCTATGCGCGGAAGAGATTTCGTCACACCTGACGATGTGAAGGCCGTAGCTACATTAGCAGTTTCACACAGACTAATTTTGAAACCAGAACATCAAATAAAGGGTCTTGAGACTGATCAAGTCGTTGCAGATATCCTTAGGCAAGTTCCTGTCCCAACGGTTTGAATAGAAGACAGATCTAAGGAGGTTTGCTTGTGGCATGGAGTAGAAAATCAGCGATGTTCGCTTCTTTAGCGATAGCTCTGTATCTTCTAGGCCTAGTTTTACGTAACCAGCAGTTAGTAACAGTAGCTGTAGTTCTTCTTTCCTTCCTTACTTGGGCAGCATTCAGAACTACAAATGCTGATGTCTCGTCATCCGGTAGAAGAATGGATGAAGAAGTGAACTCAGGTGGTGTAGCACTACAAAATCTCGTAGCATTAAGGAGACTTTCTTCAGCACGTGTCTTTGAAGACGGTGAAGTCGACGTATCTATTAGAATCCAGAATAAATCAAACCTCTCCAAGGTTCTGGAAGTTAGAGACCGTGTTCCTGAAGTAATGAGAATAAAGAAAGGAGCAAACTATGTTTTAATGGAATTGGGACCTCAAAGAGAAACAGAAATTGCATACACTATTGAAGCCCCATTAAGAGGATTTTATACTATAGGCCCTGTATGTATCAGGATACAAGATACATTTGGACTATTTCATAATGAAAGAGAAATACACTTATATGATGATTTTCTTGTATTTCCAAAAATGGAAGATATTAAAGATGCACTGATTAAAAGTCGTGTACCAAAAATATTTACTGGTGCAGTGAATATTAGAAATCCTGGAGAAGGGTCAAATTTCTATAACCTTAGAGAATATGTACCAGGGGATGCTATGAAGAAAGTCAACTGGAAGGCTACGGCCCGTTCAGGTGGAAAACTAATGGTAAATGAGTTTGAAAGAGATGCGGTAAGCGACATCATACTATTAGTAGATAGTAGATCAGTTTCAGAAACAGGCCCAGTAAGTCGTAATTCATTAGTTTATAGCACAAGAGCAGCGGCAAGTCTCGCACAATATTTCCTCTCAAGAAGAGATTCAGTAGGATTAGTTGTTTACAGCGATGAAATTGTTTCAGTTGACAGAGATACTGGTAAAAAGCAATTATATGTTATTTTGACAAAACTGGCAGGAGCAATGGCTAAAGGAAATACTCCACTTAAAGTCGTTACAAATAGAATCATGCCGCACATAAATAGAGGTAGCCCGATTATTATTCTGAGTCCATTAGAAGATGACCCGACAATAATTGAAGCAGTTAGAGATCTAAGATCAAGAAACTTTGACGTTACCATATTATCGCCAAGTAGTTTACAATTCGAATTTGATGCAAGAAGATTGGATAGAACTGGTTACGAATTACTCAAAACAGAAAGGGATATCCTAATGAGCGAGTTAAGAGGACTAGGGGCTAATGTAATGGATTGGGAACCCGATATGCTACTAAATACAGCTTTGTCTGGAGCTAGAGGATTTTGAGGAGTTGATTAATTGGCAGAACAAAAATCAGATACTGCTCATTTGTATGATGGGAAAACTATCAGATCATCAGCACCTAGTAGGAAAAAAGCTGCTGGGAAGATGAAAGGTAGTAGTGAAATCCCTAAAGATGCAATTCCAGAAGTGCATGTACCTTCAGTTATTGAGTCATTCTTTGGAGGTCCAATTGTAACTAGAACTAAATTCCTCCCTCCAGATAGAGTAGTCCAAACTCTACAAATGTCAGCAGCAATTATTCTAACATTATTATGTATTGTTACATTTACAGTTACACCAGTTTCCGGTACAGCATGGTTCTGGCTGAGTGACCTCATGGAAATACCCATCTTGGGAGTAGCAATTCATCTCCTACTAATAGGAATAGGATTTATTGGAGGAATGTACGGTGTATTTCAAAGAGATCAACGCGCTATATTGATATCTTATGTAGTTCTAATATTAGTTACAATTCGATTTGCGGGAAGTAAGGTTGAATTCGGTATTGATCTGTTACCAGATGGTGAAATTTCACAAAAACTACTCCTAATTTCTTATGCACTTTTCCTTGTGATGTACATTGAAATAACTAGTGGAATCATACGTTTCTCTATGCTAGACAAGTCGATTAGAACAGGTGAAGTTTATGTCATGAATGTCAAGAAAATAACTTCGCAATATTACAGGTCATTATTAATTACCCCAATAGTAGCAGGATTAGTTGCTTTGGTCACATTAATGATTAATCTAATTATTCCATCAATAGTTGGATTACTAGGCAGTGATGCGGCTGCAGATAGATTAGCAGAAAGTGTAGAATTAACTTCAGTTTATGGTGTAGCTTTAGGAACCGCAGTTGTTTTTATGATTGTTGCATCTGCATTTGCAGTGAATCTACCAGTAAGGTTAGCTCAAATGAGAGAAAATGGCAGTAAATAAAAGATCTACTCGATATATCCGCCAATAATTCCTAAGTCCGCCATAACTAATATCGCTACAGATTCGACTACAGGCACAGCTCTTGGTCCTAAAACGGGATCATGACGACCAAGAACCCGAAGTGGTCTCTGTTCACCACTTGGTAGATGTAGCGTAGATTGTTCTCTAGCAAGGCTACTCGGTGGTTTGAAGTGAACAACAACTCTGACTGCAGCACTAGTTGAACGTCCACCTAATGAACCATCAGCATTTCCAGATTTAGAACCTGCTAAAGAAAACTCATCATCTTCTAGTACCCATGCATCATTATTCTCAGAACCTCTCATTTTAGAGGTCTCAAATCCATGAGAAAACTCAATAGCTCTGGCACCAGGTATGGCCATCATACCTCTAGCTAATGCTGGCTCAATACCATCGAACCATGGTTCTCCAACTCCAATAGGTAATCCCTCAATCAATAACTCTACTGATGAACCTATAGAGTCAAGATCACGTCTTATATTCTCTAATAATTCAGACATTTTAACGACTGCATCTGGATCTCTACAATTCAAACGAGACATATCAGTACCATTATCTAAAGGAGATGATCTATCTAATTGGAATAAAGGCTTAGAACGAATCTCTCCAACACTGGCTAGATGGGCATTACAACTCCAACCCACTGAATCTAGTAAACTACGCGCTTGACTACCTGCAGCAACAAGTCCGAATGTCAATCTTGCAGATTGTGCCCCACCCCCTCTCAAATCACTTACACCTTCTGACCTTACATGTTCAACCATATCTGCGTGACCTGGTCTGGGATGATCTGGAAGAAATGAATAGTCTTTCGAACGTATATCCGAGTTGTGAGTCAGTAGAAGTATTGGCCAACCGGTAGCAATACCCTCATGAACACCAGACATTATCTCACATTTGTCGATTTCTGCTCTCGATGAAAGTCCTTTCCTACCTGGTTTTCTTCTATCTATGAATTCAATTAATGCGTCGTTGTTGATAGGTGTTCCCGCTGGTAATCCCTCTAATAACGCACCAACGCATCGTCCGTGACTTTCTCCAAAAAGAGTCACTCGAAGTCGATCTCCTAATTTCATACTCATTTAATCATCTCCGCTAAATCAGATTCCTGAAAACTACTCTCGATAATTTCATATTGAGTTCTACTAAGAACTTCTTCAATTAATGCTTTGTCTTGTTTAAAACAAACAACTGAGATAGCAGGGCCAGAGCCAGTTATTGCTGCTGAAAGAGCTCCGTTCGCTATGACATTATTGCAAATCCTGAGAGCCTCATCATCATCTGTCGCTGCAGCAACTGCCATACCATTTGCTGACATAGCGTGGAAAACTGAACCGTTTGATAGAGAACTTAATGAGCGTTCAAAAATTGTTAATTGGTCGTTAAATTTTTGAGAATTAATTTCATTCGAACGCGCCCCTCTAAGTATAATAAATACACAATAGTCTTCCTTTATTCCGCCTTCTATTAGAATAGAATATTTGGCAGGTTGAGATGGATCTACTAATTTCCAACCCGGAGAAATAGATGCCCATGAATCATCCATACTACCGGTTACAGTACAGCCGGCATGTCGTTGTGAAGAAACGGACAAATCGATTATTTCAGATTCACTCAATCCAGTCCATGTGGCGATATTTAACGCTTTAATTGCGGCACAAGAAATTGCTGAACTAGACTTAAGTCCCTGTCCCATTGGCACATTAGATACTATTTGCCATCCAAAATTATCAGGTAAAGGAAGACCAGCTTCGCTCCATATTATTTCAACTGAATCTAACAATGAATGTAAATCCTCTTTTACATCTTGAGGCTCAGATACTAACCTGACTAAAACTTTCAAATCAATACCTATTGAACAACCTTTACCTAATCCTAGAGCATGGAGAACAGAAATTGCGGCGTTGGCTTCAGCCTCTGCGAGTACTTTCATTTTTCCCTCATCTCCCCGTCAAGCGCATTACCTATATGCCTCATTTGATTATCATTACGTACTATGATTTCATCTCCAATTTCTAAATTAGTAACAGAAATTATACTTCCTGAGGCATTAACAAGTCTTACGGTTTCTGCTTGTTGTAACATTATCTGACCTTCATTACCAGACTTAGATCTAAAACGTATTATCAAAAATGGCCTTCTTTCTATTTTTAGTCTACCAATGATAGATTTCCTAAATACACCAGAATGAGAAATAACTGATACCTCATCACCTGCTGATAATTCTGAAAGATATTTAGTTGAACCATCGGACATCAAAACGTAAGAATGAATTGAACCAGCATTTACTCTAAATGGCCTAGATGGGACATATTCTGACTCTATTGTTTCTCCATGAACTAAAGCCAGAGACGACGAATTGGACCCAATTACCATACCTTCACCGATTTCTAAACGCTCTATTAAATCAATACATACTCTTTCCCCGACCCCACTAGAATTTATTGATAATATTGTTGCAATTGATAAGTCGACAATAGGTTTAGAATATTTATCAGTAGATTTTTTACTAGAAATTATCAATTCTGCTTCTTTCCATATTTCTTCATTTTGAGAAGGTAGTAGCAAAGCATCAACTCCGTGTTCAAGAGCAAATGCAGCGCCATTAAGATCGACAACGTTATTTATTGATACTGCGATTTTTGTTCCACTACCCGAGGAATGTGAGATTAAATTCTCCAAAGGAATCATTGTCCAATCAGAACATCTAACAAGAATCCAAGGAATCATTCCAATAAGCGATATTGCTTCCTTCTGTGATGATGCATCATCAAGATTAACTTCGGCGACATCAGAATCAGAACCTTTCCAAATACGAGAACAAGATTTACGAAGAGATTCTGTACCTGAATCTTGCCAAAGTTCCACAGACTCACCTTTCGATTAACTTTGAAGCTTCATTAGCAGTTAAGCCATCATGAACTATTGCCCTAAGAGCACGAATACAAGATTCGGGATTCCCTGAACCAAATACTTGACGACCAATACAAACACCTGAGCCACCTGCCAAAATTGCGGATTCTACGATTTCTAATAAATCAATAAATGAAATCCCTCTTGGCCCACCTGAAATAAGAACTGGTATAGGGACTGCTTGACATACTAATTTGAATGAATCAATGTCTCCTGTCCAAGGAACCTTGACTACATCACATCCCAATTCCCAGGCAACTCTTGCTGCATGCGCTGCACCTCTAGTAGTATCATCTTCAGCAATCTTCAGATTGGGACCTCTTGGATATATCATCCCTAATGTAGGGAGCCCTAGGGGTAAAGCCTCACTTGTCAACATCCCCATATCTTCAATCATCTCTGGCTCATTCTTATCACCAAGATTTATCTGAGCAGAAACACCGTTAGCACCTCGAATCAGACATTCTTCTGCATTTGCCACTTTTACTTTATACTGGTCTCTCGAACCTGCGTTCACGGTAGAAACTGATACATGACAAATGAAATTACTCCATCCTGTTGTCTCAACAAAATGGCTCAGAGTGCCTTTCTGTAAAACTATAGCATCTGCACCACCAGAGATACAAGATGATATTACTTCATCCATTCGTTCTAGACCTTTCTCAGGATATCCTGAGATACCATGATCCATAGGCACCCATACGCCTTTACCACCTGGAAGAATTCGAGCAAGACGGTCTACAAGCCCTTCTCTCATGAATTACCGCCTGCTATCTTACTCTTGAAAGGTATCGTATAGAAATAACAGACAATTCACACAAAAAATATGCCTTAAATATCCAAATCTACGATAAGAGGCGCATGATCAGAGACTACAAGACCTCCTTCTCTCAAAACTTTAGCAGATCTGAAAATCTTTAACGCTGCTTCATTAGCAAGAGCATAATCAATCCTCCATCCTCTATTCAAAGCTCTAGCCTGGCCCCTATTAGACCACCAAGAATATGGTCCCTTAATATCACCAACTTCTCTCCTAAGTAAGTCATGCCAACCTAAGGAAAGGAATCTACTAAACCATTCTCGCTCATGAATAAGAAAACCAGATGTATTTCGATTGCCAGAAGGATTCCAAATATCATTTTCTGTATGCGCTATATTAAGATCGCCACAAAGCAAAACCGGTTCATCTAATTGTATAAATTTTTTAGACCAAATTAATAAATCTTCTAACCATTGATCTTTAAATTTCTGTCTATCAATATTCGCTCCGCCATTTGGAAGATAAATATTGATACAATGAAGATTTCCATGTTTTGTATGAAGAACACGTCCTTCAGAGTCATTGATATCAACATTCGTAGATATGCCACGACCTTCTTCAGAAATCCCTACTCTTGACCAAGTTGAGACTCCTGAATATCCTTTTTTCTCAGCGGGGTGCCAAATAATTTCATGGCCACCTATTGGTTGCCAATTTTTTGGCATCTGTTCAGGTAAAGCCCTTACTTCTTGAAATAGCCAAACATCACTATCTATTTTATTAATAAAATCATCAAGTCCTTTACGATGCGCGGCTCTGATGCCATTTAGATTCCAAGTTACAATCCTCATCATATGCGCCTCATTGAGATAGGTCTTTTACTTTCTCTACCAAATCCATACGCCTTAATCTCCAAACTCCAAATGGAGTCATTGCTACTGCAATAAGAACCACTCCTGCCATCAACTGCCAGGCGACGCTTGGGATAATAGTAACAGGCACTATAAACTGCCAGGATGAAAATGATGCTGCTAAGCCCACTGCTCCAGCATAGGCAAACAGAACACCAACAATACCCCCGATGACACCAATAAGAAGACTTTCAAACAGAAGCATCAGACTAAGGCTACGTGTTGAAGCTCCTAATACTCGTAATGTTGCCAATTCAAAATCACGTTCTGCAACATTCATAATCATCGTGTTGAACATTACCACTATAGTGAACAGGAGTCCAAGATACATCATGCCCTGGAAGATTTGGGTTTGTTGATCAAGTAAACTGTTAATGCCATCGAGAAGGGTTTGCCGCTCTACGATACCAGTAGAAGCCTTACCTAAATCGGAATTAACCTCTACTCCTTCTGGTAGCTGAAGATAAATGGAAGTTGCATTGACACCTAGGATTTCACTTAAATCTCCACGTAGAAAATACATAGTTCTGGCGAGCTCAGAACTTGATACTCCCACAATTTCAACATCCTGTTGAACGCCATTAATACCTACAGTTTGTTGTTCTCCTACACTCCATCCTAGAAATCCCATACTGCCTTCATCCATAATTACTTCAGGTAACTCTCCGTTGGCATTTGGGAAATCTCCCTCAACAACTGAGATTGGTCGCATTCCACTTTGGAAATAATCAAGACCTACAATATTGAATAAACGCTCAATATTTTCAGAATCAGTAACTGAACCGAGGGGCATTTCAATAATAATTTCATAATTGGCTGAGTTATTTTCTGCCCAATCTAAAACAGGTCCTTCGGCATCAGATATAATGTATACTTGGGCATCCCATATCTGATCATTCTCAAGGCTACCAACCATAGTTTCTTGCAGCCCTGCACCCATCATTTGAACCGAACCAAAAAGCATCAGAGAAATTCCAACTGCTACAAACGTCATCATCAGTCTAATGGGTTTACGAACACTTGATCGGATTGAAAGTCCAAGTGTTGTTGGCATCCATGAAGTAAGTTTACGGAGTTTGTTAGAACCTACACGCATTTCATTTTGCCCACTTAATACTTCTAATGGATCAAGACGACTCGCTTTCCATGCAGGAAATACTCCTGAAAGAAAAACAACTAACATGGTTGAACAGAGAACAGAAAAATAGATTGAAGACGGAACTGTTCTCTCAACAATTGGTAGACCAACAAGGTCTTGGTAGAAATCTAACATTACATTCATCCCCAAAGGTCCAGCCAACGCCCCTAAAGCACAGCCTATTCCTCCAATGGCCAAAGGAGCAAAAAGATAGCCAATCATAAGCGATGAGCGTTCGACGCCAAGGGTACGTAATACCGCGATCTCTCTAGATTGACTTTGTACCAAACGCTGCAGGCTCAAAACAATGGTAATGGCTGCAATTGAGGCAATCATCACGGTGGAAGGAACTGTGGTTCTCTCGGCACCAGCCAAATCTTGTCGCATAATTTCTACCGGTTCATTTTGACCTCGATCTCTAATTCGTGCATCCAATGCGGTAGCATTGAGTGATGTTGTAACCAGCGCCTTCACCGCATCGATTTCTGAACCTTCATACTCTTGAGTGTCTGGTAAGTCATACAAAGGTGTGCCTTCGACATCCAAAACAATCGTATTGCTGGCACCTATCGCATTACCGGTAAGTCTAGCCATTCCAGTATCAGAAAGATAGCCGACAACGTATTCACCAGATTCAGGAGGAAATATTGAACCTTCAGGAGCCATAAGAACATGCAATGGATGATAACCTAATCCTACGAGAGTAAAATCTACAGTTGCATTTCCTGCCCCTATACTGACGATATCTCCAAGACTGAGGTTTAGAGCATCAGTGACGTGAGCGTCTATGACAATTTCATCGGCAGCAACTGCTGTACGGCCTTCCGAATTACTCTCAGGCATCCATACGCGGTCAGCATTGGCGTCAGCAGGTATTCCATGCCAAAGAGAATTAATGATACGTTCGCCATCTTCGTTACTGTAAAACATCGCTCCCTGAGTAATGGTTCGCCCCTCACATGAATCTAGAGAGAATGAGCTTACGGTGTTTGATTCCCAATTTGAGAATAAGGAGTTGCAGAAAGCATTAACTTGTTCTGGCGTCCAAATTACACTCCTATTATCAATCCAAATATCTGCAAGATTAGCCCCTCTATCATCATCAGCTTGTATTGTGTCATACATGCCGCCAAGATTGTGCGCATAGCCGCCAAAGGTGATTCCAGCAAAAACACCAACAAACACCATCAAGACAACAGCAATAAGACGAGTTTTTGTACGCCAAAGACTGCGTGCCAAGCGTTTATTCAGTAGATTCGACATCGAACAGACCTCCAATCAGACTCCATCATGTAAACTATCTATCTTTTTATCAGAGATGATTTTACCACTATCAATTCGAATGACTCTTGTAGCATACTTAACTAGCCCTTCATCATGAGTAACAAAAACAGAGGTAATATTTTCTTTTTTACACGCATCTACTAAAGCCACCATGACTTTGTTTGAAGTTTCAGTATCTAAGTTACCAGTCAATTCGTCTCCAAGTAAGAGCGTTGGTCTCTTTGCTATACTACGAGCGATAGCAACACGCTGTTGTTGACCGCCACTAATCTCTCCAGGGAAACGATTGATTTCGGCTTCTAGGCCGACAAGTTTCAACAATTCTTTCGCACGAGAGGAATCTTTGTTACCTGCTAATTCCTGAATCAATAATATATTTTCAAGAACTGTGAGATCCTGAAGTAAATTAAAAAATTGGAACACGTAACCAATATTCTGCCTTCTAAACGATGTCATCTTCTCAGAATTATTACGTGGAACTTCGACATGAAGAAATTTATATTTTCCACTAGTAGGACTGTCAAGTGCGGAAAGACAATTCAAGAGTGTAGTTTTTCCTGATCCAGACGGACCTAGAAGGATGATACGCTCACCTTCATGAATCTCAAAACTCACGCCATCGAGGGCTTTGACTACACCTGCTGGAGTCTTGTAGTGACGTTCTAAGTTTTCCATTTGCAATAATTTATTCATTATTTCACCTCCGAACTTTTTTATTTAGATATTAGAATTACTTGATGCCGCAAAAAATGCCATAGATTCCCTGAATAATTCTTCTCTTCTTCTTCTTTTATTCCTTCTAAGATGAAGAAAGGTAAAGACAAAAGCAAGTAAAATTAAGAATGGAATGAATGTTTGAGCATGATACCTTTCCATGAATTCGATAATCCCTCTAGCAGTGTATGCCCAAGTTATTGAAGCTGCTGAGCCGCCAACTAAACAGGCAAGTAGAACTCTTCTGAAGCGCATTCTAGCTACCAAACCCAACATAGCACCTACCAATACACCACTCGCCATGAATGGGATCCAAACAAATACAATCAATCCCCAAAACCCATATTTATCTATCCTGGATCTATTTGAGTATGCAACATATTCGACAGATGATAGAATATCCCCCATGAATGGATTTTGCAATAGAACTCCGGTTAATCCTGCTTGTTTAGCGACCATAGCCTCACCCACTAGGTCTGTATCTTCTGATTTCCCTTCGAATAGAAGATAATCAACTCGTGACGAGCCCAATTCAACTCTTCCTGCCAGTGCTCTATCTGAAAGAGTCGCTTTCTCATTTCTAGCGCTAATTATCAATTCACGAGAACCTAGATTCTTAGCAAGTACTTCACTAAGATAGTCATTCAAATCTTCTTGCATGTCAATAAATGACTTTCGATAAAGAAAATATGAGAAACGCATCATAGGAGTATATATCACCCTAATTAATATAGATTCATCATCAACAATTATGGCGGAACCATAGTCGATTAGATTGTGTTTCTTAAACCATTTATCCAGTAAATGAATGGTTTTATCTTCTAATTTACCATTTGCGCTGAGACCGGAGAAAAACGAGCTATAATCTTCCGATAAAATACTTCTCTCAGAACCAATGATGGAAAGGTCATTAGAAAGTATAAATTCAGGATTCGAATTAGAATTAATGCCATCAAGAGAAATAGATTTTATTTGTAGTGGCCTCATTTCACCAAAAACTGCAAATTCTTCTAATAAATCTCTTGTAAAAGCAGCACGGATATCTGTTGCTTGGCCAATAGTTTTATTCGTTGTATTGTAAGGAATTATGACATCTATTGATATCGCTCTTTCTTGCATTTTCATTTCTTCAAATTTTATCGTTATTCTCTGATCATTTTCAGATTTTCGTAAAGTCCTTTCAATAAGTCTGCGCAGTTGTTTATCAGTCAACAAATCATCAGTGTCTCGGTGATACATACGATGCATCAAAGGATATTGAACACATAAGAAAAATATAGACATGCCCAAAGAAATGAATGCCATCCACCATGCAGGAACGCTCGCACTGCCTCCAGTAAGCATTGCTGTTTCTCTACCACCTGCCCATTCAGCGGCCATCAAAATCCATCCCCAACCACCAAGAATCTCCATTGTGAAGCAGGCTCTAGGATCAGGATCAGAAATATAGATTGATGAATGAGTTGTTACTTCTAAGTCTACTATCTTTTCATTTCCGACCATCTTAAGTTTTTCAGAGACTTCTGAGAATGTTGTTGAATTAGTAACCAAAAGTCCACTATCGAGATCCCCTTGATAAAAACTAACAATTAGCAAATAATCACCAGGGTTAATTTCACCACTTAAGATAAATGAAATATCAATATCACCTTGACCACTTTGGTAATGAACTTCACCAATATCTGACTTATTTAAATCGGTGAATCTAACAACTAATACTGAAGAATTATCATCTCGAGCATTATGGGTTTCAACGAAAATTTCAAGATGCTCTGAATAAATCTGATACCATAATTCGCCTTGCATGTCACGACATTCACCTCCTGTATCAAGAGGAGTTTTAGACAGCGTCTGATCAATTAATATTGAATCTCCAGCAAACATCCCCGAAGAAAGCAGGGTCACCCCTCCAAAGAATACAATTCCAGCAATTACTCCAAAAATTAAAACAACATCGTCAAATGTTTTAGGGAATCTCCTATCTTTATCTGTTCGTCTCAATCTTATTCTATCAAGCTCTCTATCGAGACTATCTTTTTCAACTAAATTATCTATTTCTGACGAAACGCTAGATTCAACCAATGAGGCGTCCTCTACAGACATATTACTTCATGAGAAGGAGAGGGACATTAAGTCAACGGTATGAAGTTAGAAAATAAAATAATATAAATCAACTAATTCATTTTTTAAAAATGGTGCAGGGGACAGGATTTGAACCTGCGAAGCACTACGCACTGGGACCTAAACCCAGCCCCTTTGACCACTCGGGTACCCCTGCTTGGTTCTTCGGGAGAGCATTTGAGTCAAGAATGCAACGGATGGCGTCTTCTCATACCCAAGGGGTCTTAACGGGGAGTTAAAGCGACTGAAATGGGTGGTACTATGGCTCGCATAGGTATAATCGGTTTGGGTAATTGGGGAACAGCACTTGCGAAAGTATGGTGTGAAGATGGACATAATGTAATGGGATGGACCATTGAACAAGAAGTATATGAGTCAATAATGACTGAAAATATCAATAAAAAATATTTACCGCACACAAAAATTCCAGAATTACAGGCTACTATGCAAATTGAAGATATCACTACAGAATGTGAGATTATTGTCTTAGCAGTCCCTAGTGGCATAATTCTAGGAGTCGTTGACCAAATAATTCCATATTTACGACCATCACATTTACTAATAGATTTAGCCAAAGGATTAGCCCCTGAAGAAGAAGGAGGTTCAGGTATAATATCTAAAGCAATCACAAAAAGATTAGAAGATGCAAAGAAATCTAATCCGCTAGTTGTAATGACCGGCCCTACAATTGCCCCAGAGGTTGCAAGAGGTGTGATGACTACTGCTCTAGTGGCTTGCCATGATAGGTCGATTGCAGAAAGAATCGCTGGAAGGCTTTCTACCAATACATTAGTACTAACTCCAGCAGATGACCCAGAAGGGGCAGAATTATGGGGGGCATTCAAAAATACGGTCGCACTTGCTTGCGGTCTAGTTGATGGTCTTAGAAATAGTATAGGAGGAGATAATCTGAAGGCCGCATTAGTTCTAGCAGGATTCAGTGAAGGAATTAGGCTACTGGATGCAATGGGAGCAGAACCTACAACTGCATTCGGACCTGCAGGATTGGGAGATCTATATGTCACTGCAACTAGCCCAAGAAGTCGAAATAGAACTTTAGGTGAAATGTTGGGCTATGGAAAATCATTAGAAGAAGCTCTAGATGAAATGCATATGGTTGCAGAAGGTGTTAGAGCGACGAGAATGTTTGTAAAAATCGCTCCTAAATTAAATATTGAAATACCTTTCTTAGCGTCATTAAGTAAATTACTAGATGGCGAAATACCTGTAGAAGATGCCGTTCGTGCAATGGTTGCTTCGTATCAAAATTAATAATCAAATAGAAAAAAATAATGGAGAAATCTATGAAAAATTCAGGTCACAGATTAGGAGCATCAGGGACTAATTTGGAAAATACTGTTCAAGGATTGAGGAATTCAATAGATAATTTAGACGAAAAGAAATTCAGATACTGGGAGTTTGATATTAGAGAATCAATTGACGGAGTTGTTTTTGTATTTCATGATGATTTAATAAATCTAAATGGAGAAATAATAGAAATATCAAAAATGACTTTTTTAGAAATCAAAGATGCTGGTGAAACTTTAGATATACCGATACCTACTTTCGAGGAAGTAGTAATTGAATTAGAAACTCGTAAAGAAAGAGTAATGGTAGAAATAAAAGAGATTTTTTCAGATCAGGCTAGAAATGAAATTATTAATAGAATTTCAGAATTAGAAAATTGGAAAATTATGGCTACACCTGAACGTTTCGAGAAATCATTTCCCAAAGAATCGAGAGCCTTTTGGCGAAAAGAAATTCAAGAATTAGAAATTAAATTTGTGAGAGTTGGTAGACATAGAGTTGAACTTTTTAAAGCAGCGGAGTCTTATTGGAGATGGAAAATGGCAAAACCAAAATGGCTATTTGGATTCTGATTAATAAATTTATAAATCTGAATAAATTCTTGAACATTAATAGTTTTAGGTCACCCTAAATATTATTTGTATGTTATTACTCGGTAAAGGTATGAAGGCGGCTACGGTTACAGACTGGGCAGTAAAAAATAAGGCAATATTGATGGTAGGAGTTCTACTATGTGCAGGGACTATATACATGATTTTTGACGTTAATTATGAAGAATGTGACGATCAAGATAATTGCCTTATTGTTGCTTTTGAAGTTCAAGATACGTACTTAATTTGGGATAAAAATCCACAACATTTAGCGGATAAACTTAGTACCATAACAGGAATGGATGTTGAGATATTTCCAGTCTCTGATTCGGGAGCTGCAATTGAAGCTGTCAGACTAGGTAACGCAGATATTGCATTCATGGATGGTGCAGCGGCATGGCTAGCATGGGAAGTATACGGATTAGATGTCTTGGCTGCTGAAGAGAAAGCAGATGGTAGAGTATACTACAATGCAACTGCATGGGTAAAAGCAGACTCGGACATGGCGGAAGCTTACCTCGATGATGATGACACTACAGATCCATTTGCACTAATGGAAGGAAAAAAATCTTGTCATACAGGATGGCTAAAAAGTGCAGGAATGCTCATCCCTATGGGCTATTTGATAGGTAATGGATATGCAGAAGTTGTAGGTGATGAAAATGAAATTGAGTCTCTAAGAGATACAGTGTATGGTTTCTTCTCAGATGATTCTAGTATCCCTGAGGGAGGAACGCCTTACTCCTCCTACAAAGGAGCACTTAGGTGCCTATCTGATGGAACGGGAGATGTGGCACTGGCTAAAGATTCAGTAGTAAATTCATACTGTACTGGAGAAGATCGCTACGATTGGTGCTTAGATATTGATGAATATGTAATGTTACCTGCATTTGGGCAAGCTCCCAGCCACCCTGCCATGTATAATTCAGAAGTGATGGATGAAGAAACCGTTATTATTGTTCAAGAAGGATTGGCAAAACTTGGAGATGATGATGAAGGAAGAGAAATCCTCAATGACTTATTGAATACGGATGGAATGGTTGTTGCTAACTCCGAAGATCACTTGGGGACTTACGCAGCAGCTATATCCAATGTACCTGGAATTCAGGCTTATTTTGAATAAACATAAAATCACATGGTTACTTAAAATGAGAGGGGAAATATGAAGTATTTTGCTATATTTGTTCTAATAATTCTTTGTTCAGGATTGACGGGGTGTATTAGTTCAGATTCTGAGGACGAATTTGAATGGCCAGAACCAACAGAATTTAATTGTGAATTATCCCTAGATTTAAATCTAGAATGTAAATTGTATATGGAAGGATTCGAAACCCCACATCACTCAATTTCCAATCCTGAAAATGAGGAAATATGGATTATTTATCTTAACGGTTTTGTTAAGTCATGGGACGGAGAGGAGCTGGAAGAAATCGCCGACTTAAGTTCATTTGTAAGTCGCTGCCACATGGAACAGGGGCTTCTAGGAATGGCCTTCGATGAAGATTTCAATGCCTCAAAAACAGTGCTGATATCATATATAGAGGAAGGAAATTGTGATGGCCCTAATGATTCAGACTTGATATTAGCATCAATAAAAATGGGAGAAAGTGGATTACTAGATCCTTCTACTATTTCTCCTTTAAGATCCGTAGAACAACCTTACAGGAATCATAATGGAGGACACCTGATTAGTATTGGAGATAATCAATATCTTTGGGGCATAGGTGACGGAGGTAGCGCAAATGACCCTGAAAATAATGGCCAAAATAGGAATAACTCACTTGGAACTATAAACTTTTTTTCATACCAAAATGGGGAAATTTCTCCCGTACTCAACAACTCAGAAGATGACCCATATATCTTACATCATGGTCTGAGAAATCCATGGAGATTTTCGCTTGGCGAAGATAATATGATCTGGATTGGAGATGTTGGACAAAATTGTTGGGAAGAAATAAATTTAGTTCCATTGTTTGAAAGAAAGAATCTTGGTTGGTCATTAAAAGAAGGTTTCCAATATTTTGACAAGGATGGAGATTGTTATGAAGAAGATGACCATGATGACCATAGTGATGATGACCTGACTTCCCCAGTTGTTGCTTATGGTCATGAAAATGGGAATTGTTCAATCACAGGAGGATTTTGGATGGATTGGGGGCCGGAATCACTACAAAATGGATATTTATATGGAGATTTTTGCAGTGGGGAGATTTGGTTATTGAAAGAAACTGATGACGGGAGATGGAAAGAAAACTATGTCGGTTCAAGTGGTGGAATGATTGTCGGTTTTGGTAGAGGAATTGCTGATGAAGTATTAATTTTTCATTGGACTGGTGATATAGTACTAATTGAGTAATTAAAAACTATCATTTATCCATACTAGACGGTAAGAAGATACTTTTCCAAGATGAACGTTTTTGAACTATTTCTTCTGTGAAATATGAACGTGCTTTAATCGAAATGAAATCAATGATTAAAACTACTATGAAAATAATAATAAGATATGCAATTACTTTATCATATTGTAAAAATTTAAGATACAAATTAATGTAATATCCTATTCCTCCTGCCCCCACAATTCCAATTACAGTTCCATGGCGAAAATTATATTCAAACATAAAAATCGCCTGTGAAATTAGATCATTTGCTGATTCCGGTATCACTACTTCGAAAGCAGTTTCAAATTTCGAAAGGCCCATTGCCTCTGCAGCATCTAGAGGAGTTTTAGCCATACCTTCAATAGCCTCATACTGGAGTTTACCAAGATACCCTACTGTGTAAACAGTCATGGCTAAAACTCCGGCTAAAGGGCCAAAACCAATCAGTATAACAAAAAATATAGCCCAGATAAGACTTGGTAAACTTCTAAATCCTGCTAGTAAAAATCTAGAGGAATAAGATACCCATAAAGGATTCAAATTTCGTGCAGCTAACAATGAAAAAGGGAGAGATAGAATCATTCCAAATACAGTAGATACAAATGCAATTTTTATAGTCTCTATCAACCCTATCCAAGCAGTTGAGCATGTGAAATCCATAAATTTAGGATATACAGTACAAACAGGATATGCTTGCGGTTCAACCACGCTCCATTCAGGTGGCCATAATGACTCTTGAATAAATTTAGTAAGATTACCAAGACTTCCAGATAACCTTCCCCAATCGCTAATCATCCCATCTAAAATTAGAACTGCAAATAAAAAGATGAAAAGGAAAAAAAGGAGTAAAGAATAACTGTTCGAAAAAAGTTTTTTCATATTTTAACCTCCATTGCAGTTGGTTCAGTGATAAATGGATTCACACGACCGTCATCGATTACTAGTAATCTATCCGCCATCATTTTTGCACGAGAAATATCATGTTCTACCACTAAAAGAGCGGCATTATTAGATCTGACATATTCAGTAACCTCTCCAAGAACCATGTCTATCGTTTCCTGATCTAATTCACTTAGAAACTCATCAGCTAGTATCAAGTTTGGAGATTGAGCAAGAGTTCTAGCAGTTGCTACTCTTCTTTGTTGTCCACCGGAGAGTCTCCTAATTGGTTCACTAATTTTTTCTTCTAGGCCCATAGATTTAATGGAATCTAATGCCTTTCTCTTGGCAAATGATGAAGGAAAACGAATACCAAGGACAACAAGTAGCATGAGAAAAACAAATTCGACCATAGTTAGAATCATAGCCAAAAACACGATTCCGAATAGAGATTGGCCGGTTGACAAGAATTGTCCTTGTGTGAGAAGGAGTAGATTTCCAAATAAACTCAGTAGTAGGAGAACCGTGAGTCCAGGATACACTATTTTTTCTACCTTCGGGGAATTGAGTATATATGCCCTAAACACTGTTAAAAATGAATAAAAATAATTATGACCAGCATTAGCCCCTAACATCACGTTATGTTGGACACTAGCGTGTCTTACTAAACCAAGACTCTGAGGGACGTATCCTAGTTCTCCTCGATTGACACGCTTCGGGCTAATCTTGCCACATACCTCAACGCTTCCTGAGATTGGCCTCATTAATCCTGCAATAGTTTTCAATAAAGTTGATTTGCCGACTCCTGAAGGACCAGCAATTGCAACAATTTCTCCAGGGAATATTTCAAGATTTGGTATCTGAACTAAAGGCTGATCTTCCTTGTATCCTATCGAAACGTCATTTAAGCGTATAATTGGTTCTATCTTACAAGGAATTTCTTCCATAGACTCGCCTCCCACACTCAATCACTAAGTTTAGGCGACCCTAATCCCTATTTGGTATTGACGGATTGAAGTAAAAACTCAAAAATTAATTTCAATAAATAATTAGTTTGCAAAGATACCATAATAATAAGAAGAAATGCCAGGAATAATTGCTACGAATGATGAATATTGCCCTAGATGTTCTTGAGATGTTGCTCTGGTTAATCCGGACGTACCTAATATGTTATCCATTATCTCAGAACCACAAGTATTTTTCTGAGATTCTTCATCAATTACGTGTACTGAGATATCATAACAACCCGTATAGACCGATCCTCGTGTACTGAAATTTTCCAGATACATCTCATAGTTAAGTGAAATTAAAGCATTCAAGACGGCTGTTCTTGTCTGTATATCCAGCAAATCAGGATTATAGATTACAGAATCGCTTGGAATAGGAGCAATAGCAGGGAGAGAAGTATATTCTTCAATATCTAGACACCAATCCATATTTTCTGAAATAACGGTATTATCGCAATACATATTAACAGTGTTTTCTTCTAAAAATACAACATCTCCTTCGCCCTCAGAAAGACATCTTAGGGCACCTAAATCACTAAAATATGTATCATTTTGGTTAGGTATTGATGAATTAAAATTGAAAAAAGAATAAACTATTTCTGACAAATAATCTATATCATTACTTTGATCTAATTCAAGATAATTATTTTTGGCTAAGTAACCGATTGGAAGCATCATACTTCCCACATCTGAAGGATCAGAATGACAGGATGTTTTTCCTTCCAACAAATCAAAAGGATTAGTCGAAGGATCATTGTCTAAATGACTCGCTGCGATTGAACTGTTCGAATTAACCCAAGCTAAAATATCTGAATATGTCCTACTATCTTCCATTTCTACTGCTGCCATTACAGCCAAGTCATATTGTTTCCATCCAACCCATGCTAATTCTGAGTTAACAATTGCAATATCGGCATGGCCGTCTACTAAACTATTGATTAATTCGTTTTGAGAATTAACAATAAATAGTTCAACATCAATGTTTAATTTCTGAGAGAGAAAATCAGCTAAGAGTTCTGGATTTTTATCTACATCATCAGACAATTTATCTGAATCAAAAGCAATCTTAATTTTATCAATATCTGGAGAAACTGAAGTATTCAAAGAAAATTTATCTTCATAGTAAGCGGAAATACCCGGTATATTAGAAATTAGTGATGAATAACTACCCAGGTGTACTGAAGTATTTGTTGCAATGAAACCAGGGGTATTTAGGATATTCTCGAGAATATTAGTCGCTTCGGGGTCACTACTCATTTCAACTAACACATTTGTGATTTTACTTGTAATTTCTGAATCTAAAAAATTAGGATTATACATCACTGGATGGCTAGGGGATTTTCCAAAAGCAGGTAATGCGGTATACTCCTCAATATCAAGGCACCACTCTTGATTGAGAGAAGAAACCTCATTATTACAAAGAATATCTACACTATTTTCTTCTAAAAAGGCAACATCTCCCTTCCCTTCCGATAAACATTTCAAAGCACCCGAATAACCGTAATATGGAGTTCCAGTATCTGGAATTGAAGAGTTAGAGTCAAAAAATCCATGTATAGTATTTCTTATGGTCTCTACATCATTCGGGTCTCCGATAATATTTGCATAACCTAGGCCAATTAGGTAACCCATTGGGAGAAGCATACCTACTGATTTTAGCCATCCTGTATGGCAAGATGTTTTACCAGATAAAAGTGCAAAAGGATCTGTGAGGGAGTTATCATCTAGGTGAGCACTAGCAACGTTACTATCTGATTTCACCCATGCATTAGCATTGTAATATGTCCTTCCATCTACATTAAGATCTGCAGCTAAAACTTCTAAGCCATACTGTTGCCAACCGACCCATGCGGCTCCTGCATCCATCAATGCAATATCGGCATTACCAAATCTCAAAGCTTCAACCATGGCACCCTCTGAGTCAACACTGAACAGAGAAATATCATAATTTAATTTCTCAGAAAGATATTCTGCGAAAACCTGAGGGTTTGAATCAATGTCATCTAGATTATCTTTGATCTCATATGCAATTACTAGAGTACCTAGACTACCTTCATCACTATCATTACTGATACACCCTGAAACATAAGTCATTATCAAGATTGAAGTGATTAGAATAGTGATTATCTTACTATTAGCCATACTAATACCCTATTCCCATGTGCATTCGAATAGATACTAGTAATTTAATGTGAGTTTTCAGGAAACTAAGCATTGGGTTAACGGGAGACGCTAAAATTGAATGTGAGTCCCATTTTAACTATGATGAAGCTAATGATTACCTGCTGTGAGCCAGATAAATCAGCGCCTCCCGTTACCGTTTAAGTATGTCCTTCGATGTGAGTAAAAAACCCACATCGAATCGTTAATTTATTTATTGGAGTGTTCCAATATCTTCAGCTGTAATTCCGAGCATATCCCAAGCAGGTTGGAGATGTGCACGGACAGCAGCCTGATAATCAGTACCTGCTACTGGAACATTATTGAAATCGTAGATTCCATTAATTCCAGTTGTTCCGAAAACATCGAAGTGCGTAAAAGCACTACACTCTGCTTCAGTCATATCTGTATCAGTTGTATGAGATACCATGTTGTAACATCCAGTAAATATAGTAGCACCATAATTTACATACCAACCATAAGATTCACATGTAGTCTGATCTACTGCTGTATCCCATGAGTGAGACACACTGTTGTAGCAACCGTCTTGTCCAGCAACTGTTACATAATCTTCAACCCACATGTATGATATACATGTAGCATTATCATCGCTTGATGTTTCATGAGACACCATGTTGTAGCATCCAGTGAAAGTAGTGGAACCCCATGAAGCATTATCATAGTAATCCCATGACTCGCAAATTGATTGATTCCAAGAACTGTTCATATCATGAGATGCACTGTTGTAACAACCTGTGTAAGTTTGTTCACCATAATTCTCTAAAAACATGTATCCAAGACAAGAATTCTCGTCAGTATCTGCTGAGACAGTGTGAGTATTCATATTGTAACAGATATCTGAACCGTCACCCATATCGTAATCAGTCATGTACATGTATCCCGCACATTCATCTGCTGCTGCTGCACTAACAGTCATTGTAACGCCGTTGTAGCAATCGTCACCTGGTGATGGATTCGCTTCAGCAATGTATTTTTCAATTACTCTCCAGAAAGAATATCCCTCTGCTTGGTGTGTTTGAGCTTTTTCGATAGTATCATCAGTGTTCATCTTGTGAGCATAACGAATTGTTGCTTGAGAGTAAATTATTACTAAATTCTTAACAATATCGTCTCTTGCAGCAGTTGCTCCTTCAAGATCTTCAGCTTTTAGAGCTGTAAGACCATCATTCATTGCTTGAAGAATTGCTGCATTTGCTACAGCAGTACCATCTGCATTTGCAGTTGCATAGTTACCTGCTCTCTTGTCTCCAGTAGCATATGGAGAGCATGAAGCATACTCATCTAGACCATGATAAAATGCCCAACCTTCGTCCCATGCGTGTTGTGCATCATCGGTACCGAAGTTCCCCGCTGCTGCTTTGTTAATAGCCGCATTTAATTCATGTATTGCATATGCAACCATAATCTGATTTTGAACCCCTTTCTCAACAGCTTGCTCTCGAACACTATCTGATGCACCTGCAAACATACCGGTTCCATCTAGTGCTGACATCAAATAGTCATCTAAAGGCGAATCGGTGCCGTAAAAGGTATCTAATCCATGTTGCTTACCTGTAGCATCTGCAAATCCTTGTAATGTTCTGTATGAACCGTCATTCTTTTCTGCGTGCTTACCATTCATGTAGATGTCTTTTACTCCATCCCAGTCATGCGCTTCCGCTAGATCTTTGATATCACAAACATCTTCAACTAGCATTCTGTGATTATCAACATTTGAAGCATATTCATATCCGCCATCTACTTCGTCAAAGTTATTATCAGTATCGTCTGATAAACAGCCAGCAAAAGCTGCGGCTAACATACTTAATGTCATCATTATAGCAATTATTTTATTATTTTTCATATTTCTATCTCCGTATCTTTAGGTCGCCCTAAACTTCGGAGTAGGATGGAGTATATCAAATTTAGGCTCACCTAAATTAGTGATTATATTCGAAAAATCTATGAATATAAAAACGATATAATGATGTGAGTATACCTTCTCGATATATTGTGAGTTATTCTGGACGAACGGGAATTTTGACGACAATCTGCGTTATTCTTATGTTTTCAATGTTTTTTCCATTAGAAAATAAAGATAATCAACTAGATACAGAAATAATAACTAAAAATCAACTGGGAGGTGGAGGTGGGAGTATAGAAGATAGGTGCAGTTCTATTACTTTCGAAGATATTCTACCTTACACCCATGCACATTTTGACATTGTAGTCGATGACGACTGGAATTCTGCAGAGGTAGAAGCGAGAGCATGGATAAATGGCAGCAGTGTTGATTTGTTGAGAGAAAAACTTGATTCATATTTGGAAGAGTTGTATCCTAGTGGAGGGGACGGTTGGATTTCAACTGACGAAAAATCAGCCGTTGAGGCTGTTGCTTCAGAATGTATAGAATATGCGATGACTCGAATAGGATTGAGAGAGTCTTCACCCCATAGGGGAGGCGTAGGGTTAGATTGGAAGAATGCTACTTGGCAAGATAATGGCGTCATAATAGAAGAGTGGAATTTAGTCCCTTCTAATCATGCAGACATAAGAGATTGCACTGCTATAGGATCTAGTAATGATTGTGAAGAAGTTCCGGTTTATCCCAATTCAGAAAGAGATTGCAATATCTTGATTGAAACTTCTGAGGGAGTAGATGAATGTAGACTTGAACTATGGATGAATGCTACGATGGTTATACCTAATATGGCCCAAGGGGAGGAATTTACTCTCGCATTTAATGCGTCTAATATGACCAATGCTGTTCTAGATTTCACATTCCCTAGTAATCCAGATTTAAGATTAGACATGTGGGAAGAATGCGAAGGAAGAGATGTTGAATTCGAGCCTATGACTCATGAAGATGCCCCACTAAGAGGGACATGCGTAGGAGACGGCTCATCCACGTATACATTCGAAAATAATGAAAATATCAAGTATACTCTATTCCCTCATAGAAGTGAAAGTATTTGGCCTAGTGGAGAAGATATTTTTGCAGATTTTACAATTGCGCCTATACCAATTGATGAACCACCAGCTTGGACCGAAAATGCGCCTCTTGATGAATCATGGTTTCCTTCATTAGAAAGTGGAGAAATAGTATGGGCCGAATGGGAGAGTGTTTCGTCATGGTTTACCGATGAAAAACCACTTACTCAATTAGAGATTAATTGTGATGCTGATGATTCTGCGAATATACTCCAAAGACCTGATAAATCATTCTCAGGAATTGTACCCAGTGAGGGGGTTGTGGACGTTACCTGTGAGGCGATTGATGTGGCCGGACAGAGTTCTGGAAATAGGACATGGCACCTTGGAATTCCGATTTCTGTATCGACAGATTCCAGTATTCTCCAAAGCCCACATCCGATAAAAATTGAGCTAAACCAGGGATGGTCCGAATTAAATTTAGATTATAGTTTCACACAAACTGGAAATATTAATATGGCTACAGTTGAAACAACCACAATAATATCCGATACAACACTAATGGTCGAATCAGTTGGATTAAATCCAGGCTTAGTTAATCTATGGATTGAAATTTATGGCGCAAATATATATCCAGTGAATAGGATATTTTATCTGGATATAATGAAAGAAAGTTCGCCACCAACGATCACTCTTTCTGAATATGGATGGGAAGTAGATACTTGGAAGGCACAAGGTCAATTTAGCGACCCAGACGGAGAAGAGGTCCTATTTTCATTATCCATAGATAATCTATCTGCTGGCAGTATATCTGTTTCAGGAGATTCTTGGAGTACTCCAATAATAAATTTTGGATTATGGGATGAAGGAATCCATGAAGTGAAAGTTATTGGTTGCGATATTTCAATGAAATGTAACGAAGTTGTTGTGTTGGTAAATAATTCTCATTTATTCGAAGATATGGTTACTCTTCCCGTTGAAAACTCTAAGGAAACTGGTTTTTTACCTGGGTCGAGTATTGTTTTGACTATTTTAGCCCTAACTATCGGTCTCATATACTCAACCCGACGCGAATGAACTATGAGTTTCTCCGGGAGTGTCAGTCAACCATCTCATGAAGGGGGGTTGTTGGTATCTTTCGAAGGTAGAGCTCCTGGACTGTATACAGGTATCAGAATTGTTGGTGGAAAATTCCTCGGAAGGGTTGATTCAGTAATTGGATCTATAAACGGTGCATTCATTCATATCAAACCACTAGCAGAAGGTGTAGTTGCAGAAAATGCTGTGGGTTCACCTGTTGAAATTGCACCAAGAGATAGAAGGCCACGTAATGATAGAAACGGAAATAATCGAGGAAGAGATAATAATCGAGGAAGAGATAATAATCGAGGTAGAAATGATAGACGAAGTTTCGATAGAGATATTCACATGAAACCAGGTGATTGGCGTTGCCCAAAATGTAAAAACCACAACTATGCGAATAAAGAATTCTGTAATCGATCAACTTGTAATGAAAAGAAACCAAGTGGAAGAGATAATAATCGAGGAAGAGATAATAATCGAGGAAGAGATAATAATCGAGGAAGGGACAATAATCGAGGAAGGGACAATAATCGAGGAAGAGATAATCGTGATGTTTCCAATATAAAACCAGGTGACTGGATCTGTCCGAAATGTAAAAATCATAACTATGCAAGCAAAAATTTCTGTAATCGCTCAAGTTGTGACGTTAGAAAACCCGGAGGTCCAGACAGTTCCAAAGGCAGTAGAAATACACAGGCTAGAGCAAGAAGACCTGATAGAAAATCTACTGAAAGACGAGGGAATAATCATTCATCTCGAAGACAAACAAGTCGTCAAAGTTCATCGAGTTCTGGAAATAGCAGAAGAAGAGATAATAATAGAAGTGGAAAGAAATTCAATTCAAGAAGATAATTCCCATTTAACAGACGTCCTTCTACCCGAGGCTTAATTTCTTAGAACTATTACCGCTGTTTATGTCGAAGGACCCAGAAACGATTTGGCTCGACGCCTTAGATTCAAGAGAAAAGGGAGATATTGAATCTGCAATTGAACTTGCTAAAGATGTTGTTCATATGAATGAAGATCATACTGATGCTTGGATGGCAATAGCCACCTGGTCACTACCCCCTCCGTCTAGAGGGAAACAAATACAACCTACCCTCGGACAATCGGCTAAAGCAATGGCCGCTTTAAGGAAAGTTGTATTATATAATCCAAAAAATATTGAAGCATGGAAAATAGGTGGCTGGATATTAGTAGATAATCTGGGTATGCTTGAAGATGCCCTTCAATGGTGGGAAGAATATAGAAATCAATTCCCCAAAGATGTCAACCCGTTGATAGAACAAATTTCAATACTAGTTAGATTTGGATTATACGAAGAATGTGGCATAAAATTATCAGAATTATTCAGTGGAGATTTAGATGAACTGTCCAGTCAGCAAGCAGTAAGGATTGATGGTGTGAAAAGAATGGTTGAAAGAGCCGCTAATATGGAAAAAGAAGAAATTTTCAGGCCTCAAGAACCTACACATCCAAGATGGGATGTAATTGAAAAAATGAAAAAGGTCAAGCCATTGAGTTCAACTTTCTGGTTAATTGCTTTCATAGCCCCTGTCGTATTTATTTTCGGCAGCATATCTATGACATTTTTAGGAGGAAGCATACCTGGTTTCATACTTGTTTTCTTAATGATACTCGGGGCTTTTGGTTTCTTAACAAGGGCATCGATGGGACTCTTACAAAGAAGAAATAGACATGCACTAGATGTTGATCGGGCTATTGATTATGAAACTTCATCAGGAAAAATATGTATACCTGAATCAATAAGAGGGAGTATTGTTTATAATTCAATGATTAAAAACCGTAGCCCTGCAGTTATACAAAGACTAGAACTTCTAATTGAAGCAGATGAAAAGATGAGTTCTAAATTTATACTGAAAATCCCCCTGTGGAATTTAGAGGAAGAGTAGAATCATTATTTTAGGTTCCAGCACTGTAATCTGTAGAATAATTTACTTGCTCATCAGTTAGTTCATCTATTGTAATTCCGGTCGTAGATAATTTCAATGCCGCTAATTCACGGTCTTGTTCTGTTGTGATATCGTAGACGTTGTTAGAATATGATTTACCCTCTTTAGCTAATCTACAAAGTGCGAGGAATTGATTTGCAAAGGACATATCCATAACCTCACTAGGATGTCCTTCGGCAGCAGCTAAATTCACTAAACGTCCTCGCGCAAGTAAATGAATTGTCCTCCCATTACTCAAAGTAAATGCTTCATTATTTTCGCGAATTGTAAAAACTTCTACTGCTCTTTCTTCTAAGTCAGGAATATTTATTTCACAATCATAGTGCCCAGTGTTACTAACAATTGCACCATCTTTCATTGAATCTATATGTCGACCGATTATCACGTCTTTCATCCCAGTGGCTGTACAGAATATATCACCAATTGATGCGGCATCATCCATTTTCATTACCCTAAAACCATCCATTATGGCTTTTAAAGCACAAATTGGATCTATTTCTGTAATCACTACATTAGCACCCAATCCTCGTGCCCTATTAGCAAGACCACGCCCACAATGTCCATATCCTGCAACTACAAACACTTTACCTGCAAGAAGAACACTTGTTGATCTTACTATACCGTCAATAGTTGACTGTCCCGTTCCATGAACATTATCAAAATCCCACTTAGTCTCAGCATCATTAACTGCTATTACAGGATATAACAATTCACCCGCATCTGCCATTGCTCGAAGTCGGTGAACACCTGTTGTAGTTTCCTCAGTACCACCAATAATAAATTCAGATAATTCGGGATATTTACTATGTACTCTGTAAATTAAGTCAGCACCATCATCAAGCGTCAGAGTCGGTTTGAAATCTAAAGTACGATCAATACATTCGTAAAAACCGTCGTTACTTTGACCATACCAAGCATGAACCCCGTAACCTTCTCTTGCTAACCAAGCAGCCACATCATCTTGTGTTGAAAGAGGATTACAACCAGACCATGAAACTTCTGCACCGGCAGCAACTATGGTTTCAATTAATATTGCTGTTTCTTTAGTTACGTGAAGACAGCCAGAAACTTTCTGTCCAGTAAGAGGTTTATCTATCTCCGCTTGCTTCCTAAGAGCGGCTAAAGCAGGCATTCTACTTCTTGCCCACGCAACTCTTTTTTCACCTGCGTCTGCCAAGGAAAGATCTGCAACAGTGTAGGGTCCTGATGTATCCATAAAACTAAGGCGTTCGCAACTGGTTATTCAAGGTACGTTTTAACGCACCCGTATAATTTCATACGCGTTAATTTCCGCCTTTTTGTTGGGCATAGTAGGATGCGTAGTATTGCTCAGCATACTGTCTGGCAGTTTGTTCATCATAACCTGATGCAACCATCTGTTGGACATATGCTTCAACTGGATCCATTTGCTCGACACCACCAAACTGCTCGACTGTGTCTGAATCAGTATCTTTACCGCCTCTACCTCTAGCTACAAGAGTTACTCCAACTATTGCTAAAACAGCGATTAAACTACCAATTCCAATAATAATTGGATTTAAACCACCGGTTTCTGAGACATTACAACCTGACGAAGAAGGATCAAGAACACACTCATCTTTAGGAAGTAAATTGATGACTATTTCCTCACTCAATACATATCTACTTCCATCAGCCTCAGTAATTCTAAAGTAAAGAGTAGCACTGACACCGCTAGTTGAATAAAGTTCAGATATATCTAAAGACATTGAAAACCCATCACCATCACCTAAGCTATTAGATACATTATACTTACCAATAGATTTTTGAGTTATTTTCTGAGTAGGAGTATAATCTAAAATTAATGGATCTAATGATACTTCAATCATTACATCACTATTTTCAGCACCACCAACAATATTACCTACAATTGTCACGTCATCAGAAGACTGCGAGTCACTGGGTCTTGGTGAAGTAAATGACCATACAGGTTGAGCATCGCCATCATCTTCTCCAACTATTATGAAATACATACGATATTTATTTTGAGTTTGTTTACCTGCTAAATCATACACAATCAACTCAACACGAACATCTTTCTCAATTGTTGAACTAGTAGTGATATTTCTGAAGGTATAACTCCATTCATCGGTCACTGCAGCAGGGTTCTGCCAAACGTGTTGTTCATCATTGAATTCACCAACAGGCATATCATTGATTACTCTCCATTCGTATAGAGCAATACCTGATTCGCCCTGAGGTGCGTCAGGATCAGTACTATTCTCTCCAGTAAACTGGATTGTTGTCTCTCCAGTTTCTGATAGCCTAACTCTGTAGACCGGCCAGTCTACACCTGCTATTGGCTTAGTGCCAGCAGGAGTTATGAATTCAGAAGTTAAAGGGTCGTGAATAATAGTTGCAGCAGAAATTGGATAAAAGTCATCTGCAAGTGTATCATTTGTAATTAGACGAATGTAAGTAATTCTAGTGTGACCTGCATCATCATGAAGATATAGTGTCAATAACCATTCAGCACCAATTCGGCAAGGTTCATCTACACCAGCAGCGCAGAATGAACCCATAGTTGGTATCGAAGGATTGATCTGGTTAGTATGGCTTACTAGGCCCGAATCAAGAACTTCACCATCCCATCCAGTAACAGAATCATTATTTCCAGATTCTAAATCCCAATCTGCAGTTAGACCAGGGATAGTAGATTGATAATTGAATTCTAAATCTGCATTACTCTTGATATATTTATCACGGTATGCAGCAGTAGTAGGATTAATATCTACGGATTCACCATTAATTATCAAATCGAAATCAGTACCTGCAATTCCAAAATCAATAGGGTATGGAGTTAGATGATATGAAAGCATATTAGAAAGAAGAGGTATATTCTCTCCACCAAAAGATTCGGACACACTAGGATTCTCAACGTCAATAGTTGTAACAATTAAGCCACCAGCTCCTTTGTTACATAGAGACATTAGAGAATGCCCTTGATCTGTATCTCTAAGCAGTGTGTGGAAAGTACCTCCTGTAACGCTGATTCGGCCACCACAAGTTGCAGGTATCTGATTCGCTTGTACTTGAGATGCTACATCTATTCCTGCTGTTGCAACGTAATTACCAGCATGAATCCCAGAAAATGTCACTTTATCGATACCTAACAGTATAGGGTGGTATGGGTCATCAATTGAAAGATTTTCATAATTAATTCTATTATCCGTAGAGAAATTATACTGATTTCTATCTTTAATAGCCATATCGAAGATTAACCTACCCGGATCATACTCATTTTGATATGGGCCTAAGTGCATTTGCACTGTACCTCCATTAACCATGAAATTTTCTAGAACATCAACAACACTCAGGCCATCACTATCTCTAGTTGTATCCATTATCTCATAATAATCCCCATAAACTACGTTATAATCAGTTTGCCAAGGAAGTAATACCTTATTGTAATGTTCAATCCAATCTGGTGTCGCATACGTATCCCAATCCCCTACTCTCAATTGAGTATAGGTCAGATTCATAGCATCAAGATCTTTCTTCACTTGTTGAAGTCGATTTTGATCTGTTGGGTTAGATAATATTGCCACATCTATTTGATCATAAAATTCTATCTCGAAGAATCTCTCATTACCTGAACTATTACCATCATCTGTGAAAGTAGCAAAGAAACTAATATTGTACTTATGAGAATCGTACCAATTCGAATAGGGTGCGGTCCAATTAGCCCATGACCTCTCATGAGGAACTAAGTCAAAAGGTCCATTATCAGAATTTTCTTCAAAGACTGTTTGTCCAGTTTCTAAATCCACGATTTTCATAGTTAGTTGATATTCTGCTTCTATTACTCCATTCAACAATGGAAGGACAAAGTCATGAGAAGAGGCCCCATAGGCTCCTTGTTGATCTTTATTTGTAGAGTAAACACAAGCATAAGTTATGTCAGTAGTACAATCTAATATATCTGGTTGCATCAGAGTGATATCTGCACTAGCTATGCTAAACATTATTGTAGTAAAGTTATTTGCAGGAGTAACTTCAGATTGGTTGTACCATTTATCTAAAGGATCAGTATTATCGAATAGAGTCTTGACGTCAATACGATAAATACCACTTTGGAAATCATGATTTCCAACTGTAACTAGTTGTTTTTCGGATGCATCCATACCATTAACGTCAACTGTATAGATTCCATCGTCCTCGAAAGTAAATTCTTCAATTCTAATATTATCTATAGCGAATCCAGCTGAGCCTGCATTACCATTGACTCCATCATCATTGGATAAAAATCTCCAAGTTAAAGTGACATCAGATCCTGAAAGCGAAGTGCATTCTTCTTGCCATTCAAAGGTATTTTCGCTAGTCTGATTTTGTAAGAATATATTTGACATATCTACAGTTACAGACTTGACAATTTGCTCAGAATCAAACCAAACTACTGAATTTATTCTATCTGAGAAATCCCCGAAATATTCAACTTCGTCATATCCATTATTATCGAAATCTTCGCAAGCGTCAAAAGGACGTGGGCCATTTTCATTAAGATCTGTCCAACTACCGAATATTATGCCATTGAAATTTTCGCCATTCTTTGTCCATGAAACTTCTAATTGTGCGGCATCTCTAATTGCAAGAATATTGCCATTACTATCTTTCAGGTAGTCACCTTCAGCATAGTAGTCGAATGTCAAATAGGTGAAATCCGCACCATCTGCTCCAACTGGGATATCTTCGATAGTTAGGGTTTCATTCCAATTATCGCCATAACCAGTATCGGGATGGCCTAGCCAATAGGCATGATTATTGAATACTCCTTGATTTTGGGGTAGCATACCATTAGAACCGCCTGAGTCATCAATACGGCTACCATTCTCATTCCCATCATCAGTCCATATTTGATCAGCAGAGTTACCGAAAGAAAAGTCTTCTATTGCAACTAAATCAGGTAGTGCGTTGCGAACTCTGGCTTCAAGTTGGAAATCGGTAATGGTGTTACCATAATTCTGAACCTTGACATTAATATCTCTAGTTCCAGATGCATATCTGACTCCATTTTCTAAGTCAACCCATGGCTCTTCAGCCACACCTGGGTCGTAAAGATTGTCAACAGTTAGTTGGAATTTCACTTCATCATTTGTTGCATCAGCATTTTGGAAACCGGAAGGATTTTCGAGAGTTGTAGAAATATAGTATGTCTTATTATCTACGAAATCGGAGGTTAATGAGACATCACGTGAAGCACCTGCGCCAAGATTTGTAAATGATATCTCTTGACTTACTACTTCTTCAGTTCCGAAAGTAACATCCCTCTTCCTGATAGAAATATTATCAAATGCAAAACCATCTAAACCCGTATCATAAGATGCACCATCTGGCCCAACTGAACCCATGAGACCACTTCTAAATCTAAATCTTATATCGATTACTTGACCCGCGTAAGGAGTCAAATCAATTGAATCGATTTTCTCTTGGTCAGGAGATTCTGAGCCATCCTCTGTGAAATTTAACCAACCAGTTAGGGTCTCAGTAGAAATATCGCCATTGTAAGTATTGTATTCTGGGTCTACTCCCTGATATAAAAGACGGAAATAACGATCATTATCCCATCCTCCAGCAAAGAATACTTGTTCCCAACCACTTCCATCACTCCATACTTCGACACTGCATGAATCTTCATACAGCCAACGTTCAACAACATCAAACTGTTCGGCAAGATAGAGTTGGAAGAAAGAAGCACTGCACATTGCCCACATGTCAAGGTAAGCAGCATCCGCTCCTGTCAAGTCAACATTTTGAAGAATTACTGCTTCGTCCTGATGATTATAATATCCTGAATCTGATTCGTTCTGACCATTCTCATAATCGAGCCCAGCCCAATAATAGTTTGTAGGATTAGCATCTGCTTCCCAAGGTGATGCATTTCCAATTGAGCTAGTTTCTACATGCCAAGATGAGTCTCCTTCTTCAAATTCTCCCGTATAAGAGAACTTTTCCCAAGCACATGAGTTACAACCAGATGTATCTTCATTACCATCGAAATCATTAGCATATACTATTGTATCTACACCACCCAATACTTCTTTAACTTCTAGGTTAACATCCACACTTCCTGAAATTGGATTTAATCCTGTATTTTTAATTGTGACATTGACATATCTGTTTCCTTCGCCAAGTTGAGCGGCTCCAGTTGCAGGATTATATGACGCAGGGGCTACAGAAACATCTGTGATACCTACGTCTTCATTGTCAAGAGATAATACTGAGAGGAAATCGCCTGCACCGGGCCAACCCTGAGTATCTAACCACATCGCATTATTAGCAAATCTGTAAGCGTAATCACGTTGCCCTATCACAATTTCGAATGCACTATTTTCACCACCTTGTAATTGCCCTGGTTGAGCCATAGTAGGCCTTCTTCCAACATCAAAAGAAAGTCCTGGAAGATAGCCATTACCATTGGGATTACCAAGAAGTATCTCCACTGAATTGATTTCTCTCAAATTATCAAGAAGGAGGAAGGTCTGATTCTGAGAGGTAGAGTCTTGAATTCTTGTTAAGGTTAACTCAGTAGGGATAAAGAAATCATATATTCCGTCTTGATTGATATCTTCAATTGTGATAGATGCACCTTTAAAATCGCCTAGATAAGCGTAATTCTGAGTTGTCCAGGAGGACCCAGAGCCATAGGCATATGAGACATTGCCGGTCAAACCATCTATAGCTGCAATCAGGTCAATCTCTCCATTTCCATCAGTATCCTTGATATCAATGCCATATAGTGGTTCATTGTGCTCAGCATCTAATTTGAACTCATGAACTCCTTGAGCACCAGGAGTTAGTGGATTTGGATATTGGCCTTGGAGACAGTCATACTCTAGTACAGTCATATTGTCATAATGCCCTACTGAAGTCCCAACACCAGTGTTAAAGGGAGGAGTTCTAAGTAACCAAATATCGAGATCTTCACAATCTCCAATACCACCACCACCAGGGAATCCTCCGCCAGTTACGGTTTCACCATAATGGCCAAGCATCATATCAGTGTAAAGTCCGGTTGTAAGAGGCACGGCAAGTGTTTGTTGAGCAGTTAGTAAAGTTGGATCCGGTCCTTTGTAAACCTGAATATACTGATTTGTAGCAGTGTTATCTCTAACTACCATAACGATATCTGCATTGCCATCGCCATCAATATCTGCCACATCCATGTCAGATAGATATGGATTTGAGACCGTGATTTCAGAATCACTCCAACTATTTACTCTCTCGCTGCAGTCACCCCAAAGGATAGTGAGGTTACCTGGACGAACAAATGACTCTCCTACAAATCTAATATTTTGCTGATAATAAACTAAATCGTTTACTCCATCGCCATCGATATCAGCGACTTCAACACGAGTTCCGTCGGCAGTATCGATGAATCCAGCTCTTCTCGAATCATTATTCGATATGAATACGTCTTGTCTATCTGCGAAGCCACCTGAACCATCATTGTAAAGCACAGTAATGAATAATCCCATAGTACTGGCGGATGCAATATCATTATCTCCGTCACAGTCAAGATCTCCTATAGAAATGTAAGACGGATCTCTTTGCACCGCGTATTGTGTTATGTGTGATGCAGAAACTGCAGGTACCAATGATACAAACAAAGAACTCACAAACAAAAAGACGAGTAGGAGGGCTTTCCGACTCTTCGCGGATTGATTATTCGTATTGTTCTGGTTATACAACATACTCCTTCGGAGTTTCATTCTATTCTTAGCACTTATCACCTCGTGATTGTACAGTACAGAGGAATGATAAAGCATATTATGACAAAACACTTCACAAGAAAATAGAAATTTTGTTTGAAAATAAGAAAAAAGAGACATTTTCTATTTTTATCTCTCGCCATCGACTTAACAGCGTATCTAAATTATATTGAAGAACTGGAATCAAGTTTTAGTGATTCGAGTTGTTCACCTAATTTATGCCATAAGTTGTCTATCTCAATGCTACTCATAAACATCGAACATGGCTACTACATATATACGATGGTTTGACATAAAGATACAATTGACCATAGAATAATCATAAAAAAATAATATCATTCTGATTAATTATTGAGATACTAACCAACTAGGGTTCGGTGCATAATGTACCTCTGCGCCTCCGTATATGAGTTCTAATCGGCCCATAATCCAAAGTCGATTTAAGAATAATTCTAATTCAGTCCCCTCTTTGTTTATTTTTTCACCGATAAGTTCCTCGATTGCACTAATTGGAAGCGATGTTTGACCATGCTGACGTACTACAAGAGTCAAGACAATTTGTAACCAAGCTTCAGCCATAGGATCTCCAGATAGATTGTTCTTCAAAGGTTCTAGTTCATCTATAGATTCAAGAAATTCCCTAATATATTCTATCTGAGGTTCGGTTCTTGAAGGGCCATCTAAATCTGAAATTTCAGCTTTGATGTCTAAATCCCCAATGCGTCTTACTACTGCAGGAATACTAGTAGGATCAGGAGGTGGCCCCGGTAATTTATTTTCATCACTCAAATCTTCTAAATCCTTTTCATCACCCAAAGCAGAACTTAATTCTGGTTCGTGGCCGTGAACTAATCTAGCAGAGAGTGGCTGTATGAAACCTACTCTACCTTGTAACCCTAATTCATCACGTATAGAATTTACAACATCATATTCACCTTCAATAAGGACGTCTATATCACTTTCAGGTGAACGAAAACGGAATCTAACTTTACCTCTCATCTGCATAAGTTATCCTCCGCTACATCCCTCACAGGTAAAAAATCATGTTTCAAAATTACTCTTTAGCTAAATTACGTAACACTGTTTGTAATATCCCGCCATTATTATAATAATCAACCTCGACTGGAGTATCTAAACGGATTACTGCACTGAAGTTTATCGATTCTCCATTAGTTTTCCTAGCTTCGACATCTATAGTTGAAAGAGGTACAAGTTCACCATCAGAAGGTATATTGAAACTTTCAGTCCCATCTAATCCAAGAGTTCCCGCATCCTGGCCTTCGATAAAAGTTAGAGGAAGAACGCCCATACCAACTAAATTAGAACGGTGAATACGCTCGAAAGAAGTTGCAATCACCGCCTTAACTCCTAGTAATAGAGTTCCTTTCGCAGCCCAATCCCTACTGCTTCCAGTACCATATTGAGAGCCTGCTAAAACTACCAAATCAGTTCCAGCAGACTGATATCTCTGACTCGCCTCAAAAATTGATATTACGTCACCTGTAGGGAAGTGAGTCGTCCAACCTCCTTCAGTTCCTTCCGCTATCTGATTTTTAATTCGGATATTCGCGAAAGTCCCTCTCATCATAACTTCATGATTACCCCTACGGCTACCAAATGAATTGAAATCTTTTGGATTAACCCCCCTATCTACCAGATATTTACCAGCAGGACCATGATGAGGGAAAGCTCCGGCTGGAGATATGTGATCAGTGGTAACTGAATCACCAAGTTTCAATAATACTCGAGCATTTTCAATTGGTTCAATTGGAGAAGGCTCAGCCTCTATTCCTTCAAAGAATGAAGGTAGACGGACATAAGTAGAATCATTATCCCAAGGATACAAAGCAGAAGGTTTGGTAGGTATTGAGTCCCACCTTGGTTCTTCTAAAACATCAGAATACCTTTTTCTAAACATTTCCGGTGTTAAAGATTCAGTCAAGGTTGCACGTATCTCTTCATCAGTAGGCCAAATATCAGAGAGCATTACTGGTAAATCTTCAGAAGTATACCCTAGTGGATCAGTTTGTAAATCAATATCTAATGTCCCAGCTAAGGCATAGGCGACCACTAAGGGAGGACTTGCTAAGTAGTTCGCTTTAATTTTCTGATGTATACGTCCTTCGAAATTACGATTTCCTGAAAGAACGCTGCCTACGATAAGATTTGATTCATCTATTGCTGCTTCAATATCTTCATCAAGTGGACCGGAATTACCTATACAAGTTGTACACCCATAACCGACTACATTAAATCCTAGAGCAGATAAATCTTCAGTCAATCCTGCCGCATCAAAATACTCTGTCACTACCCTACTCCCAGGAGCCAAACTAGGCCTTACCCAAGGTTTAATTTCAAGACCTTTGAGTCTAGCATTTCTTGCCAAAAGTCCTGCCGCTAACATAACACTAGGGTTACTAGTATTCGTACAACTTGTTATCGCTGCAATTACAATATCGCCGTGTTTTAGTTCAACTTCACGGCCTTCAATGTAAGAAGAATCCTCATTTTTACTCGGCTCGACACCATGACCTTGGTGACCAGAGGGCGAATTAAGACTTTCAACCCAATGTCTTTTCATATCCGACAAGTCAACACGATCTTGGGGTCTTTTAGGCCCTGCTAAAGCGGGTTCAACTGTACTCAAATCTAGTGAAATGGAGGAGGTAAATTTAGGCACTGGAGTATTTTTCGTATGAAATAAACCTTGGGCAGTCATATATCTCCTAACGTCTTCAATATGCGAATCATCTCTACCTGAAAGATGCATATAATCAAGAGTCGTTTGATCCACTGGGAAAAATCCACAGGTAGCACCATATTCAGGAGCCATATTAGCAATAGTTGCTCGATCGGGGAGACTAAGGTTAGCCATGCCTGGACCATAAAACTCTACAAATTTTGAAACTACTCCATGCTCCCTAAGCATCTCTACTATTCTCAAAGTCATGTCAGTAGCAGTTACTCCTGGATTTAGTACCCCTTCTAGTTCGAAACCTACTACTTCTGGTAAGAGCATATAGATTGGTTGCCCGAGCATCACTGCTTCTGCCTCTATTCCACCAACGCCCCAACCTAAAACTCCAAGACCATTAATCATGGTAGTATGAGAATCTGTACCAACAAGAGAATCAGGAATCCATAGATCATTTTCCAAACGAGCTACGCTTGCAATCCATTCAAGATTAACTTGATGGACTATTCCTCGTCCTGGAGGGACCGCACGAAAATTATCAAGGCTCATTTGCCCCCATTTGAGAAATTTATACCTCTCCATATTACGTTTATATTCAATTTCAAGATTACGCTCTCGAGCATCAGGAAATAAACCTGAAATGTCAACTTGAACTGAATGATCTATAACTAAATCAACTGGAACCTGCGGATTCACCTTCTCAGGATCGCCGCCGAGTTCAACCATTGCATCTCTTAATGCTGCGATATCAACTACCGCTGGCACACCAGTAAAATCTTGAAGAATTACCCTACTAGGATTGAACGGTATTTCTTCTGGATTCATTGAAGGAGACCATGATGCAATTCTTCTAACATCATCTTTTGTCACAAGAAAACCATCACATTTCCTTAGTGCTGATTCCAATAGTATTCGAATAGTGAAGGGTAATTCATTTAGATTACAAAGACCCTGATTTTCAAGTTCCTTAATTGACATGAAAGAAGCCTTGTCACCGGAATGAGTGTCAAATTCGGACCTCGCAGAGAACAAATCATTAGTTGACATAATATTAGCCGCTAAGATGCAGCACAAGAATATGTCTAATCAATGAGTTCAAAAAAATTCTAAAATCAAGAAGAAATAACTACTGATAATAGACGAACTTCGTACACTGGCCTATCGCTGTCTCCTGTTTCGACATTGCTGATATCTGTTACTGAACTTAGTCCACTTGAAACTTTACCAAATACCGTGTGAACTCCGTCAAGATGGCTAGGATTACTATCTTCTGGGACGATGAAGAATTGGCTTCCACCAGTATTTTCAGCATTAGTCTTAGCCATAGACAGAGCACCTGGAACATGGGTTCGACCGTTATTCGCTTCATCACCTACAGTCCAAGAGGTCTGAGGGCAAGCACTAGAACTATCTTCTTCCTCACCATTACAGTAGCCATACCAATTATGGGCATACCCTCCTGTTCCAGTTCCTGATTCAAAATCTCCACCCTGTATCATAAAATTATCAATGATTCTATGGAATATAGTTGCATCATAATTGCCACTTCGCGAATGATCTGCAAAATTCCCAACATGATTTGGAGCGTCTTCAGAATACAAATCAATGACAATAGTTGCTGTGGTTCTAGAATTCTCGTCTAATCCATTCGGAACATAGGATATTTGCATTGTAGCCTGAGATGCCGAACTGGGAGATTCCGCAGCATAATCTGCAATAACTTTCACAGAAGACAGTAGTAATAAAATTGCCACTAAACCTACGAGTAAACCCATTGGAGTGGGACTACCATTATCCAATACTTGGAAACTTCGCCCAATTGAAATTCCTTCTTGATCCATCAACGAGGTGAGTTTACCTCTCTCTCGTAAAGTTTCTTTCGATTTTGGATCTAATTTTAGAGCATTAGAATAGTTCTTGTAAGCACGCTTTAAATTCGCCTTTCGAGAGGGCGTATCTTGATCCGCTTTAATTACATAAATATTACCTGCTAAGGAGAGTGTTT
>CABXDN010000005.1 GCA_902511005.1 uncultured Candidatus Poseidoniales archaeon | reverse complement strand
TCCATCATTGTCTGAATCTTATGTTTCATTAGAATTGTTAGGAAATATATCTGAATTGTCCCCCACTCCATCGTTATCAGAATCAATTGTTTCATCAGGATTGTATGGAAAAACATCTGAATTATCCCCTACTCCATCATTGTCAGAATCTAAAGTCTCATTTGAATCATAAGGGAAGGAATCAGAATTATCTCCAATTCCATCGCCGTCAGAATCTATATTTTCTAATGGATTATATGGAAAAGTATCAGAATTATCTCCAACACCATCGCTATCTGTATCTAGATGTTCATTCGGATTGAGAGGAAATACATCAGAATTATCCCCGATTCCATCCCTATCTGTATCTGAAATCTCAGTAGAATCATTAGGGAACTCATCTGAGTTATCACCTACTCCATCATTATCTGAGTCTACTGTTTCAGTCGAATCATTAGGGAACTCATCTGAGTTATCACCTACTCCATCATTGTCTGAATCTACTGTTTCAGTCGAATCATAGGGGAAAGCATCAGAATTATCACCAATACCATCATTATCTGAGTCTACTGTTTCAGTCGAATCATTAGGGAAGGTATCAGAATTATCTCCGACCCCATCACCATCAGTGTCTTGATTTTCAAGAGGATCATGAGGGAAGTCATCTACATCATCTCTGAAACCATCTCCATCTGAATCAGGGAAATAACCAGTAAGGCCCCAATTTAGTATTGTTTCAGCGAAATCATCCCCACTTGCAGAAGAAACAGCAGGTAGATGACCTCCATCTGGAATTTTCCAAAGAGAAACACGATTACCGGAGTTACAATTCAGATATTCATATTCAATCGTGTCATTTTGCCCACTAGGAGAAATAATATCTAATTCATCTATCAAAGTTAGAGATGTGTCACATTCTGAGCGATTCGCCCAATAATTGACTGTTTGAGGTGCAGAGGGATAGTTGCCACCAAATAATGTACCACCATCATACTGAATTACAGAGTCTAGGGTTCCATGTATTTGTAAGATATTAGGATGTCCAGTGTTCTGACAATCATCAAAATCATAATATGTAGCTCCAGCAAGAGATATTGCGGCTCTGATCATGTCGCCTCTTTCACAGGCCATACGGTGAGCCATGAAACCACCATTGGAATGACCTACGAGTATTATTCCCTCAGGATCTGCGCCATGATATGTAATTGCTTCATTTATCAAAACTGTCAACCAAGAAACATCATCAACATCTTCACTCCAAATATTACAGCATGCATCAGTGGCATTCCAGTACCTTTGACCAGTAGCACTATATGAGCCATCTGGCCTCAATAAAAGATGGCCGTTTTTATGCACGCTTTCTATTAAATCAAAGTATGAAGAAACGAAAGATCCTGAATTAGTAAAACCATGTAAAGCAACAACTAATGGTAATTTATAGCTAGTATTATGACCACCAGGAATCTCTAATATGGCTTTCCTAGAAGAAGGACCAATCTCTACCGTAGTATGGTTATCTGTATACTCAATAGAATATCTTACATCGGCATCAGAGTCGCTCTCTTCGAACTGAATAATAGAATTATTTGTAGATAATGCAAAAGGTTGTATAATGAAAATTAATACTATCAAGAACGAAATTACTTGTGGTCTTATCATTGAGAAATCTCCACATCTAATGAATTCCACCAATTAATTAAAGGAATAAAAATAATAATGCAAATTATAGCCATAATACTGAAATTTAACCATGTAAGAGAACTTTTCACTGATTCACCATAAACTCCAATCAGTATCCCAATAGAACCAAATCTAATACTTCGACCAAAGAAACCAGCTAATGCAAAAAGTCGAAGATCCATGCGGCCAGCACCGGCAATCCAAGCTAATGCTTTGTAAGGTATTGGAGAAACAGCCGCGATAAACACCCCAGTAGCCCCATATTTCTCGGTTAAAGAATTAAGACGATTTATGTTGGTCTGACTAACAAATTTCCCTAATATTGGGATTCCGCCATAGTATCCTATGGCATATCCAATAAATGCCCCAAAAACACTACTAAATGTTGCGACTAATACTATTATTGATATTGATAAAAAACTATCTGCTTCAACCACCATAGGTATCACTAAAACATCGGGAGGAATTGGTTGTAAAGCAGCCTCAGAGGCTGAAACCAAAGCTAATCCAAGTAGACCAAAACCATCTGCCCAATCAATAAATGGTTGGAAATAGTCACTTGGGCTCATACCACTCACAAAGAGTCCTGCCTCATTACCCGAATGAACATTTTCCGAATATAGGTATATGATTACACCTATTACTAATATGTAAGTATCGACTCGCAACATTATGAGTGGAGAGGTTCTAGATACGGCAGCCTTGATATCATGGCCAATAAATAGGATGGATGGTTGTCTTGTAGTGCCATCTCAGAGAGAGGAATTAATTCGAATTGCTCCACAAAGAGAAGTAGTAGTTAATGCGGCTAACTTAGTATGGATGGTACCAACTGAAGAAAGTATATCTAAAGCAAGTAAATTAGCTATTGAAACAGGAGATATGGCTGGATTATCTAAAGTGGATCTAGATTTACTGGCATTGTCAATTGATGAACAAAAAATGATCGTAACTGATGATTATAGGATGCAAAATATAGCAGAAAAGGCCGGAATCGATTGGATAACAGTTTCAACAGATGGAATCAGCAAATTATGGGAATGGGAATTAAGATGTGTGGCATGTAAAAAAGAATTCCCTAGTCCTGATGTACCAAATAAGAAAAAATCCGACTGGGGAGAATGTACTGATTGTGGATCTCAACTAAAATTGAAAAAGAAGAAATAATTACTCTGATTCCTCTTTATGCTCTTTAGTCATTCCACCACGATCCATATCAGATCCTGCAGATGATCTATTTTCTTGAAGACCTCTCTGGACTTGACCCTTGAAAAGACCTAAGTTATAACCTAGTTCAGGTATTTTCTTAGCGCCGAAAAGGACAAACACAAGTCCAATAATTATTACCATTTCTTGAGGACCAAGGACTCCCATACTATCTCTGAGTTGGGTTTATCGTTCAAAGGCTTCGGCGAATTAATCTCTTAACCGCCAGAAACAGGGGGTAAAAAAGCAATTTCAGAAGAATCTTCCAAGATTGTTTCCAAATCGCCACCTATCTCACCATTAATCGCAATAAGTAGACCTTTTGAGAGCATGGAGGTCAAATCAAATCTTTCAGCTAATTGACTAACTGTAGTCCCACTAAGTAATGATAATTCTATGACTTTATGTCCTATCATTTCTGCTAATGGACCGAAAAAAAGTGCCTTTACCTTAATCGCACCTTGATTAGGCAATATTTTCTCCATAATACTCCGAGCGGTATTACAGCAATCAAACCATCTATGCGACTCGTAGAATCTAAATCGTAAGAACGATTCGTGACGTCGTGGAAGAAATACAGGCTGTTGTTTTCGATTGTGACGGTGTTTTAGTCGATATAGGTTCATCATGGCAACAAATACATGATTACTTTGGTACGAATAATCTTGAAAATTTAGAAAAATTTCTGAAAAAGGAGATTACAGATGACGAATTCATGGCAATGGATATTAAATTGTGGCTTGATATTCAAAAGAATATCCATATGGATGAAATCATGAGATGTTTTTCAGGTGTGAAATTGATGAAAGGTGCTCGCGATGTAGTTGATGAGTTAAAGAAAAGAGGAATATATGTTGCAATCGTATCATCTGGAGTCGCTAGATTCATTGGATCTATTGCACATATGCTAAACGTCGATGATTGGGCTGCAAATGATTTCAGTTGGGACGAAAATGGCTTTCTGGCGGGACCTAAGCCAGCCATGGTAGATTCACATGATAAAGGAATAATGGTTAAAAAATTATCAGAAATAAATAATTTTGATCCTGCAAAAATTTGGACTGTGGGTGACTCGAGTACGGATCTCTCAATGCGAATACCCGGATCTAATTTTATAGGGTTTAATCCTGCAAGAAAGAGAGCGTCTGATGCATTCAAAAATGCAAACGTCCCTACTGTTTTAAAGAGAGATTTGAGAGAAATCTGGCCGATAATATTCAATGAAGAGTTCTCTAATTAATTATGCAAACGGTATTGATGCCGATGCATGAGTATGTAAATTAATTACTGTCAAGATACAGGGTTTGGGTTGGAAACCTAACATTCTTTGGTAATCTGTTTGATCTTGCCATGTTGAACTATGTACGATTGTTGTACCTTTATGGTCGCCAATAAATTGTCCATGCACATGACCTGTGACGAATATATCTGGTATAGTACCGATTACCATGCTATCTTCTGGCTCAGGAGACAATGGAGTCTTACCCCCCCATGATGGCGCCAAATGTCTTCTTTCAAGCATAGAACGCATGGCCATTTCCGGCTTAGCGTAAGTTACTGATCTTAATCCTGCTACAAAATCGTCAATACTTTTCCCATGATAAGAGAGAATTCTAACACCATGAAGGCTGAAATCACAAGGATTACCGACGAAAACAGCGTCGGAATAATCTTGCTGAACTTCTGGCTCAAGTGCAGGTTGCGGCTCAGCAGGTCTCACTGCATCATGGTTACCTGGCAGAATAATCACATCAACCCAATCAGGAAGGCCACTCAAAAGATTGGCAAGTTCCCCATACTGCTTGAATAAATCCGTAATTGCAAGATGTCTTTCTTGCCCTGGATAAATTCCGACCCCATCTACTCCATCACCACTTAGAACGAAATATTTGATTGTACGAGCCAACTGATCATTCTGGAACCAATGAATCATTTTTTCCCATTGGGGACCAAGGAAAGTTTTACTCCCTACATGTACATCTGAAAGAAATGCAGCAGAAACTGCCTCATCTACACTAGCAGCATTCTTCGCTCTTCTTGGTAGAGGTGGCATATGTAAATTCGAAGAAATAAATAGATCTGTGCGGTCACCAATGAAATATCCACTGACACCTATGACATCATCATTCATCAAACCGTCCAAAGCTGCATGTAATGGATTTGCACCGGAAGGAGGTTTCAGCAGGCATTGAATTTGTGTGGTCTCATCTTCAACCGTAAACATCAGGTTACCAGATTTCGCCCAACGAGGTTCACTTACGAGACCAACAATAGTGATTTCATATTCAGGTGATGAATACCGCTGACGATTTCGATAAGCCTCGGCATTGGAAACAGGACGTCTCGGTAACGAACGTCCCTCAATCATTAAATTACGAATTTTGCTTAAACGACTATTGAAAAATGATTTGATATCTGATAATTTTCCTTCAGTAACGGAGTTCCCAGTAATATCAAAATGGATTTCTATTTCTGGATCTACATCCTTAGCCAACATAGGAAAATCATGAAGACTATAATGAGATAATCCGTGAGGCCGGGGCGCAAGAGATATTTGATTGCTCGAGATTGGAGCAATGACTCGGCCAATAGGTGAAGGATTATCAGGAGCAGGTAACGTTGCTTGGGAGGTCTTCATTGGAGTTGTAGATTCATCAACACTAGATGGAACTAAAGAGAGTAACTGATCAATTGATTGTGAATTAAGAATCTGAATGTTAGAAGAATTAGCCGCTTCAATTAAAGGAGTTAAATTATTTAGTGATTCGATTTTCTCTTTTGCATCTTGTGTCGTCACGAGAATACCTGCGGCAAGCAATATCTTCTGCCGTTCCGCCCAATCGTCCGACGCCATATGTTCCTTGTCAGACACATACGCTCATGATAATATCGATGTAAAGAAGTCATTCATCCCAATCTGTAAGGGATGCTAAATCTACTTTTTGAATCTCTTCTGCTACAGTTGTTTCTTCGACTTCCCACGACATACTACCTTCCCATTCTTCTGAAGAAGGGTCCATTTCTGATATATCTGATTGAATATCTTCTGATTCGCTACCGTTATCATCTGATTGATCTAACTGACCCTCCAATCTATCTAATGTTTCAAGGGCAAGACGTAGAGCAAAAACTGCAAATGAACGCTTATTATCTAGTCTATCATTATCACCAAAATCCATTCTACGAACAAGAAAATAATCACCTGCAATTACAGCAACATGTACACGACCTACTTCTTTATCCGGAGTCGAACCTCCTGGGCCAGCGATTCCAGTAATTGCAATTGAGACATCAGAACCAGATTGATATCTGGCACCTTGAGCCATTTGGACTGCTACTTCGTGTGAAACGGCTCCTGCTTCACCCTCGTCGAAAGCAGACTTTTCTACACCTAATTCTCTCATCTTAGCTTCATTGGAATAAACTACCCATCCTTGACTGAACCATTGAGACGCTCCGGATATATCTGTAATTAATGACGCTAGCAATCCACCAGTACACGACTCTGCAGTAGATATGGTCCATCCCTTCTTTCGCAGACGTCTAGTCATCCGAGATGCTAATCCCGCCGTCTCTTCTACCACACGTAGCCCTCACAGCAGCCCTTCTTGACTGTTTACACTGACTAATCGAGACTTAAAGTGGTGGGCCCGGCAGGAATTGAACCTGCGATCTTCGCTTTGTAAGAGCAACGTCATAACCCCTAGACCACGGGCCCCACAAAGAGACTCGGGCAGCGTCGCATTCAAATGATTGGCGGTTGAACATTCTGTCTGGGAGTGGTGTTTTGAGTAGGATTGATGACCTGTTAGATAGTCTGAAGTCATCAGGTGTGAAATTAGACGAAAACATCGAATCTGCATTTAAATCCGTGAATATTGAGGATTTTATCGATTGCCCAGTTGAAGGTTTTTGGCAGGATAAACCCGTAACATTCATGACAACCATGGCTGGAGCGGAAAAAAATATTTCTGCACCGCATATGATTGCGACTTTATTGCACCATTTAGAGATTCGAAATGGTCAACATTTCTTATTAATCGGTTCCAAAGGTGGGTATCTGGCTGCGATATTAGATCAGCTAATAGGAATTAATGGAATAGTTACAATAATCGAACCGCATAATGAAGTTCTTGAACATACTCTTGAAACTCTAGAAAAATATAATTCGAAAGGTATTATTAGAGTATTGTCAGCATCAAGTATGGATTATTTTGAAGATTTTGAAAAACCAGTAGATAGAGTCCTGATTACAGGTGCAATTAGAGAAATTCCTGAATTTTTAGAGGTAATTTTACAAGATGGAGCATTTGTTCTAGGACCATTTGGAGGAACAATACAGCAACGATTACTGAAAAGAGAAAAAAATAATAGGCAGTGGCTAGATACTGATTTGGGGGGTGTCGTTTTTGGCCCGATGGATACTTTTAGTGCTGAAAGAAACCCCCTTGACCCATACGTTTTAGCAGAAAATCTAGAAGATTCGCTTAATCTAATGTCAGATATTATTGAAATAAATGAAACTATTTATCAGAATATCGAGCAGCTCATCATCTCACTAAGAGAACTACCCAGGGATATCCCCCCAATATCAGAAGATACTTCTGAAGAAGATATTTTGGAACATCCAGTTATGGATTTGATTATGTCAGAAATGGAATGGCTAGCTCCTATCTGGCCAATGTTTAGTCATTTGATATCTATGGATTTGGTAAGTTTTGGAGATTTAGATGACGAGAGTTCATTCATGGCTGGTGGCCATAGAGACCTAGTTCCTTGAATAGGAGTATTCTTGCACTGTATACGCGTGGGAGTTTTGTGGTTAGAGCAGCAATACGGCAGTTGAACGATAAAGATGTTCGACAAAGAAGAAGAGCTGTAAGGAAATTATTTGAGTTAGATGATTCCACTGCAATAGATGCATTCATACCTTTGCTAGATGATTCAGATGAATGGTTCAGAGAAAAGGCACTAATTGCAATACAAAAATGGGCATCAATGAAAGACCTTGAATTGGCAGAGAGACTCACCTCTTCTAAAAAAGTTGAAGAGCGTATTTTAGCTTCTAGAATCGCTCCAAGAATTGGTAAATCTTCTGAAAAAATACTGGAAAGATTATGTAATGATAGTGATCATTTAGTCAAACAAAATGCGTGGAAAGTTAGACTCCAGATAGATGAAGAATCCATCAGAGAAGCAATGGAGAATGATGAAACAGGAGTACGTATATTGGCCCTAGAAAAGATTGAGGAAATGGAATTAATAGATAAAGAAATAATTAAAATTGCTCTAAAAGATAAATCTACGCGAGTAAGGAAAAAAATCGTATCTCTTCTAATGGCAAGACCTGAACTTAACACATCAGGAGAATATGATAAGATTATAATTGATATCGCTGAGAACGATAAAAATGTACAAATTGATGCTATTATAATGTTGATAGAAAGTGAAAGAGAATCTGAGTTAATTCGTGAGAAAATACCAGAGTGGATAGAACAGCAGAATCCACAACTAGTTAGAGCAGTGGTTAAATCTCTGAAAGATAAAGACTGGAGTGATATGAATTATCTGATTACAGCAATTTTTAATTCGACTAATGAAAAATTAATTTCTGGAGTGTTAAGAAGAAATAAATCTAATGAAGCGAATGATTTTAGAAAAGAAATATTACTAGATGAAAGAAGGAGTGACGTTCTTAGGGCACGTTTAATCGAAGATTTATTCGGGAAAAAGCAGAATGATGAAGAATTCATGGACATTGTAATTGAGTTACAAAACTCAAAGAGTGAATCAATATCAAATTCTGCTCAGATGTTTATCAAAAGCATAGATTAAGATTTACAATGCAGGCATTCTTAATCTAGATAATGGGACTGCAATAGGTGGAAGATGGTCTGAAAGTCTGTGGCGACTAGTTTTAGGAGAGAATAAATTTCCAGTAAGTGCTGCCTCAATGACTTCTTTTTTAGTAACATCGTCACGACCACAATTAGGCCAAACATCTAGTTCAATCATATCATTCTCAAGATAATCGATAAGAACGCAAGGAACACATAGTAATTCTAGCCTCATGGCTACATGAAACCTATGATGGCCGTCAAGAATTGCACCCGTCGACCTATCAATTAGTAATGGCTTTGTGTAAGCATTCCAACGATGAGTCATTTTCTCTAATTGATCTACCTTCTTAGGTAGTATTTCTTCATGGGGTCGAAGAATTTCTAAAGGTACCAACTCGACCATCATTATAATTGCGAGAAGCACCTTACTGTTAGTTCTGATGCCCGAAGGGCTGATGTCCTATACCATATACGCAGAAGCATGAGTGACCATCTCGATCTTCTTAGTAACGAAGATCATTTAGTCTTGAAAAGACTGAGGATGGAAGGAAAGGCATGGATTGTTGGGGGATGGGTTAGAGATTCATTACTTGGAAAAATCAATTCAGATCTAGACATAGCAACCACACTAACTCCAGATAAAGTGAAAGAATTATTTCCAAGAACCATACCTATTGGAGAAGACTATGGTACCGTTATTGTAAGATTAGAGGGAGAGAGTAAAAATGAATGGGAAGTTACTACATTACGTCAGGATGGGACATATGGTGATGGAAGAAGGCCGGATAATGTCACCTTTGGAAAAGAAATCGAGGCAGATTTAGCACGTCGTGACTTCACCATAAATGCTATGGCAATAGATGATGACGGGAAAATAATAGATCTTTTTGGAGGGGTGAATGATTTAGAAAAAAATACTCTCCGTGCGGTCGGTGAGGCTAGAGAAAGAATTTCTGAAGATGGATTAAGAATAATGCGTGCATTCAGATTCTTAGATAATAGTGGGAACAACATAAGAACGATGGAAGAAGATCTCGAAAATGCGATTCGTGAAAATAAAGAAATGCTTAAAAATGTATCAAATGAGAGAATTGGAGAAGAGATGAAGAGAATATTAACCAGTAAAAATTCAGATAAGATACTAACTAAAATGGAAGATATCGGAGTTTTAAAAATTATTTTTAATGATATGTCTGTTGATTTGACAGAAATAAATTGCACCTCTCCTCTAGTAATTCTAGCTAAAATATTAAGAAATAATGAATCCGATAAGGATTATATCTATGCAACACTCAGAGAGAAACTCAAATACTCAAAAAGGGAACTAGAACTTATTTCATTCTTGCATGAACATAGAAATGTAGACTTCGAAACCAATATCGAGAGTTTGAGGAGATTCAATAATTATTTATCTGATGAACAAAAAAACGCGATTTTAGAATATCATAGGCCACTAGATTTTATTCAGCGATTGGAAAAATTAAGTATATCATTTGAAAGAAATTCGCCACTTGTAGACGGAATTACACTTTCAGAAGTTACTGGGATAAAACCAGGGCGAAAACTTGGTATGCTCAAAGGATGGTTATTTAGGCAACAAATAGAAAAAAACATCACATGTAAAGAGGATGTTCTAAAAAATCTAGAACTTATTGATTGGAAGAATGACAATTATGAAAAATGGCCTGTTTTATCATGGCCATGATCAAACTTCATTTAGATATTCAATATACTCTTGTTCATCTAAAAATTGATCCGGATCAAACTCATGAGGTTGAACAATAACACACCAACCATCAGCATAAGCATCATCATTAACAAGATCAGGATTATCCTCAATATCTCCATTTAACGACACAATTTTACAGGGGAATGGAGCATTTATAGATAATTTATCATGTTCTGTAGTTATCTGAAGCAGTAGATCATCAAGTCCGACTTCGTCACCACTAGTCATAGGAGTAGCCGCATCATCATCTTGATGGGTGTCATCTTCATCAGCATCTGAATCTTCAGATTTAAACTCTGTATCATCTTCAGGTTTTGTTAGAATTACTCGGACAATATCTCCGTATTCTGCCCTAACAAACTCACTTAATCCAATCTTAATTTGAGAATCGGCTTTCTTTACATCTAATACTTGTAACCAAAGATGTTCGAGAGTATATTTTCGTCCATGTGCTACGCCAAATTCGTAATAATCGCTATCCGCCATACTAATTCTCGACCTGCGCCCAACTGACGACCGTTTTCAATTCTTCTATTGGAAGATGTTGTAACATTTCTCATTACGAGACATTAACAACACCATTGACTTCGCAGCGTTAGGTGAGATAATGGAGTTCATGGAAACAGAAGAACAAAGCATGATTCGAGAGATGGTTCGTAGCTTTGCAGAGGAGGTACTAGCCCCTACATGTTTAGAGCGTGATAGGAATGCTTTACCACCTCTGGAAGAATGGAAGAAATTTTGCGAATATGGCTTGCAGGGCATCACTATTCCAGAAAAATTTGGAGGTAGCCCAGTGGATGATATTTCAGAAGCAATAATCATCGAGGAACTCGCAAGAGTAGACCCCTCATTTTCAGTAATGTATTGTGTCCATGTAGGATTGTGTGCCAAAACTATAGCACTTCATGGAAATGAAAAACAAAAAGAAGAATACTTGACAAGACTTGCAGGTAATGAAATCGGCGCTTATTCTCTTTCTGAAGCAGGAGCGGGCACAGATGCAGCCGCAATGGTTTGTAAAGCTAAATTATCAGAAGATGGGAAACATTTCATCATAAATGGTGAAAAAATGTGGGTTACAAATGGGAAAAGTGCAGACATTTATGTTTTATTCGCAAAGGACATAGATCATCCTGATTATGGTGTAAAGAAACATGGTGGCACTACTGCTTTCATAGTTGATTCATCAATGGAAGGATTCACAGTAGGTAAAAAGGAAGAAAAATTAGGGATAAGGTCTTCTGACACATGTGTTTTATTATTAGAAAACTGCAAAGTACCTGTAGAAAATGTATTGAAAGAAGTAGGAGAAGGTTTTCCTATCGCCATGAATGCATTAGATAATTCTAGAATTGGAATAGCTGCACAAGCGTTGGGAATAGCTCAAGGGGCATTCGAATCAGCATTAAACTACTCTCATGAAAGATTGGCTTTCGGAAAACCGATCTCATATCATCAAAGCATTGGGAATTATCTTGCAGATATGGCTACCCAAACTGAAGCCGCTAGAATGATGGTCTACAAAGCAGCATGGGCTAAACAGAAACACTATGAAGATGGAGGAAAGAGACATACAAAGGAAGCGAGTATGGCTAAATTATTCGCAGGCGACACCGCAATGTGGGTTTCTGAGAGAGCCGTACAAATACTTGGAGGATATGGTTATACTACTGATTTCCCTGTCGAGAGATTCTTCAGAGATGCTAAAATAACTCAAATTTATGAAGGCACACAAGAAGTACAACGAATAGTAATAAACAGGGCCATCAAACCTTGAATAAATATAATTTTTAAAAAAATTATTCAACCCAAGAGTATTTTCTCTGACCTTCTAAGACATCAGTACCACCAATTGATATTAATGCAAATTCATTTTTAGGCTGAACAACTGATTGCTTCTGAGAACCTCGGTGGAGCGATTCATAAATTTCTTTGTCAATTGGATGTCTTTCAGTAAGCCTAGAAAATAGATTAAACTTGATTGCAACGTCTTCCCAATTAGGTTGAACTATTCCCTCAAACACTTTTGCCTTAGCTCCCGACCCATAGCCACAAAGACCTATTCTTTCACCAGCCATAACCTCATTCTCCAAAAAGTCCGATTCAATTGTTGACATCAAGGCAAGAAAAATTGACCCAGTATATTGGTTCCCTACAAGACTAGAGGCACGCTGAGCCTTCTCAATTCTTGCTTCAACAAATTTCTTAAACATTGGAGTCTTAGAAATAAGCCTCCTATATTGATCATTTGCTTTCTCGAACTCCTCATAACCCTCTCGAGTATCTTCAAAATTCTCAGGAAACGGTTCTTCACCAATTTCCTGAATTATCTCATTCCACATTGGTAAGTGTCTACGATCATGTCTGAAAACATCGGGAAACATTCTTTTTCCTTGGAAAGCATACGGGAGATGCACAATTATTCTTTTCCACTGATTTGTAAGGATCTCGTCATTTTCGGGATTATAACGACCTGACCGTATTGCTTCGATTCTAAAATTAATGAAAGCCTGCTTAACTGATTCAGAATAACAACGATTTGAAAACTGACCGTCAAATACAGGAGTGTCTTTGTGAATTTTCAAAGTTTTAGATTCGAATAGAATATTATCTTTCAAAGAGGATAGAGGCAAGATATCGAGAATTTTCTCTACTAAACCTGCTTTTCTTGGCTCTTCTCCGGCTTCTTCGGCTAGATCGAGAACATTTTCTACGACGGTTTTCATATCAACTTCTCTTCTAGGCTTGAAGAAGTCGTGGACAGGCATTGTTGACACACCCCAATTATCTGGGATTACAATTAACCTAGGATTATGACGTATTAGAATAGCGCCACCACCAGCACCTTGAGTATATTCACCTGATGATTCAAGATCATATTTTGCATTGTCCGCGAATACTACGACCCCAATTCTATCTTGTGACTCTCCACCTCTTGCGACCCAATCTAGAGTATTATGCATAGCATCGACAGCTCCGATGCAGGCAAATGTCAAATCCACAACGTCGCAATTTCTAAAGCAGTCTACCCCATATTCGCTCTGATATCTTTGCTCTAACATATCCATTATATACGTCGCAGTAGGCTTGGCACCATCAAGTGCTGATTCAGTACCAAGGTAAATTCTACCTATTTTATTAGGGTCGAGATTATTTCTATCTATTAAGCGAGCACAGGCATTAGCGCCCATAGTTGCAGTATCCTCGTGTACATCTGGTATTGCCATTGCTTTCAAACCTAAACCTCGATTTAATTTACCGAAATCCGCTCCACGAAATTCTGCAAAATCTTCCATATCAAAATATAATTTAGGGAAATGTATTGCTATATCGTCAATTCCTACCTCTGTCATTACAACTCCTCCGAACCTTGGCGCAAGGAAAGAGGGTTATGATACCTACTACGATATTAGGTGTAAGCGGGCAATTATCAAAACGCTTTACTGAGAGCCAGTGATTAAATTCATGGCATCTAATATCTCGGGCTTATCCGAGAAATGTTCAGAAATAGGCGCCAATACTTCTTCCAAACCCCTAGAAATAGCCATTTTAGCATCAAATGGATGAATACTTCCATCATTTATGGCTGAAATAAAGGAGGCAATGTCGTTCCATTCAGAAGGCTGGCCAAACTCAGGCTTAGGATTTACTTTCAGAATACCTAGCCTTGGAAATAAAATATATCTTGCAATTTCAAATATAGCAGAATTATCATTTCCAACCTCTAAAAATGCTTTACGCATTTTTTTATCTAATTTCTTTGGAGTGTCATGTAACAGTATAGCATTATTAGGATCTGATTTAGACATCTTATGATCATAAGAGTCCATCCTTCCACCAGCGCCTTTTAATCCAGATAACATAGGGGTGTGAATACAAGTTGCTTTGACCCATTTGTTCCTATCAGCTACTTCACGCATGTACATATGTGCTTTCCTCTGATCCATACCACCTAATGCGATGTCAATTTCTAATTCGAATATATCTGCTGATTGCAAAGCTGGATAAAAAAACGCTGACAAGTCATGATCGGATGAATCTTCATCTCTGCCCATAATACTGAATGTTCTTCTTACACGAGATAGACTCATATTTTTTGAACATCTCAAGACTCGTTCCCAGTACTTACCTGAATCCATCATTTCTGAAGCACGAATGAATCTAATCTCACCAGGACCAGTTCCTTCTGAAGGATTGCCTAATAATACTCTGAATACTTCAGACATATAATCTGCTGCCAGTGAAATTTTTTCCATATCTCTCGAAAATTTATCATTGACCCAAGCGTGCCAGTCAGCTAATAGAATAGTGATATTGACGCCTTCATCAAGCATATTACTCATAGTTTCAGCAAGAATCATCCAACCCAAATGAGCCTTGCCACTTGGTTCAAGACCGATATATGCGTTCAACTGATTATCTCCCGAGTGTGTCGGTTTTCCAGACAGAACCTTAGCAACATGATTTATTCCGACTACTTCCTCACAACTGCTAAACATTCTCTCTATCTTACTTCGTGCCTCATCATCAAGAAGTGATAGAGGATCAGGTTTACTCACTAAATCACCTTATTTGAATAATTTATCTAATTTCTCGCCACGACCGGCAGCTCTAGTATTTTCACCCTGTTCCAATGCTGACTCGATTTCTTGAATTAAAGATTCAGCCAGTTCTTGAACCTCTTCCGTAACGTTAGAAGACATCTTCATGAAATGTCTAGCGGCGCTAACCGCCGATTTAGCCTTGGATGCTTTTTTAGCCCATTCTTTGGCTTTATCTCCTCGTTGTTTAGAGTTATATCCTGTTGCTTCATCTAAAAATTGAGTCCATCTTCTACGACTATCCTGAGCAATTTTCATTGCTTCCGGATCATCAAAATTAGGAGGGATATTTTTGACATCGATTACTAAAGCACCGTTTTCAGAAAAATGTGCCTTAATGGAGGTCATAATATCATGAGAACCTGAAAAAGAGGTCTTTCCCTCTGCTTCAACCGTATCAAAATATTTCTTCCCTAATACCGCTAATCCACCATCTGCCATAATTTGTTTCATCAATCCTCGCTTAACGTCGAATCTCTCCATAAGTCATGCGCGCAGTAATTGCTTATTCAATACTACGAGGGAAAGATAACATCTGAAGGGCTATTAAACAGGGCTAAACCTATGTTCGTATTCGGACTACTATGAGAGTAAGGCGGGCAGTGCTAATGGTCGCTGTGATGATGACTGTATTGGCTTCACCAATAGTTTGTGCCGATTCGGCCGTAGAGTTAGACACAATAATATCTCGCGAAAATGATTTAGGAATTCAAGGAGTAGCAGAGAATCCCGAGGGAAACCGGATTTTGAGTTATGGCGATGGAGGTTATGCAGAAATTATATTCGCAAATAGACCCGAAATACAGATTCCACTCTCTGCAACAGATAAACAAACAATGAGAGATGCAGATTGGCATCCTGGAGGAGGGACTGCTTTCTTAGTTGGAGATGAGGGGATGGTACTCCGCTATGCATCTGATGATTATTCTCTAACTCAAGCTGGCGAACAACTAAACTTTGGTCAGACACAATTAACAGCCGTTTCTTGGAATACTGCTGGTTCTTGGGCCTACGTAGGTGGAGATGATGGGTGGTTATGGCGCATTAGGGCCGAAGGAGATGGAGGGCTTGAAACACATCTGATAGATGGAAGAGGAGAAGGTGATATCACGAGTATTGACTGTCACAATGACCTCATGCTTTGCGTAATATCATCATCAACTGATGGGATTGGGATAATTGATAGAGACCATATTCTCACTTGGATTGGAGGAAGTTTCTATCCTTGGACTAGTGTGATGTGCCCCACAAATTACATCCAATATTGCGTATCAGTATCTAGTGATCAACAAGTTGGTATGATTGAACTACATACAGCAGGAGCACTCGAAAGTAAATTATCAGTTAGCGACATCAAAGGAGTAGAGGGTAAATTCACTTATCTAAGCCATCAAGAAGATGCAAGGTCATTAATTATCGTTGCACCTTTTGCTCTACTTGAACACAATATCAAAGAAAATGCGACATATCCTTGGTTAGATAATGAAGATGCACAATCTTTCGATGTTACGATTTCTGGAGAGAGAATTGTTGGGTCATGGAATACAGGGAAAGATAGTGGATGGCTAATTACTAGCCGTGGTACAATGATAGAGTTCCACTCAACAGAAGAATCGGGAGGAATTGGAATAGTACTTAGCGGATTTATAGGATTCTTAATACCATTAACTATAGTAATGCTGATAATAACTCTAGTTTATACTGCGTCACCGAAAATGCAACATTGGATGACTATGAAATTTGGTAATAAGCAAGAGAAAATAGATGCAAAAAGGAAAGGGCGAAGGAAAAGATAACTCTCCAAATCTACTGGCTCAATTAGGAACATTCATGTGGCACCGATTATTGCCGGTGGATGAGAATTATGGCATATGAGGCATTAGACTTCTACGATGTTGACTCTTTATTGAGTGAAGAAGAGAGAATGGTCCGCGACATGGTACGAGATTGGGTTGATGAAGAAGTTATACCAAACATCGAAAATGCGTGTAGAGAAGGGTTATTTCCGGACGAATGGAGAGTAGCCTTGGGGGAGATGGGAGTCCTAGGAGCACCTCTGAAAGGATACGGATGTCCAGGACTTTCATATGCAGCTTATGGAGTAATTTGTAGAGAACTTGAGAGAGGCGACAGTGGATTAAGATCCTTCGCAAGTGTACAGGGATCTCTAGCAATGTACCCAATATGGGATTTTGGTAGTGAAGAACAGAAGAATCATTATTTGCCAAAGATGGCAAGTGGGGAATGGATAGGTTGTTTTGGATTAACGGAACCAGATTATGGTTCAAATCCTGGCGATATGATTACCAAGGCTGAAGATAAAGGAGATCATTATCTAATCAATGGTGCTAAGATGTGGATAACAAACGGGACTATAGCAGAGGTTGCAGTAGTTTGGGCGAAATTAGATGGTGTAATCAGAGGGTTCATCATTGAAAAAAATGACCCAGGTTTTTCTGCTCCTGAGATGAAAGGTAAACACTCACTCAAAGCAAGTGTCACCAGCGAATTAGTATTCCAAGATTGTAAGATACCTAAAGACCGTATGTTACCGGGAGTCAAGGGATTGAGAGGTCCATTTTCTTGCCTAAATAATGCAAGATTCGGCATCTCTTGGGGGGCACTGGGTTCGGCTCAGGCGTGCTTCGATTCTGCCAAAGAATATGCTATGAGTAGGATACAATTTAATCACCCTATAGCATCTTACCAACTCGTCCAAAATAAATTAGCTTGGATGTTGAGGGAAATTACAAAAGGGCAGTTATTAGCATATCATCTAGCACAAAAGAAAGATGCTGGGACTTGGATTCCAGAGCATATTTCACTAGCAAAAATGAATAATGTAGATATTGCTCTAGAGATTGCAAGAGTTGCAAGAGATATCCATGGTGCAAATGGAATATTAGATGAGTACCCTATTATGAGGCATATGGCAAATTTAGAATCAGTAAAAACATATGAAGGAACACATGATATACATAATCTGATTATTGGAAGACATATCACGGGAATTCAAGCATTTACAAGAGAAGCATAAGACTAATGATTGATTGGTTAAATTGAAACATGAAAAAACATTCGGAGAAAATAGAGGGTTGAATATGAATATCGCAGTATTACTAAAACAGGTACCTGACACTACCGCCAAAATAATAATATCTGGAGGTAAAGTTGATGAAAATTCAGTCAGCAAATGGTCTATGAGCCCATATGATGAATATGCATTGGAATCTGGATTGCAGATGAAAGAGAAAAATGGAGGGGCTCTGATTGCAATTACTTGTGGCCCAGACAGATCGAAGAAGATGCTTACTGACGCTGCTGCCGTAGGAGCAGATACTCTAGTTCACATTTCTGATGAAGGAGTTAGTGATAGCACTCATGTCCAGCAACTATTAGCTGCAGCGATTATGAAATACGAGGCAGATGTTGTACTTTGTGGTAAACAAGCAGCAGACACTAATGCTGGTTCTACAGGCCCTGGAGTTGCAGAAATACTTGAGGCAACATGTGTAACTTTGGTTTCAGAAGTGAATTACACTGATGGAAAATATATTACAATGAGGCCCAGCAATACTGGCTCTGAAAAAGTATCCACTCAAGGAACTAGTGTATTTGCTTTTGACAAAGGAACCGTAGAACTTAGAAGACCAAATGTCAGAGGAATTATGATGGCTAAGAAGAAGAACATTGAATCAATTACTTCATCCGATCTAGACGTTAATTTAAATAATTCAAATATTAATCTAGATTCACAAATGCCACCGCCTGAGAAAGCAGCTGGTCAAAAATTTGAGGGGGCAGAACATGTGTCTACCGTTGTTTCCAAACTACGTAATGAGGCAAATGTAATTTGAGGTGAATATGATGAATTTTACAATAATAGCAGAAACAAATGGCGAAAATCTTCATCCCACCACATATCAGTTAATTGGTGCTGCATCTAGTATTGGTTCGAAATCAATAGTTATTTGCCCAAACGGCAAAGCAGAGTCTGAAGCAGCGAGCATAGAAGGTGTTGAGAAGGTGATTTCTGTAGTCGGCGATTGCTTCGATATCTTTGATGGAGGTGCTTGGAGTACTGCATTAAATACTGTATGCGAAGGTAAAATTTTAATTTCAGCATCACCGAATGGTAGAGAAATTGGTGCGAGACTAGCGGCCAAGAGAAACATACCAATAATTCAAGATATTGTATCCATTTCAGAAGGAATTATAGTGAAAAGACCTATCTATTCTGGTAAAGCTGTAGAAACGCTGACAGTATCGGGAGATGCAGTAATTACGCTAAGACCAAATGCATTTGAAGCAGCAGAATTGGGAGGTGCAGCACCTATCAATACTGTCAATCAGTCTGCTGATATCAAAATATCAATTCAAGAAGCAATTAACAAAGCAAGTGAACGCTTAGATGTTACAGAAGCAGATATTATCATCTCAGGTGGAAGAGGAATGGGAACAATAGAGAATTTTTCTCATCTAGAAGATATTGCAGATATTGTAGATGCAGCGGTAGGAGCTAGCAGAGCAGTTGTCGACGAGTGGGGAATGCCTCATAGAATGCAAGTTGGACAGACTGGAAAAACAGTAACTCCATCATTATATATCGCAGTAGGGATTTCAGGAGCTATTCAACATCTTGCAGGTATGAGATCAAGTAAATACATCTTAGCAATCAACAAAGATCCTGATGCACCTATTTTTGGTGTTGCAGACTATGGGATTGTTGCGACTTGGGAAGAGGCAATTCCTGCACTAAAATCAGCACTTTCTGAACTAAAATCTTAATTAGATGCAATGCGTTGAAATTATGGTGACCTTTCGGTTTAATTATGAGTAACAATATGTTCGAAGATAGAAATGTAAGAATCGCTATTCTATCAGCAATATTTGTTGGAATATTAATCGGGTATGCAACTGCAGATATTGTTTTTGATAATTATCAAACAGGACTCTCCGATACAGATAATGATGGCATACCTGATAATTCCGATTTAGATCCTAATGGAGATGCAGGATTGAGATTTACGTTAGTTGAAGTTATTCACGAGGAATTAAATGAGGATACAAATGTAACATTAGTTCTTGGTTACAATGATAATGGAGATAGCGAAGGGATGCTAAATGGTCAAGTTTGTATCCTTAATATGACAATTATTGAAAATACGACTTTCACGCGCCCCTCACATAATTGTGTATTTCAGGTGGCTGATTATGCATTGAGATCTGTTTCTTTTGAATATCGCATGTTTGAACATGAAGTCATAAATCATGAAACTATAACTAACGATTGGGATATCTTTGCTGAGGATAATGATGAGTATCCTTGGGGAACTAATACAACAGTAGACCCTGCTTTTCTTTCAGTCGGAAGTACGATACTCTTAGACGGAATGTCAGATGAAGATATATGGGAAAATAATGCAAGAGTAGTTTGGTATACGAGTAAAGTTGAGATCGTTGAAACCGATTAAGTAACTTGAATTGTAAGAGTTGCTCTAGATGATGCGCCTTTATCATCGAAAACCGTTAGGTAAAAAACATGTACTCCCTTAGATAATTTAACTTTGACTTTAGAAGATTCGGAAATTACCATCTCATTCTCATTTACCCATGACCAATTTTTAATAAAACCATCAGGATCATAAGATTTACTTCCATCGAGTAAAACTATTGCAGTACCATCAGATTCTGAAACTATTGTTTTGTCTTCACCAACATCGACAATTGGTGGAAGATTTAGTGATTTAGCCGATTTTGATAAATCTTCGAGTAAATCTATCTCAATTATTGGGTCATCTATTATAATCTCTAACTCTTCATCCAATGCCTCAAAAATTTCAGAGGTGTTTGTAGGTAACTCTGGCCTTCTGGACGATGCTTCTTCTTCGTCTTCTGAAAGAGCTCCTGAAAATTCATCTGAATCAGTCCGGCTATTGATAAATTCTTCTTCAAAGGAAAAGTCGGTAGATTTAGTTTCAGAATTAGGGTCTATGAAGTATATTGGATTAGATTCACTATATTTCTTATCATCTCCTAGTATGGCTACTTTAGAATCACCTATACTTACAATATGCTCGACTATACCTTTATGCTCCAAACTCCACATAATCCCTTCTTCGAAACTAACTCGAGAAACATCAAACCACGAAGCAATCAGAAAATCACCTTCCCATGAGAATATCTTTGTCACAGGATAATCAAATTTCGCTAATGATTCTTGAATAATGGATCCTATCTTAAGAGCTAATAACTCCCCATTAAAACATCCTAGAATAACACCTTCCGTAGTACTACAAATTGAATTGACAAGACTTTCTACCTCACAGGTATGGATTAAACCTTTTTTCATATTCCAACATTCAATACGATTTTCGGGTCTATTATCTATAACTAAACCAAGAGAATTTCGAGCAATGACTAAAATATTATCTCGACGGAAAGCCATGCAAGAGACTGTTTCAATATCATCCACTGGTGCTGGTGAGTCATGTAATATATTCCCACTTTGATCTAATATTATGATACTGCCATTTTCTAAAGCGATAGCTGAATAACCATCCAATGAACTTGAGATATGAGTGATATGTCCTATTTTTTTTTCCCATTGTAGTTCCCCAATAGGATTGAAACAATATAGAGAATCAGAACCGTCAGAAACTAGGAAATTCACACCTGAAACTACAATTATCTCACAACCTGAGTTAGGAATATGAAGTTTTGAAGAATCCGAGAAAATTGATATCCCAGAAAGACTAGACCCTACAATTAGATTTTTCTGTATAAAGACCAAACCAGTGACTTTCCCTTCAACAGAATATGAGTCAGTCAACTCTCCATCAATATTGAAAATTGACACATGACCATTTCCGTCACCAACTGCTATACAACCATCAGAGGTATTGCAAGTAGCAGTAGGTATTCCACTAATATTGACACTTTTGATGACATCAATAGTAGAGTGCATAAGTGTACTAAGCAACGATACTCTTTCATCCTAACTGGTAAATGTGTTAAACAGATACAGATTTCTTCGCATTATCATTTCGCGACTTTTCAATTCTATTGAGATATTCATCAGTGACGCCACCGGTGACATAAATTCCATCAAAACAAGAACAGTCAAATGTAGCAATATTATTATCGCCGGCACCTAGGCATGCTTCGACTAAATCACCTAAATCTTGATAAATCATCCAGTCAGCACCAATTGCCTCACAAATTTCAGAATTAGAACGATTATGTGCTACGTATTCATTCTTAGCAGGCATATCAATTCCATAGACATTAGGATGAATTATTGGAGGGGCAGCGGACGCAAAGAACACCTTTGTAGCACCCGCTTTCCTAGCCATCTCAACAATTCTCTTAGAAGTATTACCTCTAACGATACTATCATCAACAATAAGCACTGTTTTTCCAGTGAATTCACTCTCAATTGTATTCAATTTTTTCCTCACTGAATCTTTTCTAACTGACTGGCCTGGCATGATAAAAGTACGACCAATATATCTATTTTTCACAAAACCTTCACGGTAAGGAACACCTAACTCTCTTGCTAACTCAAGCGCTGCGATACAACCACTGTCTGGAACAGGGATTACAGCATCTATTTCGTGATTAGGTTCTAGTTCCATAATTCGGCGTGCCAGAGAAGAACCCATTCTAAGACGTGCCGCATGAACTGATACTCCATCAATAACAGAATCAGGGCGAGCAAAATATACGTGTTCAAATATACATGGACGATGTTGTGGCTCAGGGTGGCACTGCCTGGATGAAAAACTACCGTCTCTTCGTACAATAACCGCTTCGCCAGGTTCAACATCTCTTTCTAGTTCGAATCCTAAGGCCATCAATGCAGCGCTTTCGGAAGCAAATACGTACTCTGTGAATCCATCTACTTCTCTAGTGCCCATGCATAATGGTCTGATGCCATTCGGGTCTCTAAAAGCAACTATTCCCCAACCAGTTATGCATGAAACTACGCTATAACTACCTTCAGCCCTCATGTGCGTTCTTTCTATCGCGCGGAATATATCTTCAGCATTCAGCATACCTATGCCACCGGGGCGACCATTTAGTGAACGTTGGATCTCAGCAGCGAATAAATTCAGTAGAGCCTCTGAATCAGAACTTGTATTTATTCTTCTATGATCATATTCAAGTAAACTTTCTAGTATGTCTTCTGTATTATTTAGATTGCCATTATGCGCTAAACTGACTCCAAATGGAGTGTTTGTGTAGAATGGTTGAGCTTCTGCTACTGAAGAACTACCTGCTGTAGGATATCTAACATGTCCAATTCCTACTGATCCTTTGAGAGATTTCATATGTCTTTGTTTGAATATATCACGAACGTATCCATTAGCTCTTCTGTGATACATATTATGTTCATCGAAAGTAACGATACCTGCCGCGTCTTGGCCGCGGTGTTGAAGAACTAGTAATCCATCGTATATATCTGAAGCAACTGAGTATTCAGGACTGCCAACAATACCAATGATACCACACATGTAGAACAAACCTCGCTCAGTCATAAGGGTCTTAGCACTTTGCTAATATGGTACTTGATTATTTGCTGCCCATGGAGCGATTTCTCTTACTCCATTGATACTTACGCATACGTGAAGTCTCACCATATCCACAAGATGCACATACTGACTTTTGCTTATGGTAAGAATGACGGCCGCAACGTCTACAACGAATGTGAGTTGACTTTTGTCTTTTACCCATGCTTGGAGTGCCTTTGGACATGATAACACCTATTGGATAGCGCGGCGACTTACCGACTTGTTATGAGAGTTACCCTTCAGAGGAGTTGTGAACTAAGCACCTATTCTGAATCTAAAAGTTCTAAAATAGGTGATTCGAGAGGGGCCCTTGTAGATGCTCTGAAAAGGAAATATAGCATTAAAACGTAGAAAAGAGGGAGAATTCTCATAATATCTGTAATCCCTAAAATCAATGAGGATTCAAGTTCCGAAACCCATTGAGAAGATAATGAGATTTCGTACCCATCTATTAGGATAAGAATCACAAGACCAAGAAAAACAGAAATCGATTGGAAAAATATTGGGACTATTGGTTTACTGTAGGGGTGATAAGAGACTACTTGAAAAATTATTAATGTAATATTCGAGAGTATGAATCCGCCAATTATAGAAATTAAAACTTGTACTAAGATGTCATTCATTTCTCATCAACTCCTATGTTCTTGGAAATAATTTTTCTCACAAATTCTTTTTCGCTATCCGTTAATTCAGGAGCTATACCTTCAAGAGGTATTCGATTTTCTACAAATCTAACAAGGAAGAAGAAAGAAATCAAAGAAAAAGAAATCCCAAGAATCGTTGATAGAGAAACTAAAATATCTGTAACCGACAAATGATTGTTATATTCAAAATATAGATAGAAGGATACAAAGATAATTATCCAACCTATAATTAGAGGAGGGTATCTAACTTTCATGTAAGTTGGAGCCCCCAATAAAACTAGATAGTAACCCAAGAACCCAGTGAAGAACCATGGTAAAAAGTCAACAATATGATTTAGCAACTCTTCTATGTTCCTTGACTGATCTTGGGATTGCCATAAATTACCAATTACACATAAAAGCCCTATAATGAAAATCGGCTTATAGTATCTATTTCTTTGAAAAGAGGGACCCATTCTTGCCCATGATACACCGACTAGCATGAGGAAAAAACCCAACCAAAACAGCATTAAGTCAACAATCACGACGATTCCCCAGTACTACTACTTCATCTATCTTTTTTAAGTTAAATCACTAAATCTGCAATTACTGGCTCGGAGATTACGCGACAGAGTTCATATACGGGTCGTCAGTCGCCCGCTTCGTCGTAAGACGCTAAGGTGCTAAAGATGGTTAAGATGCCGCGTAAAGTAATGCGTTACAGTCCTTCTGCAGGTAAGCACACAGAACATACAGTTGAGCGAGTGAAGAAAAGGCGCGCTAGTGAATTAAAATGGGGTCAAAGAAGATTCCGTAAAGTCACTTCTGGTTACAGAGGTTTTCCTCGTCCTAAACCATCAGGAGAAAAACCAACAAAACGTGTAAATCTAGTTTTCAGATGCACAGAGACTGGCAAAGGTCACTCTCCTGCAGGAAAGCGTGCGAAGAAATTCGAATTAATTGATAAATGATTGAGGGATAATGATGAGTGGAAAATTCCTACGTGTTAGCTGTACTGACTGCGGAAATGAGACCATTCTTTTTGACAGGGCGTCAACCACTATCTCCTGTTCTATCTGCGGTGCTACTTTAGCACGTCCAGCGGGTGGGAAAGCAGACCTCTCTGGAAGCACAGTTGTAGACGTCCTCGAATGAAGGGGACAGAAACAATGAGTGATGCCAATGAACCATGGCCTGAAGAAGGAGAACTTCTTGTTTGTACAGTCAAGGGTGTTAAGGAAAATGGTGCCTATCTAAATCTAAATGGATACGGAGAGAGAGAAGGTTTCGTATTCATTGGAGAAGTTGCTTCTGGATGGGTAAAAAATATCCGGGCACATCTAAGAGAGGGACAAAGAGTAGTAGCTAAGGTCGTTAATGTTAAGAAAGATAGGCAAAGAGTCGATCTATCTATCAAAGCAGTTTCAGCAGAAAGAAAAAAGGATACTCTACAAACGTGGAAAAATCAACAACGCGCGAGTCAAATCATGCGCGTAGCAGCAGAAAGAGCTAATTGGGATGCTGAAAAGACTGAAGCTATTTCTGAAGAAATGATTGAACAATTCGGTTCACTTTATGGAGCATTAGAGGAATGTGCAATTACAGAAACCGCCCTCGCCGATGCTGGATTCTCAGGGGACTGGATGAAAACAGTAACCGAACTCGCTGTTGAAAATATTGTCCCACCTTTTGTAGAAATTAGAGGGGTTTATGATATTGAAGTTTGGGGTTCTGAAGGAGTTAATGCGATTAGAGACACTTTAGCAGCGGCAGAATCAGTAGTTGAGAATGAAGAAGAAGTCACATTAACTTGTCATTACGATGGCGCGCCTCATTATCGGATAGATATTAGGGCACCCGATTATTCATTAGCTGAATCTGCTTGGGAAGAAGCGAAGAAAATTGCAATGAAAAAAATCAAGTCGGTTGAGGGGTCAATCACTATAGAAAGACTATGATTAGGGTTTTCGAACATATTAATTCATACACCCTCAAACATCACAACAATCTGAGGGGTCACATGGTACGTACAAAATTACAGCGTTGTAAAGACTGTGAGGAGTATGGTCTCGGAGATATCTGCAAGCATTGTGGTGGAAAAATGGAGACTGTTGCTCCACTAAAATATTCTCCAGAAGATCCACAAGGAACAAGACGAAGAAAGAGAGTCGATGCAGGAAGCGACGAATGGATTGATTCTCTTCCAACCCCTCGGAAAGTAATCGAGGGGGAAGAAGAATGAAGACTAGATTCCATTGGATCGTTGGTAATGGTTTGCCAGAGCATTCTGCAATATTAGAAGCAGTACCTGGCGTAGGAAATGTTGGAAAGTTAGTTGTTGACGCATTAGTTGAGAAACATCCATCCAGAACCATAGGGTGGATTTTACATCCTGATTTCCCACCTCATGCAACTTTATCTAAAGAAGGATTAATGTCCCCTCCAAGATTAGATATTAATTCAGTCATACTACCAGATGGTAAGACTATAATCACGATAGGAGGTGATTTACAACCAATGACGGCGAATGGACAGTTCGAAGTATCAGATAGTATACTCGAATTGGCAAAAAAATATGAAACTCCTCAATTGTTAGTTCTAGCAGGATTGGCAGCGGGTGCAGAAGATAGGAATATTCATGTCATTTGTGCAGATGCTAAAATTAGAAAGTCACTCGAAAAAAATGACATTACAGTTACTAGTGAACAACCATCATCAGGAATGATTGGTATAGCAGGACTTTTAATCTCACTTTCACCACTGCATAATGTTCCTGCAATAGGACTTGTTGCCGACACAATAGGTGCTAGTGCTGATGTTCTAGCCGCAGACAGACTGGCTTCTTGGATAGAAGAAGGATTGGATTTACCGCTGAAATTAGATTTGGATACTACAGAAAAAACTGCTGAAAAATTATTAGCAACTATGGAAGTTTCAGGATCAATTAATGAGATACTTGAAACAGGTGAAAATCAAAATGACTCAAACTTTTATGCCTGAGGGAATCAAATGAAGTTACTTTTAGGAAGTGGGGGGGTAAGAACTCCTGAGAGAAAAAGTATGTATTTACAACTTATGAATGAAAATTTTAGAGGCTGCCAAAAAATTCTTTTCATTCCATATGCAAGTAAAGATTATGATGAATATACAAATAAAGTCAGAGAAATGTTCAAAGAATCAAAATATGAAATTATAGGAATTCATGAATCGGATAATCCAATGCAAGAAATCAGAGAAATGGAAGGGATTTATGTAGGGGGGGGGGAACACATTCACATTAGTTAGAAAGCTACATGAAGAAGGCTTAATAGAATCAATTCGGAAGAGAGTTACAGAGGATAATATCCCATATGCAGGAGTTAGTGCTGGCTCCAATGTTGCTTGCCCTACTATGCAAACAACAAACGATATGCCAATTGAATTAGTACCTTCCTTCGAAACTTTTGGCATCATAAAGTTCCAAATAAATCCTCATTATTACCCTGGAGGGATTTGGTGGAAGGATGAAGAAGATGGCACCTTAAACGAACATTTCGGCGAATCTAGAAAAAGGAGAATAGATGAGTATCATCAATATAATGAAAAACCAGTAATTGGATTATATGAAGGTTCTTTCCTAAGATGTGATGATACAGGGATAGAATTACTAGGGAATAAAGCGGTAATAATCCGGAAAAATCAAGATATGCTGATTATTGAAGAAAATCAAAAATTAAATTATGATTTATCCACCAGATGAAACTACTACTAATTCAATTTCTAAGTCTTCACTAATTATTGAGGAATGAGGTACGATCGTATCATTGTAAACAGCAAGAACTGTCGAGGAAGGTATTTCTAATTCTCTCAGAATTAAAGATATAGCCACAGGCACTTCTGATTTAAAAATTAAAATCTCATCATGATGCTTAATCTGGACACGCATGTATCTCTCGAGACGAGTCACGCTTATGACCAATCCGTATCTGGAATAATTACAGCCGAGATCGCATAGCCCGGTATTGCGATGGATTCGAAATCCATTGTCCTATGGACGCGGGGGTTCAAATCCCTCTCTCGGCGCCATCATCTAAACAACAAACATTGATAAGACACTCGTCAATAGAAATTTTATGCCTGTGTATGAAGTAGTCGATGAACAAGAATTAAGAATGGTAAAAGTGACACTAAATGGAGATACTGTCCGTGCAGAGTCAGGTGCTTTGCACTATATGATTGGTAATATCGAGATGGTTACGAAGAAACCAAGTGTAGGCGGATTTCTGAAATCAATGGTTTCTGGAGAATCTGTTTTCAGACCAACATATACTGGAACTGGTGAAGTTTTCTTTGGACCTCCTACATTTGGAGAATACCATATACTAGAATTAAATGACGAATCGATGATTCTTGATGCTGGAGCATACATTTGTTCGGATGAAGGAATTGAAGTAGGGATTATTAGAAATAAGGGAATAGCATCAATGGCCTTTGGTGGAGAAGGAATATATCAAACAACTGTTTCAGGAACTGGAACCTTAGTATACTATTCAGATGGCCCAATTCAGGAGATTAATTTACAAAATAGTACTTTAACAGTTGATGGAAATTTCGCAGTTGCCAGAGATGCATCTCTGAATTATGAGACAAGGATGCTAGGGAAAGGCACTTTGTCCAAATTAGCAGGCGGAGAAGGGTTCGTAAACATTATTTCTGGTACTGGCAAAGTATATCTGTCACCAGTACCAAGTCGCTTCAATAATCTTGCATCTAGAGTTATTAAAGATACAATAGGAGGAATTGTTCCTTTCCTCAATAGAGGGAATTAATTATTCAGAATGGATCTAAGTCTTCTGAACTTTTGAGAAGAACTACTCTAGCTCCTGGACCTAGCCTTACTTGCTTTTGACCCGCGAATTCACCTATCTCGCCATTGAGAATAGCAATTTCATCACCTCTGGATAGACCTGCAGCAATAACTGGAATAAATTGTTTAAACGCAACAATACCCACTGAACCACTACTATCCACTAGAGTAATTGACCAACGTGCAACACCTTTACCATTAGGAAATGCATTGATAGACCAAATTCTTCCAATTACATTAACTCGTGTCTCGATATCAATCATCGGTGCTCTCTCTTCGGAGTCAGCAATAGAGATAATTGATTTAGAATCTAAATCAATAACTAACTCACTTCGCCAGATTGAGGTTAATGCATTTTCTATTCTAATAGTACTCTGATTTTGTATCGAACGAGATACGTTCTTAGGACCGCCAAAACGATGAACTTTTACTTTAGCTCTCTCATAACCATCGATTAATTTGAAGGATAAATCAACTGTGCCGTCTGGATTAAGATTAGGACCATCTAACTCTCTAACCTCTCCGATAACGGTATGACGTGTCTTGATATCATCCATCGAAGTAATCGGCCAGGCATGCGAAAATTTCTCTAACCTATTTTCAGAGGGAAGAACTAACTCATAATCACTATTTTCACAAATTCCTCGAAGATCACATTTTTCACAACGTGCTTTGGGATTGGGGTCAACTGGAGGGTCAGAGGGTATACCTCCTACGTCAAAGTATCTCAATGGAGAAGGATTAGGAGGACAATCTGATATATCCGGCACTTTAGAGTGAATTTTAAGATATAATTCTTCTAATTCATCGTTATACTTCGACATCTCTAATTCACTAGGCATCGGCACTTTCTTGATTGTACCAGGACCCAAATACCAAATTTCCAGCCCTTCAACTTCATCTTTTCTTGCATGAGTCTCCCACCATATCCAAGAATACAATCTTAATTGCTCAATATAACCTCCAGAACGATCGCCTTTTCCAACTGATGCTTTCAAATCTACAATACGAATCTTACCTGTCCAGCGATAAACAAGATCATATTCGCCCTGAAACCAATCATTAGGATGACAAGTTGTTTCAGTAAAACTGGACCCATCAGGATCTACAAACCAAGGCCTAGATACTTCCCATGCCTCTACCCAAGTCATAGGAGATAAATGATTTTCAGCTGCGGGATGAAGAGAATTCCATTTTTTTGGAAAACCATCGGGTGCAGGCCATTCGGGACGATATTCACCTCTTCTCCAAGACTCAAAGTTGGGGCCACCATCTGATCCCAAGCATAATTCAACCTGATCTAAATGAAGATTAATTCCAGCAATAATCATCTGGCGCCCTTCATCAGGGTCAATATCTTCGGATTTACCTATTCTATTAGGGCTCGATTTCCAATCTATGATTGCCGAATTCCAACAATTATCAAAGTGAATTTCCATTCTTGATACCGCCCAATTAAATAATTGTTCACGATTTAATGGCCAGTTTTCTTTAGGAATAACTTCTAACTTTGGTCCCACCCAACCTTCATCTGAGTCATAGGCTACTGATCCATCTGAATTTAGAGGAGAGGCAATTTTATCAATATCTGATGAAGATATATAGACAGGAGACTCCCTAAGTATTCTAGATATACATTCTTCAACTGCATTGCCACGTAATATTTGAGGAGGAAGAGGGCTCTTCAATTTTGGAATATATGAATAATACCAAAGTCGAGGACATGTATTCCAAGTAATAACTTGTGATGCTGAAAGACGCCTATATGGGTCAACACCTGTTGAATCAGGGTCGGCTCGCCTCACTGGCATGATACATGACTAAAGTCAGGGGTAAATGAACTAAACGTGTATATCAAACCGAATAGAATTGATAATCACTATTTAGAATTTAGAAAAACTACTGTTAATTCCATTCTCTCATAAGTAGGTGCGACTTCAACCACTGAAACATCTGCATCAACTATATTCGCAATATCTTCTGCAACCACTAATGGCATTTCTATTCTTGAATTTAACTCATCCCAGTAAAGAAAACGAGAGGGGAGCCCCGTTTCTTTACAAATTTCATTGATCCAATCTTCCTGTTCTTCGAGAGTTGAAGATAAAGCACCAAAAATTAGAGTCCCATCATCAGTTAAGGTCTCATGAGGAGCAATTGTATGCTCTCCTCTTCGAATAAATCTTCTCCGAAGTTGGCCTGAATCTTTGTATGTAGCAGTACAAAATTTGAGATGGAAACCGTAAGGCTCTCTTGTAACCCCATCTATTGGATCGGGCAAACCTAATTGCGCAGCCATTACTCTATCTCTCATTGCAATGGATAGCTCTGCAGAACCAGCAGCACCAGCAGTTATTTCAGTAGAAAGATTAAATCCTCTTAGTTCCATATTATCATGATTCCCTACAGTAATTTCTAATTCATTGAGATTAAGAAATTGGACATCCATTTCTCGCATTATTTCTAATAATTGCATCAGTTCATTTTCTTTGTCAGGTTCACAAGGAATTTCCACTCCAGTTAGCATACCTGAATTCCTGCATGCAGTTATGGTATCTCGATATTTTTCCGATTCAAGGTTAAGAAAATGAAATCTTATTTCGTCGATTCCAGCATCAGCAAATTCATCCGCCCATTCCGTTTTGAAAGGTATACTAGTATACATGTGAAGATGAAAATTAGGACCAAATTCTGCCTTTAATATCCTTGCTCCTTCTAGAACTCGTTCTCGGGCCATAACTGGATCACCGCCTGTAATACCTGCGCCAGTAGCATTCATTGCTCTAGCTTCTTCAATTACTGCCTGCCAATCACCAATGTCAATTTTCCTCTCATTAGCATACATAAAATCAATTTCTCTTCGAGTCTCAGAGAGAGGGCAATAATCACACATCCAGTGACAATGACCTGTGATAAAAAGTACGAGTTTGCTACCCATTTGACATTGTATACAGCCTTCTGTGTCCATATCATCTGCGGCATCTGGTAACATAGAATTTTGAGGCAACCTTATTGAAAATGTCATGAATTTACCTCCAAGGTTTTTGATAGTAACCATTTATGGAAACCATTGTCATCCGATAATTCAGGATGAAATGTCAGAGCTATCCGATTATTTGTCCTTACTCCAACTATTTCTTCACCATGTAACGCTATAGGGACTGAATCTGAACCTAAACTCAAAAATTTAGGAGCACGAATAAATACTCCAGGGAACTCTCTGGAGATGATTTCTGCATCAACTATTGATTGAAAAGACTCGGACTGACTCCCATAACCGTTCCTTTCCATACTAGCATCGACTATTTTTCCACCCTCATCTTGAGGATCTGAAAGAAGTATTGCACCTGCACAAGTACCCATAACTGGTAGTTCTGAATTCCTTCTCAACATTCTAAATAATTCAGGTAATAACTGAGAACTATTATCATTACCAATAATCCTCATTGTTGTTGATTCACCTCCAGGCAATATTATTGCATGAGGATTAGCGTTAATTAAATCATTATTATTATGTAACTCAAATATCTCAACAGAGGTTTTTAGTTCATCTGCTGCACTATTCAAAGCTCTCATGTGCGCATGACGTGCTCCTTGGAGCATGACTAGGCCTATACGCAACATGTGCCTTCGTCAAGCCACTGTAACATGAACCTCACCCTCTCAACTATCGATAACTCCGATGGCATCAAAGACTGGGACCCATACCGATACTTGTGAATCAATTGGGACGTATCCACAACTTTGGTGCAGGGCCTGCAACATTGCCTTTAGAAGTAGTAGAAGAATGTCAGAATTCACTCCCTAATCTTAATGCGAGTGGTTTTGGTCTTCTAGAAATTAGTCATAGAAGTGAAACTTTTCAAAAAATTATTGACAGTGCCATGGAAAGGTTGCGGAGAATTCTCTCGATACCTGAGGATTATACCGTTCTTTTTTTACAGGGGGGAGCATCTTTACAATTCTATATGTCTGCATTAAATTTACTGGAAAAAGGTGAAATGGTAGATTTTCTAGTGACTGGAGCATGGTCGCAGAAAGCCATGAAAGAAGCTATGAGGATAGGTGATGCATCACCAAGATGGGATGATTCAGAAAATGGTTTTACATCTATCCCTAAAAATGGAGAATATTCAATTAGAGATGATGCAGTATACCTACATTATACCTCAAATAATACACTATATGGTACACAATATCACCATCTACCAGAGAGCTACGGGAAACCAAGAGTCCTAGATGCAAGTTCAGATATTGCAGGTGTACCAATAGATGTAAGTGCTCATGATTTAATTTATGCTGGTGCTCAGAAAAATCTAGGACCTAGTGGAGTTACGGTTGTTATTTTATCACCCTGGGCTATGGAGAAAGCCAACCAAAATATACCTACGATGCTGGATTACTCGGTTCATTCATCTAAAGGATCTTTATTTAATACTCCAAATACATTCGGTATTTTTGTTTTAGATCGTGTGCTTAACTGGGTTGAAGAGAATGGAGGTTTGGAGGGGGCAATCGCAAGAAATATTACTAAGTCAAATTTGCTTTATGACGAACTGGATAGAAGTGATTTTTGGAGACCTCATGCTGAAAAAGATTCTCGTTCAGTAATGAATGTAACTTGGAGATTACCTAACATTGAACTTGAAGATAAATTCTTGGAAGAAGCTTTTTTGGCAGGTTTAGGTGGACTAAAAGGCCATAGAAGTGTAGGAGGGATTAGGGCAAGTTTGTATAATGGCTGTCCAATTGAAAGTGTTGAAGCACTGGTATTATTCATGCGTGATTTTGAAAGTTGTAATCGTTAAGGTGGTTATTTGAATAGTGAAGAGGTGATTAAATTCATCGATTATACTCTATTAGACCCTCATATTACCGACCAAGAAATTGAAGAATTTTGTAACAAAGCAAGAACCTATTTACCTGCTGCTATCTGTATTTTCCCTGAAAAGATTCGCGTGGCTAAAAAAATTCTCGGTTCTGAGATCCCAGTAGCAGCAGTGGTAGGAAGTTTTCCCGTAGGAAGTAATGATTGTGATGAAATTAAAAGAGAAATTATCTCTGCTATTAATTTAGGTGCTGATGAGATTGATATTGTAATAGAGCCCAGAGATACAGATGATTATCCAAATGAAAATGAATTGGAAAGGTTAATCACTATGAGAAATACATCAAAAGGAAAAATCCTGAAAGTCATTATTGAAACACCTTTACTTAATGAAAGAAAAATTAGAGCGATTACAAGAATGGCTCTAGCAACAGGGGTAGATTTTGTGAAAACATGTACTGGTAAAAGAGGTTCGTGTTCGGCAGAAGATGTTAAAATTATATCATATGAATTAATGAGGCATGAATTAACTTTTAATGAAAAATTGGGGATGAAAATTTCTGGAGGAATAAAAGATAAAAAAACCGTTATGGAGTTTATCGATATAATAAATAAAGAAGATAAGAATATAATTCTTGAAAAAAGATTCAGGATTGGTACATCGTCACTAGTTGATAAACTCCTTACTACCCAATAATACAGGATATAAATACTGTTGATGCTAAATAGGGATGGGCGTCGCGAAGCAAACAGTAGGGACGAATTGTGGTATCATTTTCAGACTTGGGAATTGGTCCCGATATAATTCAAGCACTAGAACGTCAAGGTATATTGGAACCTTTCGAAGTACAGAGAGAAACGATCCCTGATTCATTACTTGGCAGAGACGTATGCTGTAGAGCACCAACTGGTTCAGGTAAAACTCTGGCTTTTGGTTTGCCATTAATTGCTAGATCTAAAAGAGCACAATCGAAAAGACCTACAAGTCTAATTTTAACACCTACAAGAGAACTTGCAGAACAAATTAATTCGGTCTTAAGACCAATTGCTACTTCAGTAGACAGAGATATTGTTTCAATATATGGAGGTGTATCCTATAAAAATCAGTATAATGCATTGAATAGAGGGGTGGATATATTGGTCGCATGTCCAGGTAGACTCCTTGACCTATTAGATAGGCGTGCACTAAAGTTAGATGATGTCGAAACTGTAGTATTAGATGAGGCGGACAGAATGGCAGATATGGGATTCATGGAACCGGTATGTAAAATTCTAGATAAATGTTCTAAAAAGAGACAAACCATTTTGTTCAGTGCCACACTAGATGATGATGTTGCAGATTTAGTAGAAAATTACCAGCACGACCCAGTTACTATCGAAGTTGGGCCAAAGGAAGTTAGTATTGAGAATATGCAGCACTTATTTTGGAATATGAAGCCACATCAAAAGTTAGGCGTGACTACTGAAATACTTTCCAAGTGTGGTAAAACTATAATATTCTGTAAAACAAGAAGAGGAGTAGATAAACTTGGAGACCAAATGTATGATGCTGATTTGAGAGTCTCAACATTACACGGTGGCCTAAATCAAAGGCAAAGAGATCGTGCGTTAAAGAGATTCACCAAGGGAGGAGCAGTGGCATTAGTATGCACTGATGTCGCAGCAAGAGGGATCGATATACAAGGAGTAAATTGTGTAGTTCATTATGACCCGCCAGAAAATGGAAAGGCGTACAAACACCGTAGCGGTAGAACTGCTAGAGCGGGAGCAGAGGGTGTAGTAATCTCATTTGTACAAAGATCGCAGCAAAGAAGCTATAATAAAATTCAAAATGAGGTTGGGATAAAGAGAAGATTTCAGCCACCTAATGTTGAAAATTTGACTGAATACCCCATGGAATATGTAGAAGAAGTTTTCGAAGAAGAAAAAGAAAGAAAGCCTCAGGCAAATAATAAGAGAAGAAGAAATAGACGGCAAAGAGGCCCTCCCCAGAAGTCAAGAAGTTCTTCGGAAAGACAAAGGAAAAGAGGACAAAAATCAAGATTTAAAAAGAAGGATGACTCGAAGGAAGATTCCTCCTCTAAATATGGTGGGAAAAGCGGTAATAGGCAGAAAAATAGAAGAGGCAGAGGGTCGAAAAGAGGAAATAAAAAATCTTCATCTGGTCAAAAAAGGGAATGAAATTACCTATATTCAGCAATACTTGGCAGGAAAACGATTAAAACCCTTATTCGGGCGCCGCAGGAATCATGAGCATGTGGATTAAAGCAATGACAGACTTAGGCCCGACAAGAATACGTGTACAATCTATCTGTGCATATCAACACATTAAGGAAGAAGATAATGAATCGGAAGTTCTTCTAATCTATACTGCTGATAATACATTATTTGAAATTCATGATAATGTAATGGGGCTTCTGGAACTTTTAGATTCAAACTTTGAAAAAGAGTTCATGAATTAATATCTTTGATTATTGATCTACTGACACTATATGGTCTAGTTTGATTATATTCGAACCTTGAGATTCTGCTTTTTCAGATGCAGATTTAAGAATTCTCCTCATCCACCCTAGCATCATCAGTTGCTCGAATTTTTGGTGTGAATTCTTAATCTCTTCAATATCTCCTAAAGCAATGTTTTTCTGTAAATTATACTCTATATCTGCAGCATTATCATAATATAAAAGTATTAGTTCATCTAAGGCATCATTCTCTAACTTCTTACCTGAAAGCTGTTTGACTATATTTTTCAAACTCACAGAGGTTAAAACATCAAATTTAGTATCAAGAGAGCCATGTTTTTCAGACTGGATTACTGGAGTTTCTGAGTCTTGCTCAGTATCATGAGTTTTAGAATCTGAAAATGCGATATCTAAATGTCTCTGCTTAATTGTTGCAACTCTATCGTCGTTAGCAATCTCGGATGCGGAAATAAGGATGACTCTTAGGTACCTTTCTAATTCCTCATTGGCAGAAATAACTGCAGCAGAACTTACAGATTCTACTTCGGAGATTTCATCAATCATCAAACCTCTCGTTCTGTTGAATCCGAGCCTTGTTCGAGATGGGTCATCTAATGTTTTCCTCTCTGGATATTTATCGAGAGTCTCAAGTTCCATTTGTTTAGTAATTTCCCTTAATTTCGATTGTAGTAGAATTACTAAACTATGTTTGACTTCCCCACTTATTCGCAAATCTATCCCTAATCCTTTAGCAACTTCAGATACATGAGAGGGGGCCCATGGCTTACTCATAACCTTCTTGCGTGTAGTCAAGGCCTTCAACAATGAGATTGACAAATGTCTTTTTTAATTGAAAAAATATGAGCACTAATGCGCCGGTATGAAAAACTACCATCTCTTAGGCCAGTTTATGAACGCAAGTCTGGACTTTAGCGTTCTTAGACAAAAAGATACATGGAAAGCATTTGGAATCGGATTAGTATTATTCTGCGTAATTGGTTTTGCATCATTATCTCTTTTCGGATTATCAACATCCATATATGGTGTTTCTGATGAAATTGAACCCGTGTCTGACTTTATCGCCCCGACTATGAATAGAACTGGAATTGATGACACAATTCCTTTAGAGAATGGTAGTATGCAATTATCGGAATTACGCGGTAATGTAGTCATACTCGATTTCATGGCAATAGATTGTGCAAACTGCCATTATGTACAAGAGCACATTAATCAGAATATAGAATCCTGGGGAGAACTAGGGGGGAATTACTCAGTAATTGTTGTTTCAATTGCTTCTTGGTATGAATATGAGACATTTGAACAAATAAATTCAACATTTGGTGATTCTGATTCTGAAAAATATATGTACTGGCCTGTTGTTAATGGTGGGGCGGAAACTATTGTATTAGAAGACGGAGAGAGAGGAGATATAGTAGAATATTATTCGGCACAATTATTGCCTCTAGTCCTAGTTATTGATCACGAAGGTTATGTCGTCGCAAAAGAAAGTACAGGGACTCCACTTGATGGTTGGAATTCTTTCGATAATGCAGTCGAAAAGGCAAATCAGGGAGATGCTGAAGAACTAAGATTCGGAATTAAGAAAACCGATAGGTCGATTTATGGGGTTTTCATAATCGGATTATTTTTAGGGGTACTAGTATACTTCAGTCCTTGCGCTTTTCCAGTTTTACCATCCTACATCACCTATACGTTGAGCTTAGGGGTGAGAGAAGACGAACTTAGAGAAAATGGAAAATTAATTGGAAATATGCCTGGGCCTTTGGCAATGGGTTCATATGCCGCTTTGGGGCAATTAACCTTCTTCTCAATAATCGGAATAATTATTTTTGGATTATCTGAAATTTTACCTCTATCTGGTTTTCTGCACGATATAGCAGTGGGTATATCATTCCTACTAATTATACTAGGAGGATTAATGCTACTGGGTTGGACATCGCACATACTTTCTGGAGTTCAAAATATAATAGATAAATATCAAACTAAAGAAGACAATGAGGAACTATTCACGCCAAGGAGAAATATGTATTTATGGGGTATTGGATACTCTGCAGCGTCAGTTGATTGTACTGCTGCGGCAGTATTTCCGTTCATAGGATGGCTAGCAATCGTAGGAAGAGCAGAATTTTTCTTTGGCCTTATTGGGTTGATGATTTCAGTCAGCTTCCTTATGATCGCTGTGACAGCATTGGTTAGCATGGGAAGACAAGCGATGATTGGTTATCTCAGAAACTCAACAGGTTTAATCAAATCCATTGGTGCATGGATGATGATGTTTGCAGGTATGGGGCTATTAATTTACTTGACACAAACCGAATTAGTATCGACGATTATAAGATAATAATTTACTATGCCAATAGGTGACACTCAAAGCATAGATACTATTCGTAGTATTATGGAGTCAGAAGAAAACTCATCTATTGATTCTGATCCAATCATATATATCAATAGAAAAAAGATGGATAAAGATAAATTAATTTTGTCAATTAATTCGATATTATTAGTGGTAATACTTGTAGCTGCTTCTATGCATTTTTTTGTATTGAATGGTAATGAAAACCCTGAAGGAAATAGTGTGGAGGATTCGAGTTCGATTTCTATCACGTGGAGTGAAAGCCAGTATTTGCCGAGACATCCCGAATGTGTGGACGAGTCAAATGGACAAGATCTTCCCGAATTTGGAATAGGATATGAGCCCAGTATTTCTATAACAAGTAATGGAAATATGTTCATAACGGCACACAAAGATTTACGATGGGGTGGGGAAAGTAATCCATTTTTCCCAGTATTAGGAGGAGAACCTGGGCCCTGGTATGCATGTCAAGATGGGGCAGAAACTAGTTGGGATTACTGGGCTTCTTGGTTTTGGGCATCTTATGATAACGGCACCACATGGGGTCATGGAGAAAATTTTGGTTCTACTCCTGGTAATTCATTTACAGCGAATTACTTTTCCGGTGGTTCAGAATGTCTAGGAGACGAGGGAGATATTTCAGTAGATGCACAGGATACTGTGTACTATCTAGATACGACTTTGGAAGATAATTGGTGGCATACTCTTTCAAATAATGGCACATCCTATGATACGGGATTATGTCAAAGAATGAATACAATGGCTGCAGATGATAGACCATGGGTTGCTGCACAGGGAGATGGAATTATCCATTACCTAGGTAACTCAGGGGCGTCTCCACCTGAATGTACAGGAGACGTCGGTAGATATTGGTATTACCATTCTGAAGATGGTGGTTTGACATTTAGTCAATGCTATGCTGTGCCTGGAGGATGGAGTACAATTGCAAGTCAAAGACATGGATCTTATGTCTATATCGCTCAAGAAGATGCAGATACAAACAGTGGAGAGGTTGTTGTGAGAATTAGTGATGACTATGGAAGAGGGACTGGGCTTACCGATGGAACTTGGCAAGCACCTATTGAGGTAGGTCCAAGGGAAGGAAATTGTCCAGAGGGTTATCCTGTAGTAAATACAAATGAAAAAGGGACTGTAGCAGTAGTTTGGGCAGACTGTCCTAATGGAAGCATCGGAGCTTGGGAATTAAGAATCGCTTTATCATATGATTATGGAGTTAATTGGTCTACTTGGAATGTATCTCATATCAATGGCATTCAGATGTATCCATTTGTAAGCATTAGTGATGAAAATATAGTTACTTTAGCATTCTATGGCTTAGATTTTGAGGATGGAGATTTAGATGGAGACTATGTTGAAGGAGAAGAATGGTATCTTTATGCTGGAGCATTGAATGAACCACAAGAAGGAGACCAATGGGAATTCACTATCGCAGATCCTGAGCCACTTCATATTGTCACAGCATATGAGGAAGCAAATTCAGACGTTCACGCTTTACATGATTTCTTTGAGACCGTGATTAGTGAAGATGGCTCATGGATAGGCATTGCATATCAACAAAATATCGGAGAACACCCATTTGAAGAAAATGAAGAACAGAGATACATTAAATTTGTACGAGGAGAATTAACTGAATAATTCTGAAATGAACTGACTCGTAAAACTAAGTATATACTTCTATAGAATCTCTATGTGTTTGTATATTCATTAATATTTCAGCCATGTTTATTGAATAAGCACAAATTCTCCTCAACGATTCTGAAACTCGATCTAAAAATAAAGCATCAGAAATATCGACATCACTAGCCCTTAGTGCCTCTTCATATTGAATTAAATCTTTTTGAGCAGTAATTAATTTGAATTTAGCATCATGAATTTCAGAAAAATTTCTATTTTTCAAATTGGATACTAATAATTTTATTGAATTATGCCAGATTGGAATTATAGATATTGGAAGTGAATCCATATTAATTAGATTAGGGGCTTTGTATGATTTCGCTAAGTCGCATAAAGCAAAACTATGATCTCCCATTCTTTCCAATGTCCTAACTAATTTACACAATTCTGCAGCTTCCCACCTTGAAGTCCCCAAAGAGTCTTCAATACTTGCAGATTCTAAAATCTGACCAGCCTGCCTTTCAAGAAGTAATCGTAAAGCATCTACTTCATTCTCTAACTCAGAAGATTCTTCAAGAATATCAGGGTCACCGCCCATAAGAACTTCAGAAAAGTCTCTTATTTGCCGAGATATCAATAGATACATGCGATTTATACTTGAAAATAGCGGCATTTCAGAAGGATTAAGTAAACTTATCATTTCAATTTCTCGATTATGATCGTTAGTTATTTCAAGACCTCTTGTTGATTTAACAAAATCACGAAATATTTTCCTCTGAAAGCGGGAAAATTCCATATTCGATGAGATAATTATTCGATGAGCCCCCGACAAGTAAGACGCAACTAAATGATCGAATATCATATGATCAGGTATTTCGTTACAATTTATCCTTACTTCTCTTTGTTTAACTACTGAAGATGCATCTGCTATTACTCTCAATGTACCTGAAGGACGCCATTCGATTCTTACTTCATCTCTAGCACCTAAACCATGTTGAGTTACCCAACTTTTTGGTAGACTGACTATGTAGGTCGAGCCACCTGTTAACTGTATCTTTCTAACTTCTGACTTAGCCCCACTCTCAGAGTTCATGTTGGGCCGAAGATAACCTAAGATATATAATTATATATAAATCTCAGTACAGCGTTTTTAAGAAAACTATATAGTTTCTATATTTCAAAATTCATAAACTGAAGTGGATTAGATTAGGACATGGAACCAATTATGATTGTAGTTCTAATGCTTGCTATCGCAGTATGCGCCTATATGTCATGGAACATTGGAGCGAATGATGTTGCTAATGCAATGGGCACCTCAGTAGGTTCTCGTGCACTCACATTAAAACAAGCAGTAATTATAGCAGCAGTGTTCGAATTTTGTGGTGCATTCTTTGCAGGAGACGCGGTCACAGATACTGTAAGAAAAGGAATTCTGAATATTAATCTCGCTGATGAAAATCTTGTCACCGATGCTTTTGCTAATGATTTGATGTTTGGATTTATCGCTGCAATGATGGCTGCAGCAGTTTGGTTGACTATAGCGACACGTTTTGGATTGCCTGTTTCAACCACCCACTCAATAATAGGAGGAATAGTAGGTGTAGGATTAGTTTTAGAAGTTCAACATGACGCATCACTAATAGATTGGGAAGTTGTTAGAAAAGTAGTAATTTCATGGGTAGCAAGCCCACTGATGGGAGGAATACTAGCATTTTTCTCATTCTTCATAGTGCGTTCAACAATATTAGAAGCGAAAGATCCTATTGCAAGATCAAGATGGTTGGCACCAATACTTGCACTGCCAACATTTTTCACATTAGGACTTGCATTACAGTTCAAAGCTTTGAAAGGATTCATATCTAAAGCAGATTCCAATGGATGGATAGCAGATAAAAACGATTGGTTACCTTACAAAGAGGCAGATGGTGTTTTTAATCCGATGTCTGAAAATGCTTGGTTCCCGATTAATTCGTTAATGGTTTCATTCGCAATTGGTTGTATAGCATCATTAATACTTTGGTCGGTATTAAGGAATTACGACTTCAAGAAACAAGGAGAGGGTTTCCAGGGCGTAGAGAAAATATTCGTTTGGTTGCAGATTATCACTGCTGCTTATGTTGCATTCGCTCATGGAGCAAATGATAGATCGAATGCAATAGGGCCGATGGCTGCAGTATATGATATTCTTTCTAGTGGCGGCGGTTTGGCAGATCAAGTTGACGTCCCATTGTGGTTAGTACTCTTAGGTTCTGTTGGAATTGCAGTTGGTGTAGTTACATGGGGATGGAGAGTAATGGAAACAATTGGTACTAAAATTACAGATATAACACCTACAAGAGGATTCGCAGCAGAATTTGGTGCCGCTACAACAATCCTGATTTTCTCTATGCCATTTTTGGCTGTACCAGTATCTACCACTCATACTTTAGTCGGTTCAGTAGTTGGTGTAGGATTAGCAGGAGGTGCAAAAAATGTCGATTTCAAAGTCTTCAGTAAAATTGCTGCTTCATGGGTAGCAAGTCTCCCAGCAGCAGGTTTTGGTTCAGTAACACTCTATGTTGCCATGGGCTCAGATCCATTGAAATTGATTGTAGTACTTCCTATCTCATTCTTATTAGTAGGATATGTTATGTGGAAAACTAGTGGCGATGAAATATTTGTAGAAGATGCATTAGCAGATGCTGGTGCAGACGGTGGAAAATATGATCCTACAGTTTTCGAATTATTCCACACTCATGCTGAGGCAGTAGAGGAAACTGTCGAGCACATGTTAAGTGCTGTGAAAAAGAGCGCAAAAGGAGAAGACGCGTCTGAAGAAATAAATGCGACAATTGAGGCTGAGTTAAGAGCTGATGATATCAAGAATGCTTTAAGAGAGAAGGTTGGTAGTAAAGGCTGGAAACTATTAATCGATAGTGATGAGTTTCTATACATGCTCGGAAGACAAGATAGGATAGCAGATTATGCACAAAATGTTGCAGAACAACTGTCTTTCAGAGAACTTTACAAAAATGAAGAGGCGAGGGAAATGGTAATCGAGATGGCTGAGGCTGTACAAAAAACTGCAGCAGTTTACGAAGATACAGTCTTGCACCTGAGAGATCTAACACTTTCTGGATACACCAAGAAGGGAAGAACTGAGTTAAGAGAATTAATTCATCAAGTAAATCTTGCAGAACATGAGGCAGACTTAGTTGAAAGTCGTGCGGCAGGGTTCGTATTTAGAGAAGGAGCAGATGACCCTCTTGCAGCGGTACATATGTACAGAGTATTGCAGAGACTTGATGATGTTGCTAACTCTTGTGAAGATGCAGCTAATGCATTCTTACCAATAGTTTACAATTAGTTAGACCAACCGATTTCTTCCAATATTGGATCGACATCACTAGATCGTATTTTATCGAGTGTAGGTTGGAAAAATCTCCAAGCGAAATACCCTACAAACATACCAGAAAACAAATCGAACATATAGTGCTGTTTGGTTGTGAGTATACTAATGCATAGTAGTGTCCATTCAACCCACAATAGTATCATGAATGGTTTCGCCCATTTAGTTTCTGAATAGTTGTGATTTAACCAATGAGTAATCATTCTTGCAAGGCAATATGAATGAACAATATGAAGACTTGGCCACGCATTCCAAGGCTTGTCAGAAGTATGTATAAACTCAAAGAGAATTGTCTCTAGACCATTCATTGAATCCCAATCAATTTGATTCCTCATGTCAACTTCTGCTGGAAATAATAAGAAGAACATTACACAAAATAGGGTGGCTAGAATTAGCATTTGCATTGCTGATATTAATTCCAAACGACCTTTGTCATTCTTTGGAGCTAATATCAAAGTTGCAGGATAAAATAGGTACAAAGCAGCATAAGGAATTATCATCCAATTAATTACAGGAACAGAACGATCATAGGAAATCTCGGGGAATACTGAAAAGGCATCTTCAAGATAAAAATGTGCAATATTATTGGAACCAAAGTATGGAACTGCAATGAAAATTAATCCAAAAACAAACACTTCAAGAGGAAACCAGTTACCATTAAGAATTTCTCTTCGCCCCCAAGAACCACCCCAGAATCTTTTCCAAGGCATTGTCAATTTTGATATGATGGAATCATTTTCCATGTCTAAGACAGATTAGGTGAAGCATATGAAGTTAACATTGTCAGTTTATGAGATTATTATCTTCATCAGGCAATAAAATTGACATGATGATTGTAATGATTATTGAGCCAAGTAATGCACTAAGGAAAACTTCTAAATTTGCTAAACCAAACTCATTAGTTGGAGACAATAGATAATCAATTCCTGCACCTAAATTCTCATCAAATGCCCCATAAGCTACAACCGAAAATAAACCACCAATAGCACCAAGTAATGCACCTTTAGATGAGATTCGACCCCATAAAGTAAGTAGCACTGGAGCCACTGTTGCAGCAGCTAATAAGTCAGCAAAAAGGAATATCTCAAATACTCCCAAAGCATTTAATTCAAAATTAAAAATAGTAGGACCGGTGGCCAAATATATCGCAATAGGTATCATCCCTACAGAAATTAGACGTGCTTCTTTAACGCCTAACTGACTGTCACTTAAATCTCTAGAAATTGTGGCTACGATGGCATTTTGTAAAGTATCGACACTTGAACAAACAAGTGCAATCGCAAGTACAATAAATGAAGCAATAAAGAGTACTCCTGCATCATCAATCAGATAGAAAAATGCTGCAGATGGGTCTTCTACATATCCTCTACCAGCAACTACAGTTCCGAGTACACCCATTACAAAAACCAATGGCAGAACCATTGCAGCAGCCAACCAAGCGCCCTTAGTTAGAGCCTCATCTGATTCAGATGCCCATGCACGTTGCCAGTTCCCCTGAGAAAACATCTCTGCAGCAGTAATTGCAACTACCAAAGCCAAACCTGATTTGAAAGAGTCCATATATGACATTGAACCTATACTCCAAGAGTCTTCAGGATTATATGCCTTTGAATCCGTAATCAATCCATCAATATCCCCTCCAAATAAAACCAGTAATAGAGTAACGACGAGGAAGACTATTGTCCATGCTTGAATCCTGTCAGTAGCTAATGAAGCCGGAAGACCACCTCGAGAAACGTATCCAGCAGTCACAATTCCAACCAGTACCATTGGAATCAGAGAATTAGTACCCGAAAGAATTTCCATTGATTTACCGATAGCTGTAAATTCAGCAAATAGGAATGTGAACATGTAAAGAAATGAAATTAATCCGACATAGATCTGCATTTCTCGCCCCAATCGCATCCTAACATAATCTGCAAGAGTAACTCCAGAAGGTAATCTAGAACGAATTATTGGTCCAACATAAGCTAACAGTAGAAATGGAGTAGCTGCTGAAACAGCATATCCTACTACGTCCCAAAAACCTCCATAATAGCCAACTTCAGAAGGCCCGAAAAGTATCCATATCCCCATACCTGAAGCGAACAAGCTCAGACCAATTCTGAGCCAATTTTGTGAACCACGGGCTGAAAGATATTCATCCACATTGACTTCTTTTTCATTCGCTGCTTGATATCCTACATATCCAAAAAAACCAAGCGTTGCAAGCATCAATCCATAAGCGATTATCGGTGTTATTTCCATTTTCAATTCCTCCGCTGGCATTAACCAGATCAGGTCAAAGGGTCGTTACTTTCGTAACCTCTCAGCAAAAAGCTCCCCACTATTAAGGACTGAGATTAGGCTATTGAATATATTCCCTTAGTTATCAGGTTGCATGAATTGATAATCCCAATCTTGTGGAGTCTCTAATGTTCTCTTAATTGAACGGGGACTTATCCATCTTAACAAGTTCAACGGCCCACCGGCTTTGTCATTGGTACCACTCGCTCTAGCGCCACCAAACGGTTGTTGAGCGACTACGGCTCCTGTTGGCTTGTCATTAATATAGAAATTACCTGCCGTAAATCTAAGCGCATTGAATGCTTTCTGTACATCAGATTCATCATTAGCAAAGATTGACCCTGTAAGTGCGTATGGAGATGATTCATCACACAATGTTAGTACTTCATCAAACATATTGTCCTCATATACATAGACGGTTAGAACGGGGCCGAATATCTCATCTACCATTGTCTCTGATTTAGGATTAGATGTCACTATAATTGTTGGTTCAATAAACCACCCTACTGAATCCTCATAATTGCCACCGACAATCACATCACAGGATTCGTCTTTCTTAGCTCTGTCAATATATCCTGTTATCTTATCGAATGATCTTTTATCTATCACGGCAGTCATGAAATTTGTGAAATCCCGAGCGTCACCCATCTTGATTTTTCTAATTTCAGCACATAAATCACTGGAAATCGAATTCCAAACGGATTCGGGGACGTAAGCTCGGCTTGCAGCAGAACATTTCTGACCTTGATATTCGAATGAACCTCTAAGTAAAGCAACTAATAATCCTCTATGATCACAATTAGGATGGGCGACTACGAAATCTTTCCCTCCAGTTTCGCCAACAATTCGAGGATAAGAGCGAAGATTGGGTAAAGCAAGACCTATTTCTTGCCACAGTCCTTGGAAAGTTGCTGTCGATCCTGTAAAATGTAATCCCGCAAAATCAGGATTAGATAAAGCAACTTCTGTAATTTCTGCACCAGAACCAGGGAGGAAATTTATTACACCATCTGGTAATCCTGCTTCCATCATTAATTGCATCAAAATATAATTCGAGTAATACGAATTACGACTTGGTTTCCAAATAGAGGTACATCCGACTATTGCTGGAGCACTGGGTAGATTAGCAGCAATGCTTGTGAAATTAAATGGAGTAATTGAAAGAACAAAACCTTCCAAAGGCCTGATCTCAGTTGAATTAATAACACCTTCTGGAGATACTAAAGGCTGGAAATCATCATGAAATCCACGCGCATAATGGCAGTTAAAGCGCCAGAAATCAATTAATTCACAAGCCGCATCAATCTCTGCTTGAAATACTGTTTTCGATTGATTAAGCATAGTAGATGCATTCACCTTCATGCGCCATTCACCTGCCAATAAGTCAGCAGATCTTTCAAAAATTTCACATCTTCTCTCTAAACCTATATCTATCCAAGACTTTTGAGCATTAACTGCCGCTTCACACGCCTCTTCCATTTCTGCTTTACCCGCTAAATGAACTTTAGCAATGATATGACCGTGGTTGTGAGGTATTACTTGAGTAGTAGTTACGCCGGTAAATATTTCTTTACCATTAACAATACAGGGGATTTCTAAGACCTCATTCATCTGTCTGTCGAGTTCATTCTGAATATCAATTCTCTCCTGACTACCAGGTGAGTATCCAAGAATAGGTTCATTAACAGGATGGTTCATATTGCGATGCTATTGCATAATGCATTTTATCATTACTAATAGAAAAACTGGGTGTTAATTCAACCCCATTCATTAGGGTCATCTTTCTTTGCCTTTTTCCATTCCTTGTAACATGACTTACAAACAGTTACTCTACGTGAACTTCCTTGAAGCCCATCTTCACCCCAAACATCTGCTGCTCTATCAAAAGCAAGCTTCCTTCCGCCTATTTTCTTATCCGCCCAATTATCACAATCAGCAACGTCACAACGAACTTCTCCGGAATATTCTTCTTTGACTTTTACAGAAGGACCTTTTGCGTCTGAAGCTTCTTTTTGCTTCTTTTTAGCTCTGGATTTGAATCCCATGAGTATTCGGAAATGAACTTTGGATTAGAACGTTACCTCTTCGGAAGGTACATCAAAGGGTCCATTTACCTTGGCGATTGAGGCCTTCCTATCAGGTCCAACACCAACACTAACAACAGGAATTCCAGATAAATGTTCAATTCTTTCCACAATATGTCGAACTTTTTCAGGCATGGCTGCATATCCTGTGCCCTCTGAACGGGAGATATCTGCCATAGAAATCCATTCCTCATCAGAGAGTGCTGGGAATCCTTCATGAGTCTCGTAAATGGGTTTACATCGAGCAACTTCATCAGATGTTGTAGGGAAATATTTGATTACTTTTCCATCGAAGTCATAACCTATGCATATTTTAATTTCATCTAAACCTCCAAGAACATCGAGTTTCGTCACTACGAGGCCGGTGTATCCGTTGAATCTGTGAGCATCTCGTAATGCAACCATATCTAACCAACCAGTCCTACGAGGGCGACCAGTAGTTGTTCCGTATTCATGACCTACTTGTGCCATATGTTGTCCTGGACCTCCATCAAGAGATAATTCAGAGGGGAATGGGCCATTACCCACCCTGGTAGTATATGCTTTAGTAATTCCAAAACACTGTTCTACATGTCCTGGATGAATTCCTGCACCATGTGTGGCATTTGCGCGACTGGTTACAGAAGAGGTGACGAATGGATACGTCCCTTGATCAATGTCTAACATAGCACCTTGAGCGCCTTCGAGTAGTATTTGTTCGCCATTTTGTAAAGCAAAATCTACCATTAGGCCAGTAGGCCTAATTGTATCAGGATACCTATCGAGTATCCATTGTAAATCTGATTTGAGAGATTCTGGATCTATCTTTTCAGAAACACCTACTGAATCTAATTGTTTATTCATCCGAATAGCAATAGCAGAGAGCTTCTCATCATCAGGAATGATTCCAGTAATATCACAGAAACGGATACCTACTCTTTCGATTCTATCTCTGTAAGCAGGACCTATTCCTCTACCTGTGGTGCCAACTATCTTATCAGCAGAGTCATACAACCTGTGGAATGGTAAAATTACAGATGCTCTCTCACTGATAAACAGCCTCTTCCCTTCGGGCCTTTCTTTAGTGAGTGAGAACCATCTTTCTAGTTCTTCTTCGAGAACCCAGGGGTCAATCACCATACCGTCACCAAGAACTAAATTACAATCCATAGAAGTGACACCCGAAGGAATTTGATGCAGTTTAAGGGTAGTATCCCCTAAAACAATAGTATGGCCAGCATTATTGCCTCCTTGGAAGCGAACTGCCCACGTCGAATTGGGTGCTAATTGGTCAATTGCCTTACCTTTTCCTTCATCTCCCCATTGGGCACCTAGTACAATATTCGCTGGCACATTAGGTTCGGCTGAGCCGAAGGCGAATGAATAGTTCGGTCTAGAAATCTTGAAAATAATACCAATATATAGATGAAATACTCAGCAAAGCGATTATCAAGGGTAGGCAGTTCGGCTTGACTATATGGCTCAACGTCACAGTGTAGCAGAGGCTCGTCTTCTCAAGAAGTGGATATGCATGAAGTGCTCGGCAACACACCGTGGATCAAAACCTCGTTGCTGCCGAAAGTGTAAATACACCAATCTAAGATTGAAGGCAGTAGAACGCCGAAGTACTTGATTTAATTCGAGTAAATTACACATTATCAACATTCTTTTTACCTAATAATTAACTTTGATTAAAGTTAAATTATAACTTTGATAATTATTTACTACGGCGCACTTCTGTTAGAAGTGTCTCCAGAGCAGTTTGTATCTGCAGACATAAGGGGCCAAAATAAAGAGGTAAATTCGCATCATTGAATATATCATCAAGAGTTGACGCTGTCATTCCAAGTCTCAAATCCATCTGTTTATCTTTATTCAATAACCATTTGTCTACGACTTCTTTAGCAGAAGAACGAATATTTCGGGGAACTTGGGAATCGTCAAGTTGACCTAGTACAGATGCAATCTGTTGGATGCGAGATTCGATGTCAGACATGCTATCACTGAACTGTCGGCAAAACTCATGTCCTTAAGCGCATCCCCGAATCAAAGTAAATTTAACCATTAGATTCAGCTTCCCATGTAGCCCATGGCATATCCGTATTAGCTACGCCAATACCGGCTCCGGTTGACCCTAAAGCAATTAGTCCGACAGAATGCTCAGGAGATATCAAAGTCCGAATACCCCATTCCATAGAATCTTCTAAAGATACTTCTTCATTTTTTATACGCTCATATACTTTATTACTCAAAAGCGCCCTAGTAATTGCTTCTCCAATACCTGTTGCTGCAACTGCTAAACAATCTTCAGCCCAAAAACCTGAACCTGGAAGAGGGACATCGCCAACTCTACCAGGGGGACGGAAACTACACCCTCCCGTGCTTGTAGCGACGACAATCATGCCACTACTGTCTCTAGCAATAACCCCTACTGTATCCCCCATAATTTCAGTGTTAATATCGCCTATCTGCCCCTCGGGTGACCTGCCAGCGACTTTAGATCTCTGATGACCTCTATTGTCGGCCCATATTCTAGCGCCTTCAGAAGTTAATCCATTTATTTCCTCATCAAGTAAATCAGCTGCAACTCTAATGGGATTTGGTGTATCTTCCATTGCTATTACGAAACCTACTCTACCATCTCCTATCTGTATTGATGCATCTGTTAAAACTGATCCATCAGTACGGATAACACTGCCTGTACCCGCATTAAAAACAGGATCATCTTCTAAAATTACACACGCTTCCACTGCAGCCTCAAGGGCATTTCCACCTGATTTGAGAATGTTAGCTGCTTTTTGTACCGCTACCTCTAGATTCTCTTGACGATTTGGTCCCGGACCAGCACCACCATGTGCAATAACTGCAGGAATTATGATTTCCATATTTGCTACTCACCTAATGCATTACCTTGAGAATCTGTACTAAACTTAATCTTTAATTGAAGCAATAATGCCAATAGAAAAACAAAACCCGCCACTATAAAGCAAGTATGGTAAGTCCATAAACCAACTCCTTCGACTGTTAGAGACCAAATATAAGCAGCAAGAAGAGGCCCAATAATTCTAGCCAACGCTCCGTACCCCTCTTGGGCGCCCATAACCGTCCCTAATTCATAACCAGCATTATTACTTTCGAAGGTTAACAATGAAGATTGTGTAGGGGAGAATAACGCATTACCTATGGCCAATGCTGCTGAACTAACGAATACAAGCCAGCTAATATTGGATGGGACATAAGGCAAACTAGCAATCCCTAAACCCGATAGAAAAGTCCCGCATATCATCAAACCTTTCATGTTGAATCTATCTGTTAATTTACCAATAAGTCCTCCTTGAACAATGACCCCTAATAGGCCAATAAAGGCGAATATCCATCCGTTTTGCATCTCATCAAATCCTAAACCACCGTTTTCAATTTCCATCGCAGTAAACAAAATAAATGTGCCATGCATCATACTAAAACCAACCATAAAGAGAAAATTGGCCAGAATTAAAGTGGATATATTAGGAAGTTTCATAACTTTGAGAATATTAGTGAAAATTTCACTGAACTTTGTTAAAGGTGTACCTGTAGAAATAGTTCTAGATTCCACCGGAAGACTCTCAGGCAGCCTAGTTATAGCTAATGAAAGAGAAATTAATGAAAGGATACTGGAGAATATACATGGCAATAAATAGGGATGTTCTACCCAAAATAAGGTCTCAAAAGGGCCACCTAAAGTCGTGGCAGGGTCGGATAAAATGCCACCAATAAATGGACCTATCATGAAACCGAGGCCAAAGGCGGCTCCAATCATCCCCATACGACGAGATATCATATTAGGTTCACTAATGTCTCCAATATATGCCCTAGCTACCGCAATATTACCATTACCTGCTCCGGATAAAAATCTAGCAATTATTGCCATAGTGATACTTTCAGAAAGACCGAAAACTATGAAAAATATTGAATTGGATATTAAACCGAAAATTAATATCGGTCGACGACCATATCTATCACTTAATGCTCCAAGAATTGGTGTGAAAATAAACTGTGCAATTGAGTAACAAGAAATTACCACACCTACCCACAAATCTCTCCTCCCAATATCTACAATTCCTTCCGCTGAAGCGAGATCTTGGATGAAATAAGTTAGAAATGGAATAACTAAGGTGAACCCTAACATATCGATAAAAACAACTAGGAATAAAATCCCCATTGGAGACTTCTCACCCTCTACTGATCTCATACATTCAAACCGTGAAGGTACAATACTTAGTATTGAGTACAGAGTTATGCTGAAGGTTGAGTATCTCCACTGTTAGAAATAGTATCGATAACCAACGATAACCTTTCCACCAGAGATACTTTCTCTTCCGAACCAACAAGAGCATGTTTTAGCACCTCATCTAGAGAGTCAACTGGGATTACGGTAACCATTGATTCATATTTTTCATCGATGAGTACATCTTGCATGTTAGAACGAGGGATGATGATAGTCTCGATTCCTGATTTTGCAGCTGCTTCTATTTTAGCAGAAACTCCACCTATTGGAAGAACTTCCCCTCTTATCGATAGTGAACCAGTCATAGCAAGATTCTGCTCAATAGGAACACCCTCGAATGCGCTAATTATCGCAGTTGCCATAGTAATCGAAGCACTGTCTCCATCCACGTTGTGCGTACCAGGGAATTGAACATGGATATCAAAATCTTTTATGTCGTTTCCTGTTAATTTTTTAACTACTGCACTGATGTTAGTTACTGATTCCTTTGCTAAATCAGAAAGACCACCTGTCGCAATTACTTGACCTGATCTACCATGTGCTGCAGTAACCATTGCTTCAACTGGCAATACTACGCCTGAATAATCTGAAAGTCCGGAATCAGCGCCTAAAACAGCTAATCCATTAACTCTTCCAATTCTGTGACCTTTATTGACAATCATAGAATAATCCGCCTGGCGCTCAAGGTATCTATCTGCAACTTGTTGTTCTAATGGCTTTGCGATTGCTCTAGCACGAATTACATGAGATGCCGTTGTTAAATCTGCATTTTCTTCCACGGCTAAATCTCCAGCAATTCTGACTAAGCCACCTAATTCACGCAGTCTCAAAGATAAACGACCACGGCGGCCACTTCTTCTTTGAGCCTCCTTTAGAATTAGCCCGATAGATTCTATATCGAAATGAGGAATAGGTTTACCTGAAGTTTTCTTCCTTTCATTTACAACTTCTTGTGAAACGAACCTTACTAAACGACGACGATTTTTATCAGTATCGGGCATATCTGTATTCACATATACTTCATAACCATAACCTCTGATTCTACTCCTTAGAGCGGGATGCATATTTTGTATACTATCTAGATTACCTGCTGCAATTAGTATGAAATCCGTGGGAACAGGTTCAGATTTAGTGAGAGCTCCCGATGATCTTTCAGAACGCCCAGAGATAGACAACGCTTTTTCTTGCATCGCAACTAACAATGCTTGTTGTTCTTCCATTCTGAGCATTCGAATTTCATCAATGTATAGAACTCCTTTATTTGCTCTGTGAACTGCACCCGGTTCTACTCTTTCATGAGCAGGGGTCGCTAAATCTGCACCTGATTGGAAAGGGTCGTGTCTTACATCTCCAAGTAAAGCCCCAGCAAGAGTTCCTGTTGCATCGATGAATGGTGGTTCTTCATTTCGTTCATGTTTAACTAGTAATTTAGGAATATTTCCTTCGTCACCAGCAGTAAGCCTGCCTCTAAGGAAAAAGTAACCGAAGATAAGCAAAAACGAACCGAAAATTAAGGTTAATATTTCACCACTTGAGAGCGTTGCTAGAACCAAAGCGGCACCTACGATTAAAACAATAAATAGTAATGTACGGTTTGTTCTTTCTCTTTGTTGTCTAATCAATGCTTTACGTTCAGAGATTATTCTTGAACCCCTACCTGCAGGAACGGTCCTTACTTTGGGCTCGTTTTCATCATCTTGATTGCGATATACAAGAATATCTTCTAACTGTTCTTTGGGAAGAAATTCAGTCATGGAACGTGCTAGCATAGACTTGCCAGTCCCGGGTTCGCCGACCATAATTACGTGCCTTCTTTGCTCCGCTGCTTTCCTAACAACTATTGATGCGGCTTCTTGACCAATTACTTGATCGACTAGATTCTTTGGAATAGGTACATCAGCAGTTGACTTAATCTTAACTTCCTTTATCCATTCTTCAACTGGTGTTTTACAAATCGGGTCTTTTTCTACAGCCACGCCAAACGCAGCACCATCTTCCCAACTCTCAAGAGGGGTTTTTTCGTCATCTAAATCTTGCTCACCGTCTGACAATTGCATCCCTCGGGGTTAGTCCTGTAAGTCTGACCTTCTTGAAGGTGCGTCATAGAAGCATTTGCAAAAAACTCACCTAAGACGGCGAAGATACTCTTCCCCGTAGTAATGCCATTGCTCCATAGTCCAACCATCTGGTAAACCACCAGGGGGTAATTTAGCAACCATAGGCGGCGGTGGTGGAGCTATATTCTTAGTTGCAAGAGGAGGCGTAATTGATTGGTGCAGTAGTAATCCTGATAATTTCTCAGGGTATGTATTGTAAACATCGGCAATTCTCTTCTTTCTCCTGATTGCGACATTTAGAGAAATAATCATAGATAAAACTACTAGCAATGCTAGACCCAATATCCCAGACATCATCATTATACTCATCTCGGAACTAGAACCTCCGACATTATCTAAAGTTTCTTCATCGATTATAACTTCAGGTAAAGTAGCATAAATCTTGTAAGTCTCTTCTGTTACTCTGTCCATTCCATCTTCGTCGACGGCTCTAACGGTGAAAGTCATATAATCACCTATCCCTAATCCTTCACCACCTATGTGGTTGACAATAAATGGCCCTAAATTATGAGATATGCCCGAGGTATGACAAATTCCAGTAACGGTGTTACAAATACTCCAAAATACTGCGATTTCAGATAGATTTAAGTGGCCAATATTTGTAATTTCAACAGAGGGGTTAGTATAATACTCAGTTGTATCTACAGAAATTGTTAGATCACCCAATGAACCAAATTTCCAAACTAATGGTAGTTCGTCGACTACATTTACTAGAATCAAAACAGTCGAAGAATCGCCATATCTGTCCTCAGAAGTTACTGTAACTGTTTGATAACCGGGTTCTTGCCAAGACATCACTAAAACTCCAGTTATTTGATTCCATTGAGTAGAACCAGGAACTTCATTGCTAACAACTGTCCATATCTCGTCATCAGAATTATCAACATCGGTTATTCTATCTGATAATTGCACATTTAGAACATCTCCTGTTTGTAATGTGATTTCTTCGATATCAGTTAAATCAATATTTGGTGCGTCATTAACATTTAAAACATGGAAAGTTACAACTGTATCCGAATATTTCACACCATCACTTGCTCTGACTGTTATGTCGACTATCCCGTATTGGTCATCATCAAGGGCGACAACTGACAAAGAGTGGCCGTTCAAGTTAGCTTCAACAAGGGTCTCATCAGAGATGCCTAACAAAGACAATGATAACCCAGCAACTGCTACCGGATTTCCTGCATCATCTGTATCTGAAAGATAGTTAGTGAAAGTGATACTACCATATCCACCCTCATTAAATGATTGAGTATTAATTGGAGACCAGCGAGGTGCACCATTCTCGATTACATTAAATAAAATTAAACCAGAGTTCACATCATCCCCATCATCTACATTAAAATAAATTCCTTGAGGTAGTGGATTACCATGGCTGTCTCGCACAACTTGTGAGAATCTCACATTAATTTCGAGATTTGTTGGATCCCATGAAAGAAATTCTGGGTCTTCACTAGAAATTTCTAGCATCTGTAGAGGAGTCTCGGCATCATTGATCAGACCGATTATAGATACTGATTCGTAGGTATCAACTTTCACAGTGGGCATACCTGCATACTCATTGCTACTACTTGAGTAAATTACAGGAATTGAATTTTGTAAAATAAATGCATCACTTGATTCAAGCCATTGACTACTCTGACCTCCTGCGTCAGTCCACATAACTCTAAGATCGTAAGACCCTATGTCTGAATTTAATTCTGTATCAATAGTATAAAGAAATCTAGAATTACCTCCATTTCCAATTATTTCGGGTATATCTAACCAAGTATCATCCCATAGTCCGGAGTTTGATTTAGAATATTGTAGTGAGGGGTACATAGAATTCATCGTATCTACTAGATCATTAGCAATAGCACTAACTTCGAATTGTACAGTACTTCCTCTATTTACATTTGGAGACGAAACTGCTGTAGGTTTACTTGGAATTGGGGGCAAATCATGTAAACCTGAAACATCTAGATAGTTATTGCTTGCAACTCGGTCTCCTTCTAAGTCACTGAGTCTAGCTCGGAATACTGAAGTCCCCGATGGCTGCATTTCGATAGAAGATGTGTCAAAATTAACGGATATTGATTGTGTTGATCCGGTTGCGAGATTTGATCTAATTGTTGCACCACCTAAGTACTCCTCTTCAGGCCCATTCAAGTAATAAATATCGATATTGCCACCTTCTGAATATGAATCTACACCATTATTTCTTAAAGTTGAACGCAATAATAAATTATCTCCTTGAACGAAACCAGGATTGCCTTCAATTATGAAATCTGAAATTCCAATATCTACTAATGGAGCCATATCTAAATCCACCGCAGCATAGAAACTGTTGTATGTACTATGAGGACCATCCATCAACGCAATTACTGGCCAAAAATTCTCATACTGAGTATTTCCACCTGCTGCTCGGACTGTACTCAAAGGTTTATCCCAAGAAAGTTCAGAAGGATTACCAGGAGATAGAATCAATTGTTCGAATCCATTGTCATTAGTGTTTAGTAACCATGATCTCCAAACATGATGAGGTTTGTAACCGTCGTCATAGTTCTCTGCCCCTGAATGTTCAGTGACTGCTGCATAAACATAAACTGAAACCGTGGGTAAAGAACCTAGGTAAGTAACAGTAAGGTCAGTAGTTACAATCTCACCTGATGAATCCAAAGAGGTTGATAATTCCATAGAGAAATCTGATGACGAAGGAGCCATACAACCTCCTGATGAAAAATCATTATCATAGAAATTAGTCCCACCAGCACCGACCTTGTAACAACTACCCGCCTGTTCATCTGCAAAAGAAAATGTAGGATAACCACTAGATGCTCCCATGACGTGATCTCTGCGTGAACCTGAACTACCGATAGAATCAGATGGCCAACCTGTGCCAGAACCCTGGAAGAAGGAGACATAAGTAAAGTCTTCAGGGTTTGATGTTTTGAGATTGTTCAATGATGGAGATGCACTGCTCATACATGGACCACACCAATGTGCACCAACATATTCTCCAAAAACAGTGTGACCAGGGCTTGATGCGTATAATGGAGCATCTTCCATTTCTAACTTGTCGAATCTAGAATCTGAATCTTCAGAGCCGATTAAACCAACTTGAGACATTGTTAGCATTAAACAAACTAATGCCAGCGCAGAAAGAGAAGATGACAACTTACTACGTAACATCATTACTAGCCTTTACACCGTTCACTATAACCTTAGCGATTTAATGATTAACTGATATTCGTAAACTTATGTTTTATTTAGTATCAAATGACTTGAAATCATAGAGCCTTCGCGAAGAGAATGATGGTTGGAGTCAAGGATTCACAATGGGTCGCTCTAAGGGAAGATGATGGTAGGGCATATTTACTACAAAATAAGCCCGGAGAAATTAAAGTCAAAGGCCTAGGGAGATTCGATGCGACGCAATTATTAGATGGTTATTCGATTGGAGAACGAATTACAGTAGGACAGAAATCACTTACTATAGTCCAAGCCGCTTTACCTGAAGCCCGACGTAATATGTTTAGACGTGCCCAAACTATAGGCATAAAGGATTCAGGATTTCTACTTTCTTGGATGGGCATTGGTGTAGGAAGTCGCGTATTAGAAGGTGGGCATGGATCCGCAGGGTTGGCAATGCATATAGCCAATGTTTTAGGTAATACAGGTACTTTAATCTCAGTAGAAATTCGTGACGAGCATGCGCAAGTGGGAAAATTGAATATGGATAGGCTAGAAGAAATTTTACCGGAATTTCCAGATTGGCACTTATTAGTAGGAAATCTTGTAGATGTAGAAGAAAAAGTTAAACAAATCTGCGGAGAAATTGATGCTGCGATCATAGATATGGCAGAGCCATGGACTGTAGTAAATTCGATTATACCAACCCTGAGAATCGGAGGGAGAATTGCTTGCTATTGCCCTACTACTTCACAATTGGAAAAATCTTGGAATGCATGTGAAAATGCGGGTTTAGAGATAGAATGGGCTGGCGAAATAATTGAACGAAAGTGGAGTAAAGCGAGTAAAGGTGGAGTGAGGCCAGGGAATCAACCCATGGGCCATACTGCATTTTTGATGATAGCGGCGAGAATTGCATCTGAGGAAGAAGAATAGATTTGATTCATAACCAAGTATTCGTCCGCAACATTCATGCGAGACAGTAGCGAGTGGGAGCCTACATCCTATAGAACACATACAATAGGGCAAATTGTAAGTAATGGCTTGACATTGGTCGACAGCGAAGTAAGTATTGCAGGATACGCTGAAACTATACGTGGTAGAGGGGCTATTTGCTTCTTAATGTTGAGAGATGGGACAGGACATATTCAAGCATTCCTAAAGAAAGACAATATGGACCCTGATACTTTTGATTTAATCCAGTCTGCAACACGAGAATCAACCATTCATGTAACTGGTAAAGTAGCACAAAAAAGACCACCCAAAGTAGCAGAAGGAGAACCATTGCCTCCACCTGAGTATGAAGTTAATGTGACCTCAGGTGAAATTCTTGCTACCGCAGATACGCCTCTGCCCGTGGGAGTTATTGATGATGTTAAAATCGGTCTCGATATCAGATTGGACAATAGACACCTAGACCTGCGAAGATCACATGTAAATGCCATGTTTCAACTAAGAAGCAAAGTATTACAGTACGGTAGAGAACATCTCATAAAGGAAGGATTTATGGAAATGAATAGTCCAAAAATTATCGCTAGTGCTTCAGAAGGAGGGACCAATCTATTCCCAATGATGTATTTTGACACACCTGCTTTCCTCAGCCAGTCCCCTCAACTTTACAAACAATTAGCGGTCCTTGGAGGTCTCGAAAGAGTTTTTGAGATAGGGCCTGCGTTTAGGGCTGAAAAACACGACACATATCGGCATCTTAATGAATTTATATCATTCGATATTGAAGGTGCATGGATGAATGATGAAGATGTCATGGGAGTTCAAGAACGCATGATTCACCATATCTGGTCTTCAGTTTCAGAAAATGATATGAATTTGATAGATGTGATTAACCAATATAAATCTAGTCAAGGAGAAGATACTATTTCTGTAGAAATACCTCAATTACCATTCCCAAGAATTTCATATTGTGAAGCTATAGAAATTGTAAAAGCAGGAGGCGGTGGAATAGAATGGGGGGACGATATAGAAAGCCATCATTGTGATTTGATAGCAGCGAAATATCCAGGTTTCCATTTCTTACCTCGATGGCCGATGGCTATGAAACCATTTTATATTTACCATAATAAAGAGGAGAAAAGTAGTACAGGAGGACAATTAAGTAGAGGTTTCGATCTAAATTATGGCCGTGATGAAATGACAAGTGGCGGTCAAAGAGAACATAGAGTAGACATGCTCGAACAAAATCTCAGAGATATGGATCTTAATCCAGATGAATTCAAATTCTATACAGACGGATTCCGTTACGGTGCCCCGCCTCATGCAGGTTGGGGATTAGGTGTTGCTCGTTTACTAATGGTACTCACTGGTGCGGGGAATGTGAGAGAAGTTGTATTATTCCCCAGAGATAGAACTAGAGTTACACCCTAAGGAAATGTAAGAAATATGCTACCACAGTTGAAAATGTTTCTTGATATTGTTAGTGCCTCTGATGATGTATTCGGCATTCCAATAAAAGGTATGATTTCTAAATTATACAAAATGTTCTTTGCTGCAATGATTGTAACATTAATTGCTGGAATAGGTTTGGGATACTTGATTTTTGTAATTATTCTTTGATCATAATTACAAAACACATCACCGAAAAGAATGGGTATCAGTACCCCCTGCGCTAAATGAGAATTATGAGCAAGCCGACCTTTGCATATTTACTTCTGAAAGAACACCCATATGGCAGAGAGATGCTGAAACAATTAATTTCAGAGGGATTTATACCTAGTATTATTATTTCAGAAAATTCTAAGGTCGCTGATGAAGAAAGAGAAAAATTTCTTACAAGAATAGAGGGAAATCCGATAGCTCCAGAGATAGAAGTACAATTGAGAGAATTATTGACAAAAAATATACAGGTTGAAAATATAGAGGTCGAGATACATAATTCTGCTGAAGTCATGCCCCACCTTATTGGCTTAGATTTAGATCTCATCGTATTCGGTGGGACGAGAATAATTAGAGGAGAAATATTAGATTATCCAAAACACGGAGTAATCAATAGTCATCCAGGGCTATTGCCGGAATGTAGAGGTTCAGCATCCCCTGCTTGGAGTGTATATCATGATATCCCAATTGGTTCATCTACGCATTTCTGTGACAATGGAGTAGATACTGGTCATCTTTTGCTAAGGAGAGAAGTCGCTGTTAAAAGAGGTATGAAATATGAAGACTTATGCTATGAAACACTAGTTTTAGCGGGAATTTTGATGAAGGAAGCATTGATGGCTTATGAGGAAGGGAAGTGGGATCAAATGCGTCGGCCTCAAGGTGAAAGCCCCCACCCAACTTTCCGTAACGCTCCTGATGAAATCTTAGAAGTAGTAAATCAGAAATTAGACGATGAAACTTACGCTCATTATGTAAACTAGGTGTGAAAAATGGAAAACTTACTCGATACTAAATTCCCATATGCAGACAATATTCTAAAGGGGAAAACCGCACTTGTTTGTGGCGCATCAAAAGGGATAGGAAAGGCCACTGCTCTCATGTTAGCGAGATCAGGGGCTCAGGTCATAGCCTGTGCAAGGTCACCTAATGAATTAGAACTATTATCTGAAGAAATGCATGGTGATAATCACATCATATTAACTTTAGATTTAGAAAATATACCTCTACTAGAATCTAAAATTAAGGAGCTGATTAAACAACAACCAATACATATACTGATTAATAATTCAGGTGGACCTCCTGGAGGACCTCTTCTATCTAACACAATAGATGATTTTGAGGCCCCCTTCAAAAGACATCTACATGCGGCTCATACTATCACTCGTATCCTAATGCCATCAATGAAAAGTGAGGGTTATGGAAGAATTGTAAATGTAATTTCTACATCAGTTAGAGAACCTATAGATAATATCGGATTATCAAATACACTTAGAGGCGCAATGGGATCTTGGGCGAAGTCACTATCTCGTGAATTAGATCCTTGTATAACAATAAATAATATACTCCCTGGTTTCACAGATACAGATAGACTCGGATCTCTTGCCGGGTCTATTTCTAGTAAGACTGGAGAATCAATCGAACAAGTACAAGAAAAATGGATGAGTTCTGTACCTATTCAAAGATTAATTGACCCTTTAGAAACTGGTGCAGCAGTAACTTGGCTCTGTCTCCCGAGTAGTGGAGCAGTGAGAGGAATTAGCCTAGCAGTAGATGGCGGAAGAATGCGTTCAATATGAGTGTGATATAGTGCAATTTGATATTTTTTTCTCAATCTCACAAACACCTGATACAACAGGTTACATCCCTTCTGAAAATGAAATGTTCTCTAATTTCTTAGATCAAGTAGAGTTAGCAGACGAATTAGGATTTGGAGTAGGTTGGGTTGCACAAGCCCATTTATCTACTGAAATACAAAAAAGAAATACTAAGCCAGTAGTTCCGCATTATCCAGGAGAAGTAGGATTATGCACTGACTTCTTCCAAATCGCACAAAAAATGTTCTCAAGAACTAAAAGAATGGATGTAGGCAGTGCGGTGTTATCCATCCTCGCTTCGGGGGGACCTATCGCAATAGCAGAACGTGTAGGCTCATTTATTGCACTACATGGGATGATGGAAGAAGAAAATAGACGCTTACACATAGGATTTTCTGCAGGAAGATTTGAGTTCATGGCTAGACCATATGGGATAGTGCCTAGGAATGAAATCGAAGAAGCGGCATGGCCTGCTCTCAGAGGACAAATATTTACAGAAGCATCAGAAATATTCCTAAGATTATTAAGTGGAGAAGTAATTTCATCAGAAATGATTAGAGATACAATTCTAACTAGAGATAATTTTAGATCTGATGAAGACTGGGAGAAGGTACAATTGGCTTCAATGAAACATAATGATAGTAATGATTTACCTGAATTGATAGAAATACCTCACAGATATGATTTCGAGGAAATCAAGACCATACCTCAAGAATGGAGGCGCGAATTACTCAATTTAGTTGTAGGCAGCCATGATCCTAAATTACAAATTGAAGTTAATAAATGGAGGCCAGTACAAGTTTTCAACCTAAGTATAACTCCGGCTCATGTCATTGATGCTACACATGAAAGGATGAGGCAATACTACCATCAAGATGGAGGGGAATGGAATAGAAGTATGATGCCACGTACAATTATGGTATTCATAAATAATGAAGAAGGTTTGACATCAGAAGAACAAAGCCTTGCTGCTAAAAAAGAGGCAAAAGCGGCTCTTACAACATACTGGAGTGCATTGGAAGGTACAATAGATCCTGCAAAGGTAGAGCGTGCTAGCGATAATGCAGTTATTGGAAACGTGGAAGAAGTGGTGGAACAGATTTCACAACGATTTGATAGTGATGATAGGCTGATGTGTTGGTTTGATTTTTTCAATCATGACAGTGAGAGAGTCAAACGGGACATGACAGCTTTTATGGAAAAAGTAGTGCCAAATATTGAGGAGAGAAAATAAATGAGTGAAAAAATTATTAGACCATCATCTGTTTCCCCAGGGAGGCCCGGTTCAGCTGTATTTCCGACTAATCCATTGGGAGAAAAACATGAGGGAATAGCTACAGGAAGAGAGGTAGAATGGGAACCTTTAGTTGATTTTAGAAGGATGGATATTTCAGAAAATACAATCCATGGGGCCGTTTCTTGGGCGCATGGAGATGAAATTGTACATTCATTCGGAGGCAATGTACTTGTTTATGGAAGATCAATGATGAAGCCATTAATGATGAAAACTTTTGCTAAGGTATTAGATGATGAGTTGAACTGGGAACAGAAGGCAATTTCATGTTCTTCACACAATGGCGACACTGAGCACGTAGCCGCAGCCCAGTCAATTCTAACTGAATCAGAATGGGGACTTATGCAATGTCCATTAGATGTACCATTAATTCAATTTGGAAGACAAGTTAGAAGACCAAGAAGATGGTTTCACACATGTTCGGGAGAACATGCTGCAATGTTGAAGGGACTTCGAAAAATGGGAATGAATAGAGCCGGATATACATTGCCAAGTTCACCATGGTTTCCTATGTTCCTAGATGTTCTTAGAATTTATATGAATAAGCCAGATTGGGAACCATTGAGAGTTGCTAAAGATGGCTGCGGTCTTCCAACTGTATCCAATACCGTCGATGAACTGGCGGTAATGTTCGCGGGCCTTGCAACTAATAAAAATGAGGACTGGATATGGGAGGCAATGAATAGAAGTCCTGATTTAATAGGTGGATTCAATCGTTTAGATTCAACATGCCTTAAAGCAGGAAATGGGAAATTAATAGCGAAAGAGGGCGCAGATGGATTACTCGGACTGTCAATAGAACATCCAGACTGGCCAAAAGGCCTAGGTGTGGTAATTAAAATTGCACATGGATGGAATTCTCAAGCAACTTGGTATATCGCAAGAGCAGTTTTGGGTGTTTTAGGGATTGAATTAAGAAACCCATACCCATTGCATCGTCAAAAGGCATTTATTGTCCCTGGAATTGTTCCTGAAAAATACCAAGAAGATCTAGAAAAAGTCGTGACATGGGACGAATGGGACCCCGATCAAGACAGATTCAATCTTGATTGGAATGAGTATTCAGCAGGTATGACACGTAAAGGCCCATTTTCTAATGAAGGTGGGTTGGAGGGATAAAGTGAAACTCGAAAATTATATCTCTGGGAAATTTGTAGAATCTGACTCAGGAGAATGGATGAATGATTATTCACCCGCTACTGGAGAAATTATTGGCAAGGTGCCAAAATCAAATGAAAGAGATGTAGATAAAGCAGTTAAATCTGCTAAAGAAGCATTGCCATATTGGTCCTCTTTGACACATAATCAAAGGGCAGACTGGTTAGATAAGATTGCAGATTGTTTGGAATTAAAGTATGAAAATATTGCACACTTAGAAAGTAAAGATACGGGGAAACCAATTTCTTTAGCGAGAGAGGTTGATGCCTATCGTTCAGTGAAAAATTTCCGATTTTTTGCAAACATGATAAGAGATTTAGAAGTAGAATATTTTGAAATGGAAGATGCCACGAATAGAGTAATCTACAAACCAGTAGGAGTAGGAGCACTCATAACACCTTGGAATTTACCTCTATATTTACTTTCATGGAAAGTTGCACCTGCAATAGGAATGGGGAACACGGTGATTTGTAAACCAAGTGAATTGACACCAATGACTGCAGATTTATTGATGAAAACAATTGATGAAATTAATTTACCAAAGGGAGTGGTTAATCTTATTCATGGAGACGGAAAAAGCGCAGGATCACCGTTAGTATCTCATGATGATATCGATCTGGTATCATTCACAGGAGGAACTTCTACGGGATCAATAGTTGCACAATCAGCAGCCGCATCATTTAAGAAATTAAGTCTTGAATTAGGTGGTAAAAATTCAAGTATAATTTTTAACGATTGTGATTTAGAAAAAACGGTCACAGGCGTAGTTAGATCTGGTTTCTTGAATCAAGGACAAGTCTGTCTTTGCGGAAGTAGAATACTCGTTCAAGAAGGAATTTATGATCAATTCATACAGAAATTTGTTGAAGAAGTTGAGAATATGAAAATAGGTGACCCTTCGGACGAAAATACAGCACTGGGGGCATTAATATCTCCTGAACACTTATCAAAAATTGAAGAATATATACGAATTGCTAAACAAGAGGGGGGGAGAATTCTTACAGGAGGATATCCATGTCTACCAAAAGAGTTTGAAAATGGAAATTGGATAGCTCCTACAGTAATTGCTGACTTAAGCGTAGAATCACGTTGTTCAACTGAAGAAATATTCGGGCCTGTCGTAACTATTCATAAATTTACTAATGATGAACATGCAATTCAAATTGCAAACAATACAAGATATGGCTTGGCGGGTAGTATTTGGACCGAGGATTTGGAGAAAGCGAACAGGGTTGCCGAATCAATTCATACTGGAATGATATGGATAAATACATGGCTTCATAGAGATTTAAGGACTCCGTTTGGTGGAGTGAAAGATTCAGGCATAGGAAGAGAAGGAGGAAGATGGAGCATAGGATTTTTCTCAGAAACAATGAATATTTGTACCAAGCATGATTAACGACGGCTCTTTCTACCTTTTCCTCTCTTTGCTTTACCAGATTTAGAATCCCAATTCCGTCCAGGTTTATTCGACCAAGAACTAGTGTCAACGTCTGAATAATTACTTTTTTCTAGCTTCTTTCTTAATCCTCTAGGTAATTCTTGGACAGATTGAACGTCGAGTTTGATACCAATATCCTGTTCAAGTCTACGTATACCTTCCCCTCCTGAACCAATCATTGAACCTATTGCAGAATCATCGACATAAACAGCAGCAGATGAATCTGTGAGGAATTTTGCATGTTTCACAGTGATACCAGTTAGTCTAGTTGCCTCCCTCTTGAGTTCTTCTGCAGCCAAATTCCAAGCGGGACTACCTCCATCTTCGCCTGAACCTGTTACAGGAACAACAGCAATTTCTGAGCCAAAGGCGAACATTTCATGAGTTAAACGATTGGAAGGGAACTCTCTAATTTCAATCACTGGACGGCTTAAATCTGATTCCATACCAGTAGGTGCTCTAACTACCATTTTCAGTTCTAGAACTTGGTTTATTTTTCCTTTTTCAATATGAATAACTGTGTCTAGTACTTGAGAAATTAGACCAAGTTCTACTTTACCAACTAGCCTCTGTATAGCCTGAAGGCCACTATTAGCATGAGTAACTCCTAAAAGACCGACTCCTGCTAATCTCACATCACCGAATATTTCGAAATCACGCGCTCGGCGAACTTCATCAAATATTACAAAATCAGGTCTTAATAGGAAGATAATTTCAGCTGTTTTCTCTAAATCTCCTTCTAAAGGTGCATATTGTGTCACTCTCTGTGGAACTTGTAAATCCCTAGGAGATTCCATAGTTTTTACCATAGCACCCATTTCTGAGTCAAGATAAGAGGCTATTGCTTGAGCAAAAGTGGTTTTCCCAGAACCGGGTTTACCTACGACAAATATCCCTCTATGGTGGTTCGAAATTCTATTAATTAATTCTTGGTCTAACTTATAATCAGATAATTGTAAATTAGCAACGGGGCGGACAACTGTAATTTCCCATGCATCGGAGAATGGAGGCCAGGCACAACTAACTCTCAAATCTCCAATCTGCATAACTTTGCAACCCTCACGTTCAATTTCTATAAAACAATCAGAACGTGCTGAGTTTTGCTCAATAATTAATGACAAATCATCTGAAAGATTTTCTAAAGATGGTTTGTCCCACAATTCTCTTTCGAGCTCATTAAGACTCAAAGAAGTTATATGCCCGCTTTTGACTCTAGGCTTACATTCAGCCTTCAAGAATACAGTAGAGACGGAGTCATCCAATAGCAATTCTTCGAGAATTTCAGGTAGAGGTGGATGATCTCCAAACGATGCCATATACCTAAGATGGGCTCTTTAGATTTCATGTTTGGCCTATTATTGGAAATAATGCTTCAATTAACTAAACATCATCTGAATCATAAAAAATGCGGTAAGACTGAAAGTATAGTTGTTTAGCCGCGCATGATAACATGGTATCTGTTGGAATAATTGGTTTAGGTTCATATGTCCCCCCACATGAAATGAGTAATGAAGATTGGATGGAATTTGTAGATACGAGTGATGAGTGGATAACAACAAAAACTGGCATGAAAAAAAGAAGAATTGCAAGTCCTGATGTTTGCACTTCGGATCTTGCAGTAGAAGCGTGTAAACAAGCTCTAAAAAATGCAAATTTACTCCCTAAAGATATCGATTTACTGATTTTGGCTACTTCTTCACCTGACGTCCCCTTGTCATCTACGGCAGGAATTATTCAAGATAAATTGGGATGTGTAAATTGTGCTGCTTTCGATATAAATGCCGTTTGTGCAGGGTGGGTACACGCACTAGATATAGGGTCAAGATTTGTGGGAACTAGTGGATATGAAAATGTTCTTGTTGTTGGCTCAGAAATATATTCAAGAATCCTAAATTGGAAGGATCGGGCGACATGCGTATTATTCGGAGACGGAGCGGGTGCAGCAGTTCTTTCAAAAGTGAAATCAGGGGATGGAATATTAGGTTCATGGTTGATGTCAGATGGTTCTGGATCTTCAGTAATTGAAATACCATCAGGAGGTGTAAGAACTCCATTTAACTCAGATAATTTTGAAGAAGGACAACAGTATTTCCATATGGATGGAAGAGCAGTTTGGGACTTCGCAATCGAGGCTTTTCCTCAAGCAGTAACTAATGCTCTTTCAAAGGTGGGGAAAACAATAGATGAGGTTGACCTGATTATCCCTCATCAAGCCAACATAAATATCATAAAAAAGGGAATGGAAAAATTAGGCCTAGATATGGAAAAAACATTCACTAATTTACATAAATATGGGAATACTGCGGGTGCAAGTGTACCAATTGCGATGCATGAAGCAATGGATAAAGGACTCATAAAAGAAGGAAGTTTAGTAGTTACTGCAGCATTTGGTGGCGGACTAGCATGGGGAGCTAACGTAATTCAATTCTAATAGTTATGATACTGAACCCAGCCACCAGTAGCGGCATCGTGCCTTAATATTGAATCATCAGAATTTTGACACCAAACCTGTCCAGTTTCATCAGCCCAAACTTTCTGACCATACTCATTGACAGGGGTCCCCTCAGGAGGAGTTATTTTTTGTGGCTTAGGCGGAGTGGGTAATTCTTCAAGAAGTGCATCAATGTGAGAGGTGTTTCTCATCTCTTCTACAACTGGCTTTTCGTCTTTAGATTCAACATCTGTTAATTCTTGATTTTCAATTTCGTTCACTGTAGGCATCCCTTCATAGTCGTAATCAACTTCAATCGTTGGTTTTTCTTCTTCAGAGACGTCTCTTTCATCTAACTTATTTTTTCGTAAGCCAATTACACCTAAGAAACCAATTATTACTAGTATTGAGATACTAACAAGAATACTCAGAACAAACTGAAAATCATTCTGAAAATATTTGAGGCCAGGGTGTGAGTCTGAATTATCCCCTTTACCATCACCATCAGAGTCTTCCCACTCAGATGTATCATTAGGGAAAATATCATCTGAATCGATGTAGCCATCATTATCAGTATCTGCCAATAATGGATTAGTGCCATATTTTATCTCATCAATATCTGATAGACCATCCCCATCATCGTCAGTATCTGCATTGTTCCCTATTCCATCATTATCTGTATCTACCCATTCTGAGCCATCTAGGGGTCTCCAATCTCCATTATCTGGATAATTGTCATTATCGTCATCTGTATCTATTAAATCACATTCAAGATCTGAATCAGTGTCCAAAGGGATAGATTGTGATAACATAGGATCTGTTTCACAAATCAATTCTATAGAATCTAACCACCCATCTCCATCATCATCTGTATCTGAATTATCACCTATACCATCTGCATCAGTATCAGTATCTTCAGAGGGATCTTTAGGGAAAGCATCGAGTATATCGATCGTCAAATCGTTATCATCATCAGTATCTTCGCCAATATCTTGACAACCGTCAGCATCTGCATCGCTAGATAAGTTGCTAATCCAATTAATAAGACCTGGAGTGCAATCATCTACTGAATCTATTCGGCCGTCTCCGTCATCATCTATGTCATCTAAATCAATGATCCGATCAGCATCTGAATCTAGCAAGCAATCGCCAACTGAACTGGCGCCCTGAATGATAGTAATGTAAGATGTAGGGCATGCCCACAAGAATGTACTTCCTGGAGAATCGGTATAAAAATCATATGGATTTATCTGTTGATTAGATTGAGCCTCATCTGATACATAATACCCTATATCTGCATCAATACAAGATGATTGTGCATATGATGGCTGGTAAGTCCCAGGTGAACAAGGAGTTTGAGAAATTGACATTGAATCAGAGGAGAAATATCCAGGTTCAGTAGAAATACAAACCGTTTGTTTAGTTGCAGGCTGATAAGTACCAGGGGGACATTCAACATAATTTGATTGACCTAAATTCAGAACAAAAGTACCTTCAGGAGCATCTAAACAAGAATCTGACCCTTCAGATGGCTGGTAAGTACCTTCTAGGCAAATATTCTGAGACGAGGAACCTTCTGTAGATACAAAGTGACCGGAATCAGCAAGAATACAAGAATCAGGACTTATTGATGAAGAAGAGGGGTTATAACTTCCAATCGAGCATGGTATTTGTTGATTCGCTGCGAATGATGAAACATAGTAGCCAGGATCGGAATTATAACAACTAGATTGAGCTGCTTGAGGCTGATAATTCCCTGGTTCGCAGGAAGTTTGATTCGTCGCTCCAAACATATCTACAAAATATCCAGAATCGGCATCAATACAGGAGGGTTCACCACTATTAGGCTGGTAAGTCCCAAGAGAACAAATCAATTGTGATGATTCTCCTTCATTTGGTACATGATATCCGATATCGGCATCTAAGCACGCACTAGAGTTAGTTGAAGCAACGTTTGGATTATATGTCCCAGGAGTACATGGTGTTTGAGAAGGTGAACCTAGATTATCTACGAAATAACCTGGAGTCGCATCTAAGCAACTTAAACTAGATGTTGAAGGTTGATAAGTTCCTAGACTACATTCGGTTTGAAATGCTGAACCATTAGTAGGGACATAATGTCCAGGTGCTGCCTCGATACATCTGAATTGACCCGTAGAGGGCTGGAATGTACCTACACTACAAGGTGTTTGAGATACCGATTGAGGGGCTGAAGAATAGTTCCCTTGGCTTGCTTGAATACAATATGATTGTCCAGAATAAGGTTGGTAATTACCAGGAGTACATGGACTCTGATAAGTAGATGCGGGAGAAGAAACAAAATTACCAGGGGATGCAAGAATACAAGATGTTTGACCTGTATTAGGTTGATAACTACCATTTGTACACGCTATTTGATTAGGTGAACCTGAAACAGACGTATAATATCCCGAATCTGTATCTATACAAGTTGTTTGAGCAGTTTGGTTTTGATATGTCCCTGCTAGGCAAGACTGTTGACTAGTGGCACCCACAGTATTGACATAGTAACCAAGAGATGCAGGAGTCTGTGTAAAAGAACCAAATGCAGAAGTGTAGTAACCTAGTGAAGTCGTTAAACATCCTGATTGACCGGTTAGTCCTTGATAAGTCCCAGGAGAACAGGGTATCTGTGAAGTTGCACCAGAAGTAGATACAAAGTAACCCTGGGCAGCGTTTGTACAGGATGCACTACCAGAGTTTGGCTCGAATGTACCTACAGGGCATAACTCTTGATTTACCCCTATTTCTGCATCAATAACATTATTCAAATCACCGATTATTGAGAAATCCTCAGTATTGAAATAGCTTAGATTCATATGATACTGACCTGTGGAATTTATTCTTTCAATCTCAATATATATACTTCGTGACGATGAACTAGAAGTGCTATTCGTACTGACTGATTTGGAACTAAAACCAGAACTATTGTTAGAATCAATCATACTGAAAGTTGAACTATACAAAGAAATACCGATTTCAGCATTTGAAGACTCGATATTTATCCATACCCCATATAATTTATCAATATCAATCATATAGTAATCGTACATGTCTGAAGAGGAACTGATGCGAGCAGTATAACTAGCGCTATTAGAACTCAAATTATTATAACTAAGGTTAGAATCACCTGAATCACCAGTAGAAGTAGATACAAAACTACCAGGGTCTGAAATTTCACAAGATGTCGCCCCTATTTCTTGTTGATAATAACCTTCTGGACAAATTGTTTGAGAAGGAGATGCTAATGAATTGACATAATGTCCGGCAGAAGCCTTACTACAAACTGATTTACCTGTTTGGTGCTGATACTCACCCAGAGGGCATTCAGATTGATATAATGCGGAAGGTAATGAATAATGTCCAATAGAAGACTCGTTACAAGTGATCCTTCCCCACGAGCCAAGATCACAATTCATCCATCGAGCAGGATTATTTGGATACGGGTCATTAGGAGAGGGGACACCATCTCCATCGTCATCCCCTATCATATGTACATCAAGCAAATTAGTTATTCCATCACCATCCATATCTTGATCTGAAAAAGAAATTTCATGACCATTTGAAAAATTCATCAAGTAAGGAGATATTAAAAAATTCGTAGTATTATCGAATTGACCATCCTGATTCCCCCAGCAGAATATATCATATGAATTTGATATAGAACAAGTCGATTCTAAACCTAAGGTAATTGCGATCATATCATCTGAGATATTTGAGGAAGAAAAATCCACATATTGAGGTGTATTGGTATTAGAACCCGTACAACCACTTGAAGGAATAACAGAAGAGCACTCACCATTTCCAAGTTGACCATAGGTATTAACTCCCCAACAATTAATCGAACCATTATCTAGTATAGCACAAGCATGGGAATTAGTACCCTGAATAGAAATTGCTGAACGGCCAGAATCTAAAGACAAAGAGATTGAACCATTAGTCAACTGGCCACCAAGAGATGAGATAGTGTATGAATACCCCCAACAACTAATTGAACCACTTGAAGAAATTACGCATACACTATATCCTGGCGTTGATATTGACACTACACTTTCACCAATCGAATGATTGACTATTACAGGAGTATTACTATCAGTAGTGGTACCATCAGCAAATATTCCGTAAGAATTATCTCCCCAACAGGATACTTCTCCTGTATTCAGTAAAGCACAGGTGAAATCTAAGCCTGCTGAGATTGATACTGCTGTTTTATTCACTCCAAGATTAACTGCAGTGGGAGAATTCCGATTACTATTCGAACCATCACCTAATTGCCCCTTATTATTCCTACCCCAACAAGATACAGATCCATCATCAAGAATAGCACAAAAGTGATTATTCCCTTGACTTAATGCAGCTGGGATTTTATCACCTAAATCTACATATCCGCTTAATAATTGTTGGTTACCTAAACCAAGTTGACCATAATTATTCAAGCCGGAGCAGTAAAGACTGTAATTACCTAAAAGAGAACATTGACCTGAAATTGAAATTATATTATCTTCAAAGAAATTCGCTGAACCATTGATGAAAGAAACTACTGACCCGTTGTCAAGAACTAAATTAGGACTATCAGAGTTCATTTCAAAAACTGAATTTGAAAAAACATTTCCTTTTTCAGAACCAGGTGAATTAAGTCCAGATACTGATTTACTTATAGAAAAATATTCATTTTCAGTCGAATCAATCTCTTCGTATGAATCAATGAAATTAAGAATTGGGACTGTTAGAAATAGTAAACAAATCGTGGCCGTAAGATATTTTTGCACTGGCATAATACTGGACATACACCCTTAGCGCCTATCTGGAGAATATCACTATTGCTCTAGATTGATATAGTCATGCATCACATTTCAATACTTTTTTAGCAATCGGAGGAATCTCAAGATTAGCAGAACTGAAAGCCTGTTCAACGGAAATGAAGGGCGTATCCGATTTACGACTTGCTCTAGCTCGAGAACTTATGATTCTCCAGGCACCTTTTTTACCGATTCCAGGTATAGATTCTAGCTGTTGTTGAGATACAGAATTGATGTCAAGATTTAATTCCACACCAGAAATACTCCTCATACCATGGCCAGTCACTAAGATATCAGACTCTGTTTCAAGAGGGATATGGTAGGGAATCCCAACCAAAATTGGATAAGCCCCTATTTGTCGGCCAAAAGTAATTCCCGACTTACCGTATATCGATGAATCTCGGTGTATTGGATTCAAGACTTGCTCGGGACGGCGTATTCGATCGTCATGCGTTTCCCACCAGATATCCTTTAATATAGAACCAATAGGAAACATTTCTTCGAGTAACGGCTTGTCTATATTTTCGCGAACTTTCTGTTTAAATGAGTGGAAATCTATGTCTGAAATTTCCTGAAAACCTTGACCTTCGACCTGCCTTATGTTAATACGTCTTAGCCACATTCCTTCTGATCGTAAATCATTTAATAATTGGAGATTCAATGAATAACTGTGTTTATTCTCACCGTTCAGCCCTGCTATAAAGTTAAGCCCGGGGAGAAGTTTAGGAAGGCCTCTGTCCCCCCTAACACGACCAAAATCATTGATATGACGTATTGCAATTTTCAATTGTTCGGCATCACAATTTAACCAATTCATTTCATGAACATTAGGGTCGGCTGATTCTAATCCAAATGATAATACAGCGCCATCACTAAGAGTATCAATCATAGATTTGGTTATTTCTGTAGATGGTTCAATATTTTCAGCAACTATTGAAGGATTCCCATTATCTACATGTAATATGTTTAATCTCTCATCATTTCTTGCTCCATATAAGACCTTAGAAATCGGTTCTGGGTTAGGAATTGGATATTCCATATCTTTGACCCCTTCTGCACGATATGTGTAGATGTCTGTTGCACCTCCAATTCTTATATTTCTTACACCAGAATCTATAGCACCGGAAATTTCTTTCAGCACATCATCTTCACTTCTCCAAAGTGGGATTCCTTTTTTTGGTTCTATACAAAATTTACATCCTCTCTTAAATCGTACGCAGCCTTGATAAAGTTCAACTTCATATGTTAAAGGTCCTGTACGTCCATCTTCCGTAAAAAGATCAGGATGAGTGGTCACTGCCTTAGAAGTAGAACCTTTTTGAGCCCATAAAGACCATTGTTCATTAGTTCTTTTACCGTGCTTCCAGATACCTGTTGAAATATAGTGATTTAGAGATGCATCAATATCGTTAACTGCACAGAAAAGATTACTTCGTAAAGGAGTCCATCCAGAATAACGCCAATTTTTAATCGCCCATCCTCCACACAATATTGGTTGCTCTCTAGGAAATACTGCGAGAATTTCATCTAATTCTTTCTGACTAATCGGAGTTCCTCGAACATATTTCCCAGGGACTATTGAACCGGCTAGAACTACTGTGCCCGATAATTTCGATAAATCTCTACGTAGCTTATCCCTATCATTCTTGTTCTTAAGAAGAGATTTATATCTTAATCTCCATTGATCTATGGTCATATACGTATATGGTATACCTCTAGATTCAAGGACGCCACAAATATAACGAATATGAAAACCTAGATAGTTTGGAACTCCAAATGCTGCGGGCTCATCTTCATAGCCATCAATTACAAGCCACCCCTCCATATTATTAGGGGGATCTAATACTGACATTAATAACTCACTTATTTTCTGCGGCGTGAACGCCTATCATTAGAGCCACCGCGTGACTCATTTGATTCTTGAACACTAATTTTTCTTCCGTGAAATTCAAATCCATCTAATTCCTTAACTGCTTTTTGACCATCTTTTAGGCTAGAGAATTTTATGAAAGCAAAACCTCGTGACTTACCTGTCTCGCGATCTTTAGCGATATGAACTTCTGTTAGTTCACCATAGGTAGAAAATAATTTTCTTAAATCATCTTCATTGGCATCCCAAGAGATACTACCTACAAATAACTTGACTCCTGATGATTCAGCGGACTTTGCTCTAGCAGATTTCAAAACTGCACGCTCTGCAGATAATTCTTCTTTAGTTGCAGTGCCATCATTGACCTTGTTCATACAATCACGGCATCGTATTGGTTTCCCTGGAGTAGGCTTGAAAGGAACTTCTGTAGAACTCAAACACATTGTGCAAGTAGTTTTATGCATTTCTCTACGTTGACCCCCAGAACGATTACCTCCTGAACGGTTATTGTTACGCATTTTAGCAGCTGATGCTGGAACTTCATGATTTATACCTCTTCTAAAATCAGCTAGAGGGGAAAGATATGGACGAACTCCATCGTGCCCAAGCATTTTCTCAGCCTCAGATGACCACCTTTCTCCAGGCCTATTTAGAGATTCAACATTCGCCCCTTCAGGTATAGTATATCCATGCCCAAATCCATTAGAAAGTACACGATATCCTCTATAATCGCACCTAGGACATGATACATTAAAATCAGGTAAAGAATCACTTTTCTGTAGTATTTCTCCACAAGGAGGGCATATTGCATGCAAAACTCCTAATTCAGGATTATCACGAGTTGATGCTTTGAGCATAGGCTCAAACTGAGTTATTTTAGCCCTAACTATATCTCTTGAACGCATTGCATCACCAGCAGACGGGATGTATCGATCGACAAAGTCTGTAACATAAATATCAGCGAATAGTTTCAAAGCAGGGATTGTCCTCTCTCCACCATCTTTATTCTCAATATGAAGAATTCTGATTTCAGCAGTTTTAGCATTGAGACGATTTACTTGACCTATCACTATGTCACCGATTTTAGGCATGTTAGCTGTAGAACCTTTAATTTGAACCGAGATTGTCCCATTATCTTCAACTAACTCACCTGATAGAGATGCAAGAAAACCAGAATTAGTAGAAATTATACCATCACCCAAAGTTAATCCTTCATCGACTGCAACGGGTGTTCCCGGTGTGACGAAGTCGCCTGCTGAAGCATTCATTGTACTTGCGACCGGTTAACCACGTATGAATAACACGGGTGTTGAGAATCAAACATTTAGTTAGGACATAGCCGCCAAAAACCTACTTTTGTCATGTCTCTCTGTCTTTTATGATGAGAATATTTCACGGGTAGTGCAAAATCCGCTTCACCATACATCTCCACCTCCCACCCTCTAGATTCGAAAAAAGGGCGGATGTGGGTTGCACTCGCACTATGAAGTAAATGAGTAATTGAACCATTTTTCAAAATCATTTCTAAAAAAGGCCTATCGGCTTTTTGTTTCTGTCGACCCCATGGGGGATTACAAATTATCAAATCGACTTTTTTCAAAAAGGTATCACTGCTAATATGTTCATTGACTATTAAACTAGAATTTAGAGCATTATGTTTAATTAAATTCTTCTCTAAAACATTACACGCTTCAATATCGGTTTCAACAAAAATTACTTGTTGAACTCCTAATTTCAACGCCGCTATACCCAATATACCATTACCTGCCCCTAAATCTGCTACTGTATAATTATCATTAATATCACCAAATGCGGATATATCAAAAAGTAAACGAGCCGCCAAATTACCATCCGTAGAATACTGTTCTAAACTAACATCATTACAAGGATGTGGCTCTAAATCAGAGAGCATCATGGCAAGATGACGGATTCTCATAACCTATCGCAGGTTACTTATACGTTTGAATTAATTCTAATTAATGTCCTGTAAAGAACTATTCATCAGATTATTCGAGTCATCTAAAATCCCATCTGCTAAAATTAATTCAGCCAAAAGCACACCGTAACCTGCTGCTCCAAGGATTGTGTTATCAGATACTACTTTAAATCTTAATTTTTTTCCCGCAACCTCTATTTCTCCGATAGAAACCGCCATCGCTACAGATAGATTTTGACTAGGGTTTCGTGATTCAGAGCCAGACCATCTATGTTCCTCAACATCTAATTTACCATCTACAAAATTAATTATGTTAGTCGAAGAAGGAAGCCTTGGATCGAAAGATTCACATGAATATTTTTGCCACGCTTCAATGACTTCGTGCGCACTTATTTCATTGACGAATTCGACCTCTATTGAAGCTAAATGCCCGTATTCACGATTTACACGCGAACACCAAACTTTACTTCCAAGATTAGCTTCTTGGAAAATACCGTCATATTTTTTCCCTAAGATTTTATTCAGTTCCCTTACCACACTCTCTGACTCTCCAGGAATTGCAGAATTTATCGGCATACCCATTCTACCTTTAGTAAGAAGCCCCCTACCACCTCCTGAAAGTGACTGTTCCGTCACTATATTCACAGATAAAAGGTCAAAATGAGAAATTAATGGATGTAAAGTCAAAGCTACAGGGACAACCATACAGTTACTACATGAGATTAAGTATCCTGTACCATAATTTTGAGATTCTAATATCGTTAAATGGTCTGAATTAACGGTAGGAATTACAAGTGGAACATCGCTATCCATTCTATGAGCCAATGCATGACTAATGACAACAAATCCTTCTCTAGCTAATCTCTTTTCTACCCTAATTGCTACATCATCGGGTATGGCAGAGAAGATAATTTGAACATTTTCTGCCTTCAATTCGAAAATCAACTGATCGATATCAACTAAGTCTTTGACTACAATATCGGGTAATTTTGGTCGGGCTTCATCTAGAGACCAAGGTAATTCACTTATTTTCAAACCAACCGTAGAACTAGAACCAATGACTGATACAGGATTTAGCCAACTGTGATTGACCATTCTTTGAAGATAACGTTGTGCTACAAGTCCTCTAGAACCGAGAATCGCACAATTTACCATCCCCCCACTCACCATATACTTCGCAAGAGCGCAAAGTACGTAAGAACAACTGTTTATCGATTAGAGAAAATGTGATTCAAACAACGAGTTAAAGTACTATCGATATTAATTCTAAATTATGGAAATTACGGGACTAGCATACATATCATTGGGACTTTTTCTTGGAGGTATCATAGGCTGGATGTTATCTAAGCAAAAAATGAGTGCAATGATTATACGTTCTGAAGAAAGACTTGCAGCCAACATAGAAGGAAAAGATACTATGCGTGCAGAATTCCAATCAATGGCTCTAGAAGTTGCCAAAGATAGCAATGCAGCATTTCTTGATCTTGCCGAACAACGATTAGGTAAAGTCCAAGCAGAAACAGAAAAAGACTTAGTCGCTAGAAAAAAAGAAGTTGATGATTTAGTATCTCCTCTTAAAGAGCAATTGGAAAAACTTGCAAAGTCAAATTTAGATTTGGAGAAGAACCGAATAGGGGCTTATGAAGGGATCAAAAGACATCTAGACAATCTGGATCAAAATACTCGTTCACTCGGACTAAGAGCCGACAATTTGACTGAGGCACTAACTGGATCTTCGCAATCGAGAGGAAATTGGGGTGAAGTCAAGTTACGTAGATTATTAGAAATCGCAGGAATGACGGAGCATGTGGATTTCTTTGAACAAGAAACTACTGATGATGCAAGGCCAGATTTTGTAATTCGTTTACCTAACTCAGGAACTATACCTGTTGACTCTAAGGCAATAGGAAAGAAGTTTTTTGAAGCCATAGAAAATGCATCTGATGACGAAAAATCAGAATTAATTATTGAACACGCCTCGGGTATGAGAAAAACTGCGAGAAAATTAGGAGAAAAATCATATCATGACAAACTAGAAGGGGATATTGACTACGTAGTAATGTGGGTTCCAAGTGAAGCCCTACTAGCTGCCGCCTTCGCCGCTGATCCGGATTTACATGAATATGCATTATCAAAATCTGTGCTAATAGCTACACCTGTGACAATGTTAGCCTTATTGAGAACGGTGGCAATCTATTGGCAACAACAAGCATTAGCAGATGGTGCAAAGGAGATATATGATGTCAGTAGGGAGATGTATAAGAGAACTGAAGTATTCATGAGACATGTAATGAAGATAGGAAGTAACTTAGACAATGCTGGAAAGGCGTATACTGATGCTATGAAATCATATGAAAATAGAATATTACCGCAAGGACGGAGACTAGAAAATTTGCAAGTTAGCGGAACTCTCCAAAGTTCCCTACCTGAGCCTCAAGAATTAAAAAATTTCCCTGATTCTAATTCTGAAGATTATTAATCATCGAACATTACGATACTACATATGGTGCAGTGGCAGACAGGCAGATACCACCCCGTGGTCGATTTACCGGAACATTATGAAGTGCGAGACTTTACTGGAGGAGATTACACACCATCTAAAATGACGTATGACATAGGAAAATATGATGAATTAAGGCCGGGAATGTATAATACGGATCTGTTTAAAGACAATAGATTCTTACATATTGGAATAGATATCGGGGCACCAGTGGGAACTCCCTGTATGGCTTTTGAAGATGGAGTAATTTCTCATTTTGGATATAATCCAGAAGATGGAGACTATGGAAATGTTATAATTACAAAACATATTATTGGTGGAGTTCCAATTTGGGCATTATATGGGCATTTAGACTCTAATTCTATCTCTAAGAAGAAGATAGGTCAGAAAGTTTCTCGGGGTGAAGTTATTTGCTGGATGGGAGATAAGCATGAAAATGGAGGATGGGAATCGCATCTGCACTTTCAACTCTCGACAATTGAACCTAAAACTCACGATATGCCAGGAGTAGTAGACCCAGCAAACAGAAAAATCGCATTGATTGAATATCCAGATCCAAGATTAGTTCTCGGCCCCATATACTAGACTTTAGAAAGATGAGACTTGAGTTCAATTATTGAACTCATTTCAGAAGGATCAACACCTCGCAATAATGCTAGTGCGATACTTATCCAATCGGAAATATGAGATGCATAGAGTAATCTTTCTAGTAAACTTTCACCTTCACAGTCAATTATCCAAGAGTTATCATTTACAATATTTTCTAACATCCAGTTCATTCTAGAACGTATTCTAGGATGAATATCTTCACATGAGAAATATATCAAAGAATGTTCATTACTTTCTGAAGAAGCCCATGCAACTATCTCATTATGATTCATTTCAGGTAATTCTGTGGGACGAGAAAAAACATCTGAGTTCTCATTTAACTGATTAGAAAAGCGTCGACCAGCGCAAGTTAAAACTGTTGGAGTGATTATACCAATTTGCTTACCGAGCATCGACTCGGCTACAGAAACAACCAACCCATTTCCTCCACTTATGTCTGAGTCTATAGATAGAGTACGTAAACGGCTTAACATAGATGTAACTTCTTCGGAACTAGGCTTTTCAATAATACCTATTTCCCAACAAACCGCTAATTGAGTTCCGAATAGATGACCAAATGCTGAACGTGGCATTTGACCACTTGGAACCTGTAAATATATACACTCATCATCCTCAGTAATGACTTTTTCTAATTCACCTCCTGATGAAATCCCAATGACTGTACCTCCTGACTCTAACGCTTCTTTCACACCATCAAGTGTTTCCTCGGTATTTCCCGAATAAGAAGTTGCAATTATTAACCAATCAGGCCCCCACCAAGAAGGTAAACCATAATCTCTCCAAACGACAAATGGCAGCCCTCCTGAGTGATCTGATAATGCAGAAAGATACGTCCCCCCTGCACCAGAACCCCCCATTCCCAAACATAATACGCCGGACCAATCAGTATCTTTGGGAATATCTAACTTAGAATTAATCGCTTGCTCAAAATCATCAATGAAATTACGAGTATATCCTGCCATATCACGACGATCTAGATTTTTCAGAAGTTCGTCCATATCTCTCGGAATCATATCGCATCCTCCGGTGTAAACCCTGGTAGTGCCAACCATACATCATCTATGTAACCAATTCGTAATTTAGTGGATTTAATGTCATCATCGTATGGTAGAGCAACTGTAGTCATGGTGTAATCTTGAGGACTCATAACTTCCGCAGCGGAACTATCTCTATTCATAATATCGACAATATGTTGTTCCGAAGTTGAACAAATAATCCTCGCTTTTTCCATATCCCTCCATGTTGCTCCAGAGCGTTGAAAGAATTTTAAGCGGCGGATTATCGGTCCATCTTTCTGCCATGAATCAATTAACCACAAATCGTTGTTCAGCTTAACAACATCCCCAACAGCGTAGGCAGGCTTACGATAACTAACAGTAAGTCTAGTAATTTCTATCCCATCCCTCATTCCAACAACGGTTGAAGTTTCTTTTATTGTTCCACCAAATTTCTTTGTTAAAATTCTCCCCCAAGATCTTGCCATTGATTTAGAGCCAAGCTGTAAATCCCAACCCCCAGTCACTATACCTTCCTTAGTTATAAAAAACATAGGATCTGCTTCCATTCCCCCAAGCATTTCATCTAGAGTAACTCTCAATTCTCTAAGCTCAATTTCCGACAACTTCCGGCCGGCTGAACGAAGTTGAACTATCGCTTCAAAGTAGGCACCATCTTTTCTCGTACAAGGAGTACATATTGCATTACTAGTCTGAATTAATACCTCATAACTATCTTCAAAAAAGAAATTATCAATCGTACCTGAGACATCTAAATGAACTCTGTTAGTTCTATCGTCAATTACTTGGAGAGCGAAATCAACATTAACATCATCTGCTCTATCATCGACTTCAAGATTATCTCGAATCCTTAAGTCTGCTAAGGTTTCATGTTCCATTTTTGACCAACGACCACGGATTTCATAGCACTCACACTTTGGGCATCGAAATTGTTGAATCACTTTGGGCATTTTAGATAAATTGACTCGCTTGCGAAAACATACTTCGCATAGCCTATTTGAAGAAAGAGTAGTAGTATCGCCGCAAACAATACAAAATGCGTCTTGAAACATATCTCTCAGCCTTCGCGAAAGCATCCTACATTAGAATCATTCGTGATATAAAAATAAATCATTCTTCAGAATCGGTGCCCCGAAGTCTCCATTTTGCTTCTTTAATTCTAACTCTAGTATCATCTAACTTACGCCCAATGTGAATAATATAATAACACAACAATGAACCTAATATTGAGTAAGCAATCACATATGATGTAAAACCGTTCAATGTACCACCTCATCATCTAATAATTGAAGGAGATTATTGAGTTCTGATTCAAGTTTATATGCTAAAAATGTCAATATAGAAAGCCCGAACATAAGTATCCAGAATGAGAGAATACCTATCATAAGAACTTGTAACATCTTTGGATCAAGTCCTGTTTCATCAGATTGTGCTATTACTACTGAAGGGTGCCTCTTCTGATAAACGCTAGTAGCAATTGCAGTTATCGGCACCAAAGCAAACCCGAATAGTCCAATAGTAGAAAGTGTGTCTCTAGTATCTATACCGTCAGGTTGAGTACGTCTAGAAAGTACGATAAAGAGTGTCACTGCAGTTAGTAAACCAAATGTATTCAATCTTAAATCGCCCCAGTCCCAAGGCACCCCCCATTCAGCAGAACCCCATATAGGTCCTGAAATAACTACGCCTAGGCCAAAAAGTAAGCCTAAATCAGCACCAGTACAGAATAGAACCCACCCCCATTCTTTTCTTTTCAAAAACCAAGTAATTGCTCCAATGAATAATAAACAAAAAGCGATAAAAGAAGTCCAAGCAAAAGGAACGTGCCAAAATAGGATTCGATAAGCCTCAGGTGAACGAAATGGAGGCGATTGAACCATCGGGGCATACGTATAACCCATTACAGCAGTCAGTAAAACTCCGGCACCACCAACACAAGTTAGAGCCCAACCATAGTGTTTCATTGAGACCATAAACATGCGAACACATACTCTATGAT